>JAIQEY010000086.1 GCA_020073565.1 Terriglobia bacterium
CGTGAAGTGGGCTGCGGAAGCGCACTAGAAGCAAAGTTTCAAGGTTTCAGAGTTTCAAGGGTTCAAGGTTAAACCTCGATTCGGAAACTCTGAAATGGCGGGCGCTTCGCTGAAACCTTGAAACGCTGAAACCTTGAAACTTTTAGCAAGAGGTGAGGAGAAAGCAATGGCATATAGCGAGAAAGTAATTGATCACTACAACCATCCACGGAATGTGGGCTCGATGGACAAGTCCAGCGCCGATGTGGGCACTGGCTTGGTGGGAGCTCCCGAGTGCGGCGACGTCATGAAGCTGCAAATCAAGGTCAATCCGCAGACTAACGTCATTGAAGACGCGAAGTTCAAGACGTTCGGGTGTGGGTCGGCGATTGCCTCGTCTTCCCTCGCAACCGAATGGGTGAAGGGCAAAACGGTTGACCAAGCCCTGGAGATCAAGAACACAGAGATCGTGAAGGAACTGGCATTGCCGCCGGTGAAGATTCACTGCTCGGTGCTGGCCGAGGATGCGATCCGCGCCGCGATTGGCGACTGGAAGAAGAAGCAGAACGCGGCGAAGCCGGCAGAAATGCAGGCGCAGTAAAACCGCTGCGAGCCGCGAGCCCAATACTTATGGAAGACGCACTCAAAACTCTCGCTCCGCCTGCGGCTCCGGCCAAGGGCATCCAGGTCACCGAGAAGGCGATCAGCAAGATTCGCTCAGCGATGGAGAAGGAAGGCATTTCTCCGGAGCAGGGCGGGCTTCGGATTGGCGTGCAGGGCGGCGGGTGCTCGGGCCTGAGCTATAACATCCGGTTCGACACGCAGCCGCGCGAGCGCGACCGCGTGTTTCAGTTCGGGGATGTGCGGGTCTTTGTCGATCCGAAGTCGTTCATCTACCTGCACGGGATGATTCTCGATTATCAGGAAACCCTGATGCAGCAGGGATTCATCTTCGTGAATCCAAATTCAACGAAGTCCTGCGGCTGCGGGAGTTCGTTCTCGGCATAGACAGCTACGAGCCGCGAGCTTCGGGCAAACAAAGAAGCAGGGAGTGACCAGAGGGCGGGCAACACGTCCGCCCTTAACTTTGTAATGGCAAACACAGAATCCAAATCGTCGATCATCATGCCGGGCGACGCAACCTCGAGTTGCTGGTCGTGTGGCACCATGCGGACCATGCACTTCTGCAGCGCGTGTGGCAAAGTGCAACCGGCAGTTCCGGTGGACTACTTCACGTTTTTCGGATTTCCCAGGAAATTGGATCTCGACACCTCCGTGCTGGAGAAGGAGTTTTACGCGCTGAGCCGGCGGCTTCATCCCGATGTGTTTGCCCGGGCCGAGACTCAGGAACGTGCGTGGAGCCTGGAACAAAGTTCGATGCTCAATGACGCCTACCGCACTCTCAAAGATCCGATCAAGCGGACCGAATACCTGCTGCGATTGGAGGGCGTGGAACTGGAAGAGCAGTCGAAGCAGGCGACCGAGAAAGCGCGCGCGACGGGGGAATTGAAGAAGCAGGCCGTTCCGCCGGACCTTCTGGAGGAAGTTTTTGAGCTCAACATGCACCTGGAAGAACTGCGTATGCAGAAGAAGGCGGGTGAGGACGATCCGGCGATGCTGGAGGAAATCGGGAAGACCAAGCTCTCATTGGAACAGAAGTACGACGCTCTGTTCAACGAGCTGAAGTCCGAGTGGAAGAAGTGGGACAAGGCCGTGGATAGCGGCACGCAAGAAGAGCGCGTGAAGATCCGCGACAGCATGGTGGATGTGTTGAATCGCCGGAACTATATACGAAATTTGGTGCGAGACGTGAATGAAGCACTGGAGATTTAGTAATTTGGTAATCGGGCAATTTTGCAATTGAACACCGCCGGCCGCTTGAAAAGGTTCTCAATTACCAAATTACCCGATTACAAAATTACCAAATGAGTTCTGATCACATTGTCGGCATCGATCTAGGCACCACGAATTCCCTGGTGGCCTACATGCAGGGCGAAGCCCCTGCCGTGATTCCGGGAGAGGACGGGCTGAACCTTGTCCCGTCGGTAGTCGCTCTCGACGAGAAAAACCAGGTGATCGTTGGGAATGGCGCTCGCACGTATCTGATCGAGACGCCCGAGCGGGCCGTGTACTCGGTGAAGCGCCTGATGGGGCGTGGCGTTGAGGATATCCGCGAAGAACTAAAGCTGTTTCCATTCCGGCTTGCCGACGACCTTCAGGACGGTGAGGTTCTGCGGATCAAGATCGGCGAGCGAACCTACACGCCGCCCGAGATCTCTGCGCTCGTGCTTCGCCAGTTGAAACGGAATGCGGACCGCTTTTTCGGCGAACCGGTCACGAAAGCCGTGATCACCGTGCCTGCCTATTTCAACGATGCGCAGCGGCAGGCAACAAAAGATGCGGGACGCATCGCCGGCCTCGATGTGCTGCGCCTGGTGAATGAACCTACGGCTGCATCGCTGGCCTACGGACTCGACAAGAACAAGCATGGCATCGTTGCGGTCTACGATCTGGGCGGTGGCACGTTCGACATTTCGATTCTCAAGCTGCACGACGGCATTTTTGAAGTGGTTGCCACGAACGGGGACACGCATCTCGGCGGCGATGACATTGACAACCTGCTGATCACGATCGCGCTCGACGACATTCGCGGCGATCTCGGACTCGATGTGCGGCGTAGTGGCGAGGCGGTACAGCGGATCCGCAAGGCAGTCATCGAGGCGAAGATCGCGCTCTCGTCGCAGGCGTCAGTGAAGCTCGATGTTGAGTTGCCTGGCGGGAAACGCTATCAGCGAGAGATCACGCGAAAAGCGTTCGAGCAGTTGCTTCAGCCCATCATTGACCGCACGGTCGGTCCTTGCAAGCAGGCGCTGAAAGATGCTGGTCTGAAGCCGGAGCAGATTGATGAAGTTGTGCTGGTCGGTGGCTCGACGCGGATTCCGAAGGTACGGCAGCTCGTACAGGATCTTTTCGGGCGCACTCCGCACACCGATCTGAATCCGGATGAAGTGGTAGCACTGGGCGCCGCGGTGCAGGCGAACATTCTGGGGGGCGGATCGGACGTCACGAAAGAGATGCTGTTGCTGGACGTAACGCCGCTCTCCCTCGGAATTGAAGTAGCCGGCGGAGTTACCGACAAGATCATCCTTCGCAATTCGACCATCCCAGCTTCCGCGACGCAGTACTACACCACGCAGGTGGATGGGCAGACGAATGTAGCAATCCATGTTCTGCAAGGCGAGCGCGAACTGGCGCGCGATTGCCGGTCGCTGGCACGCTTCGATCTGAAGGGCATACCACCGATGCCGGCGGGTATGCCGCGCATCGAAGTCAAGTTCCTGATTGACGCAAACGGCATCATGCACGTCTCGGCACGTGAGCAGCGCAGCGGGAAAGAGGCCGAGATCGACGTCCAGCCCAGCTACGGATTGACCGATGAGCAGGTCGAGAATATGCTGCTGGCGTCGTTTGACTATGCGGAGGAGGATTTCCGGCAGCGGCAGGTGATCGAAGCGCGGCGCGAAGCGGAGACGATTCTCGCGGCGCTGGCCAAGGGAAAGAAGAACGAAGCCTGGCCAGAGCTCACCAGCGAGGAGCGGCGGAAGATCGAGACCTTGGAAAAAGCGCTGGCCGAGGTGAAGGACGGAGACGATTACCAGGCCATTCGCAACGCCATCGATGCGCTGAACCAGGGAACGATGCGGTTGGCGGAGTTGATGATGGACAGCGCAGTCTCGACGGCGCTCAAGGGAAAGGCCATGGATGACACGGGGATTGAGGAAGGGCAGCAGGCGGGGCATCCGGTGGCGAAAGCAGACTTTGAGTGAAGCAAGTGTAGCGCCGCCGTCCCGGCAGCTAGCCTCCCCTGAGCGAAGTCGAAGGGTGGGGGCGTCTCGCCCCACCGGCGACGACCGATGTGAGCGCACAGGTCTCAGGTCTCAGGTCTCAGGTCTCAGGTCTCAGGTCTCAGGTCTCAGGTCTCAGGTCTCAGAAAATTAGACGATAGGCGAGGAGATTGCAATATGAAGAAGACCATCTTGGTTGGCATTTTTTGTCTGCCGTTGGCCGTAGCGGGCGTGGGCGTACCGGCCCATGCACAGGATCAGAAGGCGGCGCCACCGAAAGCTGCGGTGGGCCCCTCGCAGGCATTGCTCGATGCCTGGAACGATGTGGGACGGAAGCTGATTGCCATGGCCGAGGATTTCCCGGAGGACAAGTACGACTTCAAACCAGTGCCGGCGCAGAGGAGTTTCGCGGAGCAACTGCTGCATGCGGCCAACACGAATTACTTTTTCACCAATCCGGCGATGGGACGGAAACCGCCGGCCGGCGAAGATCCGAAGCGCGAGGACTATAAAACGAAAGCAGCGGTCGCTGCCTTCGTGAAGAAGGCGTTCGAAGACGGCGCGGCAGCCATCAAGTTCAAGGGTGATAAGGGGCTGAATGACCTGGTCGTCGATCCGTTTGCCAACCAGCAGGTGCGCGTATCGGATATGGCGTGGGGACTGCTCGAGCACTCGGGAGAACACTACGGGCAGTTAGTGGTGTATTACCGGGTAGCGGGACTGGTGCCGCCCGAGTCTAGGCCCAAGAAGTAGATCGGGGACTGTCATCCGCAGTTCCCATGGCCCGGTCGCGGTTGATTTTGGCTGCTCTTCACAATAGACTTTTGGCTTCCAAATTTCGGGGAGCACACGAAAGCGACAAACCGGGGCTGTGGGAGACAATGGATATGAGGCAAGGGCGTTTACGCTTCGTAGTCGCAGTCGGGACCATACTGGCTTTGCTGCTGCTGCCAAGTTGCGGCTTCAAGCGGAAACTGGTGTCGATCACCGTCATTCCCGATACCGTAACCATCACAGGCTCTGGCGTAGATCTGCAATTCAAAGCGGTCGGTAACTATATCCATCCGCCCGACAGCCGGGACATTACGACCTCTGTGGTGTGGCAGTCGGCGGCTCCTGAGGTTGTTTCGGTCAATGCTGCGGGGTTGGCGACATCGGGAACCGTTTGTGGCACGACTATCACCATTACAGCGACCGGCCACAGCGATCCGCATGACAGCTCCAGTGGTATTGTCGTTGGCACAGCGGCGGTGACTGTGAAGTTACCTCCAGCTTGCTAGTCCCGCCCTACTGTTCTTCCAACAGCTTGCCCAGCGTGGCTTTGTGTTTTTCGGGCTTGGTTTTTTGGGCGGGCAGAAGCCGAGAGGGTTTGGGGCTTCCGACGCGCGCGCGGGCCATCTCGCGGACAGCCTTGGCGGCGGAGAAAGTTTCTTTCCTGCGCTTTTTCGGCATAGACGGCGCTGCGACTTCTCGGCCCTCGCCTCGCATCTTCGCACATTCGCTCCTCAAAAGTGCAATAATCAAAACGTTCCAAGGTGGAGTTGAGGCTTCAGCCTCCGGAAGCAATCCTAGAGCCGAAAGCCAAGGGCCTGACTATGGATGAACGTGAGTTTTTCGACGAGCGGCCGGATAAGAGGCCGGCGAGCCTGAATTGTCCGCATTGCCATCAGTCGGCGGAGTATGAAATCCAATGGCTGGTACGAACCAAGAAGAAGAGCCTGCCGCCCCGGGCGGACGAGCGTGATCGCGCCAAATTCGCCAAAGCGCAGTCGTACATGCTGCGGCGCGACGATATGATGGTCTGCAAGAATATGCGCTGCCGGAAGCGGTTCGAGATCACCAGCGTGCAGAGCGTGGCATTCCTGGACTAAGGAGACGGTCAGTGGCTGCCGACCTGAGCAGTTCCATCGCGCAGTTGTTGCGAGCAGTGGTGGTTGCCTTTATCATCATTCAATTCCTGCGCCGCATCTTCAAAGCCGGAGCTCAGGCCAAGGGTCCTACTGGACAAAGCCTCCCCGCACGGCGGGATCGAAGCCAATCTCGAAACGAGCCTCCGCCCCCGGAAAATCCTTTTGGTTTGAAGTAGGCGCTGAGGCGAGTTAGCTTCTGGCGGCGGACTTGGCTGCGACCAGGGTGGCCGCCAGACGGCGGACACTGTCGAGGAGGCGGTTCAAAGTATGGGCTCCGGCAAGACCGGTGGGTTCTTCTTCTGGAGTGTCGCTGAAACCTGCTTCTTGCATCTGCTTGGCTGCGGCGTCGAACCGCTCGGTGCTGGTGTCGTCCATGGCGATGAAACGGAATGCTTGGGCGAGCGGAACGCCATCGGCGCCCGTCTGAAGAAATTCGATCTTGGCGTCGACTCTGCCGAATACCGTGCTCAAGGCTATGTCGCCCATGGTTCCTTGCGGAATAGGCCCTTTGGAGAGAACGGCCGAACCGCCGGTGAGAGATAGCCGCTGCAGCACGCCGACGAAGCGCACGGCGTCGACAGCGAAGAGCGCTCGTTCGCTGTTGGGAACACGGATGCGCGGCGCACGTGGCCGCTTGTTCGATTTCTGAGATTTCCGCGCCATTCCTATTTTGGGAGCATCGCAAGCGCGGTGGCCGCCGTCAAGATTACCGCCGTGTACCGGATCGGTTGCGTTCGGCGGGCCATTCACCATGCCACCCATCTGCATGATTCACCCAGGCTTGAAAGGCCCTGGCACCTGAGCGGAGCCTGCCCTCTTTCGCCGACGCCCCGAGCGAAGCCGAGGGGGAACCCGAAGGGAATCACCGCGCTCCAACCGCCGGAACGTTTATACTTTGCAGTTCGCTGGGCTGGCCGTTACGGCAGTGAGGGGAGTCGATCCATGAAGATTCTGGTTTGCATGAAGCAGGTGCCGCAGAAAGATGCTCCGTTGAAATTAAACGAGGCGGGCACCTGGATCCGCGAGGATGTTTCTTACGAAGTCAATGAGCCGGACGCGTACGCCCTGGAGGAAGCGTTGCGGCAGAAGGAAAAGCATACCGGTGAAGTGGTGGTCGTGACCGCGGGCCCCGCCCGCGCGCAGCAGGTATTGCGGGAGGCCCTGGCGAAAGGCGCCGATCGGGCGATTCATCTGGAGGACGATGCGTTTGTCGGGCTCGACGCTTACAACACGGCGCGGGCGATTGCCGCCGCCATCAAGGACGAAAAATTCGACCTGGTCTTTACGGGCTTGCAGTCCGATGATTACGGATATGCGCAGACGGGCGTGATCCTGGCTCAGATCCTGGGCTGGCCACACGCGACCATCATCATGCAGATCGAGAAGAATGAGGGAGGAATCCGGGTGAAACGCGAACTCGAGGCCGGGTTCTTCCAGTTTGTCGACATGCCGCTGCCGGCTGTGCTGACCATTCAGTCAGGCATTAACAAGCTGCGCTATGCGACCCTGATCGGGATCAAGCAAGCCAAGACCAAACCGCTGCGCAAGGTGACGATGTCCGAAGTACAGGCGGCGGTGGGCGCCAACCTCCAGAAGATAGAGAAGCTGTATGTACCGCAGAAATCGAAGAACACCGAGTTTCTGGAAGGGCCGCCCGCCGAAGTGGCCAAGAAGCTGGTAGAAAAGCTGAAGAATGAAGTACGGGTGATTTGAGCAGCAGTTTCTAGTTTCTGGTTTCTGGTTGCTGGTCGTTAGAGGCATTTCATCGATCGGTTTTGGGAAGGGCGCGGCGTCAGCTGTGGCGCCCAGAGCCAATAAAGACAAGGGCTTTAGCCCCTGAGACGATGCGGAGGAGGCCGGGATGGCGGATTCAGAAGAGAAGCAGGAAAAGGGCGGAAGCCTGATGTTTGCGGGCCTGGCGGTGTGGGTAGCGGGCTTGCTGGTTTTGTTTTATCTGCCGGCAGGATACCGGGTGGGACATCAAGGCAGGTTTGCGGTAATCCTGGTCGTACTGGCCGCGCTGGGCGCGGGCTTAATGGTGCGCGGATGGAGAATGCGGCGAACGAGTGGCGAGTAGCGAGAGGCGAGACGCGAGCGACGAAATAGCCTCCGGAAACACCGCGCCCACGCTGCGCGGGATGAGGAGTTTGGCAGTACGATGAGGAGTTTGGCAGTACTAGGAGCTAAGAGCTGATTCCCTGAGAACTCATATGGCTGACATCATTCTTGTAGTGGTAGAACAACGCGAAGGGAAGTTAAACCGTGTCTCGTGGGAGACGATTACCGCAGGCCAGGCGATTGCCGCTCAGACGGGATGGACGCTGGAGGCCGCGGTCGTGGGCTCCGGTGTCGGTGCGATCGCAGGCGAAGTAGCTGCAAAGAAGGTCGCAAAGGTGTATGACATCGAGTCGGCAAAGCTGGAGCCCTACACGCCCGACGCGTTTGCGCATGCGCTGAAAGAATTTCTGACCAAGCATCCCGCGGAGCTCGTGCTGATGCCGCACACCTACCAGGTGCGCGACTTTGTCCCAAAACTAGCCACGAGCATGCAAACCACCGCCATCAGCGACGTCATCGGCTGCAAATACGAGGCCGGGAAGCTGCTCTTCACCCGGCAGATGTTTCAGGGAAAGTTTGTGGCCGACGTGAGCTTCGCGGGTTCGGGGCCTTGCTTTGTGACGTTCCAAAACGGGTCGTTCCGCGCCGATAAAGTGGAGGCAGGCGCCGCAGCGGCACCGGTCGAGACCGTGAATGTTGACGTGCCGGATGGAGTGGTTCGCAATAGGCCGCAGGAAGTATTTAAGGAAGCCAAGCAGGCGGTGGATCTGACGCAGGCCGAGATCATCGTTTCCGTCGGGCGTGGGATCAAAGAGCAGAAAAATATCGAACTCGCAAAGCAGTTGGCCGATGCGCTTGGCGGAGAGATCGCCGCATCGCGTCCGATCTGCGATAACGGATGGTTGCCCATGGACCGGCAGATTGGATCGTCAGGGCAGACGGTCGCGCCGAAGCTGTATCTGGCGATGGGAATCTCAGGAGCGATTCAGCACATCGTCGGCATGAAAGGCGCGCGCAGCATTGTTGCGATCAACAAAGATTCCGAGGCGCCGATTTTTGAAATTGCGGATTATGCGGTGGTGGGGAATTTGTTCGACATCGTGCCGCCGCTGATTGAGGAAGTGAAGAAGGCGAAAGGGTAAATGTAGGCGGACACTCCTGTCCGCGCATGCTGCGTCCCTCAAAGGACTCCTTGTTTCAGCGGAACTCTCGCGGCTTACAACGCTCGCGGACAGAGCCTGCCCTGAGCGAAGTCGAAGGGAGTGTCCGCGCTACACAAACTACGAGCCGGCTGCAAATCCGCCCAGGTGAGCGATTGTCAGGCGAAGGTACTTGTACGGGTTGACCGGGGTTTCGTTGATGCGCACTTCGTAGTGAAGATGCGGTCCGGTTGACCGTCCACTCAAGCCTACGTACCCGAGCGTGTCTCCGCGATGGACATACTGTCCAGCGGCCACGGCGAAGCTGGAGAGGTGACCGTAGCGGGTGGAGACGCCGTGCGCATGATCGAGCACCACGGCGCGTCCATAGCCACCCATGAAATCGGCAAAGGTCACGGTGCCGTCGGCTGGGGCGATCACGGGCGAGCCGACCACCGCAGAAATGTCGACGCCCGAGTGAAAGGCGCCTTCTCCGTTGAACGGGTCAATGCGCTCACCAAATGATCCCGTAATATGGCCTTCCACCGGCCAGAGATTGGGGACCGAATTCGCACGGATCCAGTCGGCGGTAGTGGAGTTCTTGGTCAGGCCGAGTGAGATGCCAACGCTGGCAGCACCCGTCATCGCGGTGTGCTTGAGCGCGTACAGCTGATCGAGGGAGGAGTGCACCTGCGCGTTCCGGAACTCCTCGGTGGAAGCGGTCACGAACACGGGATCGGACTTGAGTCCGTACAGAGCGGAGACTTCGCTGGCCAGTGAGCCGAGAGACGCGACCTGAATGTCACGCTCCTTGGCGACTTGCTCGAGCTGCGAGTAGCGGTCCTTGAGTTCGTTGCGCTCGGTGCGCAGCTGGTTGTAGTGTGCGACCTTCTGCAGCATCCGGGTGTAGGAACTGGCAATGCCGGTCAGGCTGAGGGCGCCGATCGCGGCTCCCGCCAGCAGCACGTACAGATACTGTACCGGAATGGTGATCTTGCGAAGCTGGCCCTCTTCATCGCGGGCTACGAAAAAGATGTAGAAACGTTTGCGCAAAGTCCTATCCGAATTGCGAATTTTCCTTCGGAATCCTGCCAGAGCGGAACTGTCTTGCTCAGGCTCGGAATCCTGATTCCACCAACCGCGTCAGGTGCAGGCTGGCTCTTTCCTATCCACGGAACCAGGCAAGCCGAAATCCAGTTGGCTGCAACTGATTCAGCTTGCAGCACTTGGTTCGGCCAGAATATCTATGAACGGCGAGTTAACCGTAACAAACCTGATTCTCCCTGTCAACCGTCCCTGGCCCCGTTCAGCGGTTACCAAGGCAGGGTAACGGCAGACGCCCATCCGGACAAGTTACTTTCGGAACCAGGGTGGCCGGGTCTGGGGCCGGGCGGCGGATGGGGCAGAACCCGACAGCCCACGGGTATAGTAGCGGCATGCCACTTCACGAAAAAGCGCTGATCCAGCGGATCCGGCGCCAGGCTCCTGGCGGGTCCTCGGTGGTGAAGGGGATCGGGGATGATTGTGCTGTCTTGCGGGTACCGCCTGGGCACGAGTTGCTGGTGACGACCGATTTCACGATCGAGAAGGTCCATTTCCGCCGGGACTGGCACCGGCCGGACGCGGTCGGCCGGCGCTGCCTGGCGCGTGGCCTGAGCGACATTGCTGCCATGGGAGGCCAGGCGCGGGCCGCATTCCTGTCGCTGGCACTGGCGAGCGATGTTCCTCAGAAATGGGTGGACCGATTTATGACGGGACTGCTCAGCCTGGCGGATGAATTCCATGTCCCGCTGGCGGGTGGAGACACGGCACAGTCGCCCGTCGGGATTCAGGCCGACATCGTGGTGGTGGGGTCCGTACCGCGAGGAAAGTCTGTGCTGCGATCCGGTGCTCGGCCGGGTGACCAAATCTATGTTTCGGGGGAATTGGGCGGGGCGGCGGCCGCTCTCGCGCGGCTGGCGGCGGAACAGTCCATGGGACGCGAGGCGAGTGCACTCCTTCGCCCCCATCCGCGTTTGGCCGTAGGAGAATGGCTACGGAGACGAGGCCTCGCTTCGGCCATGATTGACTTGAGCGACGGGCTCTCCACCGACCTGGCGCACATCTGCGAAGAGAGCCACGTGGGCGCAGAGATTGACGCAGAGGCCATCCCATTGGCTCGCGTGGGACAGCAGAAGAAACTGGTAGCGCTGGATCTGGCTTTGCATGGCGGAGAGGATTACGAGTTGCTGTTTACGTCTTCCCAGAACGTGCCCGCGCGGGTGGCAGGAGTTCGTGTAACGCGGATCGGGCGGATCACGCAGGCCAGCGGGATGAGGCTGCTCGATCCCAATGGACGAATGAGGGAGCTGCAACCTCAAGGCTGGGAACACTTCCGCGCGACTTTCTAAGAGCGGCAGACGTTGGGTAGGGCACGCTTTCACAGCTTGCGGCAAAACGCGCTGTTGCATTTGATTTTGGGTGGCGCAGCGCTTCAGGGCTGCGATGAAGCCTTTGTGTCCATTGGCGGCTTTTAGCCGCTGAGGTCAAGATATCGATTGCGAAAAGGGTTTTTCTGCAAGCAGTTCAGTCGTGCCGACGAGGCCGTCCCTTTCCGGCACTTCCCGAATCGGGAACCTTCCTGATTTCTGACGTCGATTTCTTGCCCCTTATCCTTGAGAATCTCCCGCGCTTAGGATTCAAATAAAGGTGCTGTTTATATCTTGATTAACGGAGAAGATCCCATCATGCGTAAACTCGTAGTACTTATTGTTCTACTTGGCTTGTTCGCAATCCCACTCATGGCGCAGGACACACCCAAAGCAGAGGTGTTTGGAGGGTATCAATACCTGCACACAGGTACGATCCACGTAAGCGGAGTAGGAGACATCCCCGACAGTAGTCAGAGCTTCAATGGTTGGGACGCCAACGCTACTTACTACTTCAATAAGAACATTGGAGTGCAGGGGGATTTTAGTGGCTCCTATGCAACGTTCGACTTTTTCGATCTCGGCAACGCTTCTAGTCACGTTTACACTTACACCGGAGGGCCGGTAGTTGCCTTGAATGCCGGGGGTAAGGTAAACCCGTTCGTCCATGCGCTCTTTGGAGGGATCCGCTTGAGCAGCTCGCAGTCTGGGCTTTCCGTCTCGTTGAACGGCTTCACAACGATGGTCGGCGGTGGCGTCGACGTCAAGGTAGCCCCTCGCATTGCTTTTCGCCTGATTCAGGCCGACTGGGTTTACTTCCATTTCGGGAGCACAACAATCGCGGGAACGTCGTTCCCGTCGCTCAGCGGAAGCAAGAATGTGAGGATCGCGACTGGTATCGTTTTTCGCTTCTAACCCTGTCGAGCAAACGTAGCTCACACACCTGTAAGGGGGATTTCCCCGGTCCCCCCACTTCTTCCAGACCCAAGCCACGAGTGACCTTGGTTACCTGCCTGGTAACCCGTGAACCGGATAGAGTAAAGCACATGCGGAAAAGTAGTGTGCTTCTTGCTCTCGGCGTTGCGGTGCTGCTACCAGTTCTTGCCGACGCACAGACGGCGAGCCATAAGATTGATAACGACTTCGTCCATCAACAGTTCGGCAACCAGTTCACGCTGCTGCCCGAAGTGGGCGCCATGTTCGGCGATCTCGACGGCGATGGCGTGGAAGACGCCGTAATTGCGGCGCGCTGCAAGAATCCGCTGCTCGACGAGGCGGAACACGACTACACCGTGCTCGATCCCTACTACACCTTCTACGGCTACGGCGACCCGAAGGTCACGACTACGTTCAAAGAGGGTGTCCCAGCGCGGCAAGGTCTGGTGGTGCTGATCATCCATGGCACCGGCACGGAAGGCTGGCGGTCGGCGAAATCGAAATCAAAATACGTGATTATCAATCTTCCCTATCGGACCGTCTCGGTGCGGAAGATGAACCTGAAGAAAAAGACGATTCAAGCCGTGTACATCGAAGAAGGCGATGAGCTGAATGAAAGCTCGGCGTTGTTCTTCGATGGGAAGAAGTACCGCTACGTGCCTATGGGCGGAAGCCTGCAGTAGTCGCGAGCCGCGAGCTAGGAGCTACGAGCTACGAGCCACGAACTTTGTAGTACCCTCCTTGTGGATTGCCACACTCTCTGAAATATCGCGTGCTTGCGAAGCCGCTAGCCGTGTGCCAACCGGCCGCCGATACCCCTGTCCCCTCGTGGCCACAAGGCGGCGAATTCTTCTGCGTGGTGCAGTCGGCGGACGAACTCTCCATAGTCTGTGAAGAGGATCGAGTCCCTGAGGGGTTCCGGGTTGAGCGCGGCTGGGTCGCGCTGAAGCTGGAGGGACGGTTTCCATTTTCGATGACCGGGGTGCTGGCGTCGTTTCTGCAGCCGCTGGCCGAGGCTAAGATCCCAATCTTCGCGATTTCGACGTTCGACACCGACTTCGTGCTCGTCAAGTGCGAGGAGTTGGAGCGGGCCAGGAAGGCGCTGGAAGCGGCGGGGCATCAGAGTTTGCCCCACTCATCGCGCTTCTTGCGATGAGTGCTCGGCGTAGAAACTCAAGAGGCGCAGGGCGAATTCTTTTGGGGATGTGCTGATGGCGCCACAGTGGTCCGCTCCTGCTACGCGCCAAATCTCCGTGTCTATCGGGCGCGCCTGGAGGATGCGCTCCGAATGGCGCGGTAGGATGTTGTGATCGTTCGCCCCATGGATCAGCAATACCGGTACTTGGCTTTCGACGAGCACGCGCTCTGGCGAAACCTGCTGCAAGCGCAAGCCATACTTCTGTTCCGCCCGCAGGAACGCTATTTCTACGATTGGGCGCAGCAGCGTTTCTCCGAGCCAGGGACCAACTCCGAAGGTCTGCCCCATGCGGTCGTATGCAATCTGACGGAAATCGGAGAACGGAGACTCGACCGCGACCGCACAAAACCGCCGTTCGACTGCGAGGCTTTGCAGCAGTTGTGCTGCTCCCATCGACTCGCCGAATCCAAAGACGCATTGGGGATGCGTTCGATCCTCGAGCCAGGTAACCCATTGATGAATGTCCTCTCGTTCGAGCAGGCCGTAGGTTGCGAGCGCGCCTCCACTTTCTCCGTGGGCGCGGGCGTCGGGCATCAGAACGGAGTATCCAGCGGCCAGGAGAAGCTCGGCGTGCCCGATCACTCCTCCGCGGTTGTCGCTCAAACCGTGAAGCAGTATGACTGCATTGCCATTGTCGATCACTGGCCGGATCAGCCATCCCTTGAGATCAGTGCGGTCCGGTTCCATCAGGGAAACATCCTGTAACTCGGATCCGGCTTGCTCTGCGGTCTTAACGGCATACGCTCGCTCCTCAGCGTCGAGTGGCCGCCGAGCGGGATGTAGGGCACCGTCTGCCACGAAGATGCCCGCAATCACGCACAAGCCGGCATGCAGCAGTAAGACGAGCGTCGAGAGAACGGCAATTCGCTTCATCTGGAGGAATGTACGGTTTGAGGTTGACGAATGTTCAGGTGCTGGTCTGTTCCAGACGCACCGATCGCCCACAAATCGCCGTTTAACCCCGCGTTTGCCCCGAATACTGGGCGAAATTGGACGCTGACCGGGCCCAGATGTTCAAATTGAAGATTAAACTCCCATGGCTTCAGCGCTTGTCAAACTGCGCCGCAACTTTAAGGCGGCGGAACGGAATGCTCACGGGTGGTGGCAGGTCCTGAAGGCGATTGCCTCGACCGACCATCCGCTGCTGGCACACCTGATTCCGATCCGGCGCTGCAACCTGGACTGCACCTACTGCAACGAGTTCGATAAAGTTTCGAAGCCCGTGCCGATCGAACAGATGTTGCGGCGAGTGGACAAGCTGGCCGAGTTGGGGACATCGGTCGTCACCATCAGTGGGGGCGAGCCGATGCTGCATCCGGAGCTGGATGACATCATCCACCGCATGCGGCAGAGACGAATCGTGTCGGGACTCATCACTAACGGATATCTGCTCACCGCGGACCGGATTCAGCGGCTGAACCGGGCGGGTCTCGAATGGCTGCAGATCTCGATCGACAACGTGAATCCCGACGAAGTTTCGAAGAAGAGTCTGAAAGTGCTCGACCGCAAACTGCAGTTGCTGGCCGAACACGCGGACTTTCACGTGAATATCAATTCCGTGGTGGGCGGCGGGGTGAGCAATCCGCAGGATGCGCTCACGATCGGCAAACGCGCGCTGGAACTGGGGTTCAGCTCGACGGTGGGCATCATTCATGACGGCTCGGGACAACTCCAGCCTTTGGGCGACGAAGAGCGGCGCGTATACCACGAGATGAAGCAACTGGAGAAGCGCAGTTTCACACGAGTGAATGCGTTCCAGGACAATATCGCGCTGGGACGGCCGAATCAGTGGCGTTGCCGCGCCGGGGCTCGCTATCTCTACATCTGCGAAGACGGGCTGGTGCATTACTGTTCGCAGCAGCGCGGGTATCCGGGAATTCCGCTGGAGAAATACACGATCAGCGATCTGCGCCGCGAGTTCTACACGGAGAAGTCGTGCGCGCCGCACTGCACAGTATCATGCGTGCACCAGGTGTCGATCCTGGATGCCTGGCGAGGGCCGCAACGGCCGGCAACAGCGTCCGAACCGGCGAGCGGGCTGGTGCAGATCGAGTAGAGCAGCATTTAGCACTTAGCATTTAGCACTTAGCATTTAGCACTTAGCATTTAGCACTTAACCAAACCCCTTCGTCCACCGTTCCTTCCGGGCATAACCCTGCACAACTGGCCTTGCCCCCTGGGGTGAGACAAACAGTTAAGAGATAGTTTGCCGTTCGCTGAGAAATGCTCGACCGGCAAAGCGAGTTTACTGCATGCTGCCCCCGGTTGGTGAAGCGGAAGCGGGCTCTGGTGGAGACCAACCCGCCAAGGAATAGCCAACTGAAACTCATCGATGCCGATGAGCGCTGGGGGCAGGCGCAACTTCTGCTCCCAGTGTTTCTCATCCCTCATCGGATCGATAGATTTCCCATGC
>JAIQEY010000025.1 GCA_020073565.1 Terriglobia bacterium
GAAATCGTTCCGCACTGCAAGCTGACCGATCTGAGTTTGGGTGGCTGCTATGTGCAGACAGACGCGCCTTTTCCCGAAAGCTCACTCGTCGATTTGTGCTTCAAGGCCAACGAACTCGAAGTTCACCCCGTCGCTCCAATCCTGATCGCCCTTATGCTGATCGTGGTTGGAGCCATGGTCGGCGGTCTATTGATGCGACGAATCGGCCAACCTGCCGTGCTGGGCGAGCTCCTCGTGGGCATGCTGGTTGCGAATGTTGCCTTCTACTTTCATCAACCGACCATCACGATTCTGCGCGAAGGTGGATCGATTCTGACGCTGGTTCACGCTGCACTGACGCACAACGTTAGTCTGGGGGAAGCCGCTACCCAGTTGCTCCCCGCAACTGAAGACACCCGGAGGCTGGTTGAGGCTCTGAGCAGTCCAGTCGGCCCTGTAGCTGTTTCCGTCTATCAGTTCGTTGACCTGCTCTCGCGAATTGGCGTGATTGTTCTGCTTTTCTTGGTAGGGCTCGAAACCAGTGTTCGCGAGATGGCCAAGGTGGGGATAGCTGCCTTGTCGGTCGCCGTCGTGGGCGTGGTTTGTCCGTTTCTGCTGGGGATGGGAGCTATGGCGCTTCTCGTTCCTCAGAATTCGCGGCAGAATGATTTGTTCATCGGTACGATTCTGACTGCAACGAGCGTTGCAATTACCGCTCGCGTGTTTGGCGACCTGAAGCAGTCGCAGCGCATCGAAGCCAAGATTATCCTTGGTGCCGCGGTAATCGATGACGTTCTCGCGCTGCTGGTGTTGGCTGTCGTGAGCGCGGTAGTCGTTACGGGCACTTTCAGCGCGGTGGGTCTCCTTATGATCGGGCTGAAAGCGACACTTTTCCTTGCTGGCTCCATCGGCGTCGGTTTGTGGATCACGCCGCGCTTCGTGAAGCGCGCAGCCCGTTGGGAGGCTAATAACTTTGAGCTACTGTTTGGGCTGGGCTTTGCGTTCGTGCTGGCGTGGTTAGCGAACTGGATTGGCCTAGCCACCATCGTAGGAGCATTTGCTGCGGGTCTTCTACTCGGGGAACTATTCTCAGAAGAGCTTTCCGAAGGACACTCATTGCGCGATTTGCTCTCGCCTGTTGAGTCACTGATTGTTCCGGTCTTTTTCGTGCTGATGGGTATGCAGGTGAAATTGGAGACTCTGGCAAACAAGGAAGCGTTTGTTATTGCAATCGGCCTGACTGCGGCAGCAATAGTCGGCAAACTCGCCGCCGGGCTAGCTTGTAGCCCCAAAGTCAACCGACTCGTGGTCGGAATCGGAATGATACCGCGCGGGGAAGTCGGTCTCATATTTGTTAGCGTTGGCAAGGGACTCGGAATCGTGACGGATGCTGTGTTTTCTGCCGTAGTCATGATGGTGATGGTCACGACGATCCTTACGCCGCCACTGCTGAAGATCGCCTTAGAATACGGCGACGCCAAGCGAATGGAAAAAGCAGCGCCTTAATCATCAGTTTGCAGAAGCAACGGCGGGGTGGCCCGTCCAAGCTCCGCTTGGGCGGGGTCTTCAGTCCGAAAGTGCTGGCGAAGTTGGCCCACCCCTGACGCCGCTGATCCGTCCCCTCTGCGCAGAACGTCCTTGACATCCCACATCACTGGGCTAATTATCATTATTGAGCAAATAGCTCGCCAGCGAACGGGCCCGTCGAAACCCTTCGCGAGGAAAACGCTCTTTGACATCAAAATGTGGCCAGGAACATAAGATTCCCGCTTGCCGCAACTCCCGATTTAGGGCGAATTTTGCCCCCTAAGTCCTTATTCCGGAATATTTTCCATATAAGTCCTTGCGAATCTAAATTTTGGAGCGTTTTCAGTACCTAACTCGATGATTCCAAAAGACCGGGGGGAGGGGGGTCCCCACCTATCCGACTGGTTATTACCCCATCAGTAAATGGGCAGTGGGAATTGAGAGCACGGCGAGCGCCCGAATCCCACTCATCGCAAAGTGCGCGATGAGTGGGGCAGCCGATCGTTTTCTGAGAACTGAGAACCGGGAACTGAGAACTTGGGACCTAGCTGGTCCTTTTCACTCCACGATACAGCCCCGCGACACCGAACGTGTACGGGGTCCAGGAACCCTCGCCGAAGCCGGCTTGGCGCATGCGCTCGAGCATCTCTTCTGGTGACGGAAAACGTTCGACCGATGCGGGCAGATAGGCGTACGGACCTCGCACTCCGGAAATCAAGGTTCCCACCGCAGGCAGCACCCGCTTGAAATACACGCGATAGACAGTCCCCATCAGGCCGCGGGGTTCGCCAAAATCCAGGATGCCGCACTCTCCGCCGGGACGAAGCACGCGCACGATTTCCCGCAGGCCGGCGTCGTAGTCGGCCAGGTTGCGAAAGCCGAAGGCGGCGGTGATCAGGTCGAAGTGGGCGTCGGGAAAGGGCAGGCGAAGCGCGTCGGCCTCGATCCAGCGCAAGGACGTGCCTCTTCCCTTCTCTGCCGCGCGTTGCAGCATGGCGTGGGAAAAATCGGCGCCGATGATTTGCGGGCTTTCGGAGTTGGCGCGACGGCCGAGAGCGAACGTCATGTCGCCCGTGCCACAACAAAGGTCGAGCACGCGCGCGCCGGGACGCTTCAGGATGTGATCGAACGAGCGCGCCGTGCGCCACCACCACAGCCGGTCGATATTGAACGAGAGCACATGGTTCAGCAGGTCGTAGCGCGGGGCGATGGAGGTAAACATCTCGCGGACCGCCTGCGCGGCCGAGTCGCGATCGCGCGCCCCGGCGGGCGTCGCGCCGATGATCCGGTTGTTGGATTCGTCAGTCATGATCGCAGCCCCTAAAGGGGGCGGTGGAAACGGTGCGATTTCGGCATCGCTAAAGCGATGCCCTGATACAAAGCAAGCAGTTAATTGCGAGCCAGCTTGCGAATTTCATCGACGGCCAATTTGATGGCGGCCTCGGGCACGTCGCTCACGATTTCTACCTTGCCGACATCCCTTGGCAGAATCAAGTGCACGACGCCCTGGCGCGTCTTCTTGTCGGAGTGCAGCCGCTTCATGATGCTCGCGGTTTGTATCTTCATGCGCGGCAAGCGGCCCATGCTGAGAATGGTGCTCGTGATGCGTCCCGCTGTCACGCTGTCCAGTTTGCCGGTCGAGAGCGCGATGTGGGTTGCAGCAATCATGCCCCACGCGACCGCTTCGCCATGCAGTAACTGAACGTATCGCGTCTCGGCTTCGAGGGCGTGGCCGATGGTGTGGCCGAGATTGAGCACCTGCCGCAAGCCGCCCTCGCGTTCGTCTGCGCTCACGACCGACGCTTTCAGGCGGACCGAATCGGCAATGACCGCTTCGACCACGGCGGGCTCGCGATCGAGAAGCTCGCGGCGGCGATCTTCAAACATTTGGAACAGCCCTGCATCTCCGATGATTCCGCACTTGAGCGACTCGTAGAGACCGGCGCGATATTCTCGGGAAGGCAGCGTCGCCAGCACTGCAGGATCGATGAGCACGGCACGCGGCTGATGAAACGTGCCGAGCAGGTTCTTGCCGGACTGAAGGTTGACGCCGGTCTTTCCGCCGATCGCGGCATCGACCTGCGCCAGCACCGTAGTCGGTGCCTGAATCACATCAACGCCGCGCATATAAATTGACGCCAGAAAGCCGGTAACGTCGCCGACAACTCCGCCGCCGAGCGCGATCAGGACCACGCCCCGGTCAGCGCCGAGCTTTACCAGCTTCTCCGCCAATTTCTCGAGTGTGGCCAGACGCTTGGAGGGCTCGCCGTCCTGCATCTCGAGCAACTCCGCCCGCATGCCGGCGTTCGCCAGGGATTGCAGCAGAACCTTGCTCCAACGCCGCCGAATGGCCGGGGCCGTGACGACGAACACACGTCGGTTGCCGATAATTTCGCCCAGACATTCGCCCGCGTCCGCGAGCAGACCGCTCCCGATCAGCACTTCATAAGAACGGGATGGCGTGGAAACCGGAACACGAATCATGAGCTTTCATCATAGCGTAGGAGCGAATTCGTTCGCTTACCGCAGCGCTGAAGCGCAGCGGCGCCCAAAATCAGGCGGAGCGTTGTCTTTTTCAGCAGCCTGTTTACCGACGATTCACACTTTTTTCTTTGGACGCAGCACCGACGCTACTACCGACACAGCCAGCAATAGCAGCACAATCGCCAGGGCCCACACCGTCGGAATCTCGATATAGTGCGCAGCCAGCATTTTCGCGCCGATAAATATCAGCACCACCGACAGGCCATAGTGCAAGTAGTCGAACACTTCCATCATTCCCGCTAGCGCAAAATACATCGAGCGCAGCCCGAGAATGGCAAACACATTCGAGGTATAAACGATGAACGCGTTCAGCGTGATGGCGAGCACGGCGGGAATGGAATCGACCGCGAACAGCACATCGGTAGTTTCAATCACCAGCAGCACGATGAACAGCGGCGTCGCGTAAAGGCCAGGCCTGCGGACGAAGAACTTTCCGCCGACATAGTCCTTGGTGACGGGAAATGCCTTGCGAAATAGTCGTAGAACAGGATTCTTTTCGGGATGGATCTCAGTTTCGCCCTGCCGCATCAGTTTGAATCCGGAGTACACGAGGAACGCGCCGAACAGGTAGATAATCCATTCGAAGCGGCGGATCAGGGTCACGCCGGCCAGAATAAACACGCCTCGCATGATCAATGCGCCTAGAATGCCCCAGAACAGCACCCGGTGCTGCTGCTCATCGGCCACTTTGAAGTAGCGGAAGATCATGAGGAAGACAAAGAGATTGTCCACGCTGAGTGAGAGTTCGATGACATATCCGGTGACGAACTGGAGCGCCGGAACGTGTCCGCGCCAGAACAGCAGCAGAATCGCGAACGCCGCGGCCAGGGCGATCCAGACGCCGGACCACATCAAGGCCTCACGATAGCGGATGCGGTGGCCCGGGCGATTGAGCAGGCCCAGGTCGAGCACCAGCATCGCAACTACGAAGAGGTTGAAGAGGATCCAGAAGAGGAGCACAGGGGAATCTTACGACAGAAGACAGGAGTTCAGGTCTCAGGTCTCAGGTCTCAGGTCTCAGGTCTCAGGTCTCAGGTCTCAGGTCTCAGGTCTCAGGTCTCAGGTCTCAGGTCTCAGGTCTCAGGTCTCAGGTCTCAGGTCTCAGGTCTCAGGAAGAAACGAAACCACGCCTTATTTAGTGTCAATAGCGTCCCGGATTCTTTAGGAAACGCCTACACTTATCGCAGATTTTCCTGAGACCTGACACCTGAGACCTGAGACCCGTTTCATTCTTTTCTTCCCCGCTTTCGGTTTGCCCAGTCATCCCACATGCCCATGTCTTTCATTTCCTGATCGAGGTGGGTTTCGTGCAACGTTTGTTCGATCTGGGCGCGGTTCAGGCGTGGGCCGACGTGATCGGGCGCATTCGCCAGGGCAAAGCTTAGTTCCGCTGCTTCGGCCACGTGCTTTTTGAGTTGTGGAAAATCGACTTTGTCGTAGGTGTCGGAGGTCGCGTGGTAGTTCTCCATGTAGTTCGCTTCTGCCTGTTCAGCTACGAACGTCGGCACGCCTTCGAGCATGAAATCGAAATGATCGGTACCGGACTCTGCATTGGAAAGAAGTTTGTCCGCGCCAAACTGCGCTAGCGGCGCCACCAATGGCTGCGCGGCTGGAATGATGTCCTTGCGGCCGCCGACCGAGAAACCGGTGGTCTTGCCTGTCCCAGAATCGAAGATGACCACGCCCGCGATGTTGTCGAGTTCGCCTCGATGCTGGACCACGTAGGCGCGCGAGCCCATGAGGCCTTCTTCTTCCCCAGAAAACAGAATGAACTTCATCGAGCGGCTTCGCTTCAGACCGGACGCCTTGATCGCCCGGAGGGCGTCGATCACGAGCGCGGCGTTGCATCCATTGTCGAGCGCCCCCGTCCCGAGTTCCCACGAGTCCAGGTGCGCGCCGAGCACCACATACTCGTCCGGTTTCTCGCTGCCCCGAATCTCCGCAACCACATTCCAGGTCTTGATGGCGCCGCCAATTTTGTTCGGAATCGAAAGATCGGCCCACACCGGATTGCCAGACGCAAGCAAGCGCGCAATCCTTTCACCATCTTCACGCGCCACGATCACCATCGGCAGTTGGTCGATTTCACCGGCCACGGCGTTGGTATGGCGATACAAGATGTCGTGTTCGCGCGTGGCCAGAAATGCGATCGCCTTGGCTTTGCCCTTCATAGCCAACCCAATCACCGCCGGAGCTTGCTCGTATTCCCAGAACAGATCGGCCCAACTGGCCAACACTCTTGTGTGAACAAGGACGATTTTCCCGGATACGTCGACCGCCTTTGCGAACTCCGCCTCGGTGCCCTGGCCCACATCGACAATTGGCACGTGCTTCGCGGCTGGCAGCGCGGGCGCCCACGCGATGGATACGGCACGGACGGAGAATGCTGCCCCGCCGTAGAGCGACGCCGTCATCTCGGTCGCGCCCTCGGCCCACGAATGCTCGATCGTGAACTCCTCCGTGTGGACACTCTCAGCGCCCGCTTCCTTGAACGCCGCAACACCCCAATCCACCGCGCGCTGGAAAGCGGGGGTACCTGGGACGCGGCCGCCAACTTCGTCGGTCAAGCGGCGGAGGTTCACTTCCAACGGCGAAGGCTTCAGAGCCTCCACAATCAGATGATCTTCAACTTCTCGATCCGAATCAGGATTGGCCGCGAAAGACGGAAGTACAAGAGCTACCAGAAAAGAGAGGATGAACCACAACCGCCCGAATCTACAAGTCATAGCGCAGCATTAGAAACTAATTTCCGGGAAAGCGAAAGAGGGCGGGTCTCAAGCGTAAGGTCGAAGGTCAAGTCCCATTCTCAGTTTGCACGTCGCAAATCGCTTTCAAGAACTAGCGTATCGCTACCATCTCCGAATTCGACCGTATAAAGAACAGTACCAAGGGGATGTTTGAAATACCTCGCCTGCTCCTCACGCTCTACCAGCGTGACCCCAACGACTACGCACTTTTTGCTCTACGACATTCTCTGCTTTGTCCTTGGTCCAAACCACGGCTTCGTCGCCGTAGTCAAATTTCATACTCTTCTGACCTTAGCGCAGCATTAGAAATGAATTTGCAGGAAACCGAAAGAGAACGAGTTGTAAACGTCAAGTCGAGAGATCCTAGGTCCAAGGGCCAACGAAGAGTGCAGAGTCGTCAGTCAGCCGGGGCTCAGAGCCAAAGGCAAATGGCTAAAAGCAAAGAGCCTTCCTACGCTGGCGCCAAGCCCCACTTCTCTTGCAGACGCCGCTCAATCGTGCGGAAGAAGATGCCGTCGACGAGGTACCCAAGGATAATGATCAGGATCATGACCGCAATCACCTGACTCATGTCGTTGAGGTCGCGGCCCATCATCAGCAGTTGGCCCAAGCCCAGGCTGAGAAAGATCATCTCGGCTTGAATCAGCGAGCGCCACGCGAAGGCCCATCCTTGCTTCATCCCGTTGACGATGAAGGGCAAGCTGGCGGGCAGAAGCACGGACCAGAACAGCCGAAAGCCGCGGGCTCCCAGGTTGCGTCCGGCCATGCCGTAGATCCTGGGCATCTGCTTGCGTCCGTCTTCCATGGCGATGGTCACCGAAAGCAGCGAGCCCATCAGAACCACAAACAGGATGGCCTTCTCGGTCAGGCCGAACCATAGGACGGCCAGCGGAATCCAGCAGATGCTGGGCAGCGACTGCAGGCTCACCAGCAATCCTCCCAGAGTTTCTTCGAGGAACTTGTTGCTGCCCACTCCGAGGCCGATGATCATGCCCAACACAACCGACAAACTGTAGCCGATCAACATGCGCTTCATGGTGACCGCGATGCCGATCCAGAAGGTGTGGTCGGTGAAGCCGTCGCGCAAGGCGAGCGCGACTCCCCACGGTGGAGGGAACAAGTATGGCGGCCAGATGTGGAGCTTTGCCAGCAGTGCCCAGATCGCGAGCAGCGCACTGTAGAAAACAATTTGTTTAGCGATTTTTTTCATCGGCGTATTCCGCTTCCAGGGACTTGTTGATCTCCTCGCGCAAGCAACTCAGGATTTCCTTGGCCGTGCGCGCGACGTCGGTTTCTTCGATGTGACGGGGCCGAGGCAGGTTGATTGGGAACTCCTGCTTCACGCGTCCCGGTCGGAAGTTCATCAGGGCGACGCGATCTCCGAGCCGCACTGCTTCGCGAACGTTGTGCGTGACGAAGATGATCGTGCGGCCCGTCTCTGCCCAGATGCGCTCCAATTCATCGTGCAGCAGGTCGCGGGTCTGGGCGTCGAGCGCGGCGAAGGGTTCGTCCATCAGCAGCACGTCGGGTTCGGTGGCCAACGCGCGGGCCAGCGCCACTCTCTGGCGCATGCCGCCGGAAAGCTGGTGGGTGTAGCTGTCGCGGAATTTCAAGAGATGCACGAGGCGCAGATAGTACTGAGTCTTTTCTTCGCGTTCGGCTTTGCTGATGTTCTTCATCTTCATGCCGAACTCAACGTTCTGTCCCACCGTGAGCCAGGGAAACAAACCGAGTTCCTGGAAAATCATCAGGCGGTCGGTGCCTGGCCCGTCGACGGCCCCGCCGTCCACCAGCACTTTGCCCGAGGTCTGGGGGTGCAAACCCGCAATCAGGTGCAGCAGCGTCGACTTGCCGCAGCCCGACGGTCCAACGATGCAGAGGAACTCTCCCGGCTGCACGCTCAGACTGATGTTGTCGAGCGCCAGCAAACCTTCACCCGAGGTAGTTTTGTAGGTCAGCGAGATTCCTTCCAGCGAGACTTTCGGGAGTACGATCTCCGAGACTGGGCGCACTGGAAGCGTCGTAACCGAAGAGGCCGGCTTGCCGTGAAACACGTCTGCGCGCACGCTACCACGAGGAGAAACGGGACCTGGTGTGGGGTATGACTTTTGAGGACTGGTGCTCATTGGATCGCCTTCTTCCCTTTTTCTGACAACACCTGGTTCAAGAGCGAAAGATCGTACAGGCTCGACAAGTCCGGCATCTGACGTCCGAGACAACCAGCGTCAAATGCCGACTTCGCCGCGTTCAGCAGCGAGGATCGGAGCGGATCGTAAGTAACCTGCAGGCGTCCGAAAGCTTCGTCCAGAACGGCGTCGGGCAGCGCCTTTCCCGTTTCCTTGGCGATCTGCTGGTTGAGCAGTTTCTTTGCTTCGGGGATGTGGCCATTGATCCACTCAGTCAACTCCACGTGCGCGCGAATCCAGTCCTTCACCAGTTCCGGGTGTTCTTTCAGAAACTGAGTGCGAACGATCAGGTGCGCGGTAATGAATTGCCCATTTGGCCAGAGGGTGCGCTCGTCGAGAAACAGCCGGCCGTTCCCTTCCTTGATCAGACGGGTTGCCCACGGCTCGGGGGCCCAGGCGGCGTCCAGTTCTTTCTTCAGGAACAAAGTAAGCTGGTCGGGATTAGCGAGCGGGATCACCTGCACGTCGCCGCCCTTGTCGGCCGACTTCAGGCCATGCGACTTCAACCACGCGCGCAGGGCCACGTCTTGCGTGTTGCCCATCTGCGGTGAGGCAACCTTCTTCCCGTGGAAATCTTCGGGCTTTTGAATGCCGGAATCGTTGCGTACCACGAGTGCCGCTCCGCCACTGGTTGCCCCCGCCACAATGCGCAGCGCTTCGCCATTGGAACGAACATAGCCAGAGATGGCCGGGTTCGGTCCGATGTACGTCATGTCGATGGCACCGGCAAACAGAGCTTCGATTGCGGATGGACCGGCATTGAAACTCTTCCATTCAATCTTGGCCTTCGACCCCAATGCTTTTTCAAACCAGCCATTGTTCTTGGCGACCATGGCCTGCGGGTGGGTGATGTTCGGAAATGCACCGACCCGAACCACGGTCTGCCCCTGGGCCAGGAGTCCGCTGAACAGCAGCAAGAAGATTCCGGGGAAAAGATTCCGCCTAGTCATGGCCCTGCTTTCCTCCGCTCTGCACCCTGATCGGCCATACGGTGGCCTCGGGTTTCTTCTGTCGGGCGGAACGTGCACGGGAACCGGCGGGCCCGCGGTTGATCAGGTCGGCCAAGGTCGTATTTTCGAGAATCTTGGCGGCCGCATCCCGGACTTCGAGAAATACTTTGTAGAGCGCACGGTGATCGGCATCGCGATCAATCAGGGCGCGCAGTTGTTCGGCATCGCCGAAGGGAGCCAGCGGCCCATCGATCAGACGAATGATCTCGCTCAGGCGGATCTCGGACGGCTCCCGCCGTAATGCGTATCCGCCCATGGCGCCGCGAACGCTGTCCACGATGCGGGCGTTCTTCAGTTCCAGAAGGATTAATTCGAGAAACTTCTCCGGCAGATTCTCTTCATACGCGATATCGCGAATCCGGATCGCACCCTGGTGGTAGCGCCGGGTCAGCATCATGAGGGCCTGGAGCGCGTATAAGCCTTTTTGGGAGATTTTCATTCTTCCTCGTTAACAATGCCTATTGGACTAATGGACATTATAGCCAATGCACGCGCAATGCCAAAGCGGAATGGCCCTCTGATCGACTGTCAGCGTTATTTCAATGGGTTAGAGCGGAGGGATTCTTGCGGAAATCGAGCACGCTGTGCAGAATCTTGCAGTTCTGGGATGCCGCAGTGGTCCGAGTGGCGCGGACACTCTATCGGTATGCTGACAACACCAGCACAGCAGGCAGGCGGACGGGAGTGTCCGCCCTACACAAGCTCAAGCGAAGTCAGCCCAGACGCAGAATCTCAACTGTGATGTTATCCGGCCCGCCCCGTTCCCGAGCCAACTGGATCAAGCTGTGGCCGGCTTCTTCGACGCTCTTCTCTGCCAGCGCCTCCAGGATTTCTGGGTCGCGGACTTGTCCCCACAGCCCGTCACTGCAGAGCACAAGCACGTCGCCGGATTTCAGAGGCTCAGGTCGTCCGGGCGCGTCCATGATGAGATCGCTGGCCGTGCCCAGCGCCGCCGTCAGGATGTTCCGGTGGGGATGATGCTCGGCGTCTTCGCGCGTGATCATCCCCGCCTCCACCAGCTTTCCTACGTAAGAGTGGTCACGGGTCACCTGGGTGATCTGTCCGCCGCGCACCAGGTAAAGACGGGTATCGCCCACATGCACGTAGTAGAGCGAATCGTGCACGATCGCGACCGTCGTGCAGGTGGTGCCCATCCCTTGCAGATGGGGATGATCGAGACCGTATTGCCGGATCTGCTCGTGCGCAGTCTGGATGGCGGCTGTCAGCGCCGCTTGGGGGTCGGCTCCGTTCGAGTCGCGGTAGGAAGAGACGATCGTCTCGACCGCGAGCCGGCTGGCCTCCTGCCCGCCTTCATAGCCGCCCATGCCGTCGGCGACCATGGCCAGCCGCCCCTTGCTCAGAAACTGCTGATCGTCGTCGGGTTCCCAGTAGCCGAAGGAATCCTCGTTGTTCTCGCGGTGACAACCGATGTCGGTATGACACGACACCTCCGCTCCGGGACGAACCTTGAGCGGAGCACGATCGTTAGCCGGACTGGGGGACATTCGGAGATTCGTATCGGCGGTCAAACTTTTGATTATACGGCCTGTGATGGGAAGCGCCCAAATCGTGTGTGGTGGGCAGACACACGTTTTTTCCTCCTCCCAACCTGACCTCTGACCGTCGCCTTCTGCAAATCGCGCCGGGCCTCTACAATGATTGACGCTATGGCTGACGAACCTAACCCTTCCCCGCAGTTCCTACCTCCGGCCGAGCCAGTCACCGAATTCAACATTGGCGATGAATTCGGAACCGCCAAACGGAATCTTCCCCCAGCCGGAATTGTGCTGATCTGCATCGCGGCCGTCGCCGTGATTGTGGGGATCTTCGCTTTCAAGGAGCGGGCGAAACCGCAGGGCGCGGGGTCGATTGATTTCATTGCGACGGTCGAAGTTCCCGGTCAGAACCTGATTCTCTCTGCGGTCACCATCACGCTCCACAACTCGGGCACGAAGCCCCTTTGGATCCGCACCCTGAAAGCGCGGCTTACAACTGCCGACGGAAAGACCTTCGACGATGAGGCGGCTTCCGGCGTGGATTTGGACCGGTACGCGCAGTCGTTCCCGGTTTTGAAGGAGAACGCTCAGGCAGCTCTGCTTCCCGAAACCAAGATCGTGGCTGAGGGTGAACAGAAAGGAACGCTCGTCGTCAGCTTCCCCGTTACGAAGCAGGCGTTTGACGAGCGCAAGTCTTTGACTGTGACCATCCAGCCGTACGATCAGCCGTTGCCGGTGATCCTGACGAAGTAAGTGTACGGCGGACACTCCCTTCGGCTTCGCTCAGGGCAGGCTCTGTCCGCCCAATGTGCGCGCTCACGATCCTATCGACCGCCTTGCTGCAGTCGGCAGGCGGACAGGAGTGTTCGCCCTACATTTTTTATTCGTTCTCCAATTGCTGGCGCGCTTTCCCCAGCTCCGCCTTCTGCTCGCCATCTAACCTCGGGTACTTGAGGTTCATGCGTTCCAGCGCATGCACCACCGCGGCCGCCACCACCAGCCGCGTAAACCACTTGTTGTCGGCGGGAACCACATACCAGGGGGAGTGTACGTTGGCGGTGTGGCGGATCATGTCGTTATAGGCTTCCTGGTACGCGTCCCAGTACTGGCGCTCTGTTACATCAGCAGCAGAAAACTTCCAGTTCTTGTCCGTATGGTCGAGCC
Organism: Terriglobia bacterium; assembly: GCA_020073565.1. Lineage (GTDB taxonomy): Bacteria > Acidobacteriota > Terriglobia > Terriglobales > Acidobacteriaceae > Acidiflorens. Next base: position 12,654 of record JAIQEY010000025.1, read on the forward strand.
GTTCCATGAAGCGGCGTTTCTGTTCCTTCTTGGAAACGTGCAGGAAGATCTTCAGCACCGCGATGCCGTTCCGCGTCAGGTAGCGCTCGAAGGCATTGATGTCTTCAAATCGTTCTTGCCAGACATGCTTGGTCACCAGTGATTTAGGCAGCTTTTGTTTTTCGAGCAACTCCGGATGAACGCGGACCACCAGCACTTCCTCGTAGTAAGACCGGTTGAAGATGCCGATGTGCCCTCGCGCCGGCGCAGATTTCATGCACCGCCACAGATAGCCGTGGTCCAGTTCCTCCGCCGAGGGCGCCTTGAAGGATGACACCTGCACGCCCTGCGGATTCACACCCGACATGACGTGCTTGATCGTGCCATCCTTGCCGGCAGCGTCCATGGCCTGCAAAATCAACAGCAATCCCCAGCGGTCCTGCGCTGCGAGGATATCTTGCAGGCGGCTCAACTCCGCAACCCCGTGGGCCAGAAGATCGCGCGCCTGGGGTTTAAGTTCGGACTTCAGGCCGTGCGTGTCCGCAGGATCGTAATCTCTGAGCCGAAACTGTTTCCCTTCGTCAACTCGATATCGTTTGAGGAGCTTTTCAATTTTCATAATCTCAGCGTGACTCACCTTCTTGATCCTTCGTGTCCTTGGTGGTTATCGATGTTTGTTGGGCAACCACCAAGGACACTAAGGTACACGAAGGAATGCGCAGCGCGCTCCGATGTTCGAGATAACTCAGGGAGGTCAGTTTTGTTGCTTGTAGATGGTATTGTCTGGCGTAGGCGCGTCGTAGTCGCGGCCGTACTTGTTTTTGTGCGCCAGGCCCTGTCCGCTGACCGCCGGAACTCGAATCACTCCCAACGACGACGAATTCTCCGCAACCGTGATCTCGCGCTCCGCCGGTTCCTTGCTTTCCGGTCCCATGCCCTCGCTCCAAACATGCAGCATGTAACGCCCATAGGGAACGTTGGCGATGCTGAGTTGTCCCTCGCGAGTGGAGATGGCATACAGGGGCGTTCCTATAGTGATCACGACCGCGCTCATCTCCGGATGGATGTTGCAAAAGATGTAGCTGATCCCCGGCCGGTCAAATCGCACCACCCTCGTACTCCCCGCCTCATAGAGGCCGAGGTCGAACCGCTTCCCTTCAAAAAGTGAGAACACGTTATGAAAGAAGGGATCGTGGTTGGGGAACTCTACCGAGGAGCCTGCGGGGACCACCAGGATGTGCGGCTCAAAACTCTTGTTCTTCTGAACCAAACGCAGATTTGCCGGCACACCCGGCGTCGTATGGGACGGATCGCCGATGGACCCCGCAACTGGAGTGAGCCAAATCACCGTGCCGGGCAGAACTGCGTGTCGTACCTTCACCGTGCCTTCAACCTCAATACGCCCGCGAACGCTCGTGACCTGTGCGCAAACCCCGGCAGAACATACCCAGAGCAGCAAAGCACAGACGCAGATGCGCACACACCCGTATCGACGGCCGTTCAGGGTCCAGGTTTTCATCGTTGAGCTTCCGCTCCGTCCACTTAGAACAAAACGCCCATCATCAGATTGACATGGTCGGCGCTGTTCGGCCCATTGTTAATCATATAAGTCTTCAGGTGCCGGTACTCAGCGGAAAACAACAGGTCGGACCGCGGCCGGAAAATCACATTGGCAAAGCTTCCCAAGTTCTTGGCCAGATTCGGATTGCCATAGGCCTGCGCGTACGGAAACGCCCGGAGGTCGGCCGCGTATGGATTATCCAATCCAAACGCTCCGTTGAACTCCAGCCTACTCATCGGCTGGTACTTCAACTGGGCCCACCCGCCTACCGTGTTCAGTCCTAACACCGTAGTGCTGGAGTTTGCTGGATCGCCGCTGAACAACACGCTGCGCCCGATGCCGCCGTAAAGTCCGCCAAGGGCTCTGCCGCGGTATAGTTTCCCGCTCACCGAAAACTGGTGGCTGAGGGGCAGTTCAATGTCAGTCATGCCCGCCCAGGCATTAACCGCTCGATCGTATCCATAACTCTGCCGGCTGAAAAAGCCACCCAGCCCTACCCGCAGCGGCTGTCCGAAAACGTTGTGCGTCCACGCTGCCCGGGTAGCAAACGCCGGTTGACGTGACGCTTCGCCGGATCCGGGTTGACGAGAAAAGCCGGAGCCAGGTGTTTCACCGCTCAGCGGATCGAGGATCCCGCCCTGAAACACCATGCTCGATTCTTCCCCCAACGCGATTCTATGTTCCACGCGGAGCTGCGGCGTCCACGCCCAAAGGTTGCCGGCGTACGTGAGCGCTGGAATCGCCAGCGAGGCAAAAGAAGTCGGCGAGTTCGGTGAAAAAAAGAGTCCATCCTGACCGGCGACTATGGACGTGTTGGCCCAGTCGAGATGCATCGTGCCGGTCCTCAAGCGCAGCAAGGCCGCATCAACGCCGTTGGGAGCCGCGACAAATCCGCCACCAAAATCAAGCTGCAAGTCCGCCCGAGTCCGAGCGCCCGCCACGCGCGGCCCGAACACTTCGAACCCAACTTGCGATTGCCGCAACGTAAAACCGAGACTCCCCTCTGTGTACGTCGGGGGCGTCGCATAGGCAAGCGTCGGAAGGTCAATATTGTTCACGGTTCCCGAATTGCTGAACAGATTCATCAGGACAATGCCGGAGAGCCGCACGCGGTACTTCGACGCACTCTCCACCTTGGTCTGGTACTGGTCGTCAATTTTACCGCTCAGCAACTCGTATTCCTCATCCAGAGTGGCAGTGCGGGCGCGATTCTTCTGATCCTGCTGATCTTCGTCCTGTACCGTTCCCTTGGGCTCTGCCGAACTTGAGGCGCTCGGCCGGGCAACGGCTTCCATAACGACGGCATTCCCTGATCCCGATGGCGCACGCATTTCTTCCAACTCGCGGCGCACTTCCAGCGTTTCGGCGCGAGCCCGCTGAGTTTCAGCCCGCATCTCGGCCATGGCGGCCTGCAACTCCCGCACCTGGTCTCGCAATTCGCGAACGGAGTCGGCCAACACGTTGTTCGAAGGTGACTCTGCCGGATTGGCGACCTCTTGCGCGGCCAGCCAACCGGGACTGGCAGCCAGACTCGCCAGCATCATCCAATGCAAAAGAGAGAATGCATGCTTCATGCCCATGGGACCCTCCTGCCGATTTCTTGCTTCAAGCTAATCTCAGAATGCGGATGAACTGCCGGGTCCCTGAGGGGCTAAAGCCCGCGTTTTTGTTGGCCCGGACCGGCACGGCTGAAGAGGCTGCGGAAAAATGCAATGGGCCGAGGGAAACGACCACCGGGGCTGAAGCCCACCTTGATTTTAGAGAGCTTACGCGGCCCTAAAGGGCCGCTCTTCCACGGTCGTCCTCACGTTCGTGTGTTTTTCCGCAACCTGTGAAGCCGTATCCTTCCCAAGAATTCAAACCAGAAATTATGCCTGTTACAGCGCGTTCTTGGTCGCGAGAGCCTTCTCCGGGGACGGAATCATCGGCAAGGTAAGCCGGAATGTGGTCCCGCCGGCCGAGGTCCGCTCCACCAGCACATCCCCGCCATGGTCCTGCACTATCTTTTGCACCACGGTCAATCCCATGCCGGTTCCGTTCTCCTTGCCGTGGCTCACGAAGGGCTCGAACAGTCGGTCGCGCACCGCGTCCGCAATCCCCGGACCATTATCCGCAATGCGAATCTCCAGTTTCTCGCCATCACGCCGCAACGCGATTTCGATCTTGCCCCCATCGGCGGGCACAACCTCGCACGCGTTTAGCAGTAGATTCAGCAGGGCGCGTTCCAGCTTCTTGAAATCGAACCAGCCTTCGGTAGACCCGTCGCTGGAAACTGCAATCCGGATGCGCTGGTATTCGGGATGCACCTTGACGGTCTGGATCGCCTGCTCCACGGCCGACTGCACGTCTCCGTAGGCAGGACGCAAGGACTCCCTAGTACGCGAAAACTCGAGCAGTGATTCGATCAGATCCGTCATCTGGCTGACGGCAATCCGGATTTCTGCATACAACTCTTCGCGCTGGCTTGCGTTCAGGTCGCTTTCGCACAGAAACTCCGCATTCGCCATGATCGCCGCCAGAGAATGCCGCAGATCATGTGAGACCGAACTGGCCATGCGCCCGATCGTCGCCAAGCGCTCCGCATCCAGCAACTCTCTTTGCGTCTTCTGCAGGCTGGTCCGCATGCGATCGAAGGCGACGGTGACCTCGGCCACTTCATCTCCGCCCTTGGCGTGAAGCGGATACGCATAGTCCCCTTGTTCGAGTGCGCGCACCCCGGCCACAAGATTTTCCAGTGGACGCGTGAAGGTATGGGAAATCAAGAAGACCAGCAGGCTTCCGGCAAGCACCGCCGTTAGCCCGAGCGCCAGCAGGAGTTCGTTCAAACTGCGCAGGAATGCAGTCGCCTGATCGAACGACTTGAGGACCCAAAGACTTAGAGCGGGCGCACCTGCGGAAGAAGAAGCCAGATCGACCGAGGTGGCGAGAAAGCGTTCCTCGCCCAGTCGGACCGGATCCGCCTGGAGCGCCCCTCGCCCAGTCCCTCGGGGCGCGATCCGCAGTAACTCCGCTTCCTGGGAAGGTTGCAGGGTGCTGCGAACGATCGAGTCTCCGTAGCGAAACACGACCTCGCTAGCCGCGACCCCGCTCACATCGCGGGCCACACGGTCATCGATCTCGTAGCCGAGTCCCAGATATCCAAGCACTCGTTGTTCGCTCGCCGGACCGAAGTAAATCGCCTGGGGAAAGACCTGGTAGAGATGACCCTCCACGTACCACCAGTGCCGACTGGCGTCGCGCCCGAGGACTTGAGAGAAAAAATCCTGAGCCTCGCGAACGGTGATCCCGGTTGGCGTTGTCTGCAGAGCCATGACTTGCCCGGAGGAATCCGCCAACAAGAGCAGATCGCTGCCTGACAAATGCCAGAGATCGCGCGATGCGTCCTGAATGGTCGGAGCATCACTCGTGGTCATCAACGCGCGAACATTCGGGAGATCGGCCAACAATGCCGCCGAACGTTCCAGCGTCCCTTCCCGCTGTTTCTGAAAGTTGTGAAAGGCGGAGACTGAGTTCTGCAGGTCGCGTTCAATCCCCAGTCGAACCTGCTTCTGGACCGTGTGCCGGACCACCAGCAGGGTAGTGAAAGTCAGCGCCGCTGAAACCACGACCATGGAGAGCAGGAACTTGGTCCGCAGCCGAATTCCGCCCATGGTTCTCCTTCCCTACTCGTTAGGTCTCCCGGTCGCTCAGCAGGTTGCGGGAAAAGATGATCCCTTGATACCCGGCCCCTAAAAGGGGCGTCGGATTTCGAAGGACCTATGGTATCGCTAAAGCGATACACTGATACGAAACCGGTATTTCCGCAAGTTGTCAGGGTACAAACTTATACCCCGCGCTGTGCACGGTGCGGAAGTGCGCAGGGTTGGCGGGATCCTTCTCGAGTTTCTGCCGCAGCTTGAGGATGTGATTGTCGACCGTCCGCGTGCTCGGATAATTCTGGTATCCCCACACCGTGTTGAGAAGCTCCTCGCGCGTGAGCACGCGCTCAGCGTTTTGGATCATGAACTTCAGCACTTTGAATTCCTGCGACGTGAGCTGGACGGGTTTCCCCTCGCGCGACAACTCCATCTTGGTGAAGTCAACTTTTACGTCGTCAAAGGTGAAGGTCTCAGTCACCGGAGTTCGCGTCGAGCGCCGCATGGCCGTGCGCACCCGAGCCAGAAGCTCCCTGGGACTAAACGGTTTGGTGACATAGTCGTGCGCACCCAATTCGAGCAACAGAACTTTGTCCATAACTTCGGCGCGCGCGCTCAGGATGATGATTGGCAGTGAAGGAGCGACCCGGCTGATTTCCCGGCATATATCCTGGCCACCCATCCCGGGCAAACTCAGATCCAGGACGAGCACCGACGGAGTCGCCGCCCGGAACATCTCGAGCCCCGTAACGCCGTCGCTCGCAATGTCGATCGTGAAGCCTTCCCCTTCGAAGAGCCTGCGCAGCGCTTTTTGGACGGCTCGATCATCCTCGATGACCAGAATGCGCTCGGAACCGGCGGGAACTGGCTCGACTGACGCTTCTGACAAAAACGGCATTTTATGCACCCGTGCCCCCACCACAAGACTGGAGTGAATCATACCTCTAAACTGTAGCCTGAACATGGTTTACACGCACGCCGTGGGCACGGAAAATGACGAGGATTTTACAATTTGGTTACAAATCAAGCCGGATCAACCAATTGACTCGATAAAACTGGCACGGCAACTGACCTGTCCTCCAAGTGAGAGAACATCATCCGTTTGAACAATTCTTACTTGATTCTGCAGACGGATCCGAGGGATAATGCCACTCTTCCTCCGCCCCTCAATCGAAGAGGCGAGTCAGCGAGTCCTTCCCTAGCTTTATTCATTCCTGTCGCGCGAGGTGTCTCATGCGGAAATTCAGGTTGCACCAGCTGTTGCTGCTTGTCCTGCTCATCTTGAGCATGGCAATCATTGCGGTGCCGCAGCAAAAACCGGCGGTCGAGGTTTGGGCGGTGGCGTCGGGAGAAAACAACAAGGTCTATCACTGTCCCGGATCGAGGTGGTTTGGGGTCGGGAACGGAAAGAAGATTGCAGAATGCCAGGCAATCCACGAGGGTTATCGGCCTGCGCTTGGCACGGGGTGCGGATCAACGTGCCTGCAGTCTTCGAGCGTGGCAACACCGGGCTCCGCTCCAACTCGTCGTAACGAGCAGGACGCCACTAAGGGGAGGTCTTTATGAGCGCTGATGGCAACGTCGTGATGAGGTCCAAGGGAAGTGTCGTGATGAGGTCCGAGGGAAGCGTCAGCCAAAAGGAGCTGTCGGTTGTGTGGCAGCTCGTCGTGCTCGTCACCTTTCTGCTGGCGGTGCTGGCGAGTCATTTTCTTGACTCCTACATGGCCGGTGCCTATCAAGGAGGTGTCTTCGCGGATTGGAGTTGGCACTACCTGCTTCTTGCGGCCATCGTGACGGTTGCAGCCTATCCGATCGTGTATCAGAGAGTCAGCGAGAATCGGAACGCCCCTACCTTGGTCCAGATCGCCACGGTTTTCTTGACTGGGATGGGATGGGACAAGCTTCTCTCGGCTGTGCATTACGTTGGCAAGCCTCCTACAGGATAGCGACCGTATCGAGCGTCTAGGGGCGTCGGAGGTCGGACTGCGCTGGTGGCTGAGAGAGCAGTATCTTCCCCCTCTCGGGTTTCAACCACCATCGGAGGAACACGACGCCAAGTCGATGATTCAAAGATTGTCGGGTTTTCCTGGGAGCACTAGAGTGCATCAGCCGTTCCGAGATTTGACTTCCCTGACTTTCCTCCGCAGAATAGAAGTAGTTCTTTGCAGGGCCATCCCACAAATGGGGGCGTCACGGCTTCGACGGAGATGCTTGCGGCCCGAAGGCATGCCGGAGTGCACACATCCGTAATCGCGTGCAAAATGATAATTGCCAATCAACAGATGGCATACGCTGCTTAATTAGTTAAGTAGCCGTCCTCCGCGGCTTTGCCCGTGGGCTGCGGTCGGGACGTCGCACAGCGGGCTGCTCTTGCCGGCTACGTCTGGGCCGGGAGGCTAAGATCTCAGGCTAGCGGAACGCGTTTCTTGTCCGTTCTGAGCGCGGGCCGCGAACGTCCCAGGGTAATGCCTGGGGCATGAACGTGAATAAGCATGTAGTCTTCGGACCAGTAACATTTTCGGACGCGGGTTCGACTCCCGCCGCCTCCACCACTATCTCCTTTAGTATCAATGTATTGCGTGCACAATAAACAATCGTACAGTAGGCGCACAACGTTTTCTGGCAGAGGCGAGTTGCTCTTTGCTTTCACTTCAGCGCCGTATTCACGCGCCGCTCCAGATCCTGGAGTCCGGGGTCAGAGCACAGGGGATCTAGAAGTGGGTCTTTTCAGGAACATTCTTTGCACGCACCCGCTTTCCATACACGGTTTTCGACAATGCGCGGTCAGTAAATCTGCAGCAAAACAACTATTTCGGACAGATCTATGCCGTTCCGGTCGGACCACTTCCCAACGGATCCACGTGTGGGCGAGGCGTAGCCGTCACATTCCATCTCCCTTCCTGTCTACCGCCTCAGTTTCTTGTCCAACAGAATGGCAGCACTGTGGTGACTGATCGTGACGGTGCCACCGCCCATCGGAACGCTGTAGTCGCCCGTGAGACTATAACTACCATTCCCTCTGTCACCGTGTCCCAACCATTACAGTTCCGTGCGTGCGCGGACAGGCACCTGACCGTAGTGATGGCCAACAACAGTCGAGAAAATCCAAGAAAGCGTTTCACGGGACCTCCTCCGAACCCGGCGAGCGCACACCCTTGCCGGTTCTCACACGTCCAGTTTCAGCTTCATTACTTGTCGACGACAACCACGTTGTAAGGGTCAATTCCGACTCCGGTGACGGTGGCAACCTGGGTGTTGTGCTGCAGATCGACGATGAATACCGTTCCACTCGGTGTCGGATCGGGCAGAGTGTTCGCGCCGCCCGTCACCACCGCAAAACGGCCGTCCGCTGTCACGAATGTTCCCTTTGGCCGCGCCGGCAGTCCGTCCGCGCGGGTCAGGGGGATGCGAGCGATCTCTGCACCGGGCGCGTGGGCAAGCGCCTTGTGCAGATCAACGATGGAGACGTTGTTCGTGCGGAAGTTGGCCACGACGATCCGCTGCCCGTCGGGCGTCCAAGACACTGTGAATGGCCGCGCCGCACCATTCGGATCGTCGGTTCCAACTTGCACCCGTGCGGCTTCAGCTCCTGGCAAGCCCTGGCGGGCAAGGTCCACGTCAATGATCGAGATAGTGTTTCCCTCGAAACCGGTGATGTTGCTTTCGCGAGCGGTAACTGCGACGTACTTGCCATTGGGGCTAGAGCGAATACCGAACGGCCCGGTCTGTACCGGAATGCGCGGCGCCACCTCGACGACACGGTTTCCAGCCAAGGCCGCGTCAAAATCCATGATCGACACGTCTTCTGTACCCGCGTTCCCCGAAATCAGATAACTCTTGCCGTCACTCCCCCGACCGAAAGCAAGGCCCTCCGGGTCCGGCCAGCAGCCAAAATCCTGCGGATCTACGTCGGAAAGGAATGCCGTGAGTTGGATCGGACTGCGCAGACATGACCCCAGAGCGCTGGCAGCAAATCTGGGCTGTGTACGACCATGCCTTAGCGCTCAAAGGGGACGGGCAGGCAGCGTATCTCGACGAAGCTTGCGTGAGCGACCACAAACTTCGTCAGGAAGTGGAATCGCTCCTGCGGTCCGAAAATCGCGTTGCCAGCGAATTTCTGCAGACCCCGGCTGCCGACCTCCTGCAACCTCTCCCCCGTGAGAGAAAATACCTTCCCGCATAGGCCAGCGCGTGGGGGTCTACGAGGTCCTCGACGAAATCGGCCGCGGCGGGATGGGGGAGGTGTATCGTGCGGCCCGCGCGGATGGCCAGTACTCCAAAACTGCAGTGTTGCTCTGTCTGAGCGTGGTCGCGCAAAAGACGCCCTTGCGATCTGGAAGCTGCCAGCATCCCGGGCAAAGCATTTCAGAGATGGCCTGACTACCACAAATGGCGGGACGATAAGGCTCTGATTCCTGAAATAACGAAAAGAACCCGCGTTTCCCAGTACCGATTTGGCGAAATCCTCCTACAAGCTGATTTCTGGCCCACAACCGGAAGGTAACGATTGGGCAGACAGTTTCAGTAGTCGAAGCAACTCCGCTCGCGAGCACGCAACCACCAGTAACCACAAGCTACGCCATCCGTGATTAGCCGCGCGGGCCGCGAAACGGCGGGGTTCCCACAGAAAATCGCTCCAATGGCGACGGCACGATCAATGTCATTCACCAGGATTCTCCGGACCAGTACACGGCCGTCGACACAATACAAACTGCGCCTCGGGCGAAGACCATCACGCTCGATCCGGTCACCAAGCGTCTCTACCTTTCAACCGCAGAATCGGGGTAGTTTGAGATACTGGTTGTGGGGAAATGAAGCGTCTCCAACAATTGCCGGCTGTGATTCTCTTTCTCGGCTGCTTTGCCTGCTCGCGCTCGCATTCCCAGGCGCTCCTGGAAATCCAGCCGGCAGAGCTGCAACTGCAGGTGAGCCCGCCCTTCCACTTCGTCGTCTATGGAGATTCGCGCTTCCATGATCCCAAGGACACCGAAGCGGCCAATCCGCCCGTGCGTCAGGCGCTCGTGCAGGCGATTGCTCAGACGAGACCCGCGTTTATCTCCTTAGGAGGTGACATCGTCTATAACGGCCATGATGTCAGCGACTGGAAGGTCTGGGACAGCGAAACCGCGGTTTGGCGCGAGAAGAAGATCCCGGTTTACCCCGCCCTCGGCAACCACGATCTTCACGGCGACGAAAAGATCGCCTTGGCCAATTATTTCCAGCGTTTCCCGGATCTGAAAAACAGCCGTTATTATTCCGTCCGCGCCGCCAACACGCTGATGCTGGTGCTGGACAGTTCTCTCGGCGAGATCTCGGGCACGCAGGGGCAATGGCTCACCCAGAAGTTGGACCATATTCCTGGCGATGTGGACTTCATATTCATTGTTCTTCATCATCCTCCCTACACGAGTTCGTCGGATGCCAAGAAGTTCGGAGGCGGACACTCATTCCGTTCCAAGGAACAAGAACTGGCCAAGACGCTGGAAGCGCGGCAGCAAAACCTTCGCGCCCGGATTGTCGTTTTCTCAGGACACGTGCACAACTATGAACGCCATGAGCACGGCGGCGTTACCTACTTCGTGACGGGCGGTGCGGGAGCGCACGCTTATGCCATTGAGCGCGCAACGGACGACCCTTTCCAGAGTAAGGAAGTGAACTACCATTACCTCGTGGTGGAAGTCGATCGAGATAACCTCAAGATCACTATGCACCGTCTGGACTTGACGAGTGGCACGGCCGTCTGGACGCAGCCTGACTCGGTCGCGATTTCGGTGCCGGCAGCGAAGGCTGTGAGCGCAAGGTAAACAACGAAGACAGAGCCTTTTACTATTGGACGATCTTCCTCCGGCATCATGCCGATTTCCAAGTTGCTCGTCATCCGGGACGGACTTGGTTGGATGGTCTAACTCGTCTCCGGAGGATGCCTCACGCGACCGCGCTGCAGATCTCCTGCCCTCCCGAGGGCACTGGGATCGGAAGGTAGGGCAATCGGTCCGAGGAGGCCCATCGCGAGCGTACCGGACCCAGTAATACGCTGGAAATGTCTTTTTGGGCTCTTCTCATGGAGAGGAACTTCTTCGTCGTCCCCACCAGCCAGTCTTTTCCATAGCAGGAGCGGAACCCCTGCTCGTGTCAGGTTCGGGCGTGCCCGCCAGTCGTCTTGCAGGTATGCACCGAAAAGAGCCTGCCGCAGATTGCGTGGCGAAAGCGTGCTGGCAATTCCACCCTGGAATTTCGTGGGCTGGTTGGTGAGAAATCCTTCCAGATTATCGAAGTTCCAGATTCCATTTGGATCGGTGTCCGCCAGCACATTCAGAAGCACCCGTTCGGCGGCGACTCCGAAGCGGATGGAATGCGTGCCTTTCGTGAAAAAAGCGTCGTCTTACGGCTGGATCGAATTCCAGTGGTAGAAATAGGTCGGGCTCCCGCCGACCCCACCTGTAAAGTCCGACACTCCACCGCCCATGAGCACCTGAGGCGCTTTCCGGCCTGCAAATGCAGTGCCTCCGACACCGAGATCGGTCCGGTCTGCATCCGGATTGATCGCTTTCAGGCTCTGATTGTTGCTGACTGCTTCGTGGTTGCCACCAATGCGAATGGAATTCGCGAAGCGAGGCGTGAAGATGTGAGTCTCCTCCAGCGCAGCGAACTGCCGCGACGTCACCGTGTCGAACTCAACGTTATTCAGCCCGTCGGGCGACGAACAAGGGGTTTTGTCGTACATGTGAGACCCGAATAGGCTGTCGTTGCTGGAGAACCGGTGGTCAACACGCGCAGTGAGGAAGTTTTCGTTGACCACCTGCTGGCCCACTAACGTGTAGGTTCCCAGATCTCCATTCCCGAAGACCGTGCCGGCGTCGGGTAGATGGTAAAAGGTAAGAAATTGAGCAGCCGCTGAATCGACTGTAACGGGATGTGGCCTGCAGCCCGTAGGATCGGTTAGGTCCGGGATCTGGAGTTCATGCTCGCTTCACCACTCTGGTACAGATTGATCAGAGTCCCGCATGATAGTTTGGGTAAGAAGGACACACAGCTCCAGCTTCAGGATTGAGGAAGTTCGGTGCACATGCTCAAGCGCCACTGGTTAATTGCAGCGGGAATGATCGTCGCCGCCGCCGTCTTTGCTGCCTTTAAGTTCGGAGGGCAGGACAAGCCGCAATACTTCACGACTAAAGCCGATCGCGGCGACATTCGCCAGGTAGTTGAGGCGACCGGCACGATCAACGCGGTCATCACGGTTCAAGTCGGCTCGCAAGTTTCGGGGACGATTTCTCATCTTTTCGTGGATTTCAACTCTCGAGTCAAGAAAGGCCAGGTCGTCGCACAAATTGATCCTGCTCTGTTCGAAGGTGCGGTTTTGCAGGCAAAGGGTGACCTCGCCAACGCAAGGGCGAATGTCACCTCGGCCAAAGCTAACCTGGAAAAAGCCAGAGCAACCGCAGTTCAGACCAAGGCGGACTACGAACGTGCCGCCGGATTGACCAAAGAAGCGGTGATGAGCCAGCAGCAGCTCGATCTGGCGAAAGCCAACTACGATTCGGCGATTGCGGCCGTTTCAGCAGCGGAAGCTCAGGTTACTCAAGCCGCGGCTCAGGTCGAGCAGAAACAAGCCGCGTTGACCGTGGCACAGACAAACCTCGACTACACCACCATTCACGCGCCCATTGACGGCACCGTGATCGCCCGCAACGTGGATGTAGGTCAGACGGTGGCGGCGTCATTGCAGGCGCCTACGCTTTTCACGATCGCCCAGGACTTGACCAAGATGCAGGTGTACGCCAGTACCGACGAATCGGATGTCGGCATGATCAAGAGCGGGCAGGAGGTCACATTCAAAGTCGACGCGTTTCCCCGCGATACGTTTACCGGGCGGGTCTCTCAAATCCGAATGAACGCGACCACGGTGCAGAACGTTGTCACCTACAATACGGTGATTGATTTTTCCAACCCGGATCTGAAGCTCTTCCCGGGAATGACAGCCTATATCACGATTCCGGTCGCTTCGACGAGGAATGTCGTGCGCGTACCCAACGGCGCGTTACGGTTCAAACCTGATCTAAGCGCAGAAGAGATTCGAGCGCTATATCAGCGATACGGACTGGCCGATCAAGCAAGTGCCCCAGTTGCCGGTGTTTCTGCGAGCGGTGATCTTCCCGGAAAGCAAACTCGCGTCCGTGCGCCTGGTCAAGGAACTGGCGGAAACGACAGCGGGCAAACACGGACGCCCCTTCTTGATGTAGCGGTGCTTTGGAAGCTCCGTCCCGACAGTACCCTTGAGCCAGTCAAGATTCGCACCGGCATCACGGACCACACGGTGACCGAGGTCGCGGAGATTCTCAAGGGCGAGTTAAAGGAAGGCGACGAACTGGTCACCGGTTCAATGGTTGCGCGCAAGACCTCCGGTCCGGGCACGGGCGCACCACGCCGGTAGTGCCTCGATACAGAGCAAAGAGTTACAGAAGAACATTTCGACATGGCCACGACCTCCCAACCCGACGCGAAGGCCACGAGCAAGCAAGATCACGAAACGATCATCCTCGTGCGGGAGGTTCACAAATACTACGAACTGGGCGAAACCCGTGTGCACGCCCTGCGCGGGGTGAGCATTGAAATCAAACGTGGCGAATTCGTGACCATCATGGGTGCGAGTGGCAGCGGCAAATCGACCTTCATGAACATTTTAGGTTGTCTCGATAAGCCGAGTGCCGGACGCTACCTGCTCGAAAACGTCGAAGTCTCCAGCCTCACCAAGGGAGAGCTCGCCGCAATCCGCAACCGCAAGATCGGTTTTGTCTTCCAGGGATTCAATCTGCTCGCGCGGACCACTGCGCTGGAAAACGTTGAGTTGCCTACGCTGTACGCGCGCATCAGCAAGGCGGAAGGCCAAAAGCGATCGCGTGGGGCGCTGGATTTGGTCGGACTCGGAGACCGCGTCGCGCACTTCCCTTCGCAACTGTCTGGCGGCCAGCAGCAGCGAGTGGCGATCGCCCGTGCGCTCGTCAACCGGCCCTCGATCCTGCTGGCGGACGAGCCTACCGGCAATCTCGACAGCCGCACCTCGGTCGAGATCATGGATATTTTTCAGAAGTTGAACGATGAAGGCCTGACCATCGTGCTGGTGACGCACGAACCGGACATCGCACAGTTCGCCAAGCGCAGCATTCAGTTTCGTGACGGCAGGATCCACCGCGATGAGCGCATCCAGAATCGGCCCAGGGCATCTGAAGTGATCCAGAACCTGCCAAAGTTGGAGGATTAAGCAAGCCATGAATCTGCTCGCCATCATTCGAATCGCTCTGCGGGCTCTGGGGCGCAACAAGATGCGCTCGGTCCTGACCATGCTGGGCATCATCATCGGGGTGGGCGCAGTGATCGCTATGTTGGGGGTGGGCCAGGGCGCACGGCAGACCATGCAGGAGCAGATCCAGGCCATGGGTTCCAACCTGTTGTTCGTTGGCGCCGGTACGGTGACCCGCAGCGGTATGCACATGGGGTGGGGTTCGACGAAAAGCCTGATTTACGATGACATGCTGGCCATCATGCGAGAATGCCAGGCGGCACACGCGGCCGCCCCGGGCAGCAACTCCAGCGGCCAGGTCGTTTTTGGCAACGATAATTGGGCGACGCGGGTGAATGGCACCGAACCCCAATACTTCGATATCCGCACGTGGCCGTTTCAGGAGGGAACATCGTTTACCCAAAATGATGTAGAGATGGCTGCCAATGTAGCGGTGATCGGCGAAACCGTTCGCAAGAACCTGTTTGGCGCGACCGACCCGATTGGCCAGACCATCCGCATCAACAACCTGCCCTTCCGCGTCGTGGGTGTCCTCGTTCCCAAGGGAACGTCGGCTGCCATGGGCGATGACCAGGACGACATCATCCTGGTCCCGATTACCACGCTGCAGAAAAAGATTACCGGCCAAAACTGGTTGCGCTGGATCATGGTGTCGGCCGTCTCCCGGCAGGGGAGTTATGCGGCGCAGCAGCAAATCGCGGCACTGCTACGCGATCGCCATCGCATTCGCCCCGGACAGGATGATGATTTTTTTGTGCGCAATCTTGCCGACATGGCTGATGTCGCCGACGAGGCGGGACGGGTCATGACCCTGTTGCTAGCCTCGATCGCCGGCGTGTCGCTCCTCGTTGGCGGTATCGGAATCATGAATATCATGCTGGTCTCGGTGACGGAACGTACCCGCGAAATCGGCGTTCGCATGGCGGTGGGTGCAACCGAACGCGACGTCCAGCAGCAGTTCTTGACCGAGGCGGTGGTGTTGAGCCTGTTCGGTGGAGCGATGGGCATTCTCTTCGGATTGAGCGCTTCGTACCTGATCACGAAAACCCTTGGCTGGCCCGTCCTGGTGTCTCCGGTTGTGATCGTGATCGCAGTCCTGTTCTCGATGGCCGTGGGTGTTTTTTTTGGCTTCTATCCGGCACGCAGGGCAGCGCAACTCGATCCCATTGAAGCTCTCCGCTACGAATAAATGCCGGAGAACCTACTCGTACCGCAATCCTTGAATAGGGTCTAACTGAGAGGCCTTGCGCGCGGGATAGTAGCCAAAAAGGATTCCGATGCCGGCCGAGAATAGGCCTCCGACGGCAAAGATAGAAGGGGAAAGCTCGGTTGGCATCTGGAACATACGTTCCACTAATGCCGAGGAGAGATAGCCAGCCCAAAGGCCGAGAAGACCGCCGAGCAAGCTCAGTACGATTGCTTCGCTCAAGAACTGAAGTTGCACGTCCCACTCCGTCGCACCCACTGCCAGGCGTACGCCAATCTCACGCGTACGCTGGGTAACGGACACCAGCATGATGTTCATGATGCCAATGCCGCCCACCAGTAAGGATAGGGAGGCAACGCTGGCCAGCAAGATGGTCATAATCCGGCTCGTCGCCAGCTGAGCCTGCACGACATCTTCCGGCCTCCGGATGTTGAAATCGTCGTCCTCCGCCGGATTGAGGTGGTGCCGTTCCCGCAGTAGACCCACAATTTGCTTGGTCGCTTCCGGCATGGCTTCGCGCGAGACCGCGGAACAGAAAATGTCGTCCAGCCAAAATGTTCCGGAAATTCTCTTCTCCGCGGTCGTGAACGGCATCACTACAAAATCGTCCTGGTCTTGCCCAGTGGCAGAAAACCCTTTCGCCCGCAAGACACCCACGACCATACAAGGCACACTCTGCACACGAACGGTCTGGCCAACCGGATTCTGATCGCCGAACAGATTGTCGACCACCGTCTGCCCGAGAACGCAAACGGGCGCAGCCGCATCCACGTCGGCGTCGGTGAAGAAGGACCCCAAGCGAACATCCCAGCGGCGAATCTGCAGAAACTCGGGCGTGACGCCACGAAACTGGGTTGCCCAGTTCTGCCCCTCGTAAACGACCTGAATGTGTCCGTCGACATTAGGAGACATAGTCTTGATCAAGGGAACCTGCTCCACAATCGCGGTGGCGTCCCCCAGAACCAGAGTGCGATCCCCGCGGGCGCCATAGCGAATCCCATTTCTGGAACGGCTTCCTGCCTCGACCCAAATAAAGTTGTCGCCCAAATTCTGCAGTTGCTTCTCGATGCTGCTGCTCCCTGCATTGCCAATCGCGACCACACAGATGAACGCGCCCACTCCTACCGAGATGCCGAGTATGGTAAGTATGCTTCGGATCGCGTTACGCCTGATCACCGCGGTTGCTTCCTGAATGATGTTTCTGAAATTCATCGGAACCGGATGCTGCGTGATTCAACCTGTTTCTCAATGCCTGGGCGGGTCGCCATCTCTCCAAGATTATAGGCAGAATCCCTGAAAAGCGGGTTAGTGACTACTCAACCTTAATCAGTTTGGTCCGCTTTCGGTCTCCATTCTTGACAGGCTTCCGAGGGGGAGGTAGCGTGGCGCGTGGTCACGCGCACACTCTTGGGTGTGTGTCTGGGGGGAGTTATGTCATTCAAGCCGAGCTGGGTCGCCGTGCTGGTTCTGGTTGCTTCCGGGGTGGCCTTTGCACAAGATCCAACGAAGGTTGAGCCCTCGCACTACAAATTGGCCTTCGAGAATGAATCGGTGCAGGTCGTGGATGTCCACTATGGTCCGCATGAGAAGTCCAGCATGCATGAACATCCCGGAGGAGTGGTCGTTGTGATCACCGGCGGACATCTGAGGTTCACGGACCAACAGGGACATGTCCAGGAGGTTTTCGCCAAGGCCGGCGAGTCCAGGTGGTTCCCGGCTTTCAAACACAAGGTTGAGAACTTGGGCGATACTCCCTATAACGCGGTATACATCGGCATCAAAACCAAGCGGTCAGCATCCAACAGCCACCCCGTTGAGAGCCCTCCACAAATCGATGCACAAATGGAAGAGATCCTGGCTAAATACATCTCGACATCGCGCAAACCGTAAGCAAACGAGCGCGTGCTGCCTGACTAAATCCTCGCCGAATACATCTGCCGGTTTCGCGTGCGCGCGCCTCTTCTTAGTTGAGCTTTCGCTGCAAGGTCTGTTGTTCCAGTTCTCCGTCCCAGCGCGCCAGTACTAACGTGGCGACGCCGTTTCCGATCATGTTTACCACACCGCGAAACATACTGAGGAAACGGTCGATGCCCAGGATCAGCGCCATGCCTGCCACGGGAATGGTGGGGATCACTGAGAGAGTCGCCACGAGAGCGATAAACGATGCGCCCTGTATGCCGCTGGCGCCTTTTGAAGTCAGAATCGCGACGGCCAGGATAGTCAACTGCTGGGTGAGGGTGAGGTGCGTGTTGGTGGCCTGCGCCACGAACAGAGCGGCCATGGTCATGTAGAGGCTGGTGCCGTCGGTGTTGAAGGTGTATCCGGTTGGGACCACCAATCCCACCAGCGACTTTGAGCATCCCAGTTTTTCCAGCTTCGACATCAAAGTGGGGATCGCCGTTTCCGACGAGCTGGTTGCCAACACCAGCAGAATCTCCTCCCTGATGTGCAACAGGAAACGGAAGATGTTGAATCCCGCCGCCCACGCAATGGCACCCAGCACGATCACGACAAACAACACGGAAGTGAGCCAGAACGTTCCGATTAATCTGGCCAAGGGACCAAGAGAGGCTAGTCCGAACCTGCCGACCGTGTACGCCATGGCCCCGAACGCTCCGATCGGGGCAAACTTCATCACAATGTTGACCACGGCGAATACCGCCTGGGTCAAGGCTTCTACCATGTCGACCAAGGGCTTGCCCCGCGGTCCGAGGGCTGCCAAAGCGAACCCAAACAGAAGCGCAACCAAGACCACCTGCAGAATGTCCCCTTTGGCGAAGGCATCGAAGACCGTGGTGGGGATGATGTGAATCAGGAATTCAGTCACGCTCTGGGCTTTGGCTTGTCCGGCATAATCGGCCACCGACTTGGCATCCAGGGTAGCCACATTGACGTTGAACCCGCTGCCAGGATGCACTACGTTGCCCACGGTGAGACCGATCAGCAGCGCTAGGGTGGAAACGACCTCGAAATACAGCAGCGCCAGGCCGCCCACGCGCCCCACTTTTTTCAAATTCTCCATGCCGGCGATCCCGGTGACGACGGTACAAAAGATGATCAGCGTGATGATCATCGTGATGAGCCGGATGAACGCATCCCCCAGGGGCTTCATGGCCACCGCGCGCACGGGATCCACATAACCTAAGATCACGGAGAGGGCCATGGCCACCAGCACCTGCAGCCAGAGGACACGATAGAAAGGGAGGTTGCGTGAACCCTCCTCCATATTCGCCCGGCCTGCCTGCGCTGTCTGATTCACCGCCATGCTTCAATCCTCGTGGTTGAGTCGAGATTCCTGAGACTAGTGATGGAGCGCTGAATCTCCGCGCTCGCGTCCCGCGACGTTAGTAGAGTCGGATCCGCGCAAAAATCCCGGAACGCCGGATCGAACCGAGAAGTTAGTGACCATCTCTTTCCGGCTCAGGCTCAAGCGTGCGCACCAGCCACGGGATAATGACCTGTTTGAATATGACGGGGTCGGGCCACACCTTAACCTGCCGCCCGAGGTGGCCACCCTGGGGATTGATCCAGGCAGTCTTCGGCGTGTCGCCTTGGTTGAGGAGCAGGTAGATGTCGGAAATTGGAACTTGAGTGTCCAGAACTCCCGCCAGAACGAGCATGGGAGCCATGGGCTTGCCCAGGAGCCCTTGCCGGACGAGCGACATCTTTGGCAAGATCGCAGACATTTCGTCGACCGTCTTCACGTCGTCGAAAATCGCCATCAGCGCGGGGACTTGATCGAACAGATACTCGCGGTTGCCGAGCAGATGATTCATCAGGAAATCTTTCTGGAAGAACGTGTCGGTAGGCGGCGATTGCGCGCTCGCCCCTCTCAAGCGGGTGCGCTCGACGATGGCCATCTTGGTTGCCCAGTACGCGCCCCAACTCACACCGTGCATGGCAACTTTGTTCTTGTCGACTTCCGGCCGCGTGGCTACGTAGTCAAGCACGCGAGAGAGCATGCGCTCAGAATTCTCACTCACTTTGATGGGAGATTGCCCAGTCCCCGGCCCATCCACGGCAAGAAAGCCGATCCCATACGGCAGGATCGCACTGAAGCTCTCCGACAAATCTTCCTTGCGGCTGTCCAATCCATTGACGGCCAGCACCAGCGGCGCGGGTCCACCGGCATTCTTCGGCAAGCGCAGGTAGCCGATAATCTCTTTGCCTTCGAAGGGAATGCGGACAATTTCAAGCGGAGGGTCCCAGAACTTTGCGTGCGCCAGAAAAGCCTCAATCGCTTTTTCGTAGGAACGCTGCTTGCCCGGCGATGCGGGAATCGGCCAGCGCCCAAAAGAGTAGAGACGCCAAGCGCGGATGTAATCGGCATCGGCCCTCGCCGGATCCGATTTCTCCAGCGACTTCGCCTCGTTCATGTAGCGATCAGCAACGCCCATGAAAGCTGCCGCCCACTCGTCTTTGTCTTTCGTGTGGATCGAGGTGAAGGCTTCTTTCACGTCGCTGGGGTCAAGCCCGATCAGTGGATACATTCCATTTTCGGCGCGACGAACGGCCTCGGTCTTAATCTCGTCCAGCGTGCGTTCAGCCTTCACTTGGGGAAAAGCTGTGTTGCAGACTGCCAGGATCAGAGCCAATAGAACTGCGCGTTGAGAAGAATATTGGGGACGCGACCAGTCGGCGTACACAGACAATCCTTTCGGAATTTTTTCCTTCGGCGACCACCAGAAAAATTTGGGGCCGGATCAAGATCCGGCCCCGCCTTGGGGAAGGCTGATCTAGAAAATCAGCTTCAGACCGAGTTGCACGGCGCGGCTTCCGCCCGATCCGACCACCGGGTTGGCGGCGGCGACGTCTGGAGTGGCACAGCCGCAACCGAAGCTGCTACCAAAGACGGAAGGATCATTGAAACCGAAACCATTCTGACCGCCGTAGGGATTGGCGAAGTTAGGATGGTTGAAAATGTTGAAGAACTCCGCCCGGAACTGGGCGCGCAACCGCTCGCCGAAATGCCAGTTCTTGGCTAGCGAGAAGTCCATGTTGCGGAAACCGGAATCGGGGAAGATGTTGCGGCCCATCTTGCCGAAGCTCCCCAGCGCCGGAGGAATCATGATCGAATTGCCCTTCGCGTAGCAGCCAAACAGGTTGAGGGCGGTGGTCGCAGGCCCTTGATTATCTCCTCCATCAAGAGCCAGCGCCTTCGCGTTGCACGCCGCGTTGTCGGTAGGACTCGTCGCACTTAGGTTGCCGGGAAAGTAGGGGGTTCCGGCCGGACTCGACTTGAAGTCGGACGGCTTCCCATAGAAACTCCACCGGATCGGGCTGCTAGCCGGAGGACTGACCGGCAGCGGTCCAGTGCCCGCCGCATCTGTGCCCAGATCAATCGTTCCCCAGTACTGCGGACTTTGCAGGGTGATGATCGAGTTGATCTCCCAACCCTCTAAAGCTTGCCCATGGCCCTTCTTGCCGGGGATGGCATAGGTGAGCGAAACCGTAAGGCGATGACGGACATCGAAGTCGCTGTTCGCGTATTCGCGTCCCAGGTGTGTGGAATCCTGTGGCAGTCCCGCTCCGTAACCGAAGTCCCAGTTAGCACCAACATCGTCGAGGGAGTGCGAGTAGGTATAGCCGGCCACCATGCTCAATCCATGGAGATTTCGCGAGGTCAAAGTTGCTTGCAGGCCATTGTAGTTGGAGCGATACACATTGCCCATCTGGAAGATGTTGGCAAGGTATGGGAACTTCGCGTTGAAGGGCCGCGCCGCCTGTTCAGCATCGCCGTCCCCCGCGCAGATGTCGGGGTTACTATAGCCGGAAGCGATGCAATCTTGGACTCTTGTCGGAGACCACCCCGACCCCACTGGGGACTGATTAATGTCGCTAATTCCCGTCAGTTTGGAACCATGGTTCCCGACATAAGCCAGTTCCAGCGAAAGGTCCGGGGTAAAGGCGTGTTGCAGACTGAGGGTCCAGTTCCACACATACGGCGTTTTCAGTTTGCGGTCGACTCCCATGATCCCGCATGGGCTATCGGCGCAGTTAATGAGTTGCGAGAGATCGCCGTAAATCGGACCGTTGTCCCAAGGAAAATTGGGAAAGACGGTCAGGTTGCCGGTCGTGATCGTTCCCCCGGCAGTGTTGCCGGAACCATCGATAATGGCGCCGGTCGGCACGCTCGGAAGGCCGAAGCTATTGTTGAACGCGAGGAACGACTGCCAGTTTACGGTTTCGTAAACCAGCCCGCCGCCGCCCCGGATCACAGTCGAACCCTTGGCGTTCGTATCCCAGGCAAATCCGAAACGTGGAGCGAAGTTCTTGTGGTCGGGGTTGTAAGCGGAGCTGATCTGCTTTCCGACCTGCACCATTCCGAGATTGGGATCGAAGTTGCCGAGTAGGTTATGGGCTTCCTTAACGACCGAGTTAAATTCATACCGCAGTCCGACGTTGATGGTCAGGGTCCTGGTGGCACGCCAGTCGTCCTGCACAAAAGCGGCATAGCCCCAATTGCTGAGCTGCCTTCTGGGGTCTCCGGTCAACACGGAGACCTTGAATGCGGCGCCCGCAAAGAAGTCTTCCAGTTGCGAGGACGTAATCGTGTTGTCGAGGGGGCTGGTAAAGGTTCCACCCAGGAATGTAATACTCCCCCGCGCATTTCCGAAGGCTCCTCCGGTCACAGCGTTGCGATGGACCTCTCCCCCGAACTTGATCGAGTTATTGCCCTTGGTGAAGGAAACGTGATCGATGAACTGAGTAATGCTGTCAGGTCCCTGAAACTTGGGCCATTTGAATCCGCCCAGGCCGGGAAAGAAGTACCCGGCAAACCCGATGCGCGGCAATCCACCCGTGAATGGACCAGAGACGCCCGTGTCGAGCCCGTAATCGGACGCCGGGGTATTGAGATCGCCAGGCAAGGTCGGCTGGTAGAGGCGGTTATACCCGACCCGCGCTTCGTTGACCCAACGGGGATTGGGAGTCCACGCCCAGCTTCCACCAACGACCTGGGCACGGGTGTGAATCTTCGACCGCCACTTTGACTGCAGCTCGGGAAAGTCTTCGACTGTCCCCGAGTTGTTCCCGAAGAAGTACATCCCGCTGATGCGGTTGCTCTGGCTAAGATTGAAATCCATTTTGCCAAGCGCATTGTAGACTTTGACGTCGTTGGGGAATCCATTCACGATATTGATGTCTGGATTGTTATTCGTGGGGAAGCCGGTTCCGTTGCATGAAACGGTGGAGCCTGAGAGCGAGCATCCGGCGACCTGTAAGCTGGCGGGGCTGACTGTGATTCCTCCGGCCTGGAGATCCGCCACAACATCCGGAATGCTATTGGCGCAGTCACCGGTTGTGACGAACAGGCAGTTGCCCGCGTCGGGCATCGTGACCATCGACGGGCTGGTGACGCCGCCGAAAGAGTTGCCCACGTCATAGATCTGCCCTTCGTAGGCGCCAAAGAAGAAGACCTTGTCTTTGACGATCGGCCCGCCGACACTGCCGCCGTATTGTTCCAGCGTTCTGGGGAGCTTGGGATTAGGTGCAGTGTTGAAAAAGTTGCGGGCATCCATCACACCGTCGCGCCCAAACGCGAAGCCGGTGCCATGAAAGCTGTTGGTGCCTGACTTGAGGCCGACGTTGACCGCCGCCCCAGGCTTCCACCCGAATTCTGCCGGGGCGTTTTCTTCCGTGTTAAATTCCTGAATCGAGTCGATCGGCAGAATGGTCGCCGAATCGCCCGCGATACCGGCACCGTTGATGATGGCTTGTCCGGAATAGGGCTCGCTGTTGAGCAAGCCCTCGATGAAATAGGCGTTGTCTTCCGCGCGCAGCCCGTTGGTGCTCGTGGTCGAGAATCCACCGCCGGGATATCGCTCCACGCCGGGCCGGAGCTGGAGCAGATTTTCGTAATTGCGGCCGTTCAACGGCAGATCGTTGATCTCGGCGTTGCTCAACGTGCCGCCCAAAGTGGAAGAGACGGTGTTGACCAGCGGGACCTCTTCGGTTACGACTACGGTCTCGGAAACCTGACCAGTCGGAAGGGAAACGTCAACATCGAGATCGGTGCCTACCTCAACCTGAATACTGGGGCGCTCAACGGTTTTGAAGCCCTTGGCTTCGAAGCGCATTTTGTACACTCCAGGTTGTAGCTGTGGCACGACGTAATTGCCCGAGGAATCGGTGGGGGCCGTTCGAATCCCGCCACGCTGAACATCGGTGACCGCCACCGTGGCCCCCGCCACGGCCGCACCCATCTGATCAGTGACCGTACCCCGAATCCTGCCAGTCTGGGAGAAAACGGGGATGGAGACGACGAGCACCAGACACACGATGCCCAGAACCGGAAGGCTATTGATCCTGAAATGCATTACCACCTCCACATTGAGGACGGAACATTTTGGTCGGACCCGCCGCGACCCAACCGGCCTGATAGGGAAAGACCGGGCGATTGGAAGATATAGCTCGACGTGGCCTACCCGTCAAGTAGTATTGTGGTCCGACCATAGGACAGCTAGCTCCGCGGATCGAGTCTCGCTGGCACTGGGTCAGATGGGGATATGGCCTAGAAATCGAGGGCATGACGGCTCCTTGACATCAAGACGCTGAGGATTTTCGTGTGAAGCCCTCGTGACAGTCTATTGAAATCGGAATGTTGTATGGTACAGTGGTCATACCAGTGATCCTGCCGAAAGAACCCGGCGCTGTTTGGTTCGAGGGGCCCAATGACAAGTGAAACAGTAGATTCCTTGGGAGCCAAGCCTGTGTATAGGGCAGTCAAGACGTCACGGCTTTATGAGTTGATTGTGCAGCAGGTTGAGGAGTCAATCCTGAAGGGGCAGCTCAAGCCGGGCGATCAACTACCGGCGGAGCGCGACCTGGCCCAGCGATTCGGAGTCAGCCGAACTGCGGTTCGAGAGGCTGTGAAAGCCCTGCGCGAGAAGGGTCTGGTGGAAGCGTATTCCGGGCGCGGAACATTCGTGACCGATGGGACCTCGCACGCCATCCGGCACTCGCTCGACCTGCTGATCCGCATCAACCAACAGGAAGGTTGGACTCACTTGGCGGAGTTGCGCTACATCCTGGAGCCGGAGATCGCGGCCCTGGCTGCTCCACGGATTGAGGAACAACTGCTCAGCACTATGCGGGAGGCGGTCGCCGCCATGGAGCGCAGCCTGCACGATCCGGAGGCATACGTTGAGGCGGATCTCGATTTTCACCTGGCTTTGGCAGAAGCTGCCGGGAATCCCCTGGTTCTATCCCTGCTTGACTCCATCGTAGGACTCCTGCGCGAGCAGCGCAGTCGTATTTTTAACGTGGAGGGCGGACCGGAGCGTGGGCAATTTCACCACAAGCGGATCCTGGCCGCGGTGGAAGGCCGGAATGCCGAGGCTGCGCGAGAGACCATGCGCGATCATCTGCAGCAGGTTCTGGCGGACTCAGATGTTGCCGTGAAGGACAATTCTCAGTCGAAGCTGCCTCATAACTAAAGGGATTTTGGAATGGCAAAGCTTGGATTCATCGGTCTCGGCGTGATGGGTGGCAACATGGTCGCCCGTTTGATCGAGAAGGGACACACGGTCACCGGATACAACCGCACTCGCTCCAAGGCCCAGTGGCTGATGGACCGCGGCATGCAGTTAGCAGACTCTCCTAAAGCTGTCGCGGCCGCGTCCGACGTGACCTTCACCATGGTCACCAACGCCGCAGCGCTCGCGGCGGTGACGGATGGTCCGGACGGATTGCTTGCGGGCATCACCGCTGGCAAACACCACATCGACATGAGCACAGTGAGCCCGGAAGTCAGCCGGGCTCTCGCTGCCAAGGTCCGGGAGAAGGGTGCCGACATGATCGACGCTCCGGTTTCCGGCAGCGTCATCACCTTGCAGCAAGGCAAACTCTCGGTGATGGTCGGCGGCCGCAAAGAAACCTTCGAGCGCTTGAAGCCTCTGCTTCTTGATATCGGCCCGAAAGTAACGCATGTGGGCGACAACGGCGTGGCACTGGCCATGAAGATCGCGGTCAACCTGCAGTTAGCAGTGCAGATGATGGCCTTCTCGGAAGGTGTTCTGCTGGCGGAGAAGAGCGGGATTCCACGCGAGGTTGCTGTGGACGTCATGGTGCACAGCGCCATCGCATCGCCCATGATTCAGTACCGCGGACCCTTCGTTCTACAACAGCCGGAAGAAGCCTGGTTCGACTGCAACATGATGCAGAAGGACATGCTGCTGGCCATGGAACTTGGCCGTAAGCTGAACGTTCCGGTTCCCACCACCGCGGTCAGCAACGAGTTTCTGACCGCCGCGCGCGGCATGGGGTGGGAGAAGCTGGACTTCGCGGTCATGTTTGATGTGCTGGCGCGCATGTCAGGAGTTCCCAAATGACGACCGCCGCGCAGGCGCGAGGAGTCTCAGAAAAGCTCGACCTGTGGTTGCGGATGTACCGGCAGATGGTCAGCATCCGCCAGTTTGAAGCGCAGGTCAACGATCTCTACACCCGGGCCCTGATGCCGGGTCTCGCACATCTTTACATCGGTGAAGAGGCGGTCGCGGTGGGCGTTTGCGAAGCGCTGCAACGGACCGACTACATCACCAGTACCCATCGCGGCCATGGACATTGTTTGGCGAAAGGCGCTTCCCCCGATCGAATGTTCGCCGAACTGCTGGGCAAAGAGGCCGGGTACTGCAAGGGCAAGGGAGGTTCCATGCACATTGCAGACCCGGCGACCGGCAATCTGGGAGCGAACGCGATCGTATGTGGCAGTGCCGGCATCGCGACCGGAGCGGCGTTTTCCGCGAAGCGGCTGGGTACGGGCCAGGTAGCGGCCTGCTTCTTCGGAGAAGGCGCTCTCGGGCAGGGTGTTCTGTACGAAGTGATGAACCTTGCTCAGCTTTTCAAGTTGCCCGTGATCTACGTCTGCGAGAACAATCTTTACACCGAATACACTCACTATGCCGAAACCACCGCGGGAGACATCCTGGCGCGAGCGATCGCATTCGATCTGGAGGCCGTAGCCGTGGACGGGCAAAATGTGCGCGCCGTGTACGAGTTTGCGGAGCGACTGGTAGACCGCGCGCGGCGCGGCGGCGGGCCCGCATTTCTGCTCTGCAATACCTATCGCTATCACGGCCACCACGTCGGGGATATCAATCGCGAGTACTATCGTTCGAAGCAGGAGGAGCACATCTGGAAGACCGAGCGGGATCCGATCACCAATTTCGGAAAATGGTTGATCGACCAGAAACTCGCCGACCAGGCTTCACTCGATGGCATGCAGCGCGAGACCGAGGCGGAGATGCAGAAAGCCGTCGAATTCGCCATCGCGGCACCGTATCCGGCCGCCGACAAAGTGGAGCAAGACGTCTATGCCTGAAATGGGCGGCCGCGAACTGACCTTTGCGCAGGCAATCCGCGAGGCCTTGGCCGAAGAGATGCGCCGCGACCACACGGTGTGCATCTTGGGCGAAGATGTCGCGGAAGCCGGCACTCCCTTCAAAGTTCTCTCCGGTCTGCTCGAGGAGTTCGGCAAAGACCGCGTGCTCGATACCCCAATCTCCGAAGCTGGTTTTACGGGACTGGCCGTCGGAGCTGCCATGACCGGAATGCGCCCGGTCGTGGACATCATGTTTGGCGATTTCATCACCTTGACCATGGACCAGATGGTGAACCAGGCTGCCAAAGTTCACTACATGTCGGGCGGAAAGTGGAAAGTGCCGATGGTCATGCGCACGACGCTGGGGGCGACGCGGCGCTCTGCGGCTCAGCATTCGCAGTCGCTGCACGCGTGGTTCTGCCATGTGCCCGGGCTGAAGGTCGTACTTCCGTCTACGCCTTACGACGCGAAGGGCCTGTTGAAATCTGCCATTCGCGACGAGAATCCGGTCGTCTTCTTCGAAGACAAGATGATGTACAAATTGAAAGGCTCTGTGCCGGCAGAAGACTACACGGTCCCGTTGGGCGTGGCCGATGTCAAACGAGTAGGCGAAGACATTTCGATCATCGCCACGAGCAGCATGGTGCAGGTTGCGCTGGGTGCTGCCACATTGCTCGAGGAGATCGGCATCAGTGCGGAAGTGGTGGATCCTCGCACCATGTGGCCGCTCGATGAGAAGACGCTGATCGAATCGGCCAGGAAGACATCGCGGGTGATCGTGCTCGATGAGGGCTACGAGCGCTACGGCGTCACAGCGGAACTTGCGTCGGTGATTGCTACCGGCGCATTCTACGACTTGGACGCGCCGGTGAAGCGCATGGGCGCGATGCATGTTCCGATTCCGTTCTCGCCGCCCCTGGAAGATCTGACCGTGCCGACGGCGGAGAGCGTGTTTAAGGCCGCGCGGGCACTGTGTGGAGGTCAGAGGTAAGAGGTCAGATTGCAGAAGTAAGAACATCCATTCCACATGGGTTTCACCTCTGCAATCTCACCTCTGTCCTCTGACCTGTTCTTGAAGCGCGGCTGCAGCAAAGGAGAAAATTATGGCTCTTCCAACTTACGGAACGATGGCGGTCGATTGGGAAGATCGGGTAGATTTCGACCGATTGCGCCGCGAGCGGCTAGCGAAGGCCAAGGCTCTGCTAGCCAAGTCCGAGATGGGCTCCCTGCTGTGCTTTGACATGAACAATGTGCGCTACCTCACGGCCACGCACATTGGCACCTGGGCCCAGGACAAAGCCAATCGCTTCACACTTCTCCCCCAGAACGACGAACCGATTCTGTGGGACTTCGGATCGGCCGCAAAGCATCACCAGTTGCATTGTCCGTGGCTGGGCGAGCGCTCGCGTCCGGGCATCTCCATGCTTCGCGGCGCCATGACGCCGGAGATGGGGCGCGCCGAAGACGTCGCCAAGAAAATCCGTATCGAACTCGAAATGCGTGGCCTGCATAAGGAACCGGTGGGCATCGACATCGTCGAACTGCCGGTCCTGTTCGCGCTTCAGAAGGAAGGGATCAAGGTCGTCGATGGTCAGGCGCTGATGTCCGAAGCGCGGCTGATCAAAACGCGCGACGAGATCACGCTGCTGAACACCTCGGCCATGATGGTCGACGCCGCTTATGACGAACTCTACCGCGCCATGAAGCCGGGCATGAGTGAAAACCAAGCCGTGGGCCTGGTCAGCAAGGTGCTCTACGATCTCGGCTCTGAGTACGTGGAAGCCGTGAATGCAATTTCCGGGGAGCGCTGCAATCCGCATCCACACGTGTTTTCCGATCGGGTACTGCGTCCGGGTGATCCGGTGTATTACGACATTCTGCATTCCTACATGGGATACCGGACCTGCTACTACCGCTGCTTTACGATTGGCTACGCTTCGCACGCCATGAACGACGCTTACAAGCGGTGCCGGGAGTACCTGGATGCGGCTATCGAACTGGTTCGTCCGGGACGCACGACGGCCGAGATCGCGGCGGTGTGGCCGAAAGCGCAAGAATTCGGATTCCCGAGCGAGGAAGCATGCTTTGCTCTGCAGTACGGGCACGGCATCGGCTTGGCCATCTGGGAGAAACCGGTCATCAGCCGTCTGGTGTCGTTCGAGCATCCTACCGAAATCAAACCCGGCATGGTGTTTGCGCTCGAAACGTTCTGGCCCTCGACCGACGGCTGGAGCGCGGCGCGCATTGAAGAGGAAATCGTCGTTACCGAAAAGGGTCATGAGGTGATCACCCGCTTCCCGGCCGAGGAACTGCTGGTTGCTGGAAGACACTACTTCACGGTGGACGGCCCGCTGCCTGCGCTGCGGGAAAGCGAACCCGAGCCCAGCACGCGGGTGCGCGAGATGATCGAAGCGAGTTCCAGACAAGAACGAGTTGGGGTTGGCGACTAAGAACCGGTTTCAAGAATACCTTTGAGAGTCAAGGAGAGACCCTCAGGGGCTGAAGCCCGCATTTTTGGCGGCTCTTGGCGGCACGGCTGAAGCCGTGCCCTTCCCAGAACCGATTTGTGAAACCAGTTCTAGGCGACTGCGTCCCCTCCGATACGCAAAATTAACTTATGGCGATTAGTGTGGTGATGCCCGCGCTCGAAATGGCTCAGGAAACTGGCAAGCTGATTTCCTGGCTAAAAAAGGAAGGGGACCCTGTCGCCAAAGGCGAACCGCTGCTCGAAGTGGAAACTGATAAGGCCGTCATGGAAGTCGAGGCCCCCGGCGACGGCGTTCTGGCCGGCGTCAAAGTCCAGGCCGGAGCGGAGGTTCCCGTGGGACGAACCATAGCCTGGATCGTGAGTCCCGGCGAGACTCCGCCAACTGAAGAAGCTCAGGTTGAGTCGGGCAGAAAGACTGCCGCAGGCGCGGCTCCCTCTTCGTCTGCAGTCCCTGTTGCAGGCGCGGCAGCCCAGTCGACGGCGCGCGAGATCAAGATCTCGCCCAAGGCGCGCCGTCTCGCTTCCGAACGCGGCGTCAATCTCGCCGATGTGCGCGGGTCCGGCCCGGGCGGAGACATTCTCGCGTCCGACATCACGGCAGCAGCCGAGTCGAGGTCCAGTGCGGCGGCCGCAGCCGTTGACACCGGCAGCCCCATTGCCCGGCTGATGGCCGAACGGACCACACAGAGTTGGACCACCGTCCCGCATTTCTTCGTGGTGCGTGACGTGGATGCTGGGGCGCTGAACGAAGCGCGCCAGAAACTCGCGGCCGAGATCGAAGAAACGCACGGTGTGAAACTTACCCACACAGATCTGCTGGTTGCGCTCGTTGCTCGCGTGCTCGTCAAACATCCGCGAATGAACGCCAGCTGGGCGGGCGAGGGCGTCCGCGTAAATTCTGACGTCAACATGGGCCTCGCGATGGCGGTGGACGAAGGAGTGGTCGCTCCGGTCATCCACAAAGCCGACCAAGCCGAACTGGGTGCGATCGCAGTGCAACGCCGCGACCTTGCGGAGCGAGCGCGCAGCGGGAAGTTGCGCCCGGCCGACATCGCGGGCGGCACGTTCACCATCAGCAACCTCGGGATGTTCGGGGTCGACGCATTCAGCGCGATCATCACCCCGCCCCAGGCAGCCGTTCTTGCTGTCGGACGGATTGCGGACCGCGTGGTGCCGGTGGACGGGGCCCCAAGTATCCGCCCGATGATGACCTTGACACTCTCGAGCGATCATCGCGTCGTGGACGGCGCCCGCGCGGCGGAATTTCTTCGGGATGTTGCGGAGGCGATCGGCCACCCGCAGCAGTGGCTCGGCTGACCGCCGACGGCAGCACGCGCTACTTCAGGCTTCGTAAAATCCGCTGGGGTGTGAATGGAGCCTCTCGCAACCGAACTCCCACCGCGTCGAACAAGGCATTCGCGATGGCAGCCGGCACGGGTCCGATTGCGGGTTCGCCGGCGCCCAGCGCCGGCAGTTCCGGACGGTTGATTAGCACAATGTCGACTTCAGGAATCTCCTGGAATGTGAGAACTGGATAACTGCCCCAGTCGAGGCTCCTGATGCCCGAGCTATCAAACTGCACTTCTTCCAGCAATGCCCGGCTTATTCCCTGGATAATGTTGCCCTCGATTTGATTCTTCAAGCCGTCCGGATTCACAACCAGCCCGCAATCATGCGCGACCGTGATCCGGTTCACGGAAATTCTCCCGTTCGTCTTGTCGACATCGATTTCCGCAATGACGGCAACCATAGTATTGGCGCGGTCCGCCACCGCCACACCCCGTCCGGAGGCCTTCGACCCCTTCGTAGCGGGCGCTGGCGATGGGCGCGCTTGCCATCCCGCGCGCTGTGCCGCTGCACGCAGAACCTCCGTTAGCCTCTTGTTTTCGCCCAGGTAGCGCAAGCGGAATTCGATTGGATCGACTCCCAGTTGCGAGGCGATGTCATCGAGGAAGGTTTCGCTGGCAAACGTGCGGGCCAAATTCCCGGGCGCCCGCAGATTGCTCGTCCGCAGCGGCGTAGGATCCGGCTGAACCCAAGGGATCAGGGCGGCGACCACCTTTTGATTGTCAAACGCGTAGACCTGCCCGCCGCCCTCAATCCCATTTTGAAAGCCTTCGCTGGTTCCTTTCAATCCAACCTGGCGCGAGGCTAACATGGGATTGCCCATCGCTTCGGTCCACGGAAAGCTTCGATCCTCGAAACTCCATGCCGTCACTTTGCCTTGGCCATCGACGGCGGCACGCACCGTCATGACCTGCGCCGGTCCTTTCGGCTCCCATCCATGCTCGTCTTCGCGCATCCATTGAACCCGCACGGGCTTCCCCACCGCGCGTGATAGCAAGGCCGCATCCTCAGCCGCGTCGTCGGATTCGAGCCGTCCATAGCTTCCCGAACCCTCTCGATAAACCACCTGCACACTCCTCTCCGGCAGACCCAAAAGATCGGCGATTCTCTTCCGCGTGTAGAAAGGTCCCTGGGAGCCGGCCCAAATCGTGGCCTTGTCCGGACGCACATCGGCCACCGCACACGAAGGCCCGAGCATGCCGTGCAGTTGGAACGGCCAACGATACGTTGCCTGGAATGTCTTCGCCGCCGTGGCAATCGCCGATTCTGGATTACCACGGTCGACAGCGGTGCGATCTCTGTAGCTCTTCGTTTTCTTCAGGTAGTCGTACACTTCGTCGGCGTTGGCCGGCAACTTGGTAGTCGGAGCGCTCCAAGTCACCTTCAAGGCTCTGGCTGCCTGAATCGCAGCCCATTCTGTTTCGGCTACCACCCCGACGAAACCTCCCTCCTGAACCACTTTTCTCACGCCGGAAATGCCGCGAATCGAACTCTCGTCAACGCTCTGAGCTTTGGAATTCACAACGGGCGGGCGGACCACTCGGCCGTGCAGCATTCCGGGGACTCGAACATCCTGCGTAAAGGCGAATTCGCCGGTGAACTTCCCGGGCAGATCCACTCGAAGAACTGATGTACCGACAATCCTGTATCTCTTCGGATCCTTCGCCGGCACTTCCGGTGCCACCTTCATATCCCAGCCCGTGCCAGTCGCCGTGATCTTCACGTTGAAGTGTCTGCCCCCGATCAGATCCGCGTAGGAAGTCGTTTGGCCAGGTTGCTCAGCAACCTTTATCACGCCATTTTCAACCAACAACTTTTCGACAGGCGAACCGAGTTTTGCCGACGCGAGTTTCAGAAGTTCCTGTCGCGCCGCCGCCGCGGCCTGACGCAGCTGCGGCCCTCCCCGCTCCAAAGTCCTGCTGGCAGCGGTCACCGATTGGTCGATGGTCTTTGCCGTGTCTCCCGAATCCATCTTCACGCGGGTAAATGGAACATCCAGTTCCTCCGCCACGATCTGGGCGAGTGCGGTTTCGACTCCCGTACCCAGCTCCACTTTGCTCGTAAAGACAGTAACCGTTCCGTCACGAGCGACTTCCAGCCAGGAATCAAGCAAGGTTGCTTCCGGCGCAGCGGCAATGCCTTCTGCATTCGCCATCCAAGTCTTTGCTGGCGCAAGAAAGTGGAAGTACACGATCAGCGCTCCCGACTGCTTCAGGAATCGCCTGTAGAGGAGGAGTCGATTGGCGTGCTAGGAGCTTTTGCGTTCATGGCATCTCCTTCGCTGCCCGCTGAATTGCGCGGACAACTCGCAGATGACTGCCGCATCGGCAAAGCACATCATCCAACGCCTGCTTGATCTCCGACTCAGAAGGATGGGGGTTCGCGTCGAGCAGGACTTTAGCCGTCATAACGATGCCATTCATGCAGAACCCGCACTGCGCCGCTTGCTCTTCAAGAAAGCCTTCTGCAACGGGTGCGGATGAGCAACGCTGCCAAGGCCTTCCAGGGTGGTGATGCTCCGATCTCGTGCTGCCGAAACCGGCAGATTGCAGGACCGCACTGCCTCCCCTTCCATAATCACCGTGCACGCGCCGCACTGGGAAAGGCCGCAACCGAATCGTGGCCCGTTCAGTTCCAAGTCGTTGCGCAGCACATAGAGAAGAGGAACATCAGGATCGGTATCGACGATCCGTGGCTGGCCGTTGACCTTCAGCGCGATCTTTGCCATGAGCTAACTCCTCAGGTGTGAGCAGCAACACGGGTGTCTGCAAAGGGTTTTGATTCCTCTGCCCCTAGTTTGGAGACCCAGTCGAGCAGCCGCACCGCTTTAGTTCAACAGCGGAATGCTCTTTGCCGGCGGGGGCTGCGGGATCGATTTCAGAAAAGCGTAAATTTCCTCCAGTTCGGCGTCTGAAAGCACCTTGCTCGTGTACGGCGGCATCTGTCCCCTGGGCTGCCGGGTATATTCTGTGAATCCGCCGAGCGAAATCGGGGGAGGCCCGAGCCGCGGTCCCGAAAATCGGGATCCTTGTCCTTCGCGCCCGTGGCACTCATAGCATCCGGAACTGGTGTACAGCTGCTTTCCCTTTTCGACGTTTCCCCGGGCGCTTTCCGGGGTTGCATTCCTCGCAGGCGCCTGTGCCCCGACTGGCACGCAGAGCACCAGGAACACGATGGCCGCCGCACTGAGCAATGCAAGCCTGACCGCCGCCGGCAGATTCACTCTGAAAGGATCGCTGCTATCTTGGTTCTTCACGTCGTTCTCCTAAAAACACCCGGCCGCGTTCTCTAGCGCGGCTGCGTGACCACGTCGACCAGCGCCGGTTCTCCCTGTTCGACAACCGCGATGGCCCGTTGAATCGCCGGCCCTAAGTCCTTCGGATCCGTAATCGGACCCTCGCCGTGCACGCCCATACTCTGCGCCAACTTGGCGTAGTCAATCTCGGGCCCGGTGATGGTAGTGCCGATGGTGGCGCGATCAATGCCGCGGTTGTGGCGATCCGCCATGCGCTGCACGTGCATCAACTCCTGATGCCATCCCCGGTTGTTGTGCATGACGCTCAGCAGCGGAATCTTGTGATGAGCCGATGTCCACAGGATACCGGGCGCATACATTAAATCACCATCGCACTGAATCGTAACCGTGAGCCGGCCATGTTCCTTATTCGCGAGCGCCGCACCGAGCGATGCAGGGGCACAGTAGCCGATCCCGTGACCGCCCGCGCCTCCGATCGACTGATGATGTTTGTCAAACGACCACAACCGCATCGGCCAGTTGCTCACCCACGGAATGGTTTCCGACGCCAGCGTCCAGTCTTTGTCCTTGATCTGCGCCCACAACTCCGCCGACAACCGCGCCGTGCTGATCGGCCTCGCATCCCATCCATAGGTTGCTTCCGTCCGTGCCTGATCGAGCGCCTTCTGCCGGGCCGCGGCGAACCCCTTTCCGCGTTCCTCGTAGACTCGCTTGCGATCGTCCGTGAGCAACCGCTTGACCTCCTCAATCAACGACGGTAGCGTGGCCTCCCCATCGGCCGCCATCGCAAGGTCGACCTCCGTATAGCGCTGGAAGTCCTGGTAGTTGCTCTTCAGATACAAGTCCGTGGCAGTTATGCTGATCAGTTTCACGCCCGGACTCGTCATCAGTTGTGAAGTCCGATGTAATTGCTCCCGGAAGGAATTGATCGTGCCCCAAAAGTCCGTGAGCTCCAGACCTAAAATCACATCGGCATTCCCGATGAGTCCCATTACCCGTTCCGACTGGTTCAGCGGGTGTCGCGAGGGAAAATTCATACGCGCTCCCTGATCAATCACCGGTGCTTGCAGCGTTTCCGAGAGTTCGACCAGGAGCGCAACGCCTGCCGGCGTGCGCGCCATGCGATCCGCGATGATGAGCGGATTTTCCGCCGCCACCAGCAGTCGCGCCGCTTCTTTGACCGAGCCCGAATCTCCCTGCGGAGGAGTTGGCACAGTAAGCTTCGGAACGCGCAGCCTGGTCCGGTCTTCGATTTCTCGTTCCTGCAGTTCGCTGTCGACCACCAGCAGCACCGGTTCAAACGGAGGCGTCACGGCAAGCTTGTAGGCGCGCACTGCGGATTCCGCATAATGAGGGAGCGAGACCGGCATGTCGTCCCACTTCACGAAGTCTCGAACCAGAGCTGCCGCGTCCTGCACGCTGTGGTCCCACTCTGGACCGGGACGACGGAAAGTCGCGTCCAGCATATTTCCCATGGTCATGTAGATCGGCACCCGGTCGCAGAAAGCGTTGTAGATCGCCATCGACGCATGTTGCAGTCCGACGGTTCCGTGCAGGAAAACTCCCATCGGCTTGCCTTCGATCTTCGAGTAGCCATGCGCCATGCCAACTGCCGATTCTTCGTGACAGCAAGTGATGAACTCCGGGTTCTTGTTCCCTCCGTAATTGATGACCGATTCATGCAAGCCGCGGTAGCTTGATCCCGGATTCGCAGCGATGTATTCGATGCCCAGGGACTTGATGACATCGACCATGAAGTCAGCCCCGGGGCGATCCGTAGTCAGGACCTCTGCCGTAGCCGGGTTGCCGGTCTCCGCTTCTTTCGACATGGGTGGAGGACCGCTCTTTGCTTGCGACTTGGAAGTTTGCGCGGCCACCGGCGCCGCGCTCGTAGCCAGCACTGCCACCCCGGCAGCGGAGCCCTTGAGGAAAACCCGACGGTTGACGGAATCCTTCTTCGACTTCGCCAATTGCATTACCCCCTCAAATCGTGGCGACAATTTTCTTGCGCTCCGAAATCAGTTGCGATCTCTCATCGGCGTAAAGGCGCTAGCAGCGGGGCATTTCCCGAAGAATTGGAAGGTGCGGAGAATTCCCCGCCGCTGGACGTATCTGCCAGCCGCGCAGGGCTGACTGCTCCGCTGGCTTCAACCCTGTCCGTGTTGCATGCTGATTTGGGGAAAGCGCACAAGCCAGGTGGCGATATTCGCACAGGTGTACGGATCTAGCAAGATATGAGATTTCGCTTGACGATCAAGGGCTCAACAGAGTAGTTTCACGCCCTAATTAGTGATCATCGCTCAGTAGAGCAGCTCCCCTGTGATCCCCTGCGCCGTTGTGGTGCAAAGCGATTTGCCCCAGGGTACTGCACAAAGGATAGGGGCGAGCCAGGGAGCCTATGGGCAAACTAAGACTGTCATTGGCGTGTTGGAACTACGATCGCGTCCGGGGATTGCTGGAAGGCCGTATCCCCGTCGATGGAATTGACCTGACGTTCCTTAACCTGCCGGTGGAAGAGACCTTCTTTCGCATGTTGCGGCATCACGAGTTCGATGCCGCCGAAATGTCACTGTCGTCCTACGTTCTCTCCCTCTTCTCGGAGAATCCACCGTTCATTGCGATTCCCGTCTTCCCTTCGCGCTTTTTCCGGCACTCCTGCATTTACATCAACCGCAACAGCGGGATCCGCGAGCCCAAAGACCTGATCGGGAAGCGCGTGGGCACTCCCGAGTACCAGATGACAGCCGGTGTGTGGATCCGGGGCATCCTCAACGACGAGTACAGCGTTCCCGTCAGCAGCGTGAAGTACTTCAACGGAGGAGAAGAAGAACCCGGCCGTCACGAGAAGCTCAAACTTTCCCTGCCGCCGGAATTTCATCTCGAGCCCATCCCCGAGACCAAGACCCTGTCCGCCATGTTGGATGCGGGCGAAATTGACGCTCTCTACACCGCGCGCATGCCCTCCACGTTCACCCGTGGATCGGGAACGGTGAAGCGGTTGTTCGACGACTACCAAGCGGTCGAGCGCGAATACTATCTCCGCAGCAAGATTTTTCCGATCATGCATACGCTCGTGATCCGCCGTGAAGTCTACGACAAATATCCTTGGATCGCTCAGTCCCTCTACAAAGCATTCGTCTATGCGCAGCGCGAGGTTTATCAGGACCTCTATCAGACCGCCGCGCTCAAATACATGTTGCCGTGGCTTATTCGGCACGTGGAGGACACGCGTGCGCTCATGGGCCAGGACTTCTGGCCCTACGGGTTCGAGCCCAATCTCCTGACGCTGAGCACATTTCTTCGCTACTCCCACGAGCAGGGACTCGCCAAACGTCTGCTCAAGCCTACGGATCTGTTTGCTGCCGAGTCGCTGGAGTCATTCAAAATCTAGAAGAGCATCCGCTCAATGCTGAAGTGGAAAGGAATTTTCATGTCGGCGGAAAACGCAGGTCGCTGGTGGACGCTGGGAAGAGGCGACATCGACGCTACCGTTGCCCAGGTTGGCTTCAACCTTGCGCAGATGATTATTCCGGTCTTCCTGCTCGCTCCAATCGGCATCCCGCTGGCCTTCAGCATCGACCACCTCGTCCCCGGCTACGCGCTGGGATTTCTGCTCGGCTCGCTCGGATTGACCTTCCTGGCAGTGCGTTTGAGACGCCGCGAGGGCCGGGCAGACGTAACTGCTCATGTCTACGGAAACAACGTTCCCGCGATCATCGCCTACGCCCTATCCATCGTGCTCCCCGTCTACCTGCAAACGAATGATGCGGTCGCAGCGTGGCAGACCGGGGCCGCGGCGGTCGTATGGACCGGAATCATCAAGCTGGCTGCCGCGCCCTTTGCCAGCATGTTTCGGCGCTTCATCCCGATCCCGGCCTCCATGACAGTTTTTGGCGCCGCCATGTACAGCTACCTGGCACTCGTGCTGCTGCAGCGTTTATTCGATCAACCCCTAATCGGGATTGTGGCGCTCTCGATCGTTGCCGTGAGTGTCCTCGGGAACGTTCCTATCACGCGCTTGCGCATACCGCCTTTCATTGTTGCGTGGACGGTCCCCTTGTTCGTCGGCTGGCTGATCGGCTACGTGCACCCAGTGTGGCAGGGCGCATCCGTACGGCTGCCTTTCGTAGCTGCACTGGGCCCATTACGAAGTTTGGCGCTCGCCGTGCCCTATTTATCCGTCATTGCGCCGATCGCGATCTATCAGATCCTGCAGGATATTGCTGCGGTGGAAGGCGCGTCCGCTGCCGCGGACAACTATGATGCGCGCAGTGTCGTGGCCTGTGACGCATTGGCGACGCTCCTCTGCGGCGCTGCTGGAAGCGTAGTGACTCCCGTGGTGTACGCGCTGCATCCGCCTTACAAGGCGATGGGAGCGCGGATCGGCTTTGCACTTTGGACACCGATCATTCTGCTGTTGGTCGTTGCCAGCGGCCTGACGCTTTTCATCGCACAGCTGTTTCCGTGGCCGATCCTGGCCGCGATGATTGCCTACGTGTCGGTCGGTGTTGGCATGGCCACCCTGCGGCGCGTGGATCGCAAGTACCTCAGCGCCGTGCTGCTGGGCTTCGTTCTACCCGCCGGTGCCGTCGTCGCCGCGGCCGTTAATTCCGCCTTGCCTGCTCTGAAACTCTCCGCCGCGAATCCTGATGTTCAAAGTGTCTTAAACCGCTCGATCTACTGGTCGTCCGTCCAGGGGCTGGGCAGTGGGTTTCTTTTCCTCGTGCTGGTCGTGACCGCGCTGATCACGGAAGTGATCGACCGCAATTTTGCAAGAGCCAGCTGGTGGTGTCTGGCCGCAGCGGTGTTCTCCTGGTTGGGGCTGATGCATTCTCCCATCTTCCGCTGGGGAGCCCAGCCAATCTATGCTGAGGGCTGGATCGCGGCTGCCGTCATCGTCTACTCCGCACGCTGGTGGAGAGGCGACCTGCCCGACACGAAGGCAACCGAGCCGGCTCGAGTTGCCTAGAGAGGTGGAGTTTCATTCTCGGAGCGTAAGTCTTCATTCGGAGCGCAAACCGATGCAATTTCCAGTTCACAAGAGATGGCCTTTGCACGAATTCTCATCCGATCGCACACGGAAGAAGCTGAACAGACGTGATCGCGGCGTTGCGGTGTTCCGGAGTATTTGGCTCGTTCTGGGTAAGGTCGTCATGGCCGCCCTGGTAAGCGCACAAACGAGTCCGGCAACTCAGAAGTCGCAGCCGCTCGTGCTGACCGGCGCGATCCCGCTCGCAGGCGTACAAGGACGCATTGATCATTTGGGTGTTGATACGAAAGGCCACCTCTTTATTTCTGCCCTCGGCAACAATACCGAGGAAGTCCTTGACCTCACAGCTGGAAGAGCGATGCGCAGCCTCAACGTGCCCCGGCCGCAAGGCGTCGTGTACGCTCCGGCATCGAACGAACTGTTTGTCGGAAGCGACGAAGGCAAGCTGTATATATACAGCGGGGACTCGCTGGAGCTCATCACTTCGA
The DNA here is from genome assembly GCA_020073565.1 of Terriglobia bacterium. Classification (GTDB taxonomy): domain Bacteria; phylum Acidobacteriota; class Terriglobia; order Terriglobales; family Acidobacteriaceae; genus Acidiflorens. The sequence continues at coordinate 52,223 of JAIQEY010000025.1, forward strand.
TCGATTTTGGCGACGACGTCGACAACCTTCGCTATGATGCCATTCACAAGCAGGTCTACGTCGGCTATGGCGACGAGGAAGCAGGCGCTATCGCGGTCGTCGATGCGATCACCAACAAGCGTCTGGATGCGGACTACAAGCTGGGCGCCCATCCCGAGTCGTTCCAATTGGAGGTGTCCGGGCCAAATATCTACGTCAATTTGCCAGACCTGAAACAGATCGCCGTCATCAATCGCAGTACGCGCAAGATCACGCGATGGCCCCTGGCTCTTGAAAGCAACTTCCCCATGGCCCTGAATGAGACCGACTACCGGCTCTTCGTCATCACGCACGCGCCGCCTCGTCTGGTTGTATTCGACACGAGCACCGGGGAACAGCTGGCTGTGCTTCCCTGCGTTCAGAACTCAGACGATATCTTCTACGATTCCGCACGCAAGCGCATCTACATTCCCGGTGGGGAAGGATCCATCGACGTCTTCCAACAGCAAGATGCGAGCCACTACAACCACATCGCGAGCGTCCCTTCCGCAGTCGGCGCACGGACGGGTGGATATTTTGGGAAGGGTAAAAAGGGTTTCGAAGTTCTCTATGTAGCGGTTCCGGCTCGTGCCGATCACGGAGCCGAGGTATTGATCTATACCGTCCAGGACTGAGAGCGCAAGCTTTGCATCTTTGGAAATGCTCCCATCGCATTTCCACTGGTTCACACGGACGTGAATTTGGCGCCGGGAGAAGAAAGCCCGGCCTTTCCGAGAATCAACAACTTATGTTGTATCAATCCCCTGAATAGGTCGACTCCCGCCGCCTCCACCATCGAGCTTACTATCAACATTCTACCAACGGTGACTTAGAGTTTGACGGGCGCGCCCTGACACCTGAGCTTGACCCCATGCGCCGGTCTGGAACCAGGCGAAAAGCACAACCAAAACGAGGGAGAGGAAACTTCGTGGTTCCATGATTGTCCACCTTCGTTGGAGTAACTACAACGGGAGATGAAAGGGGCTCCTTCCGAAGCTCCTATGCCGCTAACACGGGCCCGCTTCGGAGTGGCTCCAGGAGGAGGTCCGTGGCGACCCGAGGGTGGGAGAGGGCAGTTAAAAAGACGGGCCTCCGGCTACGAAACGGAGGCCCGCCAAAGTAATCAGAACGTGTACTTGACCGACATCTCCATGATCCGGCCGCCGGGGTACCCGTTCTTGAAGTCCAAATATCCCCAGTTCGGGGCTTGACTGTTGACCTGTGGGTTCAGACGAATCGCGTGCGTGTTGTAGTCCATGATGTACAGCAACTGCAACTGGTTGCCCCCGCTGAACTGCCTCAGCGGATGGTTCAGCCAGTTGAAGGCCGAGAATCGGAACTCCACCGCGTGCCTCTCGGTGATGTGAAAGTTCTTCGACAGAGACAGGTCGCTGTCGAAGAAAATCGGTCCGTGGAGATAGGGGTAATTGCGAACGCCCTGCGTTTGAAAATCCGGAGCTGTGAAGCAACTCAGCTTGGCTCGCTGGTTCGACGCCAGCCCGCTTCCCGGATTACAAGTCAGTGCGGGCATTACGACGATCGACGAGTCGGTGCCGAAGTAGGTTCTCGGCCCAAGCGAAACGTTGCTGGAGAGTCCCGCCGGGATAGTATCCGGGTCGTACTGGAGTCCGAGCCCGAAGTTGGGACCGTTGGCGTTATTGGCAACCTGCAAGTTGGTTCCGGTCTGCCAGGTAGTGGTTCCCGAGATCATCCAGCCGTTAGTAATACCCTCCAATACCTTCGATCCGTGAGTGAACTTGGGTAGGTCATAAGCGTATGCCGCACTGATCACCTGCGGGCGATCGACTTGGGTAACTCCGTAATTACCATGCAGATTGTAAGGGTCAATGTTAAGGACAGTACCGAGGGTCTTCGACCACACGTAGCTCAGATTGTAAGTGAGACGCCCGGTCTGCTTGACCCAGCTGAGTTGTAGAGCATTGTAGTTTGCATAGCCCACGTGCACGGGAACGTTAATATGCTGGGTTCCGTAAATCTGTTGACCATGAAGCGCTCCGGGGCCCAGATAGACACCAAAAGCATGGTAATCAGCGTTGATGTTGCCAGTTGCCTTCCCATCCAACTGTTTCGTTACATCCTCTGGGTTCTGCGCGACAACTCCCGTCAACGGATCGGCCCCAAAGAATGCGCCCAAGGGCGCCTTGTTCAGATCAATGAAATCGCCACTGCCGGTTGATGCGCCGCTGCCGCCTCCCATCAGGGTGTGCTTGGTAGAGTTACCGACATATGCAATTTCCAGGAGTGACTTGCCGGGTAATTCGTGCGAAATCGTGAGGTTGTAGCTGTTGGTTACGGGAATGTTGTAATCGGTTGCGCTGAGCGCTCCCACTTGACTGGGAGCCCATTGTGCCACCGGCACGGCCGCCTGGCTGATCTGGGAAAGCAGTGCAGAAGAGCCGTTGGGCAAGTTGTACGCGGAAATTCCCTGGCCCGGCGATAGAGCAGCGGTGAAGTCGTTGTATTGGTCGTTCCAGCGATAAGCGCCCCAACCGCCTCGGACGACAGTTTTGCCGGTGCCGAAGATGTCCCAGGCGATGCCGAATCGGGGAGATACATGGGCAAAGCGGTCGGGTTCTCCGCTAACCGGGACCCCCGGATCGTTGGCGTGCCAACGCAGTCCCGGGAACATCTTGCCGGCAGCGAAGTCGGAATTCACAAGGTCTGGTAGGAATACTGCGACCCCCACACCGGTGCGGTCATACCAGTGGCCGATATGTTCGAAGCGAACACCAAGTTCCAGAGTCAGACGCTTCGTCACCTTCCAGTTGTCGTTGATGTAGGCTGAGATGGTTTTGTAGGCAATATCATTGGAGGGCTGGCGGTTCTCCTCCTCATAGCCCTGCGCAATGCCCATCGCGAAGTTGGCAACCCGGTTGTTGGGCGATCCAAGCGGGTCTCCGGTGAAGAGATTGTTTCTGAGCCCCGACCAGTTGTTGATGTGGCCATTGGGAAAATTGTAATTGCCCTGAAACTTGCCAACCCGCTCGTAGAAAGCGCCTACCTTGAGAGTGTGCGTCTTAATTACCTTGGTGAAGTTGTCAGAAAACGACGGCATCTCAGAGCGCACAAAGAATTGTCCGCCGGTCTCGAAGACGTCTGCCTGCGAGAAGTCGGGCAACTGATTTGGTCCGCAGTAGCCGCAGTCGAAAGAAGGAACCATCTTGATGTTGCTATTGCTGGCAAAAAGCGTCGGATACGTGTAGCCCAGGTTCGCTCTGCTGATCGCTCCGACGTTAGTAGAAATCGGCGCGTTTCCCCAGCCCCAGGCGGCAATGAACTCGTTCGTCATTGTTGGGCTGAAGACATGGAGAAAGTGACCGGTTAGAGTCTTCGAGTAAGAAGGACTCTGCAGACCGCCCCCAGGAAATGGAATTGCGTTGCCGGGCACCCACCACATGTGGGAACCGTTCCCCGACGCAAGCTGGTTGTCATTCCCGTATTGCCAGGAAACAAAAACTTTCGTGTTGTCGCTGAAATTGTAGTCTCCGCGCGCACGCCAAATGTAGCCATTGTGGACCGCCGGGAACACACCTTTGTAGTTCATTCCACCATTGGCTGCGATCGCGGTTGGGTCGGTTAGGATCCCAGTTGTAGGAAAGACCTTGGCGAGCGCGGCCGATCCCGGATCGAGAAACTGCGAGGGAATCTGATATCCCGCCGCGCCATTGTCGGGAACTACCGTGCCATCTGGCAGGTGCGTGCCCGCCAGGTTATTGCACCAGTTCGTCGCGGTAGAGGAAAAACCGTCTGGGCATACTGCCAAGTTCGCGGTCGTTGGGGTGAAGTTGCCGCTCAGCATGTCGCTCGTGGGGATCGACGAGGTCAGCGCGCCCGCATTGCCGGTGTTCTGAAGTAGGTGCTCATAGGCGCCCCAAAATAGCACCTTGTTTTTCGTTCCCGGCACCGGACCGCCGATTTGGCCTCCCGGATAGTAGTAATGGTCAGGTCCTTTGGGCGTCTTTGTGCGGTTGTCCTGCCAGTCATTCGCGTTCAGAACGTTATGGCGGGCATACAAGTAGGCTTGGCCGTGGTAAGCACTGGTGCCAGACTTGCTGATGTTGTTGATCACGACCGGACCGTGAGGATTGTCGGCGCCGAAGTTCGAGGTCTGGACCTTAACCTCCTGCGTCATATCGGGGTTCACCGTGGCGATTGACCAGCAGTTGCAGCCCGGGTCAATGATATTCACGCCGTCAGAGATGAGGGCTGTGCCCCCCCGATTGGGAGCCCCATTTGCGTTAAGCCCATTGCCCACCGCGCTACCTTGAGAGCCGGCGTTCAGGTAATTGAACTGGTTGGCATTGGCGAAGTTGCCGCCCGTCGATGTGACGCCGGGTAAGATCTTAATCAACTCCCCGACGTTTCGTCCTTGAAACGCGATGCGGTCGAGGTCCTTCGAAGTGATGACAGACGACCGCTCGCCCGAATCAACCGGCTTCACTTCGCCCGCCACGGCTTCGACCGAGACGACCTCCGTGGCCGCTCCAATTTCCATCTTGATGTCGGAAATATTGCGCACGTCTCCGGGATTGATGGTGATTTCGGCGTGTTGCCAAGTCTTAAAGTTGGCCATCTCGACCTTTAGCGTGTATACGCTTGGCACAAGCCCAGAGAACGAGAAATAGCCGACGCCGTTGCTCACAGTGTGGCGCGTGTCGTTGGTGGCCTGATTCACTAGCGTGACGTTAGCCTTGGGGATAGCCGCGCCGACCTGATCGGTGACGGTTCCGGTCAGCGTGCCGGTGATCTGAGCTTGGGCGTGCGGCGCGGCCAGTAGCGCGGCCAGCACCGTCAGTATCGTAACGGTAAGAATTGCAGAGAAGAGGCCGCGGAGTTTGCGGCAGAAGGACAGCGTGCGCATGTACCCTCCTAGTCGAACCCGTCCCAACCAGACGAGGGGCTCCATCTCACGTGCGCCCCCTCGAAGGCGGTAAACGTTTCGTCAACGCTTACGTTCATCGTAAACGTTCCCGTTTCCTATCGGTCGAATATTTAAGCCTTATTAACCTGCATGTCAAGGAATTTCGTTACATTCGATCCAATAATTTCATGGTTGTAGCTGCCTATGCCCCAAGCAGAGAGTTGGATTCCAAATGTCATACGCGGCCTCCAGATACCGGAAGCGATTACGCCCGTAGGGCGTTAAATGATTTCTTCCCAATTTGGCACACCACAATTCGCTTTTCGGTAGGTTTGTAGGAGACACCTGCTGGTCGCAAACTGACACTCTGAAACTACTCGACCGTCGTTTCGCCACTCTCGTGCGCGGCGTGCTACCATAGCCCGACTTTCATGCGTCCAGCAGTTCTCCTGCTTGTCCTGCTCACGGCTTGTTTCTCGCAGACCGCCCCGCCCACTCCAGTTCTCAGATTTGAAGATGTCGCGAAGCAGGCAGGATTGACGGTGGCTCACATCTCTTCTCCGGAGAAGAAATACATCATCGAGACAGTGAGCGGCGGCGTGGGGTTTATCGACTGCGACAACGACGGCAAACTGGACATCGTTGCCGTAAACGGTTCCAACGTGGAGCGCTATCGTCAGGGTGGCGATCCGATGGTGACGCTCTATCACCAGGACGCCAAGCTGGAATTTACGGACGTCACCAAAACCGCCGGCCTCACCACCAAGGGCTGGGGAATGGGAGTGGCCGTCGCCGACTTTGATAACGACGGTTGGCAGGATCTCTACGTCACCGGCTTCGGACGCTATGTCCTCTACCGCAACCGGGGCAACTGCAAGTTTGAAGACGTCACGGAAAAGGCAGGCGTCGAAGCCGGCGGCTTCGGGCAGGGAGCTGCCTGGGGCGACTACGATCGCGACGGCTTTGTCGACCTCTTCGTCGCACGTTATCTGCGCATCGACATCAACCACCTTCCCGTGTTCGGAAGCCCGGAGTGCACGATCATGTCCGTGAAAGTGCATTGCGGACCACTCGGCCTTGCGGGGGAAACGAACTTCCTCTACCGCAATCGCGGGAACGGCACGTTTGAAGACGTGACCAAGAAAGCTGGGGTCTTGGATCCCGTCGGCGCTTACGGAATGCAGCCACTCTGGTTCGATTACGACAACGACGGCTGGCCCGACCTGTACGTCAGCAATGACGCTGGGCCGAACTATCTCTACCGCAATCGGCACGACGGCACGTTCGAAGATGTCAGCCTGATCTCGGGGACTGCGGTCGACGGAAACGGCAAGCCGCAGGGATCGATGGGCGTCGATGCTGCCGATTTCGATCACGACGGCCTGCTCGACCTGTTCGTTCCCGACTACGCCTTTCAATACGACACTCTCTACTGGAACCGGGGCTCAAAAGGGTTCGAGGACATCACGACCAAGGCAAATCTGGCCAAGCCCACCTATCCCTACGTCGGATGGGGCGCGGGTTTTCTCGACGTCGACAATGATGGTTGGCCCGACATTCTGGTCACCAACGGTCATGTCTATCCGCAAGCTGACTCGATCCCCGGCTCGGCCCCCTACTACGAACCAGTTCAGTTATTCCGCAACCATCGCGACCGGACCTTTGAAGACGTAACCGCAATCGCGGGAGTCGACAAGCTGCGTGCTGCTTCGTGGCGAGGCGTGGCGTTTGGCGACGTGAACAACGATGGCAAGGTCGACGTTCTGGTGCTCGATGCTGACGGACCTCCGTTGCTGCTGCTCAACCGCACCGCAATGACCAATCACGCCGTGCTTTTTCATTTAGTCGGCACGAGGAGTAACCGGGCGGCTATCGGCACTCGGGTCACGGTACGAGCCGGAGATCTCATCCAGTTCAATGAAGTGCGCGGCGGCGCCAGTCTTTTTTCCCAGAATGATCTGCGTCTCCACTTTGGCCTGGCGGAACACGTGCTCATGAACAACGTGGAACTCGCGTGGCCGAGCGGAAAAAAAGAAGCCTTCGAAAATCTGCCCGCGGATGTGATCTACACCATCGTGGAAGGAGAGGGCATCAAGGAGAAATTCCCTTTCGCGATCGAAGCCACGAAAAAATAGGCGGCTGTTGCCTCCTCTGTGTCCTCTGTGGTGGATTGAGGAAGTCTTAACCACAGAGGAAGTCTTAGCCACAGAGGAGCACAGAGGAACATGGCGGGGACCAACTCCGCTTACGCCTGGACCACTAGCGAGCATCACCCTTTTTGGCACGAGCATCCTCGACGGGCGGCATCAGCTTGACCGTGTTCTGGATTCCCTTCCCTTCCACGATCGTGTAAATCGCATCGCCCGCCACATTTTTCAATTCCTCGGTCCGCCCGCTGGGCCACTCGATCTGAACTTTCTTCATCGTGAACTCGCTGCCCAATCCGAAATGGAGGCCCTGATCGTTGGAAGATAGGTAACCGCCTCCGCCGCGAACCTCGTCAATCTGGGTCGTGGTCGATGTAGAGACTGTCACGCGAGTGCCAATTGCGCCATGATTGCTCTTGCTTCCAACGAGCCGAAAAAGAGCGCGGTGATTCCCGTTCTTCGTCTGGTTGATAAAAAGTGACGGCGGAGCTCCGACGTTGTACACCACCACATCCACGTTGCCATCGTTGTTCAAATCTCCGAAGGCTGCGCCGCGGCGTGATTGCGCGGCGCCGTCATTGAGGCCCGCAGCACTACCGATTTCTTCGAACGTCTGGTTTCCCTTGTTCCGGAAGAGTTGGATCGGCTCGCGGAAGGGCAGTTCATGCGGAAGAGCCTCGAGCACCGGTGAAACATTGCCATTTGCGACGAAGATATCGGGCCAGCCGTCGTTATCGAAATCCACAAATCCAGTACCCCAGCGGACGGGAGAGTAACCGGAACCGGAGAGCTGCGCGTTCCATGCGACGTCGGTGAAGCCCTGCGTCGCTTGGTTGCGGTAAAGACTCAAAGGCTGCAATCCATAGCGGGTCACGATCAGGTCGAGCTTGCCGTCGCGGTCAAAGTCTCCGAAATCCGCAGCCATGTTGCCCATGGCGCGCCCGTCAGAGCTGAAAGCAGTGCCCGACGCCAGTCCCACGTCTTCGAATGTGCCATCGTGCTGGTTGTGATAAAGAAAGTTGGGACCAACGTCATTCGTAACGAAGAGGTCAGGCCAGCCGTCATTGTCGTAATCGCCCCACACCACGCCCATCCCTCGTTGCTTGCTTGCGTTGTGAACGCCAGCCTTCTCCGACACTTCTTCAAACGTGCCATCTCCACGGTTGTGAAACAGCAGCGCAGTTTCTCCCTCCACCTGGGGCACTTCAATTGAGATTCCCTTGTAGTCGAACGATGGAGCGCCCGGCTTCGGCAGGTTGTGAATGTCAGAATGAACATAGCGAGCGACGAAGAGGTCGAGATGGCCATCGCGATCGTAGTCGGCCCAGGCGGCGCTCACGCTGAATCCTCCCGCAGCGACATGGGCTTTCTCGGTGACGTCCTCGAACTTGCATCCACCCAGGTTGCGATAGAGCACGTTGCGGCCATACCCCGTGACATATAAATCGGGCATCCCGTCATTGTCATAGTCGCCGACGGCAACGCCCATGCCCCACCCGCGTGCCGTGAGACCTGCCGATTGCGTGATCTCTCTGAAGTGGAGATCGCTGTCCTGGCGGTAGAGGGTGACCAGCGGATCGCCTCCCTGGAGATAGCGATCGATCGTCGAGTCGCCCACTACGACAATGTCCAACTTCCCGTCATTGTCGCAGTCAAGGAGGCCGACACCGCCTCCCACGGTCTCGACCAGATATCGTTTCTCCGGCGAGAAATGTGGAACGCTCGTCAATCCGGCCTGCTGTGCAATGTCGTGAAAGTGCAGCGGGGGCGCGCTGTCCGGTTGTGCGGAAAGTGCGATCAACATTCCCAGTCCGATGACAAAATTTCGCATCCATGTCCCTCAGGGCGTCCACCACAATCAGATCAAAACCGGAAGCTATCGGGCTCCGTTGACATCCTCGACTCAAACTCATTCCCCAATCCCGCAGGGACGGCTGAAAATAGCCCGGCGCTTCAGCGGGCTATTTTCGAAGGTCCCTCCGGGACCAACGATTCGTCCGCCGTGAGATGCGGTTAATGTGCTGCGGACTCACTCGCAAGCTGACGTTTGGCGTCTGCGTCGGAGGGGTTGAGTTCGAGCGCAATCTGAAACTCCCGCGCCGCGTTCGCATGATCCCCTTGTACCGAAAACGCCTCTCCTAACGCCATATGAACGTCAAACAATCTGGGCATCGCCTTTGCCAGGGCCAGGAGCAGAGTGACTCCCTTGGCCGGCGCACCGCTCCTCACCAACGACACCGAGTAGATGTAGTCCAGCCGTGAATCCGAACTGATTTGACTTTCGAGCGGCTTCAGAGTCTCTACCGCTTCGCGATACCGCTGGACGTGAAACAGGCTGGCCCCGAGTGCCGAGCGAATCATAGTGTCATCTGGATGCGCTTGCAGCTGCCGGGCTAAGGGCGCAATCGCCTGCTCGTACTGGTTCGCCGCAAACGCCGCTCTTCCCCAGTTGTAGTCGATCCCCTCCAGAGATGGATTCCAGCTCGCGGCCTGCTGAAAAAATGTCAGAGCCTGCGAGAGTTCATCGCGGTTCGCCATGATCGCGCCCAGGTTGTTGTAGCTGTCCGCGATGGCGGGCGCGACTTGCTTTTCATACGCTTCCACTTGTTTCACAGTTTCCAGATCCATCGGCTCTTGAGAAGCGTGCGCTTGCACACTCACATTCGCGCCGGCGTCAGTCGAGGGCCTGCTTTCGGGTTGTCCTTGATTCGAAGCCACCGATTGCTTGAGCAGTTGGTCAGCGATCTTCAGTTCATGCTTCGCCTCTTCCTCGCGGCCAGCCTGCAACAGCAGCCTTCCCAACAAATAGTGGGCACGCTGGACCTGGTAGTGATTGTGCGAAACGTCCTTGGTCAATTCGATGGACTTCCGCAAAGATGCCTCTGCCTCGGTCCGCCGGTCTGCTTCGGCATACGCTTGTCCAAGTGAAAGGTGGACGTCGGGATTGCCAGGATCCAAGCTGGCGGCACGGCCCAAGAAACTTTCGGCCTCCTTGAGCTGGTGCTGGCTCACTGCGATGTATCCGAGTTGATAGAGACTGAGGAAATCGTCGGGATGTCTCTCCAATTCTTTTCGGAACTCCTCCGCCGCGTCCGGAAAAGCTGCGTCCGCCAGTCCCACCAGATACGCCGCTCCGAGCGAGTAGTGGGCCCCGGGAAACTTGTCGTCCTTGACGATCACCTTCTTGAACTCCTGAATTCCCTGCTCGGGATAGCCCGCTTCGGCAAAGGCGCGTCCAAACTCCATGTGGATGGCGGCTGTGTCGCCGAACCCCGCAAGCATTTCGCCAAAAACGGTAGCGGCCCGGTCGAGAGCCTTAAGGTTCAAGTAAGCGATAGCTAACACGTAGCCGTGCTCGAAAGTAGGTTCCTGGGCCACCGCTGTTTCGAGTTGCTCGCTTGCTCTTTGATTCTCCTTACGTTGCAGCAAAATTCGTCCGAGCACAAAGTGAGCACGTGCATTGCGCGGCCCCGACTGCAAAACGGTCTCGGCTGCAGACTGCGCGTTGACCAGATCACCGGCCGCACGGCGAGCCTCCGCATAGTCGAGACGCAAGCTGCTGTCGTGGGGAGTGAGAGGCAAGGCTTGTTCGAAGAGTTCGGATGCTCTCGAAGAATCGCCGGCATGGGCACGTCGATCCGCCAGCCGCCGCAAAGCTTCAGCGAGGAAGGCTTTGTACTCGACCGCCGCCTGCTCCAGATTGTTTGCCGACTGGGCATTCTGGGCAGCGTCGTAGTGTTGCCGAAGTTTGTCCGGATCTGGGGGAGCAGGCTGTGTGGTCTGCGCCGCGACCACCGCGCCGGCCGCGACTGCAAGCACAACGACGACAAACCGCGTAACTCGCCTTTCTTCCGCCGTCAATCCGAAGCCTTTGATCGCCCACCTCCGCACTTCCAGAGTTAAGAGCGGTCCGCAGCAGAAGTCAAGCATGCGAAGAACAGGGTGGGGATCACTTTGCGAAACCGCTCACCACCACGGACACGAAGGTACACGAAGGAAAAGAACAAGAACCTTCATGGTACTTCATGTCCTTGGTGGTTCACGATTTTTTGGCTGCATCGTGAAACAGAGCCACTCCCAAATGACGGAATTGTCTGCCCGCTCTTTGGCGGCAGCCGAATAGTGCTAGAATGCAGCCCCAGAAGGAGGACGGTCATGCGACCCCGAATCGCGCTCCTCCTGCTTCTTCTTAGCGCCCAGCTTTGTTTTCCGCAGCACGACGGGCACCACCTCAGCGGCTACGTACGCGAGGAGACCACGAATGTGCCCATCCAATCGGTGGCCCTGGAACTCTTGTCCTCGGGTATGCGCGCCGCCCCGGCCATTGTCTCTGGGATGGATGGAGAGTTTCGGTTTGCCGGCCTTCGCGACGGAGATTACTACATCGTGGCCACCAAGAAGGGCTATGAAACAGCCACCGTGATGGCTTCGATCATGGGTGGGACAGCGCCTACCATTCTGGTCTACCTGCACAGGCAAGATACGAGTCAGCCTTCATCGCCGGACAGCCAGGTCTCAGCCCGTCAATTGAGCATACCCGAGAAAGCGCGAGAAGCCTTTGAGAAAGGCTGGAAACTACTCTACGAGAAGTCGGCTCCAGAAAAGTCTGTTTCTCAATTTCAACGCGCAATTGGGGAGTTTCCTTTGTACTACGAGGCCTACGCCCAAATTGGCGTTGCGAACTACCGGCTGGCTAAGTTGTCGGAGGCAGAGAAGGCGCTTCGCAAATCGATCCAGATCAGCGCAGGAAAATATCCTGACGCACTCTTCTTGCTGGCGCAAATGTTGAATGACCAGCAACGATTCAGCGAAGCGGAGCCGTTGGCGCGGCAAGCCACTACGGCAAGCGATGCCTCATGGCATAGTCAGTTCGAACTGGCACGCGCGCTGGTTGGCTTGAAACGCAGCGCCGAAGCAGAGACGTGGGCCCAGCAGGCCAAGGAGTTGAAACCGGACAATCCGCAGGTCTATCTCGTGCTTGCCAACGCGCACATCCAGCAACAGAAGTTTGCTGACGTCGTGCAGGATTTCGACGAGTACCTCAAACTCGCGCCCAATGCTCCCGGGAGCGACCAGATCCGTCAACGGCGCGATCGCATGCGGGAAGCTCTGCAGCATGCGTCGCCAGCACCCGACGCTCCGAAGCAGTAGCTTGACGTCTTCCTATATCCTCTATCCTCGAAAGTACGTTTGAAAATAATCTTGGACCCGGTCCACTCTCTCTCAGCGGTATAGGAGCACTTCATGACAGAAATGCACGTCCTCTTCCCCCCCTTATTTCACGCGTCTCACCCACCTCAACAACTGAGAACACTGGTGATGCTCGCTGTCGTCATGGCCGCTGCGTGTTCCGCTCTGCTCGCTCAGCCACCGCGCCCGGACCCCGCTGCGATCGAAGACACATGGCAGAAGGCGGTGAGCAAGTACGATGGCGCGCGCAAGAAGGTTCTTGAGAACGTCGAACGGCAAGCGAACGACGGCCCATATCGTCCGCAATGGGAATCGCTCCAGAAGTACCAGGTGCCGGCGTGGTATGAAGATGCCAAGTTCGGAATCTTTATTCACTGGGGACTGTACTCGGTGCCTGCGTTCGCCAACGAATGGTATTCGCGCAACATGTACCAGGAGGGCTCGAACGAATACAAGCACCACATCGCCACCTACGGACCACAGAGCAAGATCGGCTACAAAGATTTCGTTCCAATGCTCAAGGCCGAGCACTTTGATGCGCAAGCGTGGGCGCGCCTGTTTCGCGAGGCCGGCGCAAAGTACGTTGTGCCCGTGGCGGAGCATCATGACGGCTTCCCTATGTACGATTCAAGCCTCACGGATTGGTGCGCCGGCAAGATGGGTCCCAAACGTGACTTGGTCGGCGAATTGGCAACCGCCGTTCGAGCGGAAGGGATGCATTTTGGGGCCTCCTCGCATCGCGCGGAACACGACTGGTTCTTCGACGGCGGCCGCCAGTTTGATTCTGACGTGAGCGATCCGCGCTATGCAGCTTTCTACGGGCCGGCGCATCTTCGCATTCTCAAGCCGGGCTATGACGACAAGCTGTTTGAGGATTGGACCTACGTCTCCAGGGAGTTCATGGACGATTGGCTAGCGCGTACTGCCGAAATCGTCGAGAAATATCATCCCGATCTGATTTATTTCGATTGGTGGATTGGCCAGCCTTCCTTCCGCGAGCATGTGTCGCGCTTCGCCGCGTTCTATTACAACCAAGGGGCCAAGCGGGGCGCGGGCGCGGTCATCAACTACAAGAACAACGCGTTCGAGGAGCACTCCGCCACACTCGACATCGAGCGCGGTCAGTTGACCGACATCCGGCCTCTGCACTGGCAAACCGACACTTCGATCAGCAATGCGTCGTGGGGATACATTGAGGGCGATTCGTTCAAGTCGCCGGAGTTCATCATTCACCTGCTCGCCGATGTGGTCAGCAAGAACGGCAACCTGCTCTTGAACGTCGGCCCACGTCCCGACGGCACCATCCCCGAACCCGTGCAACAAGTTCTGCGCGACGTAGGAGCGTGGCTTAAGGTGAACGGGGAAGCAATCTACGGTACCCGTCCATGGACGCGCTACGGAGAAGGACCAACCGCAGTAACAGGCGGGGCGTTCCACGAAAAAGATGCGAAACCTTTCACGCCTGAAGATTTCCGTTTCACTGTGAAGAAAGACACTCTCTACGCGATTGAACTGGGTTGGCCGGCGGAGGGCAAAGTGACGGTCCGCAACTTGGGCAGCGATGCGCTCAAGGGTCAGAAAGTTCAGAGCGTCGACTTGCTTGGATCAGGAGCGAAGGTCGAGTGGCAGCAGGGCCCGGATGGTTTGCATATACAACTCCCTGCTCAGCCCACCGGGAAGTACGCTTATGTGCTGCGAGTGGCTCTCCACTAATGGCACATCTGATTTCCCGTAGAGACGCGGCTTGCCGCGTCTCCGGAGACGGGACAAGTCCCGTCTCTACCAAGACTCTTTAATCGGCATTCACCCTTACATCTTGATGCAACTTGATGTCCGAGGAAGAACTCCCTACCCTTACGTTCACCTGATCCGGTTCCACTTCGAACGCGCCCTTGTCAGAATTCCAATATGCCAGGCTGCTGGCTTTCAACCTCAGGGTGATCGTTTTTGTCTCGCCAGGCTCGAGCGCAATCCGTTTGAACCCCTTCAGCTCTTCGATCGGCCGTTCCACTTTTGAGTTCACATGGGTGACATACATTTGCACGACTTCGTCCCCCGCACGCGAGCCGGTGTTCTTCACGTCAACGCTCACCGTGATCTCGCCGTCGCGCTTCAGTTGCTCTGAACTTGTCCGCAGATTGGAATAGGCAAACGTGGTGTAGCTCAAGCCATAGCCAAACGGATACAGCGGCTTCTGCCGAAGATACATATAGGTACGGCCGTGCCGTAGGTCGTAATCTATAATGGGCGGCAGTTGATCGAGCGACATCGTCCATGTCACGACCAATCGCCCGGCGGGATCGTAGTCGCCGAACAGCACGTCGGCCAATGCGTTCCCTTCCTCCTGGCTGTTGTGCGCCATGTGCACGATGGCGGGTGCATGTTCCTTCGTCCATTGAATAGAAAACGGAAAACTGGAAATCAGCACAACTACGGTTCGCGGATTCACCGCGAACACCTGCTTCACCAGTTCTTCTTGCTCGAGCGTGATGGATTTGCGGTCGATAGCTTCTTTGCCGTCGCTGGGCAGCGGACACTTGGCCCATCCCGCATTGCAGGTGGGATGGTTGCCGACCACCACGATCGCAACGTCAACGTCGCGCGCAATCTTTACCGCGTCACCCGACGAATTGTCGCGCGCGAAACTCACTTTGACCCCAGCACCAAGCTTGTTCTTGATTCCGTCGAGCGGGCTCACGGCATACGGCGGAGTTCCGCTGTACCAGTCGAGCGCGACCTGGTCGGCATAGGGCCCGATCACTGCCACGGACTTGAGCGTTCTCCGGTCGAGCGGCAACAACGGGTGCGGGCTCATCTGCGACACATTCTTCAGCAATTCATTTTTCAGCAACACAATCGATTCCTGCGTGATCTTCCGGGCGAGCGCTTTGTGCTCGTCGTTGTCCCACGCCGGATTGGTTCCCTTGATTTTCGTGTAAGGGACGAGTTCGGGCGGATCGAGCAAACCTAGCCGGATCATCACGCGGTACACGCCACGCAAGTTCTCGTCGATCTCTGCGGTATCGACCAGTTTGTTCTCTATGGCACCTTTGGCGCCTTCCCGATACCTGTCCAGAAATTGATTGATGCCCGCGTGGATGGCGCCCGCCGTTGCCTGGTTGACGTCCGGAAAATATTTGTGCTTTGTCACCATGTTGGTCAGCGCGCCTGCATCGGTGCAGATGATTCCGTCGAATCCCCATTCGTGCATGGTCACGTCGCGCAGGATGGGCTGCGCGGCCATGGGAATTCCGTTGTAGGCGTTGTACGCGGTCATGTACGCGCGCGATCCACCGTCCATCACGCCCATGCGGAATGGGACCGAGTAGTATTCGCGCAACAAGCGCTCGCCAAAATTGGAAGAAGAACCGTCGCGGCCGTCTTCGTTGCTGTTCGCGAGGAAATGCTTCATGAGCGAAGCGGTCAGCCAGTAGCGCGGATCATCGCCCTGCAAGCCGCGCACGAAAGCGACCGTCATGGTTCCGGTCAGGTACGGATCTTCACCGTAGGATTCTTCGCTGCGGCCCCAGCGCGGGTCGCGTGCAAGATCGGCATTGGGGGCGCGGATGACAATGCCTTCCCGGCGCCGCCCCTCTCTTTCGCCTTCCCAGCTTCTCTTGGAACGCAGGTCTTCGCTCTGAAAAATGTAGCGAGCTTCATAGCCTTCGACAGCCGCGGCCTTCTGCAGCAGATCGGGATCCCAGGTTTCGCCGAGCCCTACGGACTGCGGAAACTGCGTGGTCGGCAGTGGCGTGAGGCCGTGCCCCTCCCATCCACCCGGACCACCCAGGGCAACACCGTGCAGACCCTCGATGTGTCCGGAGCCCTGAATTCCCAGACGCGGCACGTCGGGAGACGTGCTGAGCGCACTGATCTTTTCCTCCAGCGTCATCAGCGAAAGAATGTTATTGACGCGGGCTTCGATCGGTAGGTTCGGATCCTGAAACCGATATTGGTACGGCTGGGTCCAGGCGAGGTTGGCGGCTAGCAGAAAGAAAGCGAAGGGTAGTCGGCGGGCGTTCATCGATCCTCCCCGGATGTTATTTCCTATTGACGATTCAGCGCTCATCGAGAGCGACGGCGACTCCGTAGGGAGGCAGCTCAACCGTGTCTCCCTGCTTGCCATCGAGCACGAGTTTCATGGAATGAGGCAGGGCCACTCGGCGGTTTTCCTGTGCGTAGTTGATGAGAACGAAAACTTGTTTGCCGGGGCCGACTCGACGGCTGACCTCTACCCCATCGGGCACGGGACCGAACACAGGCGTAACGCCGGATTTCTGCGTCAGCCATTCGGCGGCCGTTGCCATCAGCTTGTCGTCGAGCACAGCGCCGACATAGGTGATGCGGCCCTTGCCGTAGGCGCGCGTGATGACGGCCGGCTGCTCGTCTAGCCATCCGTTGCTCTTGCCATATTTCAGGAGAACTTCTTCGCCGGCAGCCTGACTCTTCAGCTGTTCAGCCCAGATGCTTGCCTGCCCGTTACCCCAGGCGCCGGACATCGGGAAATCCTTTTCGAGCGCGTAGTACTGCTCTACGCGTGCGCCGAGGGCATCGACGAGGAATCCCGGCTGTCGCTGCGGCAGCAAAGCGTTGAATTCATCCTTCATGCCGGAGCGCGGACCGAGAACCAGATGGCCGCCATTGCGCACATATTCAAGCAAGTGATCCGCGAGATCCTTCGGCAGCACGTTCAAGCTAGGGGCGGCCACAAGTTCGTAGCCCTCGAGCGGTGCATAGGCGCTGACTACATCCACTGATTGGGATAGTTGCCGCAGCGCGCGGTAGTAACTCGTCAACAGTCCGATGTCGTCGTACTTCTCGGTGTGTTTCTGAAACTGGATGGCCCAGTGGCTGTCGTAGGAGTAGAGTAGCGCCACCTGCGAAACAGGCGCGGTGTCGCGGAAACTGCTTTCAACTTTTGCAAATTCGTGCGCCGTCTGCGCGGCTTCGTCGTAGAAGGGTACGGGAGTGCCGTCGGGGCCGACCAGGACGCCGTGAATTTCTTCCTGCCCGTTGAGCGCGCTGCGCCACTGCCAATAGTTGACGTCATCGGCGCCGTGTCCGATGGCCTGCCATGCCATGGCGCGCGCCTCGCCACGGTTGAGGAAGTTATTGAGCGAGGACCAATTCACCGCGCCGGGCTGCGTCTCCATCACCCAGAAATTCTCGCGCTTGAAGCCGCGAGTCAGGTCATGGGTAAGACCGTTATGAGCGGGATCGACGTGGCCGGAGCCGACATAGTCATCCCAGGACGCGAAGGTGAGCGGCTCGGTGATCGGATAGTGATCGAAGCCGTCGAAAAACCCCATCAAGTTGCCGGTGATGAACTGGCGCGCCTCCGCGTGTTTGCGAATCACGTCAATCTGATTCTGCTGATAAGAAGTCCAGGTATAGGTGATGAATCGTTTCCAGTCCAGCATCAGCCCGGGATTGTGGCCGCCGATCGGGATCGGGATTTCTCCCCAGTTGTCGTAGGTCTGGCTCCAGTAGGAAGTTGTCCAATGCGTATTCAGGTTGTCGATCGTCTTGTATTTGGCTTTCAGCCAATCCTGAAATTGTTGCCGCGTGACATCGTCATACGACATGAGGGCGTAGCCATATTCGTTGTCGATCTGCCAGCCTACAACGTTGGGGTTGTGTCCGAAGCGGATCGCCATCTGCTCGGCGATTCGGCGACAGAATTCCCGATAGCGCGGAGAAGTGGCCGACGCATGCGCGCGGTTACCATGCGTGACCCGCTGACCATCGGTTTCCACTCGCAGCGTGTCAGGATACTTCTGTGTTAGCCAGGCCGGCGGTGTCGCGGTGGGCGTGCCGAGGACGGAAATGATGTGATGTTTGGCTGCAAGATTAATCGCCCGCTCCAGCCAGTCGAAATCATAGTGCCCCTCGGAGGGCTCCATCCGGCTCCAGGCAAACTCGGCGATGCGGACAACCTTCAGGTCGGCGGCCTCCATCAGGCGCAGGTCTTCTTCCCAGCGCGATTCGGGCCACTGCTCGGGATACCACGCGTCGCCCATCAAGATTGCGTTCTGTCCCGGGATTTGTGTCGGGACGGGGGCGGTGTGCGCGGGAGGTTGGGCGAGGGCTGTAAGCGAAAGGATGAAAGTCAGGCACAGGGCGTGCAAAAAAGAAGGCGACATGGGCTACTCCTGAATTCGCTTGTTCTGATCCTCACAAGTTCGCATTGTCATTCCGCGCTCTTGTTTGTCATCCCGAGCGAAGCGAGGGATCTGCATCTTGCCGGCGAACTGCAGATCCCTCGCTTCGCTCGGGATGACAATTCTAAAGAAGGGATGACAGTTCATACAGCTTACGGCGTTACGGTGACCTGGTTGCCGGAGTACCTGACGATTTTGTCCGGGGTCTCAGAAGGCGCGATGCCAGCTCCGTGCTTCTCGCCCACGAAGACGACGCGGAACGTCCGGCTGGCGAGCATTCCGGGAAACTCGCCTTGGCGATCTGCGATCGTGAGCACTTGCTTCGCATTGTCCCAGCGGAAAGCAATGGTAGCGTGGATGCCCTTCTCGTAGTTGTAATTATCGTTTTCGTCTTCGTAGAGCGTG
Source organism: Terriglobia bacterium (assembly GCA_020073565.1). GTDB lineage: Bacteria > Acidobacteriota > Terriglobia > Terriglobales > Acidobacteriaceae > Acidiflorens. The sequence continues at coordinate 71,026 of JAIQEY010000025.1, forward strand.
AACTCACCATCCGCGCCGCGGTAGACGCGCAACTCAATCGGATCGGCGGGCTTTTCGGTTGACCACTCGACATCTGGGCCCAATGGAACGATCGACCCGGCGCGAACGTAGACGGGCAGTCGGTCGAGCGGAGCCTCCGCAGTGATCTCATGCGCACCTTGGGCTGATGCGCCGCTCCAAAAGTCGTACCACTTCGCATCCGGCAGATAGACCTGGCGCCTGGCGGCTGCCGCTTCCGTCACGGGATTTACGAGGAACGCCGGGCCGTACATGAATTCATCCCAGGTATTCTGTGCGCGCACATCGCTGCGGAAATCCATTACCAGCGGACGCATCGGAGTATAACTGCCGCTCGTCGTTTTCCAGGCCAGTGAATAGGTGTAGGGCAGCAGACGATAGCGCAAGCGATCGAAGCTGACCAAGATCTTCTGCGCGTCCGGTCCGTACGACCAGAGCTCGTTTTCGTCAGGATTGCGCGTGCCGTGCACCCGCAAGATCGGGTTGAACGTGCCGTACTGAAACCAGCGGACAAACAGTTCACGGAAGGCGGGATCGGTGGGACTGCCGAAAACGAAGCCGCCAATGTCGGTGGTCCAGTAAGGAATGCCGGAGAGAGCAAAGTTCAGTCCCGCCGGAATCTGGCGACGGAAACTGAACCAGTCGGAGTTGATGTCGCCCGACCACGCGGTGACGGCGTTGCGCTGCGAACCGGCGAAGGCAGAGCGCGAAAGAATATACACGCGCTTCTTGTCGGACGCCGCGCGCTGGCCCTCGTACACAGCTCCCGTGTCCAGCAAGGGATATGCGTTCACGTACCGATCGCCACTGCCCATCGCCAGTTTGTGTCCCAGCTGAATATTTTCTTCTTGGCCTTCAGTTTCCGGTTCGGTCGTGTCCATCCACCAGGCATCCAGCCCCATGCTGAACAGACCTTTGTTAACCTGTTCCCAGTAAAATTTTCGAGCCTCCGCACTGGTCGCGTCGTACACAGCCATCGCATCGGTGTGATAGGGCGGCTTGGCGAACTTGAACTTGTCGATGAACCAGCCCTTCTTGTCCATGAAGTCGAAATTCGCTGAGCCCGGCTCGAAGAAGGGCCAGATGGAAATCATGAGATGGAAGTTCTCGCGATGTAGCTCGTCGACCATCCCCTTGGGACCGGGATAGTTTTTGTTGAAGACGAATTCGCCCTTGCGGTTCCACCAGAACCAGTCCTGCACGATGTTGTCGGCGGGGATGTGAAGTTCCCGATACTTGCGGGCGACGCCGAGAATTTCGTCCTGCGACTTGTAGCGGTTCTTGCATTGCCAAAACCCATAGGCCCACTTGCCGAACAGGGGCGCCTGCCCCGTCAGTTCGCGATAGGCGGCGATGACTTTGTCGAGATCAGGCCCGTAGAAAAAGTAGTAGTCGATCACGTCGGCGACTTCGGAGCTGATGTAGAGATAGTTGGCAAAGCGGTTGTTGAAGCGGCTGCGCGAATCGTTGTTCCAGAAAATGCCGTAGCCCTTGCTCGACACCAGGAAAGGCACAGCGATGTTGGTGTTGTCCTGCGAGATGTCGACCGATTCGCCGCGGTAGTTCCACACCCCGGCCTGGTGCTGGCCCAGTCCATAGAACGCTTCGCGCGAGCCGTAGATGTTGACGAAAGATTCGGCGCGATAAGTGTCCTCGCCGTTCACTCTCACGGGTGTCAGTTTCCTGGTTGCTTCCTGCACGAGTTGCTGCCCGTCGAGGTCACGGTAGGTGATCGCACCGTCCTTGCGAGTGACAACGACCTTCAGTTGCGACGTGGTGAGCGTGACTTCGTCATCATTAGCCTGCAAGGCGAATTTCGTGGTGGGCCAACTGATCTTGATAACAACCGGATCGGGACGGCTCGGCGGAAAGGACGAAGTCGGTGAATAAATGACGTGGACAATCGACTCCGAGCAGATCTGCAACCGAAGAGTTCCAGACTTCATGGTGAAGAGCGCGCCATCCGCCTGCTGCTGGACCGCCACCACGGGGTTCATGGGTGCCCACTGCGCGCTCGCGGACGATACGAGCCCAAACACGAGCAGCACCGCCAAGAAGGCGCACGGAAAGAAGACGTTCTTATCTCGCATATTATGAGGACCTCGGCAAAATCAGGTTTGTTATCCAGGAGCTTGCGATTCGATGAGAGCGCGGAAAACAGGCCACCCCAATTGCAGCAGGCTCGGAACGCACTGCGCCCCCACTTTCGGAATCGATTCCGGTAGATTGGGCAACATTGTAGGCAGCCACTCTGTCACTTCAGGATGGCACTTGTCAATGCCGAAGAGCGTCGGGGTCCCCGGTCGTGCTTTCTCCATAACCAACTATCAGTGCTATGAATTACAGACAATAGGCGCATTGGCTGATTGACCCATTCTTGGGTCTTCATTGAACAGAATTCACCCCGCAGTAAGAAGGCGACACTTGCTTTATGACACCGGAAACGATTACGTTAGGTTCGTCCGCTTAGACTCCACCGCCCAAGAGTTGGGAGGCGCGATGAAACTCGAGGAAGTGAGCCGGAAAGTCTTACAGCTCAGAGCCATGATTTGCATTGCCTCCGGCCCGGTTTGGGCCGCCAAGCACATTGCATCAAGTTCGGAGGCTTTTGTGGAAACGAGCAAGTTTGGAAGCCTAGATGACGGCCAAGCGGTTGACCTGTACACACTAAAGAATGCCAAGGGCGCCACTGCCAAAGTCATCTCGTACGGCGCAACGCTGACCGAACTGTGGGTCCCGGATCGAACCGGAAAGCTCGGCGATGTGGTCCTGGGATTCGACAACCTTCAGGGCTATGTGGGAAAGCATCCCTGGTTCGGAGCCACCGTCGGACGAGTCGCGAACCGCATCGCGAAGGGCAAGTTCACACTGGAAGGTAAAGAATATTCACTGGAGATCAATGATCCGCCCAATAACCTGCACAGCGGGTCGAAGGATTTGAGCCGCGTGGTCTGGAAGGCGGAACCGGTTTATGAGCGGGACGCAGCGGCGGTTCGCTTTACTTATGACAGCCCCGATGGAGACGAAGGCTTCCCGGGAAATCTCTCGGTCACGGTGTTGTACCGGCTGACCAATCATAACGAGTTGGAGCTCGAATACACGGCAACCGCTGACCAAGCAACTCCCGTCAATCTCACCAATCACAGCTATTTCAACCTGGAAGGAGATAAGAACATCCTGGGGCAGGTGCTGCAGCTCAACGCGGAGAAGTACACGCCTGTGGACGCTACATTGATTCCGACGGGCGAGATCCGGGCGGTGAAAGGAACGCCGCTCGACTTCACGAGTCCGGTTGCCATCGGGGCGCACATCGCCGAGATGAAGGGAGATCCCGGTGGCTATGATCACAACTTCGTGCTGAGCACGGAAGCGGTCAAGCTCAAGTTGGCAGCTCGCGTTTTTGATGCGGCCTCAGGCCGCCAAATGGAAGTCTGGACAACCGAACCCGGAGTGCAGTTCTATTCGGGAAACTTTCTCGACGGAACCCTCACCGGCAAGCGTGGAGTCGTGTACCGGAAACATTCCGGTTTCTGCCTTGAAACGCAACACTACCCGGATGCCGTCAATCATCCGGCGTTTCCGTCCGTCATTCTACGGCCGGGTTCGGTCTACAGTACCCAGACGATCTACAGGTTCTCGACCCGGTGACTCGGAGTGATGACATCTAAGGACTCATATGTCGCCTCATGAAGTGTCAAATCAAAAGCAGAAGATGACGTTCGGGATGATTGTCGGGAACCGCGGTTTTTTCCCTGACCATCTGGCTAAGTCCGGCCGGGAGGAGATGCTGCGCGCGCTCGATCAAGCGGGCATCGACGTGGTAGCACTGGGGCCGGAAGAGAGCAAGTACGGCGCGGTCGAGACCCATGAAGAAGCGAAACGCTGTGCCGCCCTGTTTCGCAAACATGCGGACCAGCTCGACGGCGTAATCGTCAGCCTGCCGAACTTTGGGGACGAGCGAGCCATCGCCGACACGCTGCGTCTGGCGCGACTTGACGTTCCCGTGCTGGTGCAGGCAACACCGGACAGCCCCGGCAAGATGACGATCGCGTTCCGCCGCGACAGCTTCTGCGGCAAGATGTCGGCGTGCAACAACCTGCGACAGTACGGAATTCCTTACTCTCTTACCGCGTCGCACACGGTTGCGCCCGACTCAGCGGAGTTCCGGAGGGATCTGGTGTGGTTTGCCGCCGTCTGCCGCATCGTGAACGGCCTGCGCAATCTGCGCATTGGGGGCATCGGTGCGCGGCCGGCGGCGTTCAATACAGTTCGGTACAGCGAGAAGATTCTGGAGGCGAACGGCATCTCGGTCGAGACCGTGGACCTCTCGGAGATTCTGGGCCAGATTGGGCGACTGGGAGACGCCGAAGCTTGCGTGCAGGGCAAGCTCCAGGAGATCCGCAAATATGTGCCAACCACCGGAGTTCCTGCGGAAGCGCTGCTCAAGATGGCCAAGCTGGGCGCGGTCATTGACGGCTGGATGAAATCAGCCGACGTTACGGTCAGCGCCGTGCAGTGCTGGACTGCGCTCGAAGAGTACTTCGGCGTGGTTCCGTGCACCATCATGAGCATGATGAGCAATAATCTGATTCCCAGCGCTTGCGAGGTAGACGTATGCGGCACGCTCAGCATGCACGTCCTGCGACTGGCCTCGGAGACGCCCAGCGCCCTGCTCGACTGGAACAACAACTACGGCGACGATCCCGACAAGGCCGTCTGCTTTCATTGCAGCAACCTTCCCAAACACTTCTTTCAGGATGTGCGCATGGACTTCCAGGAGATTATCGCCGGGACGGTGGGCAAGGACCGCACGTTCGGCACCTGCGTGGGCCGTGTGAAAGCCGGCGCGATGAGCTTCGCGCGCTTCTCGACCGATGACCAAGCGGGCGTCGTCCGTGGCTACGTTGGCGAAGGGGCGTTCACCAACGACTCCCTGAATACGTTCGGTGGAGCGGGCGTGGTTGAGATCCCGCGCATGCAGAAACTCCTGCACTACATTTGCGAGAACGGCTTTGAACATCACGTGGCCGCCAATTTCTCGACAGTCGCGGGCGCGGCGCACGAAGCAGCCACTCGCTATCTTGGCTGGGCCACGTACTGGCATGGATGGGATGGAGTGGGTTGCTGACAGCCGGACATTCCAGGTAGCAGAACCTGATGGCTGGCTCGGTTCCGACTCTCGAGGATCCTGTCGACTCGGCAGGAAATCCAAAACTCAGTAGACGACTAGCCGGCCTCCCTAATTTTATAGGCCGAGGTTCTCAAGAAATATTGACCTTTGAGGACCATGTAGCGACTCCGGCCTTCCTTTTGCGTTATCATCCACCAACACGCGCTACGAGCATCTGAAGTTCACGCCACTTCTCCTGCGTATGTTCATGGACTTTGTCTCTGGGAGGATGGTCATGCGTTCGAAATACTCTCTTGCCGCTCTGTTTTTCTGTCTTACCACCTCGATCACACAGGCCCAGGAAATCATCGGCGATATTCGTGGGATCGTGCGTGACCCTTCCGGTGCCGTGGTCAGCGGCGCCAGCGTACAGGTCATTAACACCGACCGTGACACCGTGATTCGGTCGATGACGACGGGCGCTGACGGCGCCTATGTCGCGCCTCTCTTGCCTCTCGGCCACTACAGACTCGTCATCACTGCTTCGGGGTTCCAACAATACAATGCGACCGACATGGTGTTGAACGTCAACGACCGTCGGGTGATTGACGTCAGCCTTGTCGTGGGCAGCAATTCGCAGACGGTGACCGTTACGGAGGCAGCCGAACCTCGCTTTACAAGAATACCCGTATCAGCGAGCGCTTCAGCTGGCAGTTCCGCACCGAAGCATTCAACGTGCTCAACCATACCAATTTGAACAACCCGGCTTCGACGTCATTGACCAGCGGGGTCTATAACAGGATCACTACCGCACGTGATCCGCGCCAGATGCAATTTCGCGTTGAAGCTGATCTTCTAGCGATCAAGGCAAGGAATCGATCAAGAAACCGATGCGGCGGCCGGTTGTGCGGTGGAGTCAGCGCTCTCAGGATTTGATATCTGGTGGAGTGCTGGATAAATTCTGCGGTAAGTACGGTAAGCTCCGTCGAGGATTGCAGAGCTTTTTGGATTGGGTTGAATTTCGTGGGCAGTTTGCACCACGGCGTCACAGGCTTCATCGACGGAGCGCCAATTTCCCGCTCCAGTTCCTGCAAGAATCGCAGCGCCGTATGCGGCACCCTCTTCGGCCTGGACAACTTCCACCGCATGGCCATAGACGTCAGCCTGAATCTGCCGCCAGAGCGTGGATCGGGCTCCGCCACCTCCCAGGCGAATGCGATCTACTGGCACGTTCATCTCGCGAAAGATGGTGAAGCTGTCCCGCAGACTGAAAGCGACGCCCTCCAGAATGGCGCGGATCACGTGGGCACGGGTGTGGGTGGCGGAGAGACCGACTAGGGCGGCGCGCGCATTGGGATCGCAGTGCGGAGTGCGTTCGCCCATCAGGTAGGGCGCCCAGAACACTCCGTCGCAACCGGGCGGCGCGGCGGCTGCTTCCTCGCACAGTCGCTCGTACGGATCCCGCCCATCTTCCAGCCCAGCGCCGAAGCGATCGCGGAACCAGCGCAAGGAGAGGCCGGCGGCCTGGGTCACGCCCATCACATGCCATCGGCCGGGGATCGCGTGGCAGAAGGTGTGGATTCTGCCTTTGCGATCGAGCGCGGGCACATCGGTGGCTGCAAACACTACACCGGATGTGCCGATGGTTGCGCTCACAGTTCCGGGACGCACGATTCCCATGCCGACTGCGCCAGCAGCCTGGTCCCCAGCCCCCGCCACGACGGGTGTTCCAACTCTCAGACCCGTCGCTTCCGCGCCGCGCGCCGAAACTCGCCCGCACACCTCGGGAGACTCCCACAATGTGGGAAGCAGTTGCTGGTCAATTCCGGTACGGCTTAAGACTTCGGAGGACCACTTGCGCTGGGCAACGTCCAGGAGAAGAGTTCCCGATGCATCGGCCATATCGATGGCGCGTTCGCCGGTAAGTTGGAAACGCACGTAATCCTTCGGCAACATCACGTGGGCAACGCGCTCCCAGTTTCGAGGTTCGTTCTGTCGCACCCAAAGCAGCTTGGTCAGCGTGAAATTGGTAAGAGGCGCATTGCAGGTGAGATGAATGAGGCGATCCACGCCGAACAGATCGGAAAGCTCCTGAACTTGCGGCTCGGTACGCTGATCGCACCAGATGAGCGCGGGGCGAACTACTTCATCGCGGGCATCCAGTAAGACTGCCCCATGCATCTGCCCGGAGAATCCAACGCAGGCGATTTCATCTCGGCTGGCTCCCAAGGCGTCGAGGGCGCGCTGCACGGCCAAGCCGCAGGCTCGCCACCAATCGTGCGGATGCTGCTCCGCCCACCCTAGCTGAGGCGATGCGAAAGGAACGTGCTCTTCTGAACCGGACGCGACGACTCGCCCATGTTCATCAATGATGAGAGCACGGGTTCCACCGGTGCCGACATCGATCCCGAGGAACTTGATACTCCCTCCATCAGCGCAGCCCCGGAAGGGGCGTCTTCTTTCGAAAACTCCTGGCATCGCTAAAGCGATGCCCTGATACCAATCCCCGTCCACCACCGGTGCCAGCCAGGCTAGCCGAAATAGTCGGCCATTTCTGACGAAGCGCTCTGCAGCCGCACGGCCTTCTGAGGGGTCGATTCTGAGGATTGGCGCTGCAGGAAAAAATCGAGGTTGCCGCGCATCACCAGGTGGGGCGCCAGAGTTACCTGGAAAGACGGACACTCGCCTTCCACCAGGAATTCATGCAATACCCGAAACGCCATGCGTCCTTGGGTGCGCGGCCGCTGATAAATCGTAGCGGCCACCGCTCTAGACCTGATCTCGGGTACCAGTGCCGGAAACAGATCCGTGGTGATAAGGGTGATCTTGTCGAGCACGTGGGCGTGACGGGCGGCATTTAGCACGGGGATGGAGGCTTCGGTCGTGACATAGATGCCAGCAAGGTCCGGATGCTTCTTGAACAGCTCACTGCTCTTCTGGTAGCACTCGGATTCGACGTCGTGATCCTCAAGGGGTTCCTGCAGTTGCATCTGGGGGTACAGTCCACGCAGGGTGCTTTCAAAGGCCCTGTACTTCTCGGCATGTTCAGTGATCGCCAGGGAACTCAGAGTTACGGCAACCTTTCCCTTGCCGCCCAGGAAACTCCCCATCAGATCGGCCGCTAAAGACCCGCTGGCCAGAGTGTCAATCGAGACGACCGCCAATCTGCCGGTATTGGGCGCGTCGGTGGCCACGCACACGACGGGAATGCTGCTTCGGGACGCTCGTCGCATCCAGGACTGCAGACTCTGAGGACGACTGGGAAAGGTAATCATTCCGTCCACGCCTGCTTTAAGAGCGGCTTCGAAGGCTTCTTCTTCACCCTCCCCCAGGCGCGGATAGGTTCGATATTCAATCTCTACATTCTCCATGACCAGCGCCCGCGCTTCCTCGCTGATTCCGGCCCGGACTTCGTCCCAGAATGAGGTGGTGCCTTGCAGTGTGTTGACCGAGACGCGCAGATTTCGCTTCGAGGACAGATACCGTGCTGCCAGATTCGGCCGGTACCCCAGAGTCCTAGCCATCTGCTGCACGCGGGCCTTGGTCATGGGGCTCACACCGGCATGATTGTGCAAGGCGCGGTGGACGGTGCCGGTCGACACTCCCAATGCTTCGGCGATGTCCAGGAGCTTAGTTTTTCGGTTCATAGGAGCGATCGGAGAATTCTACTGCGCCGTTAGGTGTTGCCTGAGATGTGCTGGCTTCCATGGGGGGTTGCCTTTTTGGTGGCTCGGACCGTAAACGTTAACGAAAGTATATCCTGCGTCGCTGGATGTCAATAAGGTTATCTTAACTGGCTTGATTCACAATCAGTTGCCTCACATCCTTGGAATTCAAAGTTAGAAAACATCGGAAAGCATTTGTCTTTCCTATGGGTTCTCAGCCGGTGCAGCGCCAAAACCGCTAACTGGCGTCTTCCGGGCATGTCAAAGGCGCATCCTGGCATCACGCGCCGGTTGCGGAAGAATTTGCACACTGATCATGCTCTTCTTCCCGCCGCCCTTCGTAAGAATGTTGAGGACAGCTCGGTGAATATCGCCGGGGAACTCCCTGGGTGCGGTCGCCGACCCTTGGACGTAGGCCACACCTAACAATGACGAGGTTGGGAGAGAGGGCAGGTGGAAATAGTGGATTTGGCTGCCCCCCAGGGATTCGAACCCCGATAACCTGCTCCAGAGGCAGGTGTCCTAGCCGTTGAACGAGGGGGCAGCGCGGGTTGCGCCGCGACGGAAACACAATTCCCGCTCGGCTATTTCGATTCTATGGATCAGAGTGGCCTTGGTCAACAAGGCGGCGGGACTGAAGCCTGATCCGATCTTCCCACGCCATCGGCCTTGAGTCTCGGTCGTCAAGCTTGGTCAGAAAGTCTCCTGCGCTGGAGTTACAATCACGTCAAAGTAGAGGACACGCCCTATGGTTACCGCCGGAAGCATTCAGATCGAGACCGATTACTCCGAAATCGCTCGGCGCACGATCGAGGCTGAGCAGTGCGCGCTCATCGTCGTGGATATTCAGGAGAAGTTGCTGCCGCCGATCTGGCAGAAAGAACAGCTCATCAGGAACTCGCAGCTGCTGATCCGTCTGGCGGGCCTTTTGAAGATCCCGGCCATCGTGACCACGCAGTACGCCAGGGGACTGGGCAACGCCGTGCCGGAAATCGCCGCCCTGCTGCCGGAATGTCAGCCCATCGACAAGGTGATGTTTTCCTGCTTTGGCAGCGATGTGTTCTGCTCTCTGCTGAAACGCCTTCCGGGGCAGCGGACGACCATCCTGCTTTGTGGAATGGAGACGCACATTTGTGTGATGCAGACGGCGTTAGCAGCGTTGCGGGAAGGCTACCTCGTGCACGTGGCGTCAGATGCGGTCAGTTCGCGCTCGGAATCGAACTGGCGGGTCGGGCTGGACCGCATGCGCGCCGCCGGTGCAGTCATCTCCTCCGCGGAAATGATGATGTATGAGTTGCTGCGCTCGTCGGGTTCGCCGGCCTTCAAAGAGTTGCTGCCTTATTTGAAAGGCTGACGCCGGCTGTCAGCCATCTCTTCATTCTGGCAGCTTTTTTTCCGGCTGTTGTTGCTTCACCCGCACCACGGTGAGCTTCGAGAAGCCCTCCTCAAACGTGGGGGGTTTCAGCTTGGCTGCCATCTTGCGCATGACGTCTTCGGAAACCACGCGGCTCCGGCGAAGGTGGCGCTCCATGCACACTTCCAGGGGCACGTCGAAAAACACACCCTGCACGTCGTAGCCATAATCTTTGGCGAGCTTGATCCAGCTTTGGCGGTCGTGGGGCGTGAGATTGGTCGCGTCCACATAGCTCATAGGCCGGCGCGCGATCAGCCGCGCTTTGAGCATGGAACGCAGGTTGGAAAAAACCAGATCCTGAAAGCGCTGTTCTTCGGCATCGTCGAACAGAAGCTCGCGCAGCAGGTCGCTCGAAAGGGGACGGATGTTGTGCCGCTTGAACCAGGAACTCTTGCCCGATCCCGGCAGACCGATCGCCAGAACGACGGTTCCCTTGCTGGCACGCGCGGGCGCCGCAACGGCCTCGTCCGCAGGGTGCGGCACCGCGAGCGCTTCCGGCGCAGTCGGTTCAACTTCCGCAACCGGCGCCGGAGCAGCAACGGGCCGCGCGCGCGACCGGCCTCCGCGTCCGCGCCGGCGGCGAGAAGGCCGTGTCTTGGGCTGAGCTTCCGTGCTACCTGCGGAGGGTTCGGGTGCAGCCTCCGGTTCTGGTTCGGGCTGAGACTCAACCACCGGTGCAGCGGACACGTCCGGCGGTTCGCTATAAAAATCAGGCTGGAGCGGAGTCGGAGCCGGCGCCTTTTCGCGGGGCTGGGCCTCTCCACCCTTCTTGCGGCGCTCCATGCGCTCGCGCATCCATTTACGCATATAGCGCTTGTAGCACACCGGAGCGTCTGGTAGCAATCTCGGCCCCGTGGCGGCCAGGGTACGTTCGCGTCGATGCGCTCCCGGTCCCCGATTTACAATAACGTTCCAGGATAAATTCCATGAATCCAACGCACCCCGTGACCGCTCCCACTGCCGCCGGACAACTGCCCGCGGTGCCGCTGACCATCGAGGGCTATGCCTGCCTGCACCAGATGATGCGCTTCCGCTGGACCGCATGGCGCGCGCTGGATGAGCCCAAGCGTCACCAGATTAGCGCCGAGGCCGCGAAACTTCTCGCCGAGATGGAAGCGAATTCCGGCGGGCAGTCGGCGCTGTTCTCGCTCCTCGGACACAAGGGCGACCTGATGCTGGTCCACTTCCGCGACGGTTTTGACGAGCTGAATCAGGCCGAACTTACGCTCGCGCGCCTGCAGTTGAGCGAGTATCTTGAGCCCGCCACGTCCTATCTGTCGGTCATCGAACTGGGCCTCTATGAATCGACCCTGAAAACTTACAAATCACTCGCCGAACGAGGCATCGAACCGCACTCTGAGGAGTGGAACGCAGCCATCCGGGAAACCATCGCGCGCCAGGAGGAAGCCATGAAGCCACGCCTCTTTCCTGCCATGCCGAAGCATCGCTACATCTGCTTTTATCCCATGGACCGCAAGCGCGGCGAGCACAAGAACTGGTACACACTCCCCATGGAAGAGCGCCAGCGGCAGATGAATGAGCACGGCTTGGTCGGACGCCGCTATGCAGGAGACGTCAAGCAGATCATCACCGGCTCCATCGGCTTCGATGACTGGGAATGGGGCGTGGACCTGTTCGCCGACGATCCCATCGTCTTTAAGAAACTGATTTACGAAATGCGATTCGATGAGGTCAGCGCCGTCTATGCCCTGTTCGGCACCTTCTATATCGGGTTGCGCTGCCCGGCGAACCGACTGCACGAACTGCTGGAGGGCAATCTGCCGCAGCACGCGGAAGGCTGAGACTCGAAGAGCGTTGATTCTGTTGGCATCCTGCAGCCTTGAGAGGGTGACCGAAACCGGTGCCGGAGGCACCAGTGAAAATAGCCCGCCAGTCTACTGGCGGGACTCCACATACCCCACAACCGAGTGCCGGAGGCACGACTGACGCGACGCAACCCGCCACTGTTCAGCCGTCCCTACGGGACTTCTGCGTACCGATCTGATTGCACCCGGCGCTGAAGCGCTGGGCTATTTTCAGCGGTCCCTCCGGGACTAGGACTCGGTTATTCGGAGGATGTCAATAAAGCCGGTTCTACCTCTACGTTCTCGTTTTTCTCTTGCGCTTCGCACGCGGAGCGGAAAATCTGTGTTCGTGCTTGGCCATGTCCACGCGCGCACCGCGGAACGTGACGCCTTCCATGCGCAACCGGAATCTCTGCTCGGCCCCGTCTTCTCCGGGAATCTTGATGGCTCCCCCGGCGCCCACCACGCGGTGCCACGGCAATCCCGGAACCTGGTTCAGCACCCGCACCACTTGCCGTGCCGCGCCCTGCCATCCGGCCGCGGCGGCCACCGCTCCATAACTTGAAACCTTCCCGCGTGGCAAGCTGCGAATACAGCGGATAATGCGGTTCCGCTTCTCCTGCGATCCGGGTTCTGCCGGCCGATTCATGGTTCCTTCTTCTCAAGTAAAGATGTCGCGCGACGGCCCGCATTACATACAAATTTTTACAGTGCGAATCAAACCAACATTTATGATGGCTGCATCCTACGGTGTTGCTTGCCCGAAAGCTCTTCCGGAGAAAACCATGTTTCGCATGTTGAGAACCCTGCCCTTCCCGCTTGCGCTCGCCGCCTTGAGTATCTTCACCGCCTGCGGTGGTTCGAGTAGTACCAAGTTTCGCCTGGTCAACGCGATTCCGAACGCTCCTCAAGCGGTCGATGTTCTCATCGACGGAAAAGTGGTGGAGACGGCTGTTACTTTTCCTAACGTCACCCCTTCCACCGGATACCTTTCCGTTTCATCCGGTAGCCGCCACCTGCAGATGTTTCCGACGGGAACCACCGCCGGCGCTTATTTCGACGGGAATGTCACCTTCAACAGCGGAAACGCTTATACATTTGTGGCTACTGGATCCTTCACCAACAACACCATCGTCGCGCCACAGTTTACCGACAACAACACGGCACCCACGTCCGGCAATGCGGAATTGCGCGTGGTTCAGGCATCACCGGAAGGCCTTGGCAGCGTTGTGGGTCAGGCCGTAGACATCTACATCGTCGGACCGGGCGATCCTCTCCCCGCGACTAGCCCTGACATTGCCAGTGTCGCGTACCAAGCTGCAAGCGCTTACAAAACCTTTCCCGCGGGTACCTATGATCTCCTGCTCACCCCGGCTGGAGTTCAATCGCTCAACATTAGGATCCCAAACGCCTCCTTCAGTTCAGGAAAGATTTACACCTACGCCCTAGTCGACGTTCCAGGCGGGGGAGCGATGTCGGGCACTCCAGTGGTGTTGAACGATAACTAGTCAGAATGGATCGCGAGGGTCCCGGTGCCAAATCCGGGGCTCTTGCTGTCTAGGCAGAATCCTTACTTGAAAGACTGCGCCGCCGATTGCTCGCTCTCAAACACTTCGAAAATGCTGACCAGTTTGGTGAGTTGCAGGAGATCACCCACGCGTTGGGTCAGGCGCGCCAGCTTCAGAGCACCACCCGCATTGCGGGCGGTCGTATACAGCGCAACCAGCGTTCCGAGGCCACCGCTATCGATGTAGTTGACTTCGGCCAGGTTGAGCACCAACCTCGGGCTTTGCGTGAGGATCTTCTTGATTGTGTCGCGCAGAGTGGCCGACTCTTCGCCGAATACGATCCGGCCGCTGCAATCCACCACTATTACCCCATCCAGGGCCCGCGTGCTCATTCGCAGCTGCATGTATCCCTCCACTGGAGAAAGACTGCCATAACCTAAGGTTAGAAGCCTACCCCCACGGAACATGCCTTGCAAGCACGGGCGCCAAATGAAGCAATTTATCGCTTAACCACCAAGGACACGAAGTCCCACGAAGGAACCCCTCGAAACTGAACCTTCGTGACACTTCGTGTCCTTCGTGGTTCATTACTTTCTCTGTTCTATTGCGGACTGACGCCCTACCGTGCGTTAACTCCCGCCATCGCCCGTGAGCAAAACACCTCCTCCCAGCCTGTATAATCAAGAATCTCGCATGAGCTACCAGGTCCTGGCCCGCAAGTACCGTCCACAGAAATTCTCCGATGTCATCGGCCAGGAGCACGTCACCCACACACTCACCAACGCCATCGAGCAGGAACGCATTGCGCATGGTTACATCTTCAGCGGCCACCGCGGGATCGGCAAAACGACGGTGGCGCGCATCCTGGCGATGGCGCTAAATTGCCGGTCATCGCAGAAGCCGGTGGCCGAGCCCTGCGGCGTCTGCGATTCCTGCACCGAGATCCGGGCGGGCAATTCCGTTGACGTGATCGAAATCGACGCGGCCACCAACCGCGGCATTGACGAGATTCGCGAACTGCGCGAGGCCGCCCGTTATCGTCCCGCGCGCGACCGTTTCAAGATCTACATCCTCGACGAGGCCCACCAGATCACCGACGCCGCCTTCAATGCGCTGCTCAAAACGCTGGAGGAACCGCCCAGCCACGTGATTTTCATGCTGGCCACCACGCAACCGGAAGATTTCCCGCAGACCATCCGGTCGCGCTGCCAGCACTTCAGTTTTCGAGCGGTAACGTTTGCAGACATTCTGGGCCAGTTGCGCGACCTCGTGGGCAAGGAACAACTCTCGGCCGACGAAGATGCGCTTGCCCTGCTGGCGGAAGCGGGCGACGGCTCCATGCGCGACGCCCTGTCCATTCTCGACCAGGCCATCGCTTCCACATCCGAGCGCCTGACGCTGGAGTCTGTTCGCGCTTTGATCGGCGCGGCGCCGGCGGGCGTGTTCGAGAGCGTGATGCAGGCCGTGGCAGAAAGTTCGAGCGAGACTGTCCTGCGGCTCGTCGATGAACTGCTCAATGAAGGACACAGTCCGACTCATTTTGCGCGCCAGTTGGTCCGCTTTCTGCGCAATGCCACGGTCGCGAAAATTGCCGGCAAAGACTCTGCTTTGCTGCAGATTTCGTCCGATGAGCGAGCCCGCGTCGGACGAATCGCCGATCTGTTCAGCGAAGAAGACTTGGCGCGCCACCTCCAGATCATGCTGCGTACCCACGGAGAACTCGGCTACCGGCAGGAACAGCGCTTCCATCTGGAACTCGGCCTGCTGAAGATGGCCCATGCGCAGCGCCTGCTTCCGATCGAACAGTTCCTGAGCGAGGCGACGCCCACTGCCCCAGGTACGGCGCGACCATCCGTAATCCCGCGTTTGGCAGCGTCCGCAGAAGTCCGCCGAACCGAACCGACTGCGCCTGCGCGATCGAATTTCATCTCGCCCTTCGCTGCCGACTCTGCGCGCAAGAACACACCCAAGGCCGAATCGCCGAGCGATGCACCGTCAGCGATCCCTCTGGCAACCTCGGGCGCAGCCGCAACCAATGTCGTTATCATGGGCTCGGCTGTGCCGGCTGTTCTCGAAATCACACCAGAGCCGGCAGCCACGGCGAACTCTGCGGTTACCGCCACGGCTTTGCGTGACTGTGCTCTTACCGCGCTGAGTCAGCAACCGATGCTCGTCTCCATGCTGGAAGCCGCCGAGTGGTCGCTCGAAGGCAACTCGCTGGTAGCCAAGGTGACAGCCTCGAGCACGATGATCGACATGTCGTTCAATGCGGACGCGCGCCGCATCGCCTCAGCTGCCGCCAGCGGCTTGGCCGGCAGACCGATCCGAGTGCTGGTGCAGCCCGGGGGCACGCCGCAAGCCGTGTCCCCGGCCCGCCGCCCATCCTCGAATGGGAGTGCACGCAGCCGAGCCGAACAAGACCCGGTGGTTCGCCGAATGCAGGAGAAGTTCGGAGCCGAGATCCGAACCGTGATTGACTATCGAGAGAAAGGATGAGTTCATTTTGTAATTTGGTAATTGTGTAATTTGGTAATTCCAAACCTGTAGCGGTTTGGCCTTAAATTGCCAAATTACACAATTACAAAATTACGAAATGTCCCTATGCCCGGATTCAATTTGCAAGACCTGATGTCCCAAGCCAAGCAGCACTATGAAACGCTGCAGAAGAAGATGCAGCAGACCGTCGTTGAAGCTTCCTCTGGCGGAGGCACGGTCACAGTGAAGATGGATGGCCGCAAGCAAGTGCTCGCCATCCACATTGACCCCGAGGCCGTGAAGGCCGGCGACGTCGAAATGCTGCA
>JAIQEY010000026.1 GCA_020073565.1 Terriglobia bacterium
CCCACCGGCGGCCGCCCGTTCCCAGGCTTGGGATAGTGCGGCTCCACCAGCGCGCACAGCTCACGCCATGGCACCACCTGCTCCATCTCCTCCAAAAATATCGCTCGCCGCGTCTTCCTCGTGTACTGCTCAAAGCCGGTCATCATCGCCAGGGTCCTCTGTTTCATTTCTCAGACACTCTAACTTGACCGGCTCTGGAAAGCAGAGAGCTTAATCAGAGTCTCCTTAGTATCCCCTGTAGGTCATAGTCACGGTCTTCGTCCCGGACTTCGGTACCAGATTGTAGTGGCCCAAAAAGATCGATCCGTCGGTCAAGATTGGCGCGCTCTTCCAATGTGCGCTGAGGTTACACGGGTCTGGTCCCAAAGGAACGTCCTGCGCGAACCCTTGGTGCTGCGTATTGTCTAGAGCTTGCAGCATCAGCCCATAGGGGCCGCCCCCCCCACTAAAATTCCATGCAAATGCACTAACAGAAGTTGCGCTCAGGTTGTTGGTGAAGATGCCGTCAATATCCGTATCCGCATAGCGCACGAGTTCCGCTCCTCTAGCTATGGCGGTGTGGTTCTTGAGCGCCATGGCAATCTTGATCGACGCACTCCCTGCCACCTGGGTAATAGTTTGGGTGAGCGTCCAGACCCCATCGCTCGTGCTGCGGGCAATCTTAACGGCCGTAGCGGTTTGACTCAGCAAGGTGGGGGCGCCCCAGTTACCGCTATCGCCAAAATCGGCATAGTCGTAGTACGCAACGCCGGACGCGAGATCACAGAGGCCATACCCTTCCCCGAAGGAGCCCACAGCGATGTGCTCGACACCCAAAGGGGTCATCAGTTGGGTAATGTTCCCATTGACGGTGACACAGTACTGCAGATACGTGTTGTTGGCACCGGAGGTGAAGGTGTACGAACAAGTGCTGGTGGCGAGAGGGGAAGCCGCTGCTAGCGCGGCGTTCTTTTGGGCCAGCGCGGCCTTGGCCTCCGCTTCGGCGTTGCCTTTGGCTGCGCCCGGACTTCCGGCAAAGCTGAGGGAGCACAGAGCGAGCAGGGTTACTGCAACGGCGAGTTGCTTCATACTAGTCTCCTTTGTCCGGTTGAATCGGCCTTCCAAACTGTCGGCTTCTTGCGAAACACTTACGTGGGAACGTCTCTTGGCAGTGTCGGTAACAGCGTTCCCACGCGGGAATGACTTTGGGGAAGATCTTTGCTCGGGGGTGCAGGAAGACCACCCCCTCTAATGCGCGAGATCATGCTACAGATTTGTGTTAGATGTCAACAGTCCAGGTCAATTTCTTAGGGGTTTTGCCGCCTGCAGAAGTCCAAGTGCGCATGACGCAAACGACCGGGACGTCAGTCACCGGCGGCTTCGACGGCGGGGAGTTCGTCCTCAGCAGGGCGGGTGTGGATCTTCGCGCTGGTAACGAGGACGACCGAGGCAACGATGATTGCGCTGCCCATCAGGATAAAGCGGTCGATGCGCTCGTGCAGAACCAGCCATCCCAGGAAAACAGCTACCACCGGATTGACGTAGGCATAGGTCGAAACCTTCGACGTAGGAATGTGCTGCAGGAGCCAGATGTAGGCGGTGTATCCAATCCACGAGCCGCACACGACGAGGTAGAGGATGGCACTGACACCGCGCAGGGTCCAGGCCACTCCGGAGGTTTTTTCCGCCAGCAGCGCGAAGGTCAGATTGGCGAAGCCGGCGAACGTCACTTGCCATGCCGTGCTGGCAAAGGGATCCGCAGCTGGGTTCTTCCATTTCTTCGAGAGCACGGAACCGAGGGCCCAACTGAACGAACCGGCCTGCAGGGCGAGCGACCACCAGAGTTCACGGCGTCCGAGGGACGAGGGGTGGAGCAAGTCGGGCCAGATGAGCACGACTACACCGGCAATGCCGACGACGAGGCCAATGGTGCCGCGGCGCGAGATGTGGTGGTCACCCAGAAGCCAGCTATCGAGTACCAGGAACCACAGAGGCGTGACCGCGATCAGGAGCGCGGCCAAGCCAGTAGGGACGACGAGTTCTGCATAGGAGAGTGTGAGGTTGCCTCCCATCAGTAGCAGAATGCCGACCGCCGCCATGTGGGCAAGTTCGCGCGGCGCGTAACGAACTCGTCTTCCCGTGAGAGCACAATAGGCGAGCATGAGCCCGCCCGCGGTCAGGAAGCGGCAGGCACACATCAGGGCGGGTGGAATGTGCTCCACTGCGATACCGATACCGAGATAGGTCGATCCCCAGAAAACGTAGACGAGCCCGAAGGCAAGAATGATCTTCCATCGGCTTGGCGGAGTGGCGCTGGTCATGGGCGTGGAAAAATCAGGATAGCAGAGCGCGCGGGCGCCAATGTCTGTTCACTGCGAAGCGCCGTTCAGAAGGTTCCGCAGTACCGCGACCTCCGCTCTGATGCCGGTGCGAAGTGCCAAATCTACATCCGGCGCAAAATCAGGGGAGTGATTGGACGGCAGCATCGTGCCGGCCGCTTTGGCTTCGGCGTACTTCTGCGGGTCTGCGCCGCCGAGACTGAAGTACAGGGAGGGGACCCCTTGTTCGACAAAGAAGGCGTAGTCCTCAGAAGGCGTGATCGGTCCTTCCGTGATTACGTTCTGCCTGCCGAGCGCGGCCTCGAGCGGCGCTCTGAGCCGCTCGGCGAGTGCGGGGTCGTTGTAAACGGAGTCGGTGGACTCGTAGTGCTCAATGAGAGGTTCTTTCTGCGCGCCTCCGGCGAGCGCTTCCGACTTGGTGATGCGTGTGATCGCCGCCAGAATCTGTTTCCGCACGTCTGCCTTAAAGGTTCGCACCGTAATGCCAAGTTCTGCCTCGTCCGGAATGATGTTGTTCTTCGTGCCAGCCCGGATGTAGCCAACCGTCACCACGGCCATCTCTCCCGGCTTAACCTCGCGCGAGGCGATGGTCTGTAAAGCAAGGATCGTTCTGGCGGCGATCACAATGGGGTCGATGGCAGTGTGCGGCGAGGCACCGTGCCCGCCTCTGCCGTAGATGGTGATCCGCAATGAGTCGGCGTTCGTATTGTAGATGCCGGGCGTGATGCCGACTTGTCCAGCGGGAAGAGCATTACCGACATGGAGCGCGACTCCGACAGACGGTTTGGGAAAGCGCGTGAACAGGCCGTCGTCGACCATCTTCTTGGCTCCTGAAATGGTCTCCTCGGCGGGCTGGCCGATCAACATCAGCGTGCCGTGCCAGCTAGCTTTGCTGTGTGCCATGATGGCCGCCGTCCCTACCAGCGATGCCATGTGCAGATCGTGACCGCAGGCATGCATGACCGAGACGTCGCGTCCGGCGTCGTCTTTGGCGTGCACTTTGCTCGCATAGGCGAGTCCGGTCTTTTCCTCGACCGGGAGCGCGTCGAGTTCGGTGCGCAGCATGACCGTCGGCCCGGCGCCGTTCTTGAGAATCGCTACCACCCCAGTGCCACCGACGCCCTCCGTGACTTCATAGCCCAGGCTGCGCAAACGAACGGCGAGCTTGGAGGCGGTCTGCGCTTCGTGCGACGACAGTTCGGGATTCTGATGAAGATCGATGTACAGATCGTGAGCGGCGGGATAGACGGTTTCGACTTCTTTGGAATTCGCGAGAGTCTGCGCGAACGCGGACGGCATCAGCGAAAGGAAGAGCAGCAGTTTGCCCGTTTTCATGTGCACGATGATAGCGGGCAAGAATGGACCGGGCAAACCGCAGGCCAAGGCGGACCATACATTCCGGTTTGCCCCCTCACTCGTGCCTGGCCGGCAGGCTAGTCTCCGCCGTTACCGTGCGCCTGGCGTTCCACCGACCAAATCTCCGCCGCGTCTTTCTCGAAGGGATAGACGTGCATCATCCAATTGAAGATGATGGGATGGAATTTCCCGCCGTTGGCCTCGCACTCCGCCTGCGTGCTGATTGCCCCCGCCAGCCCAAACTTCGCGTTCGGTCCGCGCATCTCGTTCTTACGGTCGGAGGGCGGCAGGCACAGGTTCACATGCTCGTGCCACTGCGCGATGCTGAGCGGAATGCGCTGGTTGAGGTCATCTTCATTGAACCGTTTGGGCGCGGTGTACATCACGCCCATCAACTGATAGCCGTCGGCGCTTTTCTTATAGAGCAGCGAGGTCGGATGCTCGGGATTGAAACTGAAAACCGCCTCGAATGCATAGCGATAGTTGGTGAAGTGATATTGCTTCTGCGGCACGTCAGGCACGAAGATCCGGTAGCCGTCGTTCAAGGCGGTATGGTAGTCCATGTATTTTTCCGCGACCTTGCGGGCGGCTTCGACAACGCGTTGGGCTTTTTCTTCGTCGCCCGGCTGCGGGCTGCGCAGGGCGGTCATCTTCATGTGCGGCCCCATCTCCATGTGATGGCCCTCCATGGAGTGCATAGCGTGCGCGCCCGCGGCGCTTTCCATTTTTGGCATATCGTGATCCGACATGCTGGACATGTCATGCCCGGGCATGGGCATGCCGCTCATGTCCTGATTCGTGGTGTTTTTCTGTCCCGCTGCCATGGCCGCTGCCAGCGCGAGGATGAGAAAAATAAGAACGCGTTTCATGCTCACCTCTCCACTCTCTAACGTACTAACCCCGATCGTTGCACACAGTTTCGGATCGATGTGAAATCAAGGGAGAGTTACTGCGGCAATTCGGGAGGGGCGGGAGAGTTCAGGGTTGGGCAGGTACCGATGCGGCCGACTCCAAACCCATCGCGGTGAGCACCCTGCTTGCCGCTTCCGTGCCGGAGCGGACGCAGTCGGGGACACCGATGCCGTTGAAACCGTTGCCGGCGAGAGCGAGGCCGGGGAGCTTCTGGCGCAGAGCTTCAATGCGCTGCAGACGCTCCAGGTGTCCGACGCGGTACTGGGCCATCGCCGCCCTCCACTTGTAAACACGCGTAAAGAGTGGCTCGGCGGTGAGGCCGATGATCTGCTGGAGTTCGCTGCGGACGATCCGCAGAATTTGATCTTCGCTGCGGTCGAGGATTTCTTCATCGCGCGAGCCGCCAAGAAAGCAGCGGACGATGGCGCGATTTTCGGGTGCGCGGTGCGGGAACTTGTTATGTACGAAAGTAGCGGCGAGCATACGCCGGCGTTCACTGCGGGGCACGAGAAACCCGAAGCCGGGCGGAAGCGAACGGCGTACGGTTTCGTCGTAGCCAAGCGTGACCGTCACCGAAGAACTGTAGCGGATCTCTCCGAGTTCACGGGCGAGCTTCTCATCGGCGAGTTGCAGCAGCGTAGACGCGGCCAGCGCTGGGGTTGCGATGATGAGCGCATCGAAGTGATCACTCTCGTATCCGGCAGAGACGGTCCAGCCGCCATCCTGAGGAATCACCGACTGCACGGGCGACGAAGTGTGCAGGGCATCCGCATCGAGGTGGGACAGGAGGGCGTCGACCATCTGCTGCATACCCTCTTTCAGCGAAGTGAACAGCGGAGGCGCGGGACGACTGGCTGCTCCGGCCATCTTCTTGCGCGCCGCCAGCATGGCGCGTCCCAGGCTGCCGTGCTTGGCTTCCATCTCCGCGAAGCGTGCCAGCACGGCCCGCACGCTGAGCTGCGACGCTTCGCCGCCGTAAACTCCGGAGAGCAGCGGGTCGGCAAGGCGATCGACCATTTCAGGGCCGTAGTGACGTTCGACCATCTCGGCCACCGTTTCATCGGCCGAGGCTTTGTGCGGTGGATGGAACCACTCGGCGGCCATCCGCATTTTTGTGCGCAGTGAAAACAGCGGCGAGAACACGGTCGGCAGGATCTTCGTCGGCACCATGAACATCAAGCCGTCGGGCATCACGACCAGCTTGCCTTTGGTCAGGATGTAGGTCTTGCGCTCGGGATCGTTCGAGCCGATGAGTTGGTCGCCGAGCCCGATCTTCCGGCAGAGGTCGGCGGCCCAAGGCTTCTCGGTGATGAAGGAATCGGGGCCGGCTTCGACCAGGCAGTCTTCGACGCGGTCGGTGACGAGCACGCCGCCCAGGCGCGGGCTCGACTCGAACAGAACGTATTCGACGGGCGCGCCGGCGCGGCGCTTTTCTTCGAGCGCGAACGCGGCTGAGAGGCCGGAGATGCCGCCGCCGATGATGGCAATGCGTGGCATAAAGAAGCTGCGAGCTACGAGCCTTGAGCTACGAGCTTAGGCTTTCGGCTTCGGCCCCTGATCTTGACTACAACTCGTTGCGCAAACAAACACCTGCGAGCATTATTGGTCGGCGGTTCTTCGCAGTCATTTGATCTGGGCGTTAGGTTCACGAATCAGCCAACACTGAATCTCAATCGTTCTGCCGCGAAACGTCTCGATTCTGCGGCTGATTGGGTCAGTGCAGTCCAGCAGGTTGTCGCGAGCGACTTTTCGCGCCGACACTGTATTGATAGTAACGAAATAGTTTTTATCAGAGAGCCGATTCCAATCGCTGAGGGGCACTCTAGTGTGGTCGAAGCGCGCCACATTTCTGTCATCCACCAGCTTTTCGTCATTGCCCAAGAACACATCTCGGAAAGGTGGATTGTACTTGCCCTGACCCGGCAACGGGTCGCCGTCGAAGTAGGAGATAACCTTTATGGTCTCATGCAAGCTGCGAAGGCGTTCTTCCGCTCGCGGGGACAGTTTGATGGCAATCGCAAACTCCGGCACGTCGACGGTAGGGCCAGTAACTGCTTGGGGGTTCGTACTAGTTCGCGAGCACGAACTGATAGCGCCCAAACTAAGGGACAGGACGATGACGATCGCGGTTTTCACAGTCAGCACTTTACGCCCAAATGTCAGCTCAGCTCCAGAATAATGGCCGATAACAGAGACGTTTTCGCCACTACGGGTTAGGTGCTCCAACGCGGCTTCGCACGAGCGCAGCCAGCGCCGCCGTCAGTGTCTTCGAGCCGTTCAGCGACTCGGCCCGCCACAGACGCATGCCTTCTTTCTCTGCGAACTGCTTGAAGGCAATGTCGATGTCGTACAAAACTTCCACGTGATCGCACAGGAACCCGATGGGTTGAAGAAAGACGCCGCGATGGCCCTTAGCTTTCAAGCTCAAAATCGTCTCTTCAACGGTGGGGCCGATCCATGTCCCGCCCGACATGCCCTGGCTCTGGAAAGCGAATACCCATTCTTCCGCGGACAGCCCTGCCTCTTTCGCGACCAGCGTGGCCGTTTCTTTCGATTGCGCTTCGTAAGGGTCGCCTTCGGTGATGGTGCGTTGCGGAACGCTGTGCGCCGTAAAGATTACGGGCAGCTTGGCTCCGTTTTGCGCGCAGGCCTTTTCCCACCCGGAGCGCAATTTTTCCGCGAAGGCCTTGGCCAGCAGCGGATGATCATGCCACTCCTCGACAAAGTCCAGATCGAATGAGAGCTTCGTCTCGCCGGTCAGCGCGCGGCGGTAGAGTCCGACGCTGGTGCGCGAATTCTGCGGCGCCATGCAGATGGCGATCACGCGCTCAAAACCCTGGGCGGCGATGGCCTTGACGGCATCGGCAATCAGGGGCTTCCAGTTCCGCATGCCGACAAATACCGGCATTTCCAGCGAGCGCGACAGTTGGTCGGCTTGCCGCAGTGTCCAGCAGGGGAGCGGTGAGAAACCAATCAGGGAGTAGCGATGACGGACTTCTTCCACCACTTGCGGAGGCAAGGGGCGCCCACCCGTGATGGATTGCAGGAACTCCGGAACCCGGTCCGGGCTTTCCGGGCTACCGTGCGCGAGCAGAAGCACGGCAGTCTTGGAGGGTGGGGCGACGAACGAACTTACTTGATTCGCGCAGTAGCACTGGCCGCCAAGGCCGAGCGGACATGGGTTCATTTCTTGAACTCCGCCGAGTGCTCGCGGATAAATGCGCAGAGCGCTTTCACGTTGTCCACAGGAGTTTCCGGCAGGATGCCGTGGCCTAGATTAAAGATGTGGCCCGGCCGTCCAGCGGCGCGGCGCAGGATGTCTTCCGCGCGCGGCTTGAGTTCTTTCCACTCGGCGAAGAGCAGCACGGGATCTAGATTTCCCTGCACCGCTCCTCTGAAGCCAAGGCTCTGCCATCCGGTGTCGAGCGGAACGCGCCAGTCGAGCCCGACGACCTCCGCCCCGGTTTCTTTCATCGAGGGCAGCAGGGTGGCGCTGTCGGTTCCGAAATAGATGATGGGGACTCCGGTTTTTCGCAGACGGCTCACCAGGTCGGTCGCGTGGGGTAGCACGTAGCGACGATAGTCTTCGACGCTCAGGCAGCCGACCCAGCTATCAAAAATCTGGATAGTATCGGCGCCGGCGCGCACTTGCTCGCCCGAGTATTCCGCGGTCACGGAAACCAGCTTCCGCATCAGTTCATCCCATGCGCCGGGGGAGGAGTACATCATCTTCTTGGTGAAGACGTAGTTGCGTGAACCGCCGCCCTCGATCATGTAACTGGCGAGCGTAAAGGGAGCGCCGCAGAAGCCGATGACGGGGAGGCGATCTCCGAAGTGCTTGCAGACCAACTTCACGGCTTCGGCGACATAGCCAAGATCGGCTGCGCGGTCGGTGCGCAGATGGGCGATGTCGGCCGGCGTGCGTATGGGCTTTTCGATCTTCGGCCCCTCGCCGGCGGCGAAGTGAAACGGCAGTCCCATGACTTCGAGCGGAAGAAGAAGGTCAGCGAAGATGATGGCCGCATCAACTTTGAGGATCTCGGCGGCTTCGATGGTGACCTGCGCGGCCACTTCGGGCTTTTTGCAGATCTCAATCAGGGAATATTTCTTGCGGACCGCGCGGTACTCCGCCATGTAGCGGCCGGCCTGGCGCATCAGCCAGATCGGCGTGCGTTCGGTGGGCTGAGCCTTGGCGGCCCGCACGAAGAGAGCATTTGGGGCGGACATGAACCTTCCAATTTAGCATTTTCGTGGGCGAATCGACCGCGCCTGACGGATTGCTCGGCCTGGGATGGGTAGCGCATCACGCCGAAGCAGCAACCGGCACTTCGACGCTGACCGCCGTGCCGGCTCCCGTTTTTGACTGGATCGAGAGCTTGCCATTGACGAGATGGGCACGCTCCCGCATGGCCACGATTCCAATGCCGATTGGTTCGGGCTGTTCCGCCTTCAACCCAACCCCCTGGTCCTGGATGATCAGGCGCAGCATATTGTCGGCGAACTCGATCGTGACCGACACGGTCTTGGTCTGAGCATGCTTGGAGACGTTGCGCATGCATTCCTGCGCGATGTGATAAATGCTGCTCGCAACTTCCCGCTGCAGAGACTCGGGAACGTTCCGGCTGGTGAACTTGGTCGCAATGCCCGACCTCTGCTGAAACTCCTCGCAATACTGCTCCAGAGCAGCTTCCAGCCCAATGTCGTCCAAAACCGAAGGGTGTAACTGGTGAGAAACCCGGCGCACGCTTTCCGCCGCCTCGGCGGCGCGCAACTGTAAGGGGCGGATGTCGGCGATAAGATCCTGCGCGACCGGTTTCGTGGCCAACTTACCCAGATCCATCGCGAGAAACGCCAGAGTCTGACTCAGATCGTCGTGCAGATCCCGGGCGATCCGGCGGCGCTCATCGTCCTGTGCGGTCATCATGCGAGCAGCCAGGGCGCGCAGTTCGTCGCTCTGACGGCGAATCGCCTGCTCGTCGGCACGACGTTTGGAGATGTCCGTCACCAGGGCGACTCCCAAAGCCCCTTGCGATGACTGGATATAACTGAGGCTGATCTCGACGAAAAACTCCGTCCCGTCCTTGCGGCGGCCCAGCAGATCCAGGCCCATACCCATAGGGCGCGTCTGTGGGCTCTGGAAGAACCGGTCCCGGTGGGCCTTATGCCCGCCTCGGAACTGCCTCGGGACAAGGATGTCCACCGGTTGGCCAATCAGTTCGCTGACGGCATATCCGAACATCTTCTCGGTGGCGGGGTTGGCCATGACGATGAGCCCGGCTGCATCCACAATAAAAATCGCCTGTGCAGCCGACTGAAAGAACGCGTGGGCCCTGGATTCACTCTCCTGAAACGCTTGCCGCGTCCGCTGGATGGGCGTGAGGTCGCGTGCGATGGCCGAGGCTCCGACGATCCGGCCGCCAGCATCGCGGATGGGAGAAACCGTCACGGAGACGTTGAGCAGCTGTTTGTCTTTGGCAACGCGAATCGACTCGAAGTGGTCGACGCTCTCGCCTCGCCGGATCTTTTCCAGAATGGTGGGAAGCTCGTCGGCACGATCGGGTGGAATCAGAATCGATATATTGTTGCCGACGACTTCGTCGGAGCGGTAGCCGTAGATGCGTTCCGCACCCCGGTTCCAGCTGGTGATGATTCCTTGCAGGCTCTTGGAGATGATAGCGTCGTCAGAGGAATCGACGATCGAGGCTAGCAATGCCCTGGCTTCAAGAGGCGGCGCCTTGCTCCTGCCCTTAGCCTTCCCGCTGACTCGTGGCGTTTTCCTGCCGGTTTTCTTTGGCACGCTGGGCCTCCAGGACGATTGGCAGGATTTTTAAAGCATAATACACTTTGGACCCGAGCACTTGGCGATGAAAATACGCGTCCTTTTGGGCGATGACCACGCGTTCATACTCGACGGGGTTCGTGCTGTTTTGAGCGCCGAATACCAGGTCGTCGGGCAAGCCAACGATGGCCGCGCCCTGGTCGAGGCAGCGGAACGATTGAAACCGGATCTGGTCATTCTCGACATCAGCATGCCGCTGCTGAACGGGTTCGAATCGGCCAAGCAGATCCTCAAGATCCGTCCTACCACCAAGCTGATCTTCCTGAGCCAGCACTTGAATCCAGCCTACCTGCGCCATGCCCTGAAGGTAGGCGCTTCCGGGTACGTGCTGAAATCCGACTCCAGCCAGGAACTGCCACGGGCCATCCAAACCGTAATGCGTGGCGAGACTTATATCACGCCCGCGTTCGGGCAGGATGTCATCGATAACCTGTGGAGCCGGACCGGAGAAGTTAACAATCAGACGGAACAACTGACCGACCGCCAGCGCGAGATTCTGCAGCTAATCATTGACGGCAAGGGGAATAAGGAGATTGCCGACCTGCTCCATGTCTCCGTCAAGACGATCGAGTTTCATCGGGCTCGCCTCATGACCAAACTGGGTGTCCGAAGCGTCGCCGAACTCACCAAGGTGGCTCTCCAACAGGGCCTGATTCCTGAGTAAGAACTAGGGAAAACCCCAGTCGTCCATCTCTAGCCACTCTTGTACCGTTCTGATTGAAGGAACACGAGTGGCGACTGAAGGTCAAAAACGGATTCTCCTGGCCGATGACCACACCGTTATGCTCGAAGAGGTTGAGACGCTCCTCAAAGCGGACTACAACATCGTCGGCGCCGTGGAAAATGGAGCCGACCTGGTCGAGGCAGCGCAGCGGCTCAAGCCGGATCTCATCATCTCCGACATCAGCATGCCCGTCATGAACGGCTTTGAAGCTGCGGCCAAGCTCCGAGCCGCCGGGATCACAGCCAAACTCATTTTTCTTACCGTTCAATCAGCCGCGCCCTATGTAAAAAAGGCGCGAGCGGTGGGCGCCCAGGGCTATGTCCTCAAGGCATACACCACCGAGTATCTGCCTGCTGCCGTTTCTGCCGTTCTCGCCGGCAACCCATACATTTGCCCTCAACTGCCGCAGGACACCTGGCGGTAGCCTCGGGTCCGACTCACGTCACACTTCCGGCAGCATTTCTTCCCGCTTGTATGTCGTATTGGGCCGATCAGTCGTATGGAGAGGACTAGGGATACACCTAGTGGCAGCCATGGTTGCGTTTCGCTACATTGAGCCATACTCAGTTGGGGTTTGAACTTACTGCAAAGGATGGTGGGCTTTATGATGAATGCACAGCTTCGCACGTCAGACGGATCCGAGGGTTTTCCTTTCTCGGCTCTCACTCAGCAGGGCAACAGTAAGATCTCGCCGTACGGCTTGCCGGTTGGCGATCACTGCGTCAGCTCTGCGCTGCGTGCCAATGGCCTCTCCTCGCTCGGCGATGCGTCTTTGGCGGATCTCGACCGGATCGCCCACACCACTTCCTTCCCGGAAGGAGCAGTCATATTCGTGGAAGGCCAAATCCCACGCGGCGTCTATATCCTTTGCCAGGGGCGCATGAAGCTGACGACCACCAACCGGGACGGCAAAACCCTGATCATGAGGATCGTGCAGCCGGGAGAAATTCTTGGGCTGCAGTCCATGGTTACGGGCAAGCCCTATGAGCTCACGGTCGAGACTCTGCAACCCTGCCAACTGGCGTTTGTGAATCGCGCTGACTTTCTCCGCTTCATCAAGGAACACGCCGATGCCTGTTTGCACGTGGCGCAGCAGCTCAGTAACGAGTGCCAGTCTGCCTATGACATGGTCCGTTCCATTGGATTGTCCCATTCAGTTTCAGAGAAACTGGCGCGGCTTCTTCTGCAATGGTCCGGCGACGGACGGGTCACCGAAGGTGCGATCCGTCTGAAGCTCGCCCTGACTCATGAAGAAATGGCCCAACTGATCGGCACGACCAGAGAGACCGTGACTCGCACTCTGGGCGAACTGAAGAGGCGTCGCGTTCTCGAGCTAACCGGCTCAACGCTTCTCATTCGGAACCGGGCGGCACTCGAGGGACTGGTGGGGGCTTAGTATGACGTACCGTTCAACATCGGGTCTGTCTCGCTATGAATCGGACATTCCGCAAGGAGGAGCCATGTCTGAGAACTGGTTATGGGAACAGCACTCTTTGGTAGCAGGTGCATGTTGCCCGGTGCCTGGTTGCGGCGCACTCGTCATCAGCTACCAGTCGACCGCGTGCCTCGATGAAGGGACTTGTACGTGCTTCCTGGGATGGGATTTTACTTGTCCGCGCTGCGGCACTCAGTTCGCGCCCCCTCGGGACAATCTGATCTTCCAATCTGTGCCCAAGGATTGGCTGCTGGCAGGTATTTCGCACGCCTAGCCACGACGGCAATGCGTTCGTCCTTCGCCAGTTCAGACAGGCGATGGTGATGACCGGTCACAGAGTCGAGTAACTACCGGTAACAATGCTCTGATCTCTCCGTGTTTGGGTACGACGGCATCGACCAATTTCTGCGTCTCCTCTGGGATCTCACTGCCGGAAAACATGATGACCAGGGTCTCCGGTCTCATACGCCTAATTTCGGTAGCGACTTCGTGCCCGTTCAAATCGGGCATCTGGTAATCAAGAAGCACGGCGTCAAAGGTAGATGTGGTGGCAAGTCTCAGTCCGTGTCGGGCGGACGCCGTTGTAACAACGTTGAATCCCAATCCCTCAAACAAAGATCTTTCGTATTCCAAAATCGCCTGATTGTCATCGATACAGAGGAGGACTTTCCCTTGTCCTTGATACGCTTGGGCCATTTATACCTCTCAAAAAATGGGCAGCCCCGCCTACACGGGGGGGTGATGTGGGTGTATTAGGAAGGCCGGGCTGCCCTTCGAATGCCCTAAGGCAAACTGAAACTCGACCGGAATCTCCCACAGCTTTGAAGTTAGTTTGACCCAAGGTCTTAACCGTGTCTGTTCAAAAGTGAACACCACGGAAAATAAGACCGGTGTGTGGCTGAGTGGGAATGCAAGAAGATGGGGGCGACTGGATGCCGACTCCTGAGCTAGCCGCGCAGGACAACGGCAAGCCAACAAGCTACAGAGCGGCGGCTGTACTGGTGCCGGCGGCCGCGAAGACTTCGGCAGCCTCCTGCTCGGCGATCGGGATAAACGTCTGGACAACTCCGCTGTCAAACTGGCTTCCGCTGCTGGCTAACAGGCGCCGGATCGCTTCTTCATGCGGCAGCCCTTTCCGGTAGCAGCGGTTGGAGACCATGGCATCGTAGGCGTCGATGACGGAGACGATTCGCGACGCGAGCGGAATGTCGTGTCCTTTTAATCCCGCGGGGTAGCCACTGCCATCCACACTTTCGTGATGATGCAAGGCGTACAGGCTGGCTTCTTCAAGCCCGGAGAATAAGCGCAGGATGGACCAACTGTATTCGGGATGCCGGTTGATAATGGCGCGCTCCTCAGCCGTGAGCGCCGAAGTTTTCTTCAGAATGGCGTCGGGAACGCCAATCTTACCGACATCGTGCAGCAGGGCTGCGACTTCTACCTGATACAAACATTTTTCGGGGATGTCGAGCTTGCGAGCCACGCGCAGCGCCCACTCGGCCAGGCGAGTGCTGTGGACGCCGGTACTGATGTCCTTCAAGTCGAGCAGTTGGTTGAAGGCGCAGACCACCGAGTCGCGAAACGTGGCATGGTGCTCCTCCAGTTCCTTGACTCGCAGCAGCAACAGCGATTTTTCGGTGTCCGCGATGAAGGCGCTGATCATGTTCGCTCCACACATGTACTTAGAAGCCATCTGGCTCTATCGATATCCGCTGAATCAACCAATTGCCGGTCCCGTAGGGACCACCGAAAATAGCCCGGCGCTTCAGCGCCGGGTCAGTCCAATCCGGTGAACCAGTCCCGGCAGGGACGACTGAGGACTGACAGCGACGCTGCTACTCAGTCGTGCCTCCGGCACTCCCTAATCGACGAATCGCGGGCATTCCCGCCAGTAAACTGGCGGGCTATTTTCGACGGTCCCTCCGGGACCGACCCTGAGGGAATTGCTCCTCGGCTCGTAACCCAGACGGTTAGTACACATGACATACCTGCACCGCGTTATAAGCATCCAGCCGGCCGAAACCCAGGTCCGGATCTGAAATCCAGTCCGCGCGCGCAAGTCCCGCCGCCACCAACGGCGTGGGGCAGTTGCCATGCGTACCCATCATCAGGGCCGCAGTACCGGCGACCAATGGTGTGCTGAACGACGTTCCCCAACCCGCCGCATACGTATTCCAGGGATAGGTCGTCACCACACCTTCCCCCGGGGCCGCCAGCCAAACCGGAGGCGCACCGTAGTTGGTAAACGTCGATTGGATGTCGTCGTTCGACGTCGAAGCCACATCGACCACGCCCAGGAAGCCCCCCGGATACGTGACCGT
The DNA here is from genome assembly GCA_020073565.1 of Terriglobia bacterium. Classification (GTDB taxonomy): domain Bacteria; phylum Acidobacteriota; class Terriglobia; order Terriglobales; family Acidobacteriaceae; genus Acidiflorens. Next base: position 14,906 of record JAIQEY010000026.1, read on the forward strand.
TCTCTGGCCATCGTTTCCAGCCGAGGCGACGGAAAGCACGCCTTTGCTGTTCGCGTAACGGATCGCTTTGGCGAGTTCGGGCGAGTCGCTGGTGTAGTTAAAGCTCATGTTCATGACGTCGGCGCCATTCTTCACGGCGTAGTAGATGGCGCGCAGAATGTCGGAGCTGTAGGCCGTGCCGTCGGCATGGAATGCCTTCAGCGGCATAATCTTCGCCTGCGGAGCCACCACATGCACGAGGCCGGCGGTCATGGTTCCATGCCCGAAGGCGGAGTACTGCTGATTGTCTAGCACAGCGACGGTGCGCTGATCTAGGACCGCAACGGTTCTCTGGTTGACTAAGGCGGCTGATGCCGAGCCTGAGTTCGAGCCAGTCCCACTTATATCGGTTCGCTCCGAGCCCCCATTTTGGTTTCGAGTAAAGTCGTAGCCGGGAAGCAGTACTCCTCTCAATACCGGATGCGCAGGGTCGACTCCTGTATCGATGATGGCCACCGTTACTCCGGCACCGCCCACACTGAAGGACGAGTGGGTGGCGTCGTTGCGAATCAGTTGAGTGGCCGGCTGCGCAACGTAGCCGTGCCATACGATCGTGCCGTAGTAAGAAGTGGGAGTTTCGTCCGTCAGGTAAGACGGAGGCGGACCGGCCTCTGCGGACTGGGTGTTGACGATTTGATCGATCTCAACGCCGACGATCCCCAGTTGCAGTTGGAGCTGTAGGAGCGCGGTGACCGGGTCAAGCACCGAGGGGAAGGTCACCACGAACAATTGACCTTGGGGATCGCCCAGACCTTGCTGGACCTGACATCCGAGCAGTCTGCAAACAAGATTGATTCCTGGAAGTCCCAGCGAGTCGCGCACGACCAGGCGAGTGTCGGCTTGGGCTGCCGGTACGACCAGCAAGCCGCACAGCACTATGGCACAAATCGCGAAGTATCGTTTCAAACTTGGTCTATGTTGCTGTGTCATTGGTTGTATTCCGTCCCCCGCCGGGCTGCGCTCACGGAGCGCAAGTGTTGAAAAATTCTACGTTGCTGAACTCGTAGGAGCTAATTACACGTGTAATCAACGCGTAATCCTCTTCTAGTAATGGCTCCTGCCCGCTTAAGTAACAGGTGGTCGCATTACGTCAGGGTCCAGATTGATTGGGGGAATACGAACTGGCTTGTGGCCGGGAATTTCGACCGATAGTCGCAGCCGGTCTTGGGCCGCGAATTCCAACTGAAACTCGCCGAATTCATTGGCTGAAGTCTCCGCCAATGGCTGACCGGTCTCGGTCCATAAGATGACCGCTACCTGTCGTGGAGCGACTTTCGCTCCGCCTTTGTCTACTACCTGGCCGATCAGAGAGAGCGTTCCCGATTGCGGCCGGCTATCAAGTACCAAGTCCAACATCGTTCCCTCGGCCTCGAACACCAACTGCCGCGAATCTGAGGCGCCGGAGCGCACGCCAGCGGTCAACGGCTGGCTCAGACTGTCGAATACCAGTCTGGCCATAGTCCACGGACTCGGCTTTGGCGATTGGCTGGCTGCAGATTCCAGCTTGACCATCCGAACCACATCGTCTGGAGGTGTGAAGCTCGGCTCGTTGCCCGTAATCGAATAAACCCTCTTCCAAAGGCTGCGAGTTGCTGCGCAATCCGGGCAACCGCTCGCGATATGAGCCTCGATCTCCCGATCCGTTTGCGATGCGCCGATGCCCCGCACAAAATCGGTCCAAACTTGCTCTGAAAAGTGCTTCACCTGTGACCTCAATTCGGGGAAAGTGGTTCTGAACAATAAGGGGGCCCAAATGGCCGAAAAATATAGGCTGGAACAAAATAATCCTGGTGGCTCTTACCCCTTTCCTATCAATGAGAACGGGGCCCAGTAATAGGGGTGGGGATGGGAGCGGCGTATATCAGCCATGGCAGCTTGCAATGCCGCAGGCTTCGACATCCCCTGAGCCAGACGCGAGTAGAAGTCAATCATGAGGTCCCGGGTACTGGCATCGTGCACGTCCCACAGGCTGAGCATCAGAGTCTGCGCTCCGGCTTGCAGCAGGCCGCGCACCAATCCCATGAGTTCATCCCCTGGCGTTACCGTATTACGGCCGGTGGCGCAGCCGCTCAAGACGACCAGTTCCGCGGGAAGCTTGCAGTGGTACAGGTCGTAGAGGCTCAAGTAGGAGTCCCCGAGACGGATGGACGAGAACATGGGATTGTCCTGGCGAAAGTATCCGTGGGTAGCGATGTGTATGATCCGACTGGCCGGCCCGTGGGATTTGAGGACCGCTTCGGATGCCGCTTCACCAACGAACAGCTTGGATTGGGGCAGAATCCCGCGCAAGGCTTCCACTTCTTCCAGAATTAAAGGCGCCTGCGCGTCGGCGATTCCCAGAATCAGCGAGCTTCCCGAAACGTTCGCGGCCTTCTCGCGGCAGAGAGCATAGACGCTCGCATTCGGGGCGTAGGAGACAGAAAATTTGTCGATCAGATAAGATTCACCGTCAAACAGAGCGTGGAACGGGATGTGGTGCAACAACCCGTGCGGGGCGAACACAAGGTGTTTGGCCTTCAGCAGATCAGCGATGGGAACGATCAATTCCTGGTACAGGCTCGCCAAGTGCCCTTGTGCAGACTTGAGCATCGGGTCCTGAAACGCATTCACGTATTGCGGATCGAGCCGGAATTTTGCGAGCTGGAATTGGAATAGCTGCAGCGTCTTCTTCACCCGCGATTCGACCGTGACCGGGCGAATCTGCAACTCATCGCGGCTGAGAACGCACGCGACATCGCGCTCCTGAATGCGGAAATACTCGACCAGCGCAGTGTCGGCGGGCAGCAGTGAGCGAATCCGATCCAGCGACACGGCGCTGGGCATTTGCAGACCCGCCTGGCTGGCCTCGTCGAAAGTAGCTTCCCGCAAGGCGCGCATCAGGTCGTCTTCATGCGCCCGTGCCTGCTGCTCTAGTTTCTGAATACGCTCGGGAGAACGCTCTTCGGGTTTCAGTTGCTCCCGCTCGATCAAGTTGTAGTACCAGTTCAACTCCTCGCGCAGATTGCGAATGGAGCGGACCAGTTCGCTCTGTCCCGCATCTGCCTCGGTAGACACATGCACCGGCTGCACCAGACGATCCATCAGGCTGCGCGATTTGGCCAACTGGATGTACTCGAAGGCTTCTTCGAACTTCTGCGATCCGGTCAGGCAGAGCGCAACCAGATTTTCGTAGACCTCCAGCTTGTTCTGGAAGAACGCGATCTTCAATTCTTCCCCGCGCAGGTTTCCACGCAGCGTTTCGAGTCCCTCCCGTGCGCGCCGGTAGCATTGGTAGGCAAGGTCAGCACTTCCGCTGGCACGTTCCACTTCACCCATCAGAAACTCGGCCTGGTACGCCAGCATCGGGGACTCCATCTGGCTGACTTGCTCAAGAGCCGATTGGCAATGCGTGCGAGCGGCGGCGGCATCATTCATGCGGAGCGCAATCCGTACCAACAGCAGTTCTGCGAGCACCGCTTTGCTGGGCATGGAAGAAGTGCTGAAGAACTCGCGGGCTGCTAGGCACAAACGTCGGGCTTCAAAGAGGCGGCCCTCGTTAAACAGGACCAGCCCTTCGTACAGGTCAATCAGGGATGGCCAGACGTGATTCTGATCGCGGATGAACAGTTCTTTGGCGGTGGTAAAGAGCTTGATCCCTTCGAACGCCTGCCCCTGCCGGCTGGCCGCGACGGCGGCGAAGACCAGCGCCTTGGCAGCCTCGTAGCCGAAGCCTAGCCGCTGAAAACTCTCATTTGCTTCCCGTGCCAGCTGGGATGCTTCCGGGATCAGATTTACTTCGATGTAGATTTCCGACAGATCAAGGCCGCACAGCGCAATCTGGTAGGCGTCGTTCGCATTCCTGCCACTCTGGGCGGCCTCGCGCAGCATCTGGATCGCACGGCCGTATTCCCCGCGCAGAAAGTACAGATAGGCGATGTTGTAATCAGCATACGCGACCAGAATCGGCATTCCCTTCTGTTCGCAGTGCTGGCGCGCCTTCCGGCACATTTCCAGTGCTCGCGGAAACTCGTTGAGGTTCATGTAGCACAAAGGAAGGTTGCTCATGACGGCAGCCATGCCTTCCGCGTCATCGTGAGCGGCCAGTTCGTGGTAGGCGCGTTCGTAACAAACGAGCGCGTCGGCGAATCGATCCTGGCGGTGATAGATGTTGCCAATATTGATATCGAGCCGCGCCAGGCGAAGCGCGTTCCCCTTTTTCAGAAAGAGTTCACGGGCGCGATCACCGGCGGCCAGCGCATCATCGTAGTTTCCGAGCAAAAGCAAGGGTTGGATGGACCCACTGAGCGTGCGCGCCAGTTCTTCTTCGTCGCCCTGTTCCTCGAAGAGCGCAGCCGCCCGCTTGTGCGTCTCGATGGCAGCCGCGTGCTGATCGAGAGCATAGAGTGCGTTTGCTTTGGCGCGCAGGCTCCTGGCCAGGGCAAGCTGGTTGCCAATCGTTTCCGAGACCGTGATGGCGAGGTCAGCCAACCGCTGGGCCAGGGTCGTATCAATGCGAACTTCTTCGCGGACTCTTTCGGTCAGCGCAGTTACGAATCCAACCCAATCCTGTGCGGGATGCTGCTGTACAAACTCGCGCCGAGCGGCATCGTCCAGCGCCAGCAACTGGTCAGTCATACCCTGGAACTCAGTCTGCTGCGCAGCCTTGACGCTCACTGGAACCCCATCTTCTCGAGCTGTTTCTTCAGGCGGCTCAGGCAGCGGCCGCGAATGAATCCGATCGAACCGGTGGCGATACCTAACTCTTGCGCGATCTCCTGATAAGGGCGCGGCGGGGTTTCGTAAAACAGCATGTGAACCATCTGCCCGCATCTCGCCGGCAGTACGGAGACGACGTCGCGGACCATTTGCTCGCGCTGAAGCTGGGCCAGCATTTCTTCGGGAAGGGGCGAAGCGCTGGAATCCGCCGGAAGGTTCTCCGCATCCTCGTCTTCGAGCTGGACCTGTTTCTTCGCTCTGGCCCCGTGCTCCAGACACTTGTGATAGCAAACCTGCATGAGCCACTTGGGCAGAGCTCGCGGCTCTCGCAGCTTGGAAAGGCCGGAGAGCAAGTCGAGGCACACGGACTGGAAAATGTCGGCGGCATCGTCGTACATGCCGAGCTTGATCGGGATCGAGTAGATGAGGTTCTTGTATTTGTCGACCAGGTCAGCCCAGGCTTGCGGGTCGCCCTCACGGCAAAGTGCAATCAAACGCTCGTCCGACGAAGGCTCCCTCGGTTCGAGTTGTGCCTTCGCCGCCGGCTTCATCGGATGCCCGCTCTTTCCGTGTTGCAAAGATAGATTTGATCGACGTTCCAGAGCGTGTAGTGTTCCAGTAGGGCCGGCTGGAAGTTGCCGATCTGCGGTTTCGCTCCGGCAAGGATGTTCGGCGTCGCCAGGAAAATGAACGGGACCTGTTCGGAGACGATCTGCTGCACCCGGTCGTAGAGCTTTTTCCGCTTCTGGTAGTCCAGTGTGACCATCTGCTCGTTCATCAGTTGGTCAATCTCCCGTTCCCACGCGGTCGCAGGCTGACTTTCGTTCATGTGCCACAAATGGGTGCTGCCATTAGAAAGCCAGACGTTCATTTCGGGATTGGGATCGGCATCGCCGCCGCCCAGGGCCATGATGGCCGCTTCGTAATCGAAACTCTGGAAAACACGGTCGATCACAGTGCGGAAATCCAGTGGGACGACATGCACCTGCATCCCCAGTTGCGAAAGGTCATCCTGGATCAGCGTCGCCATTTTCATGCGCTGCGCATTGGAAGAGCTGGTGACGATAGAAAACTCGACCGGCCGCCCGGAGCGATCGAGAAGCTGGCCGGATGCATTCCAGGAAAAACCCGCCGACTTCAGCAACTGGCGCGCAGTGTCGAGCGAACGGTGGGGATGCGGAATGGACTGGTTGACCCACATCTTGTTTCCCGGCCCCACGTTACCCCACAGCGCCGTGCCTCGCGTCCCATAGACCAGTCTTACGATCGAGTCGCGATCGACAGCGGCGGATACGGCCTTCCGGAATCTCAAATCCTGGAACCAAGCCTGTTTATGCGAGATGCTGTCGAGCTTCTTGCCAGCCAGGTTGTTCAAGTTGAAGACCAGAAAGTTGTATTCGAGGCTGGGCCCAAGATCGGCCAGTTGCGACCCGATCCTGGAATGCTCTTTCGACAGCAGAGTGTAATTCTCGGCGCTCAATCGATTGATAATGTCGGTTTCGCCTGCCTCAAAGCGCATGACCTGCGCATCTTCGCTCCCCACGAACAGGAAAACGATCTCGTCCAGAAAAGGCAGCCGATGGTTGTCACGATCGGCCTTCCAGTAGAACGGATTGCGCTCCAGGACAAGACGCTGCCCCGGAACGTACTGCTTCATGCGAAACGGTCCCAGACCCACTACTTCCGAGGGCGGCGTATTCAGCGGCCAAGCCTGCACGAACTTAGCCTCACGATAAGGTTTTTCGAGAATGTGACGGGGCAGAATGGCGAAGCTGTCAAAAAGCCTCTCGGCAGCGGCATACGGGCGCGGCAGGGAGAAGCGAACGGTGTACTGATCCAGCTTGGTGATCGTGATCGGCTTGCCATCAATCACCAGCAAATCGCGTTGTGGAGAACTCACCGCCTCATCCAGGTAGACGGCGAAAGAAAAGACCACATCGTCGGCATCAAAGGGATGGCCGTCTGAAAACCGGATGCCTTGGCGCAGGCTGAGCGTGAACGTGCGTCCGTCCGGCGACATCTTCCAAGACTTGGCCAGCGCCGGCTCGGTTTTTTGTGAGGCGCGATTGATTTCGATCAGATCCGCGTGCAGGCGTTCGAAGACTTCGCGGGAAATAGCGTCGGTAGCCGTCACCGGATTCAGTGTCTTCGGCTCGGACCGCTGGCCGACCACGATGTGTCCGCCGTAGCGGCCGGTCAGACCTTCGACGCGCGCGAGTTCCTCCCCTTGGTTAACAGCTTGGGGAGGGGGAGCGCTGGCCACGCACGGGGCCACACACAGACACACGACTAGGGCTAGGCGAGCTATGGCTTTCATAATCACCCCACCCCACAGAACTCACGATCAGACTATTTAGATTTTACTTAGGATCGAATCCGGTGGAGGGCATCCGCCAGCATTCCGTAGATTACGGACGTAACCACCAGCGCGGCCGCTGGTGATAGTAACCAGCCATACGAAACCAGCACACCATAGTGCTGGAGCGCCGCTAACATGTTTCCCCAGCTCGGCACCGGCTCGCTCACCCCCAGACCGAAAAACGAGAGCGTAGCTTCCGCCGCAACGTATAGCGGAACCAGCAAAGCAGCCTGGGTCAAAAGCACGCCGAACGTCTCAGGGAGGATGTGCCGGCCCAATATATAAAGGTGCGAGCCGCCGAATCCCCGGGCGGCGGAGACGTAGTCTCTGGTTCGCGCGCTAAGCACCATGCCTCTCACCAGCCGTGCGGGGCGTGCCCAGCCGATCAGCCCGATGACTCCGATCAGCAGCAGAAACGTTCCCTCCGGGCTGACGTGCAACGGAAGGAACGCCCGCAGTCCGAGCAGGAAGTACAGCCACGGCAACGAGAGAAACAACTCGGAGACGCCCATAAGGGACTCATCGATCCACCCTCCGTAAAACCCCGACACCGTGCCGATCACGGCCGCCGTTGCCAGCGTAAGCAGGGTCGCCAGCAAGCCAGCTGCCAGGGAGATCTGGCCGCCGAATAGCAGACGTGAAAATTCGTCGCGGCCGAAGGCATCCGCCCCGAACAACATGATTCGCGCCGGGCTGTCGACCCCGAACAAATGCAGGTTCGACGTGAAGATTCCGAGTGAATAGGGGTACCCCTTCACGAGAAAGTGAACGGGATACTCCCGCGTGCGGTCTTCACGGTAGCCGTCCAAATCGGACACCGCCACATAGACAAACGGACGAAAATGGAAGCCGGACGCGTCCCTGAAATGCAACCTGGTCGGAGGAGCATAGGGAAGACTGCGATCCTGCTCTTTCGCGTTGTAGGGTCCGAAGAAACCTGCGAGCAAGACGACCACGTGCAGACCGCCGAGCAAGAAGATAAGCAAACGTACTCGCCCTTTATTCCGCATCGAGCCCGCCTGTGCGAATGCGCGGATCGGACACGAGCAACAGCAGGTCAGCGATGAAGTTGCCCGCCACCAGGAACAATGCAGAGAAGATGATCCCTCCGATCACGAGATAGAGGTCGCGGGCGAGCGTAGCTTCGAGCAGTAATGGCCCGAGCCCCGGCCATCCGGTGGCGACCTCCACCAACAATGAACCACTAAGCAGCGAAGCGATCGAGAAGCCGAAGAGTGAAATCGCCGGACTCGCTGCCACCGGCAGGACGTGCCGGAAAAGCAACCGCGCCCGTCCGATCCCGAGACCGCGGCCAGAGCGGACGTAAGGTGCGTCGAGTACCTCTACGACGCTCGCGCGCACGTGCCGGATCACAATCGCAATGCCGGCGAGCACAAGAATAGCCGTCGGCAGCAGCAAGTGCCGCACGACATCCTGGACCTTCCCCCAAGTGGACAGTTCCTCGTGACCAACCGACATCATCCCACCCACGGGAACTGTTCGCCAGCGCACCGCGAGTGCCAGCAGGCCGAGAGCAATCACGATTTCGGGAACCGAAATGAGCAGTGAATTGCCGGTCTCGACGACTCTGTCGAGCCATCGGCCACGCCAGCTTGCGGTCCAGACGCCCAGGGGAACGCCGATGAGCCAGGTCAACAGCATGGCCGTGGTGGTCAACAAGAGAGTGTTTTGCGCCCGGCTCCAGAGCAGCGGCGCGACCGGCGCATTGTAGGCGATGGAGAATCCGAGGTCGCCCTGTACGACGGAGGTCAGCCAGCGACCATATCTTTCCAGAAGGGGCCGATCCAAGCCGTAGCGGGCACGCAGTGCAAAGATGGTTTCGGGAGAAATCTGCGGGTTCAGTCGCATCTCGTCGAAGAAGCTTCCGGGCGCCATTTCCGTGAACAGGAAACAAAGCACCGACACTCCGAACAACAATGCTGCGGCCCGAATTGCGCGCCGTACCGGATACTTCATGGCGCGACTCCCAGGGCAGCAAGATTCGCTTGAGCCGCGCGCGCGGAGGTGACCAGCGTGCGGGTTTCCGGATGACTGGCGTTGGCGACGACTTGAAGCGTCGGCCCCCGTTCGACAATCCTGCCGTTGGCCATTACCGCCATCGTGTCCGCAAGCCGCGCAACCAGCGCCAAGTCGTGCGAGATGAAAAGGTAGGCGAGCGAGTGGAATGCCTGCAGGTCGAGAAGCAAGTTGGCAATCTGGGCCTCGGTCGAGAGGTCCAGCCCAGAGAGCGCTTCATCCAGCACCAGCAATTTCGGTTGCAAGGCCAGCGCCCGCGCGATCGCCAGTCGTTGCCTCTGACCACCGCTGAAGTCCATGGCCGATCGATCCGCCCACTGCGGCGACAATCCAACCTCCTGCATCAATTCTTTGACTCTGCTTCGGCGTGTTGATTTGTCGCCTTGCTTTTGGATTAGCAGAGGTTCCTCAATCACCTCGGCGGCGGTGAATCGTGGATTCAGGGACGTGACGGGATCCTGAAATACCATCTGCAATTGGGGGCGAAACGGGCGTAGTGCGCCGGAGTCAAGTTGCGCGATGTCGGTGCCCTCCAAACAAATCTGCCCGCTATCTGGCCTCTCGATCCGCGTTACGCACCGGGCGACCGTGGATTTGCCCGATCCCGAACTGCCCGCCAGAGCCAGAGTCTGCCCTGCGAAGATTTCAAGTTCAATCTCGCTGGCCGCAACGATCAGATCCGTCCGGCGCCAACCAGTTCCCTCGCGTCGATAAGTCTTGCTGAGACCGCTTACACGCAGCACAGGCCCGGCTGCCGTCTTCAGCGCACTGGCGTCAGTGGTCATACTTGAAGCAGCTCACTCGGTGTGAAGGTTGGGGTATGGTTTCCTGAAGATTGCGCTCGGTGCACACTTGCATTCTTTCAGGGCAGCGCGGTGCAAAAGGGCAACCGGCGGCCGGCAGACTCAAATCTGAAGGCTCGCTTTCGATCGCCCCGAATCGCGTGCGAGCGCCCGCGTTCGCGAGATATCGCGCGGACAATCGCACCAGAGCCTGCGTGTAGGGATGCAGCGGACGACGAAAAATGTCCTGTGTGCTCCCCTCCTCGACAATGCGGCCGGCATACATCACGGCGATGCGATCCACGAACCCCGCCAATACGGTAGGGTCATGGCTGATCAGCACGAAGGCGGTGTGATGCCGGTGACTGATGTCACGCATCAGAGACAGGATCTCCGCTTGCAACGATGCGTCGAGTTTGCTGGTGGGTTCGTCCGCAATCACCAGCGCAGGACGGCACGCCACCGCCTGAGCAATCGCCACGCGCTGCCGCTGCCCTCCGCTCAGCTGATGCGGATACGCATGATAGATCTTTCGCGGTTGATCGAAACCCACCTCGGTCAGCAACTCCTCCACCCGCGTTCTTCGATCGCGGCGCGTCATGCGGACATGCGCACGCAACACTTCCGCAATCTGGTCGCCCACAGAAATAACCGGGTTCAAGGACAGCGCCGGATCTTGTGATATGAGCGCGATCTCGGCGCCCCGCATCCTGCGCATCTCGGAGTCCGGCAAGGCGAGTACGTCCCGTCCGCGAAACCGGATCGATCCGCTATCGTAGCGCGCATCGGCGGGGAGTAGCCGCAACCAGGCTGCGGCGAGCGTGCTCTTGCCCGAACCAGATTCCCCGAGAATGCCGACCAGCTCCCCGGACCGTATTTCAAGCGTCGCTTGGTCCAAGGCCCGAACCGGCTGATCGCCGTCTGCCAGGTAGGTCACCGACAAACTGTGAACCAGCGCGAGTGTCTCGACCGGAATCTCAGCCGGACCTTCCATATCTGCACCAGTTGACCACAAAGCCAGGCAACGCCAGTCACACGAAATTACAGAGGTACCTCAGAAAACAAGAGAGCCGAGCGGCCCTTAGGTGGCGGGGGAAGGCGCCCGCCCCACACCATTTACAATGGCTACAAATGCCACTCGCTGAGCAAGCCGCAGCCACCGCCCTGGATCTCACCTGGGTTCGCTCACAGTTTCCATCGCTCGCACAGAAGGTAAATGGCCAGCCCGCCGTCTTCCTCGACGGGCCCGGCGGCACACAGGTGCCGCGGCGCGTGATTGACGCCATCTCCGACTATCTCACGCACAACAACGCCAATACCGGCGGCGCGTATGCCACCAGCCGCGACACCGACCGCATGATCGCCGAGGCCCGGGCCGCGATGGGCGGCTTTCTGAACTGCAACGCCGACGAGGTCGTGTTCGGCCCCAACATGACTACGCTGACCTATGCGATGAGCCGCGCGCTCGGTCGAGAACTCGGGCCAGGCGACGAGATCGTCCTCACGCTGCTCGATCACGACGCGAATTTTTCTCCGTGGAAGGCGCTGGAGGAAAAGGGCGTGACCATCCGCACGGCGAAGTTCAATCCCGCCGACTGCACGCTCGACATGCACGATCTGGCCCGCAAGATCACTAGCCACACGCGGCTGGTGGCGGTCGGGTACGCCTCGAATGCAGTGGGAACCATCAATAACGTGGCGGAGGTAGTGCGCCTGGCGCGGCAGGCGGGAGCGCTCAGCTACATTGATGCCGTGCACTATGCCCCGCACGGGCCGATCGACGTGCGCGCCCTCGACTGCGATTTCCTGGTGTGCTCAACATACAAGTTTTTCGGCCCGCACATGGGTGTGCTCTATGGCAAGCGCGAACACCTGAAGCGGCTGCGGCCTTACAAGGTGCGTCCAAATACCAACAATATTCCGAACTGCTGGGAGTGGGGGACGCTCAACCACGAGTGCATTGCCGGGATCAAGGCTTGCGTGGACTACTGGGAAGAACTGGGGCGGCGGGCCAGGCCTGGGGTGTCGAGCCGCCGCGAGGCAATTCTCGCTGCGCATGAAGCCACCCATCCGCACGAACGGGCCATGATGGAGACGATGATCGCCGGGCTGCTGGCCATTCCCGGCCTGAAGCTCTACGGGATCAGCGACCAGCGGCGGTTCGAGAATCGCTGCGCGACGATCGTCGTGCGGATTGAGGGCCATACGCCCTTGGAGTTGGCCACTAAGTTAGGCGAGCGCGGGTTCTTTACTTGGGACGGCAATTACTACGCACTGAATGTAACCGAGCAACTCGATGTGGAACGGCTGGGCGGCTTCCTGCGGATCGGACTTGTGCATTACAACACGATGGAGGAAGTGGAGCAGTTGCTGGCAGCGTTGCGCGAGATTGTGGGGGCGTAGCCCCGCCCTTCGCTGGTGAGGGCGCCCTCACGACAGCCGGCGAGTCGCCGGCCGGCGCTACGATCGAGTGCGCTTTGATATGCGCCGGGGCGCTCTCACTGTATTTGATTGCGAACGCTTCGTGACAGATCTCTTCGATCGAGCAATCTTCGGCTGAACCGCTACTACGGAATTTCCCTTCCCCACTAGCGCCAGCTTCGCCAGTTTGATGAACAACCCATGCTCAACCACTCCCGGGGTGCCGTTCAACTCTCGCGCTAGTGACGCTGGGTCGGCGATTCTTCCGAAACTGCAGTCGAGAATCTGATTGCCGTTGTCGGTGACGAAGGGTTGTCCGTCCGGCCGCATGCGCAGTTTCATCGTTGCGCCCAGACGCGCGATCTTTCTTTCGACCACAGTTCGCGCAAACGGGATGATTTCGACAGGCAAGGGAAATTTCCCGAGCGCAGGAACAACCTTCGTCGAGTCGCCGACCACCACCATCTTTTTCGTGACCGAGGCGACGATTTTTTCGCGCAACAGCGCGCCGCCGCCGCCTTTGATCAGGTTCAGCTTGGGATCGATTTCATCGGCGCCATCGATCGTGATGTCGATCTGCGGGTGTTCGTCGAGCGTAGTCAGCGGAATACCCAGTTGGCGAGCCAGGTCGGCAGTGGCGACTGACGTGGGTATCCCCACGATCTTCAGACCGGACTGCACGCGCTCACCCAGAGCGACAACTGAGAAATATGCCGTGGAACCTGTGCCAAGGCCGACGATGTCGCCGTCGCGGACTAACTCAGCGGCAGCCCGGCCGGCGGCTTCTTTTTCTGCTTCATTCGCCATGAGTCACCTAATCCAAAACACCATCATTTCCGCGCGTGATGACGGTTGTCGGTTGAAAATTTCGATGTACGCGAGATACCCCGCGATTGGCGGGCATGCCGTGAGCAGCCCGCTATTATTCCACAGCCTTCTGAATCAGCGCACCCACTCCCGAGATGTTTTTCAGCAGGTCCGCCGGAATGCCATGCCTCTGCTGGAGATATTCCGGCGAATTGTATGAGAGGCGGACCTTGCCCTGCTCATCTTGCCATGCCAGGGCCTTCAGTGGCAGATCGATGGCCACGCTGGGCGCGGCGACCATGAGCGGCGTACCGCCTTTGGGACTACCGAAGATCAGGAGTTGGGTTGGTCGCATTTCCATGCCGACTTTCGCTGCTTCGCCGCTGTGATCGACTCGCGCGAAGACCGTCAGACCCTTGTCTTTGAGGATCGATTCGAGCCGCGACAGGGTCTCGGTCACGGAATATGGGCTGGGCACGTCAATCATTCCGCGGTCCATCGATAGCACCTCCGAACGAGTTAGATGGACCTCATGATTCTCGGTTGCAGATTTTTCACCCACCGATCATCTTGCCCAGGATTTCTTTCAGCAGTTTGGCCGCCACCGTGGCCGTAATCTGCGTGTTGTCCCGCGCGGGATTGAACTCGACGATGTCAGCGCCGGCAATCTTTCCGGTGATTGCGTGGATGTGTGCCAAGGCTTCTCGTACCGACATTCCTCCCGGCTCGCGATGCGAAATCCCGGGCGCAAACGCAGGATCGAGCGCGTCCATGTCGAAGGAAATGTAAAGCGGGCCGTCGACTTTCATGCGGTCCAGAGCGGGTAGGTGGCGCATTTCGATGACCTCCACGCCGAACTTCTTCGCTTGCTCGCGCTGATGCCCGGTCATCGTCCGAATGCCGATCTGGATCAGCCGCTTGGCTGCGCCCTCCTCCATGACGCGCGCAAATGGGCAAGCATGCGACATCCGGTTGCCTTCGAGTTCGTCGTAGAGATCGGGGTGGGCATCGAAGTGGAGGATGGTCAACCCGGCGATGTGAGCCCCGAAAGCGCGCATAATCGGCAGCGTAATCGAGTGGTCGCCGCCCAGGCAGACCGGACGCAGATCTTTGTCCAGCAATTCGCCGACTCTCTTTTCGATCGCCACGAACGGCTCATCGAAGGTGAACTTCAAATCGCCGGCATCGCAGTACGTGCCCTCGGGGCTCAGATCAATGCCCGTTTCCGTCCACGAGTTCGAGGAATCGGAAGTCAGCGCTACGCGGATGATGGGCGGCGCTCCGGCGGCGCCACGCAGCCAGGAGGAGTTGGCATCGAAGGGGATTCCTAGAATGACGGGTGTCCCGGGCTTGCCCGCATTGGGACGAAGTGCCATGGGAGTATTCCTCTTGTTTCAGAATAATTGCGGCGAGCGAATCTTGCTGTGATCGGCGACACAGCACGCGTTTGTGTTCCACGGGCAAGGACTCCCGTAACCCGCTCCCTGGGGCTGAATCGGCCACACCGGTCGGCTCATCCGTTATTCTATAGAAGACCTTTTATGCCTACTTCAACGCGGAGTACAATCCGGGCCGCCGCGCCCGCAGTCATCGAAAACCACGCACGCGAACGCGTCTTTGCCTTGTTCCGCCAGTGGGGTTACCTGGAAGCTGAACTGAACCCGCTGGGCCTTCTTCCTCCGCAACCGCATCCGGATCTCGAGATCGACAACGAGTGGGCCCAAGAAGCGCGCCGCATTTACTGCGGCAGCGTAGGCGTGGAGTTCATGCACATTGTCGACCCGGAGCGGCGCCGCTGGATTCACGAGCGCATCGAGGCTGAACCAGGGCCAGTGGACCAGGAGCGCGCGCTCGATTTGCTGATGCGCGCCGACCTGTTTGAGCAGACGCTGCAATCGCGGTATCTCGGCACCAAACGCTTCTCGCTCGAAGGCAACACTTCCCTTCTGCCGGCGGTCGATGAGGTGCTCGACGTGGCCGGTGCTCACGGCGCGGTGGAACTGGTCATGGGCATGAGCCATCGCGGACGCCTGAACGTCATCATCCACGTGACCAAGCGCCCGCCCGAGCAGGTGTTTGCCGAGTTTGAAGACGTAGACCCGCGCAGTGTGCTCGGCTCAGGCGACGTGAAGTATCACATCGGCGCAACCGGCGAGTACCTAACGAAGAGCGGGGCCAAGATTCACATTCACTTGGCATCGAACCCGAGCCACTTGGAAGCGGTCGATCCAGTAACGGTGGGCCGCACGCGGGCCAAGCAGGATCGCGCCGGCGAAGGCGGCAAGGCCAAGTATCTACCGCTCCTGGTCCACGGGGACGCAGCCTTCGCGGGGCAAGGCATCACGGCCGAAACGCTGAACTATGCCGACCTCGGCGGCTACACCGTCGGCGGCACGATCCACGTCATCGTTAACAACCTGGTCGGATTCACTACCAACGCGCGCGAAGAGCATTCCTCGCGTTTCTCGGCGCAACTGGCGCGGCGGCAGCCGATTCCGATTTTTCACGTCAACGGCGAAGACGTGGATGCCGTCCTGCGCATCATGCGCATGGCGACCGAATACCGCTACACCTTCGGGACCGACGTGGTCGTCGACCTGATCGGCTACCGGCGGCACGGGCACAGCGAAGTCGATGATCCCACCGTCACGCAGCCGCTGATGTACAAGGCGATCAAGGAGCATCCCCCGCTGTGGGAGATTTACGCGAAGAAAATCGGCGTCGAAAACACCGCGGAGCGAGTCGCTGCAATCAAGAAAGCGTTCGAAACGGCGCAGAAGAACGCCGCCCTCATTACCAAGAAGCCGCTGCTACGCGAACTCCCAAAATACTGGGACAACTACTTTGGAGGCCGATACCACGCGCAGTATGAAGTCCCGACCGGCGTGCCGCCAGAGGCGCTAGTGGAATTGACCGGGCGGCTGACTACCTATCCCGAGGGCTTCCACATCCATCCCAAGGTTAAGAAGTTGCTCGAGCAGCGGGTAGAGATGGGCACCGGGAAGAAGCCGCTCGATTACGGCATGGCCGAGGCTTTGGCGTTCGCCAGTCTCGTGAAACAAGGGATTCCTGTGCGCCTGAGCGGTCAGGACTCCCGGCGCGCCACCTTCAACCAGCGCCATTCGGTGCTGATTGATACCGAGGACGAATCGGAGTATGTCCCGCTGCGCAACATCGCTCCCAACCAGGCGGCGTGCGACATCTACAACTCGACTCTTTCCGAAGCCGCGGTCATGGGATTCGAGTACGGCTACAGCCGCGACTATCCGGAAGCGCTGGTATTGTGGGAAGCGCAGTTCGGCGATTTCGCCAACGTTGCACAAGCGGTGATCGATCAGTTTGTGGCCGCGGGCGAGGACAAGTGGGGACTACTCTCCGGCCTGGTGCTGTTGCTGCCGCATGGCTATGAAGGACAGGGGCCCGAGCACTCCAGCGCCCGCGTCGAACGGTTTCTGCAACTGGCGGCGCGCGACAATATCCAGATCTGCCAGCCCTCGAACGCGGGACAGTATTTCCACCTCCTGCGGCGGCAGGCGCTGCGCAAATGGAGGAAGCCGCTGGTCGTGTTTACCCCCAAGAGCATGCTGCGGCATCCCGATGCGCTCTCACCGCTCGAAGATCTCACGCACCAGCGCTTCCTCCCGGTCATCCCGGATGCGGAGACCAGAGATACCAAGCGCATTCTGATCTGCACCGGAAAGATCGGGCACGAACTGCGCATGGAGCGCAAGAAGCGTAACGACACGAGCACGGCGATTGTGTTCCTGGAGCAGATGTACCCCTTCCCTGAGGCGGAACTAGCGGCGGAACTGGATCGTCACAACACGGCTCGCGACATCGTATGGGTGCAGGAAGAGCCATCGAATATGGGGCCGCTGTTCTATATGCTGCCGCGCTTGCGGCGCATCGCGCATGAGCGTCCTGTGCTGTCGGTAAAGCGATCAGGAAGCCCGAGTCCGGCGACGGGGTCGGCCAAGGCGCACGAGGTCGAGCAAAAGACGTTGTTGACGCTGGCGTTCACCACCCAGGGGTAATTGCTGGAACGACGATGACAAGCAAAAAGCCCAGGATCGCTCCTGGGCTTTCTTGATTCGAAAATGACAATTCTCTTAAGGCCAGCGCTTGGCAGCATCTTCCCAGCCTGCCGCGCGTGCCGGCGGAGTGGGCGTCGCGGCCACAACCGGTGGAGGAATCCGGATCGGCTGTTGGGGCGGGGTGGCCGTTAGGGTTGGTTTCGATGTCTCGGTCATGCCCTCTTTCTCTTCGGAGAGTAAGGGCGCGGCGACCCGCAATGCTTCCACCTCTTTTTCCAACCTTGTCAGTTCGAGTTCTTTCTGTCTCAAAACTTCATACACATTCTTCATGCTAGGCACCTGTGGTCAAACAACGAGCGGATAAGCGCAATGTATGGTCCCAACCGCCGTTTTGTCAAGAAAAACACGAAATCGCGAGTTCACCCTCCACTACCGAAAAACAACAATCGCCACCAGGATGCCGAGAAGCAGGACCACGATCGCCAGTAGATTCACATGGTTCCCGAGCCATGACTCGTCCGGCGGCGCCGGGACGTCCAGGAACGATGGCACAGATTCCACCGCGGCGGGTTCCGGCGCGGCGGATCGCTTGCCCTCCTTCTTCTCGCAATCCAGGCAGTAGCTTCTTCCTTCCGACACCGGGAACCCGCATGCCACACACTTCCGGACGCGCCGCATAGCCTCCGGCACTGGAGCCGCTTGCTCTGTGGCCGACGGGCCCTCCATCAGGTCGGCAGCCATCGATTCGTAGCCCATCGGCTTGCCTAATGGAACGGTTGCGGTCTCAACCGTTTCTCCAATCGGCACCTGGCCAGGTCTCTGATCCGGTCTCTGATCCGGTTTCTGATCCTTCTTGGGGCCAATCTCCTGCTCCACACCGGCTTCTTCCACAGCCGCAATTGCCGCGGGAGCCTCCCCCGTCTCTGCGCGCGGCTCAGTTGGTGCCACGCTCTGATCCCCAACGCCGGCACCCACAAATCCGGCCAACGCGCCCGGACCGGCCTCCGCCAGATCCAGCGCTGTCAACGTCAGATCCGCCATGCGCTCCAGGGCGCTCAGATCACGCTCCTCGAAGGCATAGGCGTGATCGGAGAAAAGTTCGAACAGCCCGCGAATCTCGCCGTTTGGTCGCAGCAGGGGCATCACCACAATCGACGCAATCCCCATCTGGCGGCAAGTCTCCAGATTCACGCGCGGATCAAGCTCCGCGTTGTCACAGCGCAAGAGCTGCTGACGGGCAATACTCTCGCCGGTCAGTCCCGACCGCACCTGCAGCCGCGCTCCCACCGGAGGCGCGGACGTCCCCGCACTCGCCCGGCAAACCATCTCGTGACCGCTCGGCAGCGCCAACGCAGCTCCCGTTGCGCCCGTGATGTACTGGGCGCGCTCCACCAGCAACTGCAGCGCAGCCTCCAGTTCCTGCTCTCCGAGAGATTGCCCTCCGTTGGAATTGCCGTTGGAACCCGCGGGCCCAGCCGGAGTTGTACTCTCCCCCGCCTTTTCGGCAGGGACTGGAGTTTCGGGTTGAGCAGATCCGCGCATGTGGGAACACACCACCCCTCCCGTGTAGCGAGTGCAGGGTGGCGAAAAAAAGCCTGATCCGAGTCTCGCCTTCAAGACTTCGGCTGTCAAGCCGGCAGGAATGGAGGGGGCTACTTCGGCTGATCGCCCTTGTGCCGCAGCCAATCGATGAACATCTGCTCAATCGGCTTGTCGTACGACATCAGCAGGTGCCGGACGCTGTGTCCGCTGACAAAGTGGCAGACTTCTTCCGCCAGGTTCTTGGCGTGATCGCCCGCGCGCTCGAGCGATTGGGTCATGAAGATCACTTGCAGGCTGGCATGATGCGCGATATTTTCCGGATTCTCGATGTGCCGCAGGAAAATCAGGTTCCGCAGCCGGTCCATTTCGGCATCGGCCCGCAGCACGTCGATCGCTTTCTTCACATCCCGTCGCGAGAACGAATGCGCCACGTCGGAGAGCATTTTTTCAAGAATGGTCGCCATCTGGGTCAGGTCCCGCGTATCCTGCGAGTCGAGACGGGCCCCTGCCGCCTGCGCGCTGGTCGCGAAACTCAACAGCAGGTCGCCGATTCGTTCCAGGCCGATCACCACCTTCATGCATGCCAGCAACTGGCGCGTTTCGGCCTCGGGCACCCGGGTGATGGTTGCGGTGACGCCGGAATCCACTTCCAGGTCGATGGCGTCGAGTTCTTTCTCATATTTCCGAATGGCGTTCAGGTGGGACATCGATCCCGTGGCAATTCCCTCCGCCGCGATGGCCGCCGCTTCCCGCGCCAACTCGCAGGCTTCCACCGTTCTCTTCACCAGGTCGGAGTAGGAGGGGTCCGGAGCGGGAATCTTTACGGCCGTGCTCATACACGCAACTTCCTTTGGGTGCTCAAGACCGCTCCCATGAGCGATGGAGCAAAGGTACAAATTGCACACCAACCTAGCTTAAGAATAACCCCTTCGACCGGCGAACGGGTTAAAGCGCCATGAATTTTACATTTTCTTAGGTTCGCCCACGCTTCGGGACGAGGCCGGTCCGGGCGCCAATGGCAGCGTAAACACAAAAGCCGAGCCGTGGTTCAGTTCACTTTCTGCCCGGATTGTCCCCGCATGCGCCAGAACAATATGCTTGGCGATGGCCAGCCCCAGCCCAGTCCCGCCCGATTCCCGCGAGCGCGCCTTATCCACGCGGTAGAACCGCTCGAAAAGCCTCGGCAGGTGTTCGGAAGAAATTCCTGGACCAAAGTCCTTCACGTAAAACTCGATGCCGCCCGCAACCTCCCGCGCTCCCAGAACCACACGCTTCCCCACCGCCGCGTACTTCAGCGCATTCTCAATCAGGTTCGCAAAAACCTGGTGGATCGCTTCCCGGTCGGCTTTGACGCGCTTGCCCGCCACCCCGTTCTCCTTCTGCAGATCCACCTCATAGGATCGCGCCACCTCGTGGAAGCTTTCGAAGGCATCCTCCAGCAGTTCCTCGGCACTGACTTCCTGGGTATCGAAGCGCTGCTCGCCTGATTCCACCCGGGCCAGGGTCAGCAGGTCCTCGGTCAGGCGTGCCATGCGGGCCGCGTTCTTGCGAATAATTTCCAGAAAGTCGCGGACATGGTTGCTTTCTCCCGGCGGCTGGTCCAGCAGGGTCTCGGTATATCCCTGAATGGAGGTCAGCGGCGTCCGCAGTTCGTGCGAAACGTTGGCGATGAAGTCCCGCCGCGTCTTCTCCATGCGCTCGGTCTCAGTGAGGTCGCGCAACACCGCAACCGCTCCCCCTCCCGGCATGGGCGCTGCTGTCACATCAAATGTCCGCCCGGGTGTGATCGTGTTCGAGCGTGCGGAGATCACGACCTGCTCATGCGCGGCGCGCTGAACCGCGGCCAGAAAATCAGGATCTCGGACGTTATCCACCAGGGGCACATTCAGGCGCGGAGCATGCCGCAGGAGCCGGTCCATGCGGCGATTCGCCCATTGCACCCGTCCATCCGCGCCCACCGCGATCACCGCGTCCTGCATGCTGTTGAGCAGCGTTTCCAACTCGCGCTGGCTCGTCTGCACCCGGGCGAAATTCTCTTCCACGCCGCGCGCGGTCTTATCCAGCGCGGCCGCCACCTTTCCGATTTCATCCCGGGAAGTCGACGCGATTCTCGCCGTCAGGTCCCCAGCCGCCAGATGCTCGGCAAACGCCACAATCCGCCGCAGACGGCGCGCGACGTACTGAGAGGCGGCCGCCGCCACGATGACCGCGAACACGAACGCCGTCAGCGATCCCCAGAACAGGGCCTTCGCGAGTTGACCATTCCCGGCTTCGACCTCCGACAATGGATACGCCAGCCGCACCGCACCTCCGGAAACCGGCGCCGCCACATACAGGAAGGGAATACCCAGGGTTTGACTCTTGCGCTCATCCACGCCCACCTGCCCGCCCAGCGCGGCCATGAACTCCTTGCGCCGCGCATGGTTTTCCATCGTGCTGGGATCGGCTTCCGAATCGGCCAGCACCTTGCCGGTGGGATCAATCACGGTGGCCCGGGCCCCCGCCGCCTGTCCCTCCTGCGCCGTAACATCCGCCAGGGAGTGCTGCCGGTCCGCCTCCACGCGGTAGGCAAACAGTAGCGTTTTCTGCCGGAGATTACGCTCGATCTGGTCGTGCAGCGTCTGTTCCCAGACCTTGTGCACCGTGATCCGCAACGTGATCCCGGTGACCCCAATCACCAGCAGGAAGACCAGCATCAGTTTGAGGAAGATGCGGCTTCTCAACGCGTGACCTCGAAACGGTACCCGGCTCCGCGAACCGTCTTCAAATAACGCGGGTTCTCCGGATCAGGTTCGATTTTCTCGCGGATCCGCCGCACGTACACGTCCACCGATCGCGGCGTCACATAGGCGGTATCGCGCCACACCGAATCGAGCAACTGGTCGCGTGTAAAGACGCGCCCGGTATGCCGCATGAAGTAATCGAGCAGCCGGAACTCGGTAGCCGTAGTCGGCACCGCTTTCCCCCGGACGGTTAAGGTCATTGCGGCAGGATCGATCTGAATCTCGTCCACCTTGGTGGGCAGAGGCGGCAGCGGCCGCTCAAATCGCCGCATCACCGCTTTCACCCGGGCCACCAGTTCGCGCGGGCTGAACGGCTTGGGAATGTAATCGTCGGCCCCCAACTCCAGGCCCAGAACGCGATCGGCTTCGCTGCTCTTGGCGGTCAGAAAAATGACCGGCACCGACGACAGGTACACCGAAGTCCGGATCTGGCGGCACAGTTCGAGTCCATCCTTCCCCGGAACCATGATATCCAGCAGAAACATCGACGGACGCTGGCGTTCCGCGTCGAGCATGACCAGGTTGCCGGTCGAATACAACCGGACATTGAAGCTGGCGGCCTCCAGGTGATGGCGCACTAAGCGGGAAATATCCGGATCGTCTTCCACAACGAAGATGGTCGGCTTCACGGCGTCCATTGTAGCTGGGAAGCGTGTGGATTCGAAATGACGGCGAGCCCACAGATCTTGGAGCGCCGGCTGGCCCTGTCTCCCGGTTCTCCCCACCACTTACTTCGTCAGGTTACTTCTCGGCGAGACTAACGTAACACTTGAATTAGCGAATGGCGTAATCATAGGGTCGTATTCTTCCGATAAATGAGCAAACGCGCACGCTGTGGGTCTTTTCCCGCCGCACGATATGCTCATAAACCAAAAATTTGCATCGCTTGCACTATCTCTCGCGCTCTTGGCCGCACCGGCAGCCAGTTCCGACCGCAGCTCGACCTCGGAAGTCGGGTCGCCCGAACTCCGGTCGGAGATGACCATTCGGAAAACCGTGCAGGAAATTCGTCTCGGATTCCACGTCTCGTCCCAGAATGGGCGCCCCGTTCCAGAATTGCAGCCGGGTCAGATCTCCGTCTATGAGGACGGCCACCCGATCACCGGGGTCACGGGCTTTTATGCCGACCAGAACCTCCCCCTCCGCCTCCTGCTCATGATTGACGCCAGCGATTCCATGACCCGCGGTTTTGCGTCGGAGCGCAAAGCAGCCGCCGACTTTCTCGAAAAAGTGGTTCGCCCGGACGTGGACCAGAGCGCCGTCGTCGCCTTCTCTACCCATGCCTCGATCCAACTCGGAGAGAACGCTTCAGTCCCGGAGAAACTGCGTCTGATCGAAGACCTGCATTCCTCCGGCCTGACCGCCCTGTTTGACTCGATCTGCGAAGCGGCGGCTCGCATCCCCGCGTACGACCACAGTTCGACACTCACGCGCCGCGTGCTGGTGCTGCTCAGCGATGGCGATGACAACTACAGCCGGCATTCGCTCCGGGACTCGATCGCGGCCGCCCAACAATCCGACGTCGTCATCTATGCCATCGCGCCCCACGACTCAAAACATCCGCAGCCCGGGGACGCGAATCTCGAAGAACTCACCGCCGCCACCGGAGGGCGTGTCTTCTACCTCAAAAAGTACGAGCAGTCGCCGGAGGCCTTCGCCCAGATCGAACGCGAGATCCGTTCCGAGTACGCCGTCACGTTCCATCCCAAGGGCAATTTGTGCGGCTTTCACAGTGTTCGAGTAGAACCCACGGACAGCAACCTGCGAGCCCGCTCCCGCGAGGGGTTCTACGGAGGCTGTTCGTAGTAAGAGTTGATTCGCTCGTAGTTCGGAGTTCGCGCTAGCCTCCCCCCAAGGCGCAAGTAGTCGCGAACTCCGGACCGCGAAACGCAGCCTGCCTAACTAGGAAGAGGTCAGGAAAGTCCCGGACGAGTTCGTGTCATAGCCGCGTCTCTGAACCTGTTTGGCTCCGGATATCGTGATAGGGGGAAGGCAACAGGTCCCGGAGGGACCGCTGAGAATAGTCCGCCAGCTCACTGGCGGGATTGCTACCGGGACAAACATGCGGGTGCCGGAGGCACGACTGATATGTCTCTGCGCAGTCTCAACGTTCAGGCGTCCCTAGGAAGGGCCGAGTTCTCACTTCGTGTTCTGGCTCCCGATTACCTCAACGCCATTCCCGCCTCCGCCGAAAAATCCATCGCCACAAATTCTTTTCGCAGAAATTTGGGGAAGGCAGCGGCCGCGATCATGGCGGCGTTATCGGTAGAAAGCGAGCGCGAGGGAAAGAACACCGGCAGACCCTGCATCCCCGCTTCGCGCTCAAAGGTTGCGCGCAACTCGCGGTTGGCCGCCACGCCGCCGCTTACGAACAGAGTCTGAACATCATATTCCTGGGCGGCGGCCAGCGTTTTTGTCACCAGATCCTCAACCATGGATCGCTGGAACGAAGCCACCAGCCCCAGCATCTGCCGGTCGCACAACTTGAGAAAGTCTTCGAGTGCCGGCTTGTCTTTGGCCGCCAGCGCCTGCCGTCGCGCCTCGATCGAAGGCTTCAGGTTCTCGGTCTCAACGTACCGCAACACCGCCGTCTTGATGCCGCTGTACGAAAAATCGAAGCGGGCGCCATCAGCCTGCGGAAGGTTGCGATCGCGCCGGTCACGATGTTTGATCTGCGAAGTCTGAAACTTCACCGCGTGCGGATCCCCATGAGGAGCAAGCCGGTCAATGATCGGCCCGCCCGGATAGCCAAGTCCCAACAGCTTGGCAACTTTATCGAACGCTTCTCCGGCAGCATCGTCGCGCGTGCGCCCGATGTTCTCGTACGTCCAGCAGTCCCCCTCCCTCCGGGCAAGATACAGGTGCGTGTGTCCGCCTGAGACCACCAGAGCCAGCACGGGGAATTGAAGGTCTTCATCTCCGCTCTGGCGCTGTTCAAGCAGCACAGCGTGAATGTGTCCCTCGAGATGGTTGACGGCAATCAAAGGTTTTTCCAGCGCAAACGCCAGCGCCTTAGCAAAACTGATGCCGACCAGCAGCGCGCCCGCCAGTCCCGGTCCCTGCGTCACCGCCAGAGCGTCGACCGATTCATAAGTCTGCCCAGCTTCGGCCAAAGCCTGCCGCACGACGGGAACAATCGCGCGCAAGTGCTCGCGAGACGCAAGTTCCGGAACCACTCCCCCATAAGGCTGGTGCGTGGCGATCTGCGAAGCGACCACGTTGGAGAGAATCTGTTGCCCCGAGCGCACTACCGCCGCTCCCGTCTCATCACAGGAGCTTTCGATGCCGAGAATGCAAGCGTCAGGCATAATTAGCTTCGAGCCGCGAGCTGCGTGCCCTCATTTTTCAGTTTAGCCGATTTGAATCGGCCTCCAGCGTTTGGCGTTGTGATAGCTGAGTGCTAAATGCTAAGTGCTAAATGCTAACTGCCGCCAAACAACACGCCACCGAAATCGTCCGTACGCTGCGCCAGCACGACTACCAGGCCTATGTCGCCGGCGGATGCGTGCGCGATCTGCTGCTCGGCCGCGAACCGTCCGACTACGACGTCGCCACCGACGCCTCACCCCAGCAGGTCATGGACATTTTCCCGCAAACCTTCGCAGTCGGCGCCCAATTCGGCGTCGTGCTAGTGCCGCTCCCAAAGACTGAGTCAGGCGATTCCTCGGTCGGGCCAAATGAAAAGGTACCGGTCGTCGAGGTCGCCACTTTCCGCTCCGACATCGGCTATTCCGACGGCCGACATCCCGACGAAGTTCGCTTCAGCCGAGACCCGCGCGAGGACGCACAGCGCCGCGACTTCACCATCAACGGCATGCTGCTCGACCCCATCACCAACGAAGTCCTCGACTTCGTAGGCGGGCGCGCGGACCTCGAAGCCGGAATCATCCGCGCGATCGGCGAGCCCGAACGGCGTTTTGCGGAAGACAAGCTGCGCATGCTGCGGGCAGTCCGATTTGCAGCACGTTTCGAGTACAAGATTGATCAAGCCACGCTGGCAGCCATTCAGAAGTTGGCGCCGCAGATTCATCAGGTATCCCGCGAGCGCGTGCGCGAAGAACTGACCAAAATGCTCACCGAAGGCCGCGCTCACCGCGCTTTCCAGTTGCTCGATGAGAGCAAGCTGCTGGAGCAAGTTCTGCCCGAGATTGCAAAGATGAAGGGAGTCGAGCAGCCTCCGCAGTTTCATCCGGAAGGCGACGTCTTCGTGCACACGCTGCTGCTCCTCGAAAAACTTCCCGCCGGATGTTCCAAGACGCTGGCCTGGGGCGCGCTGCTGCACGACGTAGGCAAGCCGCCGACGTTTCGCGTCGCTCCGGACCGCATCCGTTTTGACGGACACGTGGAAGTGGGCGTAAAGATGGCCGCGGAAATCTGCCGCCGCTTGCGCTTCTCGAACGACGAGACCGATCAGATCCTCGCGCTGGTCGACAATCACATGCGCTTCGCCGACGCGCAGCGCATGAAAGAATCGACGCTCAAGAAATTCCTGCGCCTGCCCGCCTTCGACGAGCACCTGGAACTGCATCGCATCGACTGCCTCTCCAGCAACGGGATCGTCGAGTCGTATGAGTACGTTCGCGAAAAGTTGCTAGCTATGCCGCCGGAGGCGATCCGCCCCACGCCCCTCATCACTGGCCG
Source organism: Terriglobia bacterium (assembly GCA_020073565.1). Taxonomy (GTDB): domain Bacteria; phylum Acidobacteriota; class Terriglobia; order Terriglobales; family Acidobacteriaceae; genus Acidiflorens. The sequence goes on from JAIQEY010000026.1 coordinate 41,046, forward strand.
CGACCTGATTGAGGCGGGTTATGAACCCGGCCCCCGCTTCAAAGAGGTGCTGGCAGCCGTCGAGGACGCTCAACTGGAGGGTCGGCTCGCGTCGCGCGAGGCAGCGATGGAGTATGTGCGGCGCGAATTCCCCGTTTAACCCCGCCTATTTATTCCTAAGATACTAACCAACTGATTAGGTGGGTACCCCCCTCCCCCCGGTCTTTTGGAATCATGGAGTTAAGTGGTCAAAACGCTCCAAAATCTAGATACCAAATAAGTTGCAGGCAAAATCTAGACAACAAAGGACTTACAGGAGCCGTCTTGAGATCCGACCCTTTAGAATCAATCACTTAACTTTTGCCATCGTTGGCAAAATCTAGATTTCAAAGAGCTTAACGCCCGAAATCTGCGGGCGAAGGGCCTTTCTTGGGACCCTGGTCCCTCGAACGACGCCTGAGCGCGGAGCGAGGGACGCGATTCACAGAATAAACAGACCGCAACTTGGCTATAGTGATTATAGATACGTTATCTTTGAGTTGGAGGGTGCGTCAAGGACCTGCGTCACAAGTTGGCGACTCTTTTCGCGGTGTCCTCATCCGTGCAGAAGGTCGAAGCGCCGCCACCCAGGCGAAGTGTCCGGTCCGGGAACATGGCTACCGGCTGTCCGGAAAGCCACTTCTCAAAAAACGTGAGAAGTGGCCCACCCCCGGTTGTTACGTGTCAACGTTCAAGAAGACGACCCCTCGTTACCCTTTCCACGTTGATGTGGCCCACCCGCCCGGGCAACCCAAGTTTACTCGACAGCTCGGAGCCTACACGGTTATCCAATCAGTCCGTCACGGCTCGTAAGCGGCCCAAATGATGAGGTCGGCTTTTCGGATTTCCGAAAGATGGGCGGCCTTGGGAAATTTGTCGTCGAAAAGCGCCAGCATCTGCTGCCACTCGGGCGTCTGCGTGAACGCCTGGATTCCTCGCCGAATCTCCTCGTATCGTCGAAGTGCCTCAGAAAGCCAATCTTGACGGGGTAACGGAGTGGAAGGTACGCCAAAGTGGTCCGCTACATTCCGGTCGAAAATGACGACATCGTCAGTGATCGTCACCAGCATTTTCGTACCGAAAGAAAGGTGCCTCTCTCCGGTATGGGCATATAGATTCTGCAGGGTTGTCTTTAGGGAGGGAGGCGACGGAGCGTAAGCAGCTTCCCGGAGCATCGAGAAGAAATGCCGATAGAATGCGCCCTTCTTCCGTCCCATTTTGTAGTATCCGTTGAAGGTTCGTTGGTAATCAGGGTCCGTTGCAAGAGCAGGATTGGTCCTGACTTCCATGAGCGCCAACACTTTCTCCACCGAGCCTCGTCGTTCGAGCTTCATCAGCGCTGCCCTGACCTGCTCTATTCTCATCGTGTGTTCCTTTTTGCGTTCAATTGATACTTGATCGCCTGGTGCCTGGTGCCCCAGGTTCGCGTCGCTTTTTGGACGCTAACCTGGGCGGAGGAACACTCGCGGCGGGCCGCCACACGATTCTGTCTCGCGAGCCCTCGCCGTCCATTCGGACTCGATTTCGACCGTCCCTCTCTCCTGCAGTGCATAGTGACGGAAGCTGCTCCAATTCCAATCTCCCGGCTCCGCTACCAGTCCGCGCTTCACGGGCTTCCACCCCAGCAAGCCAAAACCGGGCTTGCCGGGGACCCCGGGTTGCGGTGCAAGTATCGCAACTTGACCGTAAACTCGCGCGCATCCCTCACATTGCGGTCGTAGTAACGCTTCTGCCAGAAACTTCCCGGTTGGTCTCCCGGCCGCAGACTTCGCACCCGCTTGGCGAACGACAACTTCAAATAGTGAATGGCCTCGGCCAGCAGTGACGCCCAGGTTAGCGCCCAAAAAACGGGCGCGAACCTGGGGCACCGAGCCTCCGGGGGCTAAAGCCCGATTTCTTTAGCGAACTGTGCGGCATGGCTGAAGCCATGCCCTTCCACATGTCCTTCCACAAAACCTAGTCCAGGTCCCGGTCTCGCGAGGTGGTCTGCGCGGTGTCTGGCGACGATGCTATGGGCTTCTGCAGATCGAGTTCTTGCGCGCCGGACCTCCTTAGTTGTTTGTTCACCTCGGGGATGTCTTTGGATTTGACCTGCTCCCACGCCGACAGTTGCTCGTTGAGCGCTTTCTCCAGATCGGCGACCATCGCTGTCTGTTGCGTAGTCGGCGCGGCGTCGGCGCTATCGAGCGCGCTGAGTACCGCGCTGAAGCCGGTATTCAGGCGGGCCAGGGTGCGGCCTTCGGGAGTGCTCAGGAAGCGGGTGCCGTAGCCTCCTTCGTCACCTTCGAGGGCGGCGAGTTTCGCTTCGAGGCTGGCGGCCTGCGCGCTTGCTTTCCCGCTGGGCAGCGCTTTCAGTTGCTTGCGCAAGCTGCGGATTTGCTGCACGGCTTCATAGTCGCGGTGGAGGGCGTCGGCGATCTTGCGGTCGAGATCGAATTGCACTTTCAGGTCCTCGGCGGCGGTTTTGACGCGCGGGTCCATGCGAATTTCGAGCGACTGCGTGTAGGACTTGCCATCTGCCGTCAGCTTCACCGTGTATTTACCCGGCAAGATGGTCGCGCCCAGCGGGTAGAGCGGCGTGTCATGCACGATCGCCGAGATTGGGAAGTCGCGGCTGAGCACATCGGGCGCGGGATACGTGAGATCCCAGACGAAACGGTGCATGCCCGCTGCGGTTGAGATCGTGCGCGCGGGACGCACCCAGTACATGGGAACGTTGAAGTCTTTCGGGTTTACGGGCTCAGGCTTGTCGGCGCTGGAGAAGCTGCGCACGATCTTGCCGTCGGCGTCGACGATCTCAATTGCGACCGGGCTCGACGTGTCGGACTTCAGCCAGTAGTCGATCATGGCCCCGTCGGGCGGATTCTGGCCCGCGGGTTCCTCGGGAGGCAGCGGAGTATCGGTGTTGTTGTTGCGCCGGACGCGATAAGTCAGTTGCGGAGTGAACAGGTGTGCGGTCGCCGCGCCCCACTGCCCACCGAGTTGGCGCAGGGGCGTGATGTTATCCAAAATCCAAAACGACCGGCCATGAGTGCCGACCACAACATCGTCTCGGTGAATGACGAGGTCGCGAATCGAGGTTGGAGGCAGGTTCTGTTTCAGGGATTGCCAGTGCTCGCCATCATCCCAGGAGACGTATACCGAGCGCTCGGTACCCGCGTAGAGCATCTTCTTGCGTACCGGGTCTTCGCGGACGGTATTCACCGGCTCGTTCTCGGGCAAGCCATTGACGATCTTCTGCCAGGTGTGGCCGCTATCGTGAGTGCGGTAGATATAAGGATGCAGGTCGTCGAGGCGGAAGCGGTTGACGGCCGCGTAGGCGCTGGCGTTATCGAAGCGCGAGGCATCCATCTGCGCAACTTTGCTCCACGGCGTCAGATCGGGCGGCGTCACGTCGTGCCAGTTCTGGCCGCCATCGCGGGTGACCTGAATCAGACCATCGTCGGTGCCGACCCAGATCGTTTGCGCGTCCTTCGGCGAAGGCGCAATCGAATAAATCACGCCGCGATGCTTGCCCTGCGCGGGATCGGCTGCGACGAACGGGCCGAGGCTGGCGGGAACCCCCGGGTCTTCGCGCGTCAGGTCCGGACTGATCTCCTGCCAGGTGATTCCTCCGTCCCGCGTCGAGAACAGCACATTCGATCCCAGGTAGAGCACACGCGGATCGGCGGGCGAGAACAATAGCGGCGCGGTGCGGTTGAAGCGATACTTCCCCGTCCTCAAAACCACCGGGGAAACATCGCGCGTCTGGCCGGTGGTGACATCGAAGACGGTGGCCTTCCCGCCATAGATCAGATTCGGATGCAGCGGGTCGGGCGCGACGTAGCCGTATTCTTCTACACCGACGGTGGTCCACTCTCGAAAGGTAATGTGCCCAAAATCGCTGCGGCTGGAGGTGCCGATCGAACCGCTCTCCTGCTGCCCACCGTAAACCCAGTACGGAAACTCGTTGTCGGTGATGACGTGGTAGAACTGCGCGGTGGGCTGGTTGTACCAGGAACTCCAGGTCTTGCCGCCGTTCACGCTGATCGTCGCGCCCTGATCTACAGCCAGGGCGATGATGTCGGGATTCTCGGGATTGATCCAGATGGTGTGATAGTCGTCGCCGCCCGGCGCGCCTTTGATGGCGGTGAAATTCTTGCCACCATCGGTGGACTTGTACGTAGAAGTGTTGCCGACGTAGACCACGTCTTTGTTTGCCGGATCGACGTGCACGCAGCCGAAATCGTCACCGCGGCCCCATACGCGCTCTTCATGATTCACCTGCTGCCAGCTTTCGCCGGCATCGTCGGAGCGGTAGATACCGCTCCCCAGCTTCGCATTCGTCTTTGTTGTGTTAACCCAGGCATACACGCGGTTAGGATCGCTGGGCGAGACGGCGGGGCCGATGCGGCCGATGCCCTCGGCTTCACCGGGCAGTCCCTTGGTGAGTTGGTGCCAGGTGTTTCCGCCGTCGGTTGACTTGTAGAGACCGCTGCCGAGGCCGTTGTAGCCGCCCCCGGTCGTCCACGGCGGACGGCGCGACGCCCACATGCTGGCAATGACGACCTTCGCGTTGCGGGGATCGAAGACTAGATCCATGGCGCCAACGTCTTCGTCCTTGTAGAGAACCTTCTTCCAAGTCTGTCCGCCGTCAAGCGAGCGGAAGACGCCGCGCTCGGCGTTCGGGCCGTACGGATGCCCGAGGGCAGCGACGAAGAGGCGATTCGGGTCTTTGGGATCGACGATGACGGAGCTGATCTGCTGCGCATCACGCAGACCGAGATGCTCCCAGGTTTTGCCGGCGTCGGTGGATTTGTAAATGCCGTCGCCAACGGAGAGATCGGGGCGGCGGAGGCCTTCTCCGCTGCCGACGTAAATGACGTCGGGGTTCGAGGGAGCGATGGCCAGCGCTCCGATGGAGCCCGTCGGCTGGTCGTCGAAGATGGGGTCCCAGGTGCGGCCGGCGTCGGTCGTTTTCCAGACTCCGCCGTTGTTAGGCGCCATATAGAAGACGTTGGGCTGGCTGGGAATGCCGGAGATGGCAACCGTTCGTCCGGCGCGAAACGGGCCGATGGATCGCCAGCGGAGTTCCTGATAGAGAGTTGGGTCAAAAATCTGGGCCGGGACGAACAAGGCGAGTGCGGGAATTGGGAGCAGCGAACACAGCAGCTTCGAAAATCGCATCTTCAAAGGAGTGGCCTCATGAGTACGTCAGGATAAACCAGAGCGGCCTGAATGGGGAATCTGGAGCGTGTGATCCAGACTTCTCCAAAATGGAAGGAAGCTAATTGTTCACTTTGGCATGGGGCGGCGCAGGGCATGCAAGATGAGCGATCCGCTGATGCCGAAACAGACGACGGCGGCGAAAGCGGACAACTCGAGGGTGCGGCCCGTCATGCCAAGGTAGTCGGCAGAAAACGAAAACAGGGCGCACAGGACACCCAGAATGTTGAGCCAGAGCGGAGAGGAAACGCTGCGCAGGTCTTTCCGGAAGCGCACCTGGAGGAGGATCGCCACCAGGCCAATCGCCGCCACTACGACCAGAGCCCATGGACTGGAGAAGGCACCCGGCTTGGTGTAGATCACGACCAGGGCGAGCGCCAAAATGAGCAATCCCGAAGTAATAACGGTCCACCGGCGAGCCACGCCGGAGCCAGAACTGGTCAAGATGAGCGATCTCCCCGCCTTTCGGCGCCGCTCCATTGTATCCCGGTAGGGCCTGTTTGACTGCCGTTTAAGCACTGCCCGGCATCCATTCGGCGGGGCGATTCTCTCCTTGGGAAACGGCATAGAGAACGAGTTCGACGCGCGTGGAGACGCCTAGCTTGTCGAAGATGCGAAGCAGATACTTCTTGATCGTGTGCTCGCTCAGCCCGAGTTCGCCGGCGACTCCGCGATTGCTCAGGCCGTCCGCCACCAGCGCGACAACTTGCTCTTCGCGGGGCGTGAGCAGCGAGCGACCGCTCGCGCTGACCACCCGCAAGGTGGGCACTTCCGACAGGGCGTCGAGCACATAGCGCATCTGCTGGCTGCTCATCCAGATCTGCCCCTGGGAGACGCACGTAATGCACTTGCAGAGCGTGCGGAACGGAGCGTGATTGAATAGGAACAGACCCTTGGCGCCGGCTCGGAAGGCACTGACCACCATTTCGCGATCGTCCTGTTCCACCAGCAACACCGGGGCGGCCCTGGGATAGGAGACGCGCAGCCAGCGCAGCATGCTGAGATCTGGCAAATTGCTGCCTGCAATCAGGACCACATCGGTACGGTTCGACTGCATGAAACCGTGCACCGCCGCAGCCTCGAGCGCGACCGCCGACACGCGCAGTTCTCGCCGAGCCCGTAGCGCGCGCGTCAAGAGCTGCGATTGGATGGGGCTGGAATCCGCCACCAGCACGTGAATCGTTCCGTTCGTGATGGACTGGGGCGCCTTCAAGATTTTTGCGAGGGGACGAGCGTTCATGGGGACATCATGCCCGAAAGACTACCCCCCGGCTGTAGGCGCGATCACATCGTTTTGGTGATGAATCCGGCTGCCTCCGCCTACTTTGGTAGGCCCACCCTTGTGCACTGCTTTTAGGGCAACCCAATCGCATCAGAAGGCAACGGTCCATCGGAAAGCCCGTGCTGATCGGCCTATCCCAGCGGCCGTCGTGTTTCTCAGTAGCCGCAACGGGCCACCTACCGGGGTGGACAGTACTTCCCAAGTCTTGTTGTTCTCGCGGCGCAGCGATAGGGTTCGGACACACAGCTCAGACGCCCGAGCTGGAAGTTCACCGTTTTGAGCAGCGGTGGGAGTCCGGAGATGAAAGTGGTCGAGCAATACCTTGTTTTGAGAGCTGCGTGCGTGCTCAGCCTGCAGCTCGCCGTGGTCGCTGCCGCGCAGGTCTCGCCGTCGCCTGTTCCCGCACCTTGGTCGTCTGCTCTGCCCACCGGCAAGTTTGCGGGGGCGGAGAGCTCGCAGAGCCAGGACCGGTTCAGTACGGAAGATTCTGCGCGAGCAGAGATCACACAGCCCGGAAAGGCGGGTGGCACGGGAGATCCTGCACTCGGAGGGAAACGCTATCCGCTTTACCGGCTTTCAAAATCAGACGAAGTAGATGTGACCTTCACCTTTTCTCCCGACTTTAACCAACGTCTCACGGTACAACCGGATGGCTACGTCGCTCTGAAGGGAGCCGGAACGCTGTTTGCCGAAGGACTCACCATTCCTGAGATCCAGCAGGCCATTGCCTCCCGCTATCACGGCGTTCTACATGAGCCCGAAATTACCGTCACCCTGAAGAGTTTTGATAAGCCGTACTTTCTTGCTTCCGGTGAGGTGGCCCGTCCGGGGAAGTACGAATTGCGCGGAGACCTGACCGTGAATGAAGCGGTGGCGATCGCGGGTGGATTCACCCAACAAGCCCGGCATTCGCAGGTCGTGTTGTTTCGGCGGATCTCGGCGGACGTAGCCGAGTCGCACGTAATTGATGTGAAGAAGATGCTGGCAACCCGCGATCTGCGGGAGGACTGGCATCTTCGGCCGGGCGATTTTGTGTTCGTGCCGCAAAGCCGGACCTCGAAAGTCCGCAAGTTTGTCCCAGCCAGTTCCATGAGTTGGTATGTGAACCCCTTGCAGTTTTGAACGAAAGGAGCTGCAGACCTCACCGATAGCAATACTGAAAGTCTGGCGCGTTTCCCCAAGCCGCCAATCGTGATCGCCTGACAAACCAGCCATGTCTGCGGGATTGATCCGTAATTCGTCCGCCACGCCCTCACCCACTTTGCGCGAACTGGCAGCCGCTTTGTTCAGGCACTCCCGGTTGCTAACCGTTTCGTTGGTGGTCATTCTGCTCGCCGCGATGGGGTACATGTTCGTCACACCGCGGTATGAGTCTCACTTCAAAATCCTGGTACGGCGAGGGCGGTCGGACCCTATCGTTTCTCCACGGCTAGGCAGCGCGGTGGACTTCACCCGGCCGGAAATCACGGAAGAGGAACTGAATTCCGAAGTCGAACTTCTGCGCGACCAGGACCTTCTGAAGCAGGTGGTTCAAATGGCCGCACTCGTTCCGGCGGGAACTTCGGAATCAGCGCGGCCAGCCGCGCTGGAACGCGCAACTCGCAAGCTGGTGCAACGCCTGAGTGCGGAGGCACTGAGAAAGTCGAACCTTATTCAGGTGAGTTACCGGGATACGGATCCGGAAAGGGCGGCCCGGATTTTGGGGGCGCTCTCTTCGCTCTATGTGCGGAGGCACGCGAGTCTGCATCGGCCGTCGGGCGAAATCCAATTCTTCGAGCAACAAACCGCCGAATCGGAGCAGCGGCTGCGTCGCTCCGAGGCACAACTGGTGCACTTCACAAATGCCCGGGGAGTGGCTTCAGCGGTGCTGGAGCGCGATATTGCGCTGCAGAAACTGGGAGAGGCCGAAGCGGTTTACCGGCAAATGGACCAGGATCGAGCGGAGAATGAGCGGAGAATCACAGCGCTGGGTGAGCAGCTCGCGTCGTTTCCGTCTCGCTCGGTCACGGTCAAACGCTGGGCCGATAATCCCCAACTCCTTGAGAAGATGAAGTCACACTTGCTGGAGTTGCAACTCAAGCGCACCGAACTCCTCACTCGTTATGAGCCGTCCTACCGGCTGGTACAGGAAGTGGACCGTCAAATCGCAGAAACCCGGGCAGCGATTATTGCGGAAGGCCTCACCCCGGTACGCGATGAAACCACCGACAAGGACCTCAACTACGAGTGGGCCCGCATGGAACTGGAGAAGGCCCAGGTGCAATCGAGCAGTCTGCAAGCGCGGCAATCCGATGCTCTCACGCAGCTTGCTTCTCTTCGGAAGTTCGCTCAGCAGATGCAGTCGGACTCGGTGGACCAGCAAGCCTTGATGAGAACGGCGAAGGCGGAAGAGGAGAACTACCTTCTCTATCTGCGCAAGCGGGAAGAAGCGCGGATTGGAGATGCCCTCGACGCGCAGCAGATCCTGAATGTCGCCGTCGTGGAACCCCCTGTCGCTGCCGCCCTGCCGGTGCATTCCGTTCTGTTCTATTTCCTGATCGCGTTCGGCGTGGCGCTGGCGTTCAGCGTCAGTGCGGCTTTCACGGCCGAGTATTTCGACTCCACAATTCGGACGCCCGGCGAGGCGCGCGGCCTGCTGGAGGTCCCGGTGCTGGCTTGGCTGCCGGAAAGCACGTCTCGAGCGGCCAGGCTTGACGTTTCCGCGACCAAACGACCCAAGGCGGTGGTTCAATGAGTTCTCTTGTCTCAATCTTTGACGATAGGCCGTACCTTCTAGGCCAACCGCGCGTAGCTACGGTCCCGGAGGCAGTCCGCGACGAATCAAGTTCGCAGTCAGCATCTCTGCGCGATGAGCAAATCCAGGCGCTAGTGGAACAACTCTTCTTCCGGCCTGAGTCGTGTCCGGTGCGATATGTCGGCTTCACTGCCTCCGAACCTCCCACTGAAACGGCACAGCTATGCTTCGAAGTCGCTCGCGCTCTGGCTGAGGAAGGCAGATATGACGTCGGGCTAATCGATGCCAACCCCAGCGGAGTCCCGCTGCAGACGCAACTGGATCTCGCGCTAACTGCGCACCCAGAAACGGCCTGGCCAATCGGACCGCGCCTCTGGCTGGTTCCGCGTCAAAACTGGTTGCCTGCAGGCCAGGAGCAGCAAATCCCCGAACCATGCTTTTCCCGTCTGCGGGAGCTTACGTTGGAATTCGATTTTGCCATTCTGTGCTGTCCCTCTATCTTGTGGCTCACCACCAGAATTGGCCGTGGCTGCGACGGGCTGGTGCTGGTGTTAACCGCTGACAAAACGCGCCGTCTGGTGGCTGCCCGGATGAAAGATCTGCTGCGCGAAGCACAAATTCCCCTGCTTGGAACCGTCCTCACGGAACGCCGCTTCCCGGTACCGGAGGCGCTCTACCGAAAGCTGTGAACTTTATGACCGATCTGACTGCACACGAATTGTGGACTGAACCAACCGGTCCCGCGTCGCAATATGCACGCATGATCCCGGGCACGTCGGCCATAGCGCTGCATCGAGCAGCGGCCACCCAGCCCTCAGGCGGTCGAGCGGCCGAGAGTGAAATCTCAGACGGGACGCTGCATCGGCCCGCCCAGGCGCGAACCTTGGCCCACCTCCTGCTGCCCCAACCCATCGCAGACCCGTTCCCCCTTTATCAGTTAGTGATCGCTGATTTGAGCGTTATGGCGATCGCGTGCGGGCTGCCCCTGCTGATCTCGCCTGCCTGGGGCATTCCGCAGACCTCCATTCCGGTTTACGCCGTACTGGTAACCCTCTTCGCCTTCAGCGAAGGACTTTACCAGGGCAGTGAGGAGCCGCAAATGGCGCGAATCGGGCCCATCCTAGCCCGGTCCGTCGTGTTGGCCACAGTTCTAGTTTTCATCGCCGTGCAGGTCGAGCTGCCACCGCTGGCACTCCTGACGACTTTGACAACCAGCCTCGGGGCCTTGCTGCTCTGGCGGTACTGGAGGCAACGGGCGTGGAAAAGGTGGGCGCGGGATGCCGAGCCACGCAACGTTTTGATCGTCGGTGGTGGACCCGTCGCTTGTTCCATCGCCCGCGCCTTGCGCAATGACCCTCTTCACCACACTATCGTCCGTGGGTTCCTGGCTGACGATGTTCCCCTTTCCCCGGCCGTGTTAGGAAGGATCGAGGACCTGGACTGGCTCGCTCGGGCTGAATTCGTTGATGAAGTGATTCTGGCCCTGCCGGATGAGCCGGACCGTACCCGCGACGCTGCCGAAATTGCGCTGCAAAATCACTTGGACATTCGGGCTGTTCCCGATCTGCCCGCCGATTTCTGGCTCGATGCGGCCATCGAGCGAATCGGAGAAGTGCCGGTCGTCACGTTGCATCGCGAACCGTTGCCGAGCACGGCCTTGTTTCTGAAGCGCCTGCTGGATGTCGCGGGGGCGACGCTCGGACTGGTGCTGGTGAGTCCTCTGATGGCGGCGGTCGCTCTGCTGATCCGGCTGGATTCGCCGGGACCGGTCGTTTATTCGGCCGAGCGCGTGGGTGCCAAGGGCCGCCGCTTCCGCTGTTTCAAGTTTCGCTCGATGGTAACGGACGCGGATCGCCTGAAAGAAGAGTTGCGGGATCGCAACCAGAGGCAAGGTCCGATTTTTAAAATCAACGAAGACCCCAGAATCACGCGCGTCGGACGGATCATTCGCCGCTATAGCCTGGATGAACTGCCGCAACTCTGGAACGTATTACGCGGGGAGATGAGCCTGGTCGGCCCGCGCCCGCACCCGGTGGACGACGTGAACCACTACCAACTCCATCACTACCGGCGTCTCGATGTGAAGCCGGGAATCACGGGTCTCTGGCAGATTACGGCGCGCAGTTGTCCTTCCTTCGATCTCAACATGCACCTGGATCTTACCTACATCGAGACCTGGAGCTTGCGGCTCGACCTCCGCATCCTCGCGAGGACGGTACGCGTGCTGTTTGCACCGGAAGGGGCCTGACTCCTTCCATGAGCAGCCGATCCACGACTTGGAATGAGGCAGAAAACCCGCTCTGGCTGGTCACAGGTTGGTTGCTTCGGCCTCTTTACCTCGGACTAGCTTTCCCCTCGCTTCTTTACTTGATGGCGATGACCGTTTTCCTCTTTCGTCCGCCCGACCTCTCCTCGTACTACGCGGATCGCATCGCCTTCTGCGGGCTCGTTTTGCTGGTCGTGCTACGGACGTTGGCGCTTCGTGAAAAGTTTCCATTCGTCGCCGGTATTACTCTGCCCATGATTGTCCTGACCGCGCTGGCTGTCATGCGAGCTCTCCGTGAACCGTTTGATGCGCAGGCATGGAGCATCATCGCCAGTAAGTTCATTGTCCCCTTTGCTCTGTTTCACGTAGCCATCCTTGTCTTTCGTGGGCCATCGGAGCGGCGGCATTTTCAAATCTTCGTCGTCCTTGCCCTCGGGTACCTCGTGTTCATCGCGATCGCCTTCCTGCTGGACGCGCGCTCGTTGATCTTTCCCCGCTTCATTCTCGACGAGACGATCGGCTTTCATCCGGAGCGCGCTCGGGGCCCGTTTCTGCAGGCGGTGGCCAACGGAGTCTCGCTCAACCTGCTCGGAATTCTGGCGGTAGCGCTCTCGGACAAGCGCAAGACTGCTGTCCTACTGCTCTGGCTGGTTTTACCGCTGGCGGTACTGGCGACCATGACGCGGGCGGTGTGGATCTCCTTCGCCGTCTCTGCAATTGCCCTGCGTTTCCGGCTGAATGAACGCCGCCTGCACTTCGTCTACATCGCAACCTTACTTGTGGCACTGCTGGTTGGGCTGTCGGTGGCAATGAGCGGTAACTCGCTGAAGACCACGCTTTGGGATCGGGCCAGCGAGCGAGGCCCGGTGGAAGCGCGCGTGGCCGTGTACCACGCTGGCTGGGCCATGTTCCAGGAGCGGCCGCTCACCGGATGGCCCGCCGGTGGCATGTATGCCGAGCTGGCACGCCGCATGGAGGGTTACCATCTCCGCACCTTCTACGTCCACAATACTTATCTGGCCTTGCTGGTTGAGTTGGGCGTTCCGGGACTGGCAATCTACGCGCTCCTTTTCTTCAATCTCTTCCGCCTCTCCCGGCGCGGGGTGCCGGGAGAATCAGGCCCAGTCGCTGTGTTACGCAAAGTCTGGCCGATCCTTCTGATGGTCTACCTTTTCAACGCCTTCTTCGTGGACATGGCGTACCAGTTCGTGATCGCGCTCATGTTCACCGCTGCCGGCATGTTGTGCTCCTCGGAGGCTGCCGCATGACCACCGTCGCTTATATCGCAAACGAGTTTCCTTCTCCCGTCGAGCCGTACGTGAAGGACGAAATCGGCGAGCTGCGACGGCGCGGAGTACGCGTGATCTGCTGCAGTGGCAAAAGGGTCGCGCCGCAGGGACTCAGCCGCACGGACCGCTCTTTCTGGGACGAAACGCGTTATTTCCAACCGCTATCTGATGATGAACTGATGCGCGCCGCACGGCACCTGGTATCCGATCGCTCCGCACTCTGGCAATTCCTGAAACCCATGTTTTGGGAGTGTGGCGTTTCTCCCACCAAACGCCTGCGCGTTTTGGCTCACACGGTAATGGGCGCGGTCCTGGCGGAAGAGTTAGCGCCCCTGGGCGTCGAACACATCCACGCGCATCACGGATACTTCGCTTCCTGGATGGCGCTGGTCGCGGCGCGCCTGCTTGGAATCGGTTTCAGCCTTACACTGCACGGCTCGGATCTGCTGCGGCGTGCCGATCTGCTGGGCGCCAAACTGCGCGCATGCCAGTTCTGCGTCACGATCTCCGATTTCAATCGCAGCTACATCCTGAAGCGCTACCCGTCCACGCCCGAATCGAAGGTGATTGTCCAGCGCCTGGGAGTGGATCGCGTCCATCCCAGCCCGGTCCCAATCAATGAAAGGCAACACCGGTTCTGCCTCCTCGCCGTCGGGCGGCTGCATCGCGTGAAGAACTACTCGTTCCTGATTCAGGCCTGTGCCGCTCTGCGCGACGAGGGACTCGATGTGATCTGCTGGATCGTCGGCGAGGGCCCGGAGCGTCGGGCTCTCGAGCGCCAGATCAAGGCATTGCGCCTTCAGGAACGTGTTTACCTGATCGGCTACGTACCCCCGATTCATCTGTCCGGCTATTACCGTTACGCGAACCTGGTCGCGCTGACCAGCTTAAGCGAAGGCATCCCAATAGTCTTGATGGAAGCGATGGCCCACGAAAAACACGTGCTGGCTCCCGCGATCACAGGGATTCCGGAACTCGTCGAGCACGGGCGCACAGGATTTCTCTATGAACCAGGATCGCTGCCCGACTTCCTCAGTTCTGTGCGATGGATTCTGAGCAACCAGGCTTCCATTGCGAATATCCCGCGCGCCGCGGCCGCCAACGTCGCCTGTTTCTACAACCGCCAACGAAATCTCCGCTGCTTTGCGGACCAGTTCCTGACTCGCATCGCGAAAGTGGGCACTGATCATGCGTATCCTCTATTGCAACAAATACGACTATCCGTTTAGTGGCACCGAGGCGTACCTCTTCGAGTTGGTCCGCCAGATGAATGAGCGCGGCCACACCACCGCTCTCTTCAGCATGGACCACGGCCATCCCTCTGCCTTCACAGGTCGCAGTTACCGGATTCCGTACCTTGACTTCAAGGACCGCAACGCTGGATTCCTGAAGAAGGCGCGCATGGCGGCCCACGCCCTCTACTCCCCATCGGCGCGCCGTGCCATGCATGCCTGCCTCGACGACTTTAGTCCCGATGTAGCCCACATTCGCGGAATCTACCATCACCTGTCGCCCTCGATTCTGTGGGAACTGAAGCAGCAGGGCGTTCCGGTGATCTATCACGTGAATGATTTCAAGATTCTCTGTCCCACCTACAACCTGGTGGCCGACGGCCACGCCTGCGAGTCATGCAGCCGCGGTGCGTATTTCCATGCGCTCACCAAGGGTTGTTATGCCGGACCCCGCTCCAGTGCCGCCGTCCTCGTCGCCGAAGCCTACTTGCACAAATGGTTGCGAACTTACGAACGCTGCGTGGACCTGTTCCTAACTCCCAGCGAGTTCGTGTGCGACAAGCTGATCGCCGCCGGTTATCCGAAAGAACGTATCGAAGTGCTGCCGCATTTCCAGGCTCTGCCCTCCGAGGAATTGCTCGCGCCCGACGAGGGATATGTCCTCTACTTCGGTCGACTTTCACCTGAGAAGGGAGTGTACGAGCTTCTGCGCGCCATGGTGCGTCTGCCACACATTCCTCTGATCATCGCCGGCGATGGCCCGGAGCGTGACTGCCTGCAAGCACTGGCGCACGAACTGCACCTGAACAACGTCCAGTTCGCGGGCATGGTTCATGGCCCGCAACTGGAAAGGTTGATCGCCGGATGCAGGTTTTCTGTGTTCCCATCTCACGCCTACGAAACACTGGGAAAGTCGATTCTGGAGTCGTATGCCTGGGCGCGTCCGGTAGTAGCCACCGACCTGGGCTCACGCCGCGAACTGGTGGACAACGGTGTAACCGGAATACTCTACCGGCCGGGAGATCGCGAAGAACTTGTTCACTCCATCGGATTTCTTTTCGAACGGAATGACCTGGTGGCGAAAATGGGTGCGGCCGCCCGCCGCCGGTTGCGGGACAAGCATGATCCAGCCCGTCACATGGATGCGCTGCTTGAAATCTATTCCCGTCTCGCGCCCCGCAACAGGACTCTGGATTTCCCTGCAACCGCTCGCATTCCTCACGCTGGAAAACACATTCGAGTCGCCTTTATCGGGGGACGCGGCCTGGTCTCCAAGTACAGCGGCATCGAGTCCTACTACGAGCAGGTTGGGCTGGAACTGGCACGCCTTGGCCACGAAGTCACCGTCTATTGCCGCAATTATTTCACTCCTCCGATGAGCGAACACAACGGTATGCGCGTGCGCCGCCTGCCTACTATCCGCTCCAAGCACCTGGAAACTGTGGTACACACTCTTCTAAGCACCGTGCACGCAATGTTTTCAGACTGCGACATCGTCCACTACCACTGCCTGGGACCAGCGTTGTTTTCCTTTCTTCCGCGGCTGGTGGGGGAAAAAACGGTCGTCACCGTGCAAGGTCTCGACTGGCAACGCCGCAAGTGGGGCTGGATCGCATCTCATGTGCTTCGCCTGGGAGAAGCGGCCGCCGTGGTCCTGCCTACCTCTACCATGGTCGTATCGCACACGCTGCAGCATTACTATTGGCAACAGTACCGGCGGCAAACTACGTATATCCCGAACGGCGCTGGTCAAGTCAGGCGCGTCACACCGCTGCAAATGGCCAAGTGGGACCTGCTGCCCGACAACTACGTCCTGTTCCTGGGAAGATTCTCGCCGGAAAAGAACTGTCATCTGTTGATCGACGCCTTCGAGCACCTCCGGACGGATATGAAGTTGGTGCTGGCCGGTGGATCGAGCCACTCCGACGCCTACGTCGAAAACTTGCGACGTCACCAGTCTAAGCAGATCCGCCTTTTGCCATGGACTTCGGGAGCGGATCTGGAGGAGTTGCTCTCCCACGCTGCCCTGTTCGTGCTTCCTTCGGACCTGGAAGGCCTGTCCCTCGCTCTCCTGGATGCCATGGCTGCCGGCGTCTGCGTGCTGACCAGTGACATCCCTGAGAACAATGAGGTGGTCGCGGGCGCCGGGTTCACCTTCCATCGCGGCGACCAGGCCGACCTGGAGCGCATGCTCGATCTGCTGGTCCGTAATCCTGAGCTTCGGCGCCAATCTGCCAACCGCGCTCAGAAGCGGATCCAGAGCGAATACGCCTGGCCTGTCATTGCGCGAGCCATCGAAAAGTCTTACTACGAACTGCTTGGCTGGGATCCTCAGGAAGCCGCCGAGGACTCTGCCGTCTGTGAACCCCCAGCCGAATCTGTGCCTCTGAGCCAGGCGCCTCTCGTCTGACCCAGAGGCTACCCCACCAGCGCCAAGAGTTTTTGGGCAGAGCAGCGCTTCAGAGCCCGCGGAAAGACTCCCGGTTTGTATCAGGGCATCGCATTGCAACTTGCGGGGAAACTCTGACTCGCGCAGGTTTTGGGAGGGCACGACTTCACAGCCTGCGGAAAAACTCCTGTTTCGTATCAGGGCATCGCTTTAGCGGTGCCACAAGTCGTTTGTTCTCAACCGCCCCTTTAGGGGCTGCCGTTGCGGATTCGCCTTCTTCCGCAGCCGGGTTCACTCAGCGCGAGAATTTCGAAGCCGCGAGGAGTCCATTGCGCGGCAGGATTTCATTCGAGGTTTTATGACTCTCAACGAACTTCTGGACACCGTCCCCGCCTACGCGAAAGACTTGAAGCTGAATCTGTCGACCCTGGTGCAGCAACAGGAACTGAACGACCAGCAAATCCGGGGAACGCTAGTGGCCTCAGCCGTGGCGTCGCGCAACCCGCAACTGATTCAGGCGGTGCTCGCGGAAGCCACTTCCCATCTTTCTCCGCCAGCTCTTGAAGCCGCGAAGAGTGCGGCCGCCGTCATGGGCATGAACAATATCTACTACCGTTTTCAGCACCTGACGAAGAACGAGAAAAACGCAACCTTGCCGGCCCGTCTGCGCGCTTTTGGGACAGTCTAGTGGCCTGGAATGCCCCGAGAATCCAGCCCCGGAGGGGCGAACGAACTTAGCCCAGCGCTTCAGCGCTGGGGAAAGTGGAACAGAAGACGCAAGTCCCGGAGGGACGACCGAGTTCTCACGCACACACTTCAGCGCTGCGATAGAGCCTTTGTTTCCATTGGCGGCTCCAGCCGCTGAGGTCAACATATCGGTCGCGAAATAGTTTTTCCGCGGCCTGTTCAGTCGTGCCGCAAAGTTGTTGAGAATGTGTCCGCGCTTTAGCGCCCGTTGGGCATTAGTGCAGCTTGAATTCGACGGCAATCGTCGTTTCGACTTCCGCCGGTTTGCCGTCGACCTGATAGGGCTCGAATTTCCAGGACTGTACGGCGTCGGCCGCGGACTGAGCGAGCAAATCGGCTCCGCTAATTGCGCGCACCCGCCTGACCGTTCCATCTGCGCCAATCACCGCGTCCAGAACGACCATCCCCTGTTTTCCGGCCCGGCGGGCTGCTTCCGGATAGACCGGCCTTTCCTTGTACACAATCCGTTTCTCCATGATCTCCGGAGAAACTCTCAGCGATCCCAACTCCGCCACAGAGGAGGCCTGCGCCTCGAGTTCGTTCCACGACCTCTGCCACTGCCACCACGCAAGACCGGTCAAGAACACCATGACGGCCGCGAGCGCGTAGAACCGGCGCAGCCAGACTCGAATCCCGCGGATGCGCCGTTCGCTGACTGCGGCGGCGGCAGCTGAAACTGCCTTCGGACCTTCCCTCTTTTTGGAAACTTGCGCTGGCTGCCCAGCGACGCGGCCCTGCCAGTAGCGGATCATTTCCCGCTGCTCCAGGGGCAAGCCAACAAACTGAAGCCCGCAACGCAGCCGCTCCTGGTAGCGCACTAGAACTCGCGAGCGCACCGGGACGCCAAGGTTCGGAAGCCGTATCTCCACGGCAACCTGCTGGTCCGGAACCAGCTCTCCGGCGATGATGGCGCCAACACCAGTCTCACTGACATCCGTGCAGCGGCCGGGCAGGGTTTCGGGAAGCCCCAGTTGCAGCGCGACCACATCCAGGGACACATGAACGGGCAGGCGGCGAGAGGCGCGCCGTTCTTTCTTCTTCAGAGCCAGCAAGGGAGCTGCACTCATCCGATCGCCTCCGCAGGGATTGAACACCTTCTGGTCTTGCAGCTGGATCAAAGACGAATGCGGCGCTTCATGAAAAATATCTCCAAGAGTATAACGGAAATGCAGGAATAGTGGTCCTCAGCTCATGATTCACATCCGGCCGCAAGACAAGGTTTTTGTTCTTACTGGGTCAGGTGTCAGTGCCGAGAGTGGCATCCCCACCTTTCGCGGGGTGGGTGGCCTGTGGCGCAATTATCGCATCGAAGAGGTTGCATCCCCTGATGCCTGGGCACAGGATCCCGCACTGGTCTGGGATTTCTACTCTATGCGTCGGAGCGTTGCTGCCCGTGCCAAGCCCAATCCCGCGCATCTCGCGCTCGCCGATCTGGAGAAGAGGCTGGCGGACCGCTTGTTTCTCTGCACCCAGAACGTGGACAACCTCCACGAACAAGCGGGATCGCGCCACGTTCTTCACATGCACGGCGAGCTTTTCAAGAGCCGCTGCGACACTTGCCGGCGGTCGCCGTTCCCCGATGACTCCAGCTACGAAGGCCCAGCGCAGATACCGCGCTGCCAATGCGGAGGCAAAATCCGCCCGCACATCTGCTGGTTCGGGGAAGTACCCTACGAACTGGACCGCATCTTTGCGGCGTTGCGCCATTGCACAGTGTTCGCCGCCGTGGGAACATCCGGTGTGGTGGAGCCGGCCGCCAGCTTCGTCGCCCAGGTCCGTGGACGCGCACGCACCTACTACGTGGGTCCGGAAGAGCCCGTCAACGCTTCAGACTTCGACCAGTGCTTTC
The DNA here is from genome assembly GCA_020073565.1 of Terriglobia bacterium. Taxonomy (GTDB): domain Bacteria; phylum Acidobacteriota; class Terriglobia; order Terriglobales; family Acidobacteriaceae; genus Acidiflorens. The sequence goes on from JAIQEY010000026.1 coordinate 60,057, forward strand.
AGGCGAAAGCGGGAAAGATCCTGCCAACTCTGTTCGCACTCGCCTAGAACTACCGTGCCCTCCCGGCCCTGTCATGCTGAGCGAGGATTGAGCTTCGCCAAAGCGAAGCTCAACCGCAGTCGAAGCATCCCTACATGATAAACAGACCCAACTAGTCGATGAGGCGGGAGATACAGCTGATGTAGACGCAACTCTTGTCAGTATTGATTTCATTGAGTCGGACTACTTCCGCTTCCGCTGCCTCTTTTGACCTGGACACCTTGACCACCATAATGTGATTTCCCGGATACTGTTCATCGAAGGGAAAGTCAACCCTGACAACCGCGTACACGTGCGAGAATTTCAAATGAGGTTGATCAAGTGCCAATTCGTACCTCCGCAGCGCTCCCGCCGCTCACTCCAGATCCCGCCAATTAGGTCCCACCCCGATCTCCACCAGCAAAGGCACCGCCAGCGTATGCGCATTCTCCATATGTCCACGAACCAGCGCCTTCATCACGTCCACTTCGTCTTCTGGAACCTCGAACACCAATTCATCGTGGACCTGCAGCGTCATGCGCGATTTGAGCCCGCGCTTGCGGATCTCCTCGTCGATCCGGATCATGGCCAGCTTGATTAGATCCGCAGCCGTCCCCTGCAGCGGAGTATTCACCGCCGTGCGCTCGGCAAAACCGCGCAGGTTAGGGTTCTTGCTGTTCATGTCCGGGATGGGTCGAACGCGCCCAAACAACGTCGTGACTTTCTGCTCGCGGCGCGCCTGCTCGAGCGTGGCATCGATGAAAGCGCGGACGCCTTCATATTTTTCGAAGTAGGCGTCGATAAATTTCTTTGCCTCGCCGGTAGTGATGCCCAACTGCTGCGAAAGCCCGAACGCCGACAAGCCGTAAACAATGCCAAAGTTCACTACCTTCGCATGGCGCCGGTGGTCGGCCGTGACCATTAACGGCGGCACGCCAAAGACCTGCGATGCGGTCAGCGTGTGGATGTCGTCCCCGCGCCGGAACGCTTCCACCAGCAGCTTGTCTTTCGAAAAATGTGCCAAAAGCCGCAGTTCGATCTGCGAGTAGTCCGCCGCCAGCAGCACGTGCCCCGGCTCCGCGATGAACGCCGCGCGAATTTCCCGCCCTAGCTCGGTTCGAATCGGAATGTTCTGCAGATTCGGATTCACCGATGACAACCGCCCTGTTGCCGTTCCCGTCTGCCCGAACGTGGTGTGCAGACGCCCGCTCTGACTGCGAATCAGCGCCGGCAAAGCATCCACGTAGGTCGACTTCAACTTGGTCAGCTGGCGATACTCCAGAACCAGCCGCGGAACCTCGTGCTCTTCGGCCAGACCTTCCAGCACATCCACTGCTGTCGAAATCTTCTTTCCCTTGCCGTATTTCACCGGCATGGGCAAGCCCATTTTGTTAAACAGCACATCGCCCAGTTGCTTGGGCGAATTGATGTTGAAGTCGAGGCCACAACGCTGGTAGATATCCTGCGCCTTCGCTTCCGCGGCCCGCTGCAATTTCTCCGACATCTGCGACAATGCCGCTGTGTCAATTTTCACGCCCGCATCTTCCATGCGCGCCAGCACCGGCACCAGCGGAGCGTCGATGTCTTCATATACCGGCGTCAGGCCCTGCTCCTCCACATCTTTACGCAGAGCCGTCGCGAGCCTGCCCGTTACGTCGGCTGCCTCCGCCCGATTACCGCTCATCTTCAGATTGAATCTGCGCAGCGCAACTTCCGAAAGCGAATGCGACGAGTACGTTGGATTGAGCAAGTAGGAATACAACATCGGGTCGTGCCGCACTCCAGCCAGCGCGATTCCCTGCGCAGAAAAATCGTGCAGCGCCGATTTCCAGTCGTGAATCACTTTTGGCGTTGCCGCATCCTCGAGCAGCCTTTTCACGCGATCTGCGAGTGCCGCATCCTGAAGGACCACCATCGCCGCCGAGCCGGGCCCAACCGAAATAGCAATCTGCCTCAGCGCCGCCGCGCTCTCGCCCTCCTCGGCCACCGGTTGCAGTGGCAAGAGTCCAGTCTGCGCCGGTTGCGAATCTTCCTCGTCTTCTTCGACAGCTTCGGTATGATCGGGAGGAATCGCAATCGCAACCGAATCCCGCCCTAGCACGTATTCGTCGAATTCGGACACCGACCGGATCTCGCGGTAGTCTCCCGCCTTCACTTCGACCACCGGCAGAATCTCTTTCAACAGTGAGGTGAACTCGAGTTCGGTGAACAACGAACGCAGCGCATCCAGATCTGGCTCTCCCGCCTTCATCGACGCCACATCCAGCTCAACTGGAACGTTGGTATCAATCGTCACCAGCTGCTTGCTCGCAAGAATCGTGTCGCGATTGTTTTGTAGCGACTCGCGATAAGTCTTCTTCTCGACCTCGGCTGCACGTTCCAACGCCTGCTCCACGCTGCCAAAGCGCTGGATGATCTCGACCGACCCCTTATCCCCAATCCCCGGCGCTCCCGGAATGTTGTCGATCGCATCGCCGCGCAGGGCCATCACGTCGACCACCTGCTCCGGAGGAACGCCCAGAATCTCCGTGACCTTCGCCGCATCGCAAATCAGGTTGTCCTTCGGCGGATTCAACACCTGCACCTTGTCGTTGACCAGTTGCAACATGTCCTTGTCGCTCGACACCACAAACACCGGATACGACTCCGCCGCCGCTTTTCGCGCCAGCGTCCCGATCAAGTCGTCAGCCTCGTAGTTCTCCATCCCCAGAATCGGAATGCGATATCCCTCGAGCGCCTGCCGGATGTACGGAATCTGCTGCGCGAGGTCGGGCGGCATCTCGGCGCGATTCGCCTTGTAGCCGCCATACTCCACTTCTTTCCACGTCTGGGTTTTGCCGTCGAACTTGCGAATCGCGGTGATCGCTTCCGCCTGCTGATCGCGAAAGGTACGCGCGCCCACGTCAAAGACCGCAGCCAGATACTCCGGCGAAAAATCATCGCGCAGCTTGCGCAGCATATTCACGAAAACGTACGTGGCGGCGGTAGGAACCCCTGTCTTAGTCGACATCGGCCGCTGCCGTGCCATCGCGTGATAAGCGCGGAAGATAAACGACATCGTATCGATCAGGAAGATGCGGCCCTTGCCCGAGGCGGGAGCAAGCTGCAGTTTCGGACTGCCTGGCCGAGACGTTTCTTTAGGCTCAGCCAAAGGGTTCAACGAAGATTTCTTCTTAGGCGGCAACCCGCCAAGTTTATCAGGCAGAGGTAGCGCCGGCGCACCGCCGGCTTCCAATCATCCCCCTAAATGCCAAGCCCGCAATGCCAAGTGCCAACCAATCGCCACCCGCGTATGATAAGGGGTTTGCCGCCCTCGCCCGGCTTAGTGCTGAATGCTGAGTGCTGAATGCTGCCCTTCAAGCTCGTCTACAGCGACGACTACTTCCTGCCCATCGGCTCCCACGTCTTCCCCGCCGAAAAATACAAGCGCATTCATGACCGTCTGCTCGCCAATGGAATTGCAGCCGCATCCGATTTTGTCTGCCCTCGTCCCGCGACCGACGAGGACGTTCTGCTAGTCCACACTCCTCGCTATGTCGAGAAGCTGAAGACCGGCACGCTTAGCGCCCGTGAAGAACTGCAGATGGAAGTACCGTATTCGCCGGAGTTGGTGCGCGCCTTCTGGCTGGCGGCTGGGGGTTCGATCCTCGCCGCCGACTACGCACTCAACGACGGCGTCGCCATTAGCGTCGGCGGCGGGTTCCACCACGCCTTCCCCGACCACGGCGAAGGCTTTTGCATGATCCACGATGTCGCCGTCGCCATCCGACGGATGCAGGCTGACGAGAAAATCAGCACGGCCATGACCGTCGATTGCGATGTCCACCAAGGCAACGGGACGGCTGTGATCTTTGCTGGCGCGCCGGGCGCGGCTGGACCTCCTGGCCCAGCGAATCAGGCCCGGGTGCACAAACAGACCAGCAATGTCTTTACCATCTCGCTTCACCAGGAGAACAACTACCCGGCATTTAAGCCCCCTTCGTCTCTCGACCTGAATTTGCCCGACGGCATCGGGGACGCCGACTATCTGGCATGCCTCGGCAACGCGCTGAGCTTGGGATTGAGCAAAGTCAAGCCGGAACTCATCTGTTACGTTGCTGGAGCTGATCCGTACCGCGAAGATCAGCTCGGCGGATTGTCATTGACCATTGAGGGATTGAAGGAGCGAGATGCACTCATGTTCCGAATCGCCAAGGGCGAAGGCATTCCCGTGATGGTCACGCTTGCCGGCGGCTACGCCCACAAACTCGAAGACACGATCACCATCCACTGCAACACGATCGTGGCTGCGAAGGAAATATTTGGAGTACGGTGAGCAGTTCTTGCGACGCCGGGTCTCACACCGCGGTCAAGGATGATTCCCTCACCTCACCCGCTTCCATCGGCTTTCCGCATAGGTGGCGAACTTTTTCTGCGGTTCCGCCAGTTCAAATACCTCGGTGAACTCGTCGTGGTTGAGGATCTTGTAGGTCTCTCGTGCTCACTTTCCCCCCGCGGTCGAAGTGCGCCCCCGCACGAACAAGTAGTTTCGAATCGCCTTTCGGAGTATGATGCAGTTCCATCTCCCACCAGGATTTCTGACTTCCAGGAGTTTCTTATGCCGGTCCAGTCCAAGGATCCTCGCGAGATCTTCCCGAATTTCTCCTCCCTCTTCGGTCAGGCCTCCAAGATGAATGTGAAAATTGATGGAGCAGCGCTCACGCAGCTCCTGTCCGTCACCGTTCAACTTAATGCCCGCAAGACTCCGGTGCCGCCTTCCCGACGCATCCAGGCTCTAGCCGAATGGTCGGCCCTGCTGCAACAGAAACAAGGACAAGTTCTCGACGCCACGGATATTTGGGAATGGATCAAGAAATGGATTGTGCCGGATCCCGTGCACGCCGACCGCTTGTGGCGCCACGTCATCTTGACGCGGTCGGAAGAGGCTGGCGCGCGCGAATAGGGCTGCCGTGTGATCGAAGGAGGGGACAGCATGCCGGAACCGGATGATCCGATTAGCCAGGCTCGCCAGGGCGGCATTTGGCTGGTAGGACTCTCGGGCGCCGCCATCGGGGGCGCTCTGGCGAAACTCGATTGGCTGATTAAGTTTCCACCCTCCGCCAAGATTGCGTTCTTCGTCGCCTTTATTGGCTTTCTCGTCTCAATCTATTTTGGCGTCTGTTATGTCGGGCAATTGCTGCCCTTGAAACAACTGGTGCAGAAACGCAAAGACGCGGAGGCGGAACACAAGGATCAAGCCGAAATCGACAAAATCAAACAACAGATTAAAAACGCCAATACGAAGTCAGATTTTTTTCACTACTCCGCGATCATCCCTTTCCTTGTGTCCTGCATTGCGGTCCTGGTTTGCCTCAATACCCTGCTCTTCAAACCCTGGGACATCGAACGTCCGCCGCTGCCTCCAGTGCCTCCAAACAAATACTTGATCACGAATGTTCCGGTTCACGTCCACGGACGTCTAACCCATTCGCACACTCTCCTTCTCAACCAGCAGACGGGCGAAATCTGGGAGTTGACGTGCGAAAACGGGAAAATCATAGCCTTCCGCAGCGTCCCCGTCGCGCCACACTAAACCCGCCATCGTGAGCCCTTACCCGAACTCTCACCGGCTAGAAAAGTCGGACTCTGGGGCTCGGGTTGTCGTATGCTCCATGAGATCTCCCAGGAGGAGAACCAATGCGAACACTTCTGATCTGTCTGTTTGCGACCGCCGCCGTCGCCTTGGCCCAGGAAAATCCGCCGAAAGCCGCTGCCGCTCCGGCCCCGGACAATCCGCTCAGCACATGGAATAAGAAGGCCTACGGACGGGTGAAAGATATCCTGCTCCGCTCCGCCGAAAAAGTGCCCGAGGAGAATTACAGCTTTAAGCCCACGGACGCGGTCCGCAGCTTCGGCCAGATCGTTGGACACGTGGCCGACGCACAGTACCTGTTTTGTTCCATCGCACTCGGCGAGAAAAATCCCGCCCCGAACATCGAGCAGAGCAAAACCTCGAAAGCCGATCTGATCGCCGCACTCAAGGACGCCTTCGCCTACTGCGACAAGGCCTACGACGGCATGACCGACGCGTCCGCGACTCAAATGGTGAAACTCTTCGGAAACGACGCACCGAAACTAGCCACGCTGACGGTCAACAACATGCACAACATGGAACACTACGGCAACCTCGTCACCTACATGCGGCTGAAGAACATCGTTCCTCCAAGCAGCGAGCCCGCGCCCCGGACAGCGCCACCGCCGAAGAAATAATAATGTGCCGTGGGGAACCCGCCGGCGTTTGATGGTTTTCGTGGAAGAGCCGGCCTTTAGGCCGGCGTTTGATGGTGCTCCAAGAAGGGCTTTAGCCCCGGCGGCGCTGGATCGAGCCTGAACTTTCCCGAAGCCGACGAGTGCGGATAGTCCTCTGCTCTCCGCACCAACTCCGCCCGCACCGGATTCATCCGAATATATTCGCGATGCCGCGCAAAGTCCTCGTCATCCCGGATTCGATGATTCGTGAAGCTCTCTTGCCACACCGGAAGACTTGACTTCAATCGAAACGAGAATCCTTCTTTGATGAACTGGACCGCCCGCTCCAGCGATATCTCGGACGCGGGCGTGATCAGAGCGTGAAAGTGGTCGGGCATGATGACAAAATCATGAAGCAGATATTTCCCCTGTTCGCGGTAGTGCAGGAAGACATCAACGAGCAGGTCAGCGGCAGCGGTGCGCTGAAAAACCGCTCTGCGTTGCGCGGTCACGGAGGTGATGAAAAACGTGCGCTCCATCCACGGAGGGTAGTCTTGTCGGATCAACAAAAGATGTGAGTGCAGTCACGTCGAAATTGTTCAATTTTCGTGGAAGAGCCGGCCTTCAGGCCGGCGTTGAGGTAAGAAATGAGGGGCTTTAGCCCCGGCTCAGGGCGACCACGGGGCCTAAAGGCCTCTTTCGAATGCATCGAACGCGGCCCTAAAGGGCCGCTCTTCCACGGTGACGCGAAGGCCAGCGTCGGGGTCAGAGGATTCCTCGGGCGGTGGAATTTGCGGAACAGTCAGGCCCTTCTAGGCCCGGGGTCACGCCGCAGTTTTGTTTGGGTGGAAGAGCGGGCCTTTAGGCCCGCGTCTAAGACGGAAATGAGGAGGGCTTTAGCCCCTTGGCTGGGGGTTCGCTTTGAAGCGCACCCGACCCGGAGTTCACAGAATCCCAACCGGGACAGAAACCTGGAATCTCACCTTTCGAAAAAGCGAGAGCAAGGACACCCCGCCATCCCAGACACAGCCCCGGAGGGACGACCGAAAGCCCTGAGCCTAGACGGCCCCGCGTTCCCGTGGGGCGCGGACATTCCTGTCCGCGTGTCGATACCGTCCAAGTTTAAGGTTTGCCGAGAGGGTGGGCCGTGGAATCCACCTAGCGAAAGTCGCGAAAGGGCGGGCACGGACGACAAGCCTAGCTCTCTCCGTTGATGACGAGGCTCGGCACATGATTCGGGTGAACGTACTCGTACAACTGCGTTTTTGGGGTCATGGTTGGATTAAGCTGTTGGCCGACTATCACTGCCCCCGGTGCTGGCCCGGCGTACAGGATGTGCCAGACAGTCGACGGCAGAGAGCGCGCAAGAGCACTCTCGAATGTATCCCGCGCAAGACCTCCGAGGTCGCGTAGCTGTAGAGGATGCTGGAGCCAGCGTGTCGTCGGAGAATCTATGGCGATTCTGACAAGTGAAGCGGATGGCAGGTTGCTCAACAGTGGCTGGGCATCCACCCTTGCACTCAGTTCGAATGCGAATAAGATGTGCTCCGGATTGGCACTTCCTTCGATTGACAATTGTGGGCCGGATGCGGCCCTCCCATTCGTTGGCCAGACCCAGGTGTGTTCGTCCCTGTGGTACTGAAACAGCTGCACGGTGGGCCGATTCGTTAGAACATATCCCGCATACAGGCACGCCGTTACTCGCGCCAGTGCGAAAACTGCAATCATTCTTTCGAAGCTGTCGCCCTCGCGAAGCACAGCGCCCAATTGTGCGCGGATTCGCCGAGCCACATCAGGCCAACCGTTCTCGTCAAGTGTGGCATTGAGTCGCTCCGGGGCATTGACCATGTAGTCGGGCGATAACGCTGCATCAAAAGTCAGACTGTCGATCGGCCACTGGTCCTCACCAATTGCAATCGCGTGCCACCCAACGCGACTCTTACCACGCTCGGGCAGCGATGCTCTGACCCAGGCTTCGTGGTTGTACTTGAGCTGACAAATCACTTCCACCGTATTTGTGTTCTTTTGGCCGTCGAGTCTGAAGTGGCAGTTCTTGCAGAGCAGAATCAGATTTTCGTAGTCGTTTCGCTGCTTGGCGGAAAGGACCGACAGCGCCCGTGGGCCAGAGTCAGAGTGGGAGTGCATATGGGCGATATCGCCTATGGGCACGATCGGATCATGTTCGTTCTTGTCAACGTACAGCTCGATGCGGCAAGTCGGCACAGCGCATCGGCCAGCGGCACGGCCCCAGAGTAATTTCAGGGTCTGGTCCGTATAGGACCTCCCGGCGGTGCTTGACCTTTTCTTCATGCGGATTTGTGCTGAGGCCAGTCTGGATGGGTTCCGCCACCCTCCCAAAAGCCAGTGGCTAGCCACACCTCATAGAAACGCAGCCATGCTGAGATCCAAGGGATTATGTAGTCGGAGATCCTCATATCCGGACGCCACTGGCCTTCCAGGTACAGGCAGAGCTGATTCCCCTTGAACACGTGAGGCAGCCGGTGACACCCGCTGGCAAGCCGGAGCTTTGGACGCAAAACATGCACTTTCGGATGACGCGGAATTTCGTACAACAACTCGACTGTGTACCTGTCACTGATCGCAGAGGGCTGGAACTCGCCCACGCAGCGCAGCCGGTTGCCAAGTATCTGAGCGAGAAATTCCGGAAATCTGGCAGCCAGAAAATAGCGCTGCTGTATCAGCGTTAGTGGCTTCTGTCGTAGGTAGCTACTCCGACCCATGGAATGTGTTCGGCACCATGCGAACCTTGGCGTCAGAAACCGACGTAATAAGTCCCGCGCTGGTAATACCGAGCCTGCCCGCCATCCGGTCCTCCTGAAGCCTCCTGGCCTGTTTCCTCAGCACGGTCTTCACAGGTTCGCCGAACAATGCTTCTAGCTCTGTATTGACGCTCCCCTTTCGTGCAATTAGCTGTACCCAGCGGCGGTGGAAATCACGAATACCGTTCTCAAAAGCTCCGTATGCAGCGGCGTTCCCGCTCCAGCGCTCGCTCAGGTCCTCGACGACGTTCGGCGAAGGATTCCAGACTGTGAGGCGCTCACCTCTGCTGCGAGCGACATCGATGAGCCCCAGAATTCCGCTCAATGCCGCGTCGAGCGCCCTGCTGACGGACCGCTCTCCCCTGTAAGTGTTCCCAGCCAGCGTCGTCAGGACTATGGAAATGGGTGCCAGGGCTGCATCTACTTCGGCGTAGTACATATCTCGCCACCGCTTAAGCAGTTGCACGACGAGCTGCAGCGCCCTCTTCTCCCCGACTGCTTCTTGTGCTGGAACAGGCTCAGCCTTGTCGAGCACACGGCCGATGAAGATAGCCCTGGATTGCTTTTCAAACCACGCGATGTACCCTCTGGGGTCGCTGTCACTCCACCCTCGCAAGGCGCGGTCCGGAACCTTGATGCAGGTTCCTGTTCCGGCCCCGTTCCGACAGGCAGGCAGAATATCCATGTAGAAGTCGTTGGTGTATTCGATACGTACGCAGCGGTTCTTCTGCGAGGTCATTGGGCCGTAGACGCCGTGCGCATGCAGGAACCTATAGAGGGAATCGATCAACCGCATCGGATCGACCTGGTGGTGGGCAAGAGAAAGCTCAAGCACGAAATCGAGGTCATGCGGCCCTTCGATGGGTTTCACCGTGGTCCCTAGCGCCATCGACCCCTGCGGGTAAATTTTTGGGCGAAGTCGATGAAAGGGAGATCCTTCACTCTCGAGTAAGTCGCCCAGTGTCTCGTACCGTTCGACGGCCTGGTCGTGTCTGGCAGAGGTTAGTTGGAGCTCCTCGCACACCTCGAAGAGCAATCCGTCAAGCACAGACGTGAAATCCCGCGCAAAAGAGAGAGCCGAAGCAACAGCCATGATCCCCTCACCTGATTATGGATAGCTACACGCTGGCGGGAGTACGGCTGGAGCCTAGGGACAGTCGAATCTACGTCAGTGGCGCAAAATCCAGTTTTGACTTCTACAAAACGTCGAACAATCAGGGATGGGCGCCACGACGCACCCACCCCCTAATCCAATCCAATTACGAGCAGCCGCTGGTACTCCCGCAGCTCATGCACTTGTAGCAACTGCCGTTGCGAACCATGATCGAGCCGCAGACGCTGCAACTGGGGGCGTCGCCCAGGTCGATCATGCCGGCGAGCGCGTCGGCGGCGTGGACGGAACCGGCACGTGGCTCCCGGCTTTCGGATCTGGGTTCAGCGGAGCCGTTCAGATCGCCGACGCCTTCCGGTGCGGACCAGGACTTCGGACGCAGGTTGTCGAAGAGCAACTGTTGCTGTCCGCTCAGGAAACGGAGCTGCAGCCAGCGGAAAATGTAGTCCATGACCGACTTGGCAAAGCCGATGTCGGGATTGTTCGACCAGCCACTGGGCTCAAAGCGCATGTGCGCGAACTTCTCACAGAGCAGCTTTAGCGATACGCCGTGCTGCAGCGCGATCGAGACAGCCAGCGCGAAGCTGTCCATCAGGCCGGAGACGGTCGAGCCTTCCTTCGCCATCTTGATGAAGATCTCGCCCGGGTCGCCGCTGGGATAGAGGCCGACAATGATATAGCCTTCGTGGCCCGCGATGTTGAACTTGTGCGTGACCGCCATGCGCTCTTCTTTCAGCTTGTGGCGGACGGCGCGGGGCGGGGCGTCGAGATTGTCTTCTTCTATAGCGGTCTGTGTGGGGCGGGCGCCCTCGCCCGCTTGGTTTCCGGACTGCGCGGTCTTGGTCCCGGCCGCCGACAGCGGCTGGGATTGCTTGCATCCATCGCGATAAATAGCCACCGCCTTCAACCCCAACTTCCAGGCCTGAATGTAGGCCTCGGAGACTTCCTCGACCGTCGCCGCAACCGGCAGGTTCACGGTCTTCGAAATCGCACCCGAAATAAACGGCTGCGCCGCCGCCATCATCTTCAGGTGTCCCATGTAGTGAATCGACCGAGTGCCCTTGGCCGGCTTGAACGAGCAATCAAACACAGCCAGATGCTCGTCCTTCACATGAGGCGCACCTTCAATAGTTCCAGTAGCGTCGATGTAAGAAACAATCGCATCCGTCTGCTCATGCGTGTATCCCAACTTGAACAACGCCGACGGCACCGTGTTGTTGACGATCTTAATCATCCCGCCGCCAACCAGCTTCTTGTACTTGATCAGTGCCAGATCGGGCTCGATGCCGGTCGTGTCGCAATCCATGAAGAAGCCGATAGTTCCGGTTGGAGCTAGAACGGTTACCTGGCTATTGCGGTAGCCGTGTTTTTCTCCGTTGGAGAGGGCTTCGTCCCAGCACTGCTTGCTGGCTTCGTAGATTGGGGCGGGGACGTTTGATTTGTTGATGTTGTTCACGCTGGCGCGGTGCATTCTTATTACATCTAAGAACGGCTCGCGGTTGATGTAATAACCGGGACAGGCGGCTCCGGGCATGTTCTCGGCTTTGGTAACTCCGAGACGAGTTTGTACTGTGTCAGTTACTGGGCCTAACGGTTCGCATAACTCGGCTATGCGGCTGGATTGGAGATATGCCTGGCCGCACATGATGGCAGTTACGCAGGCGGCGTAGTCTCGTCCGGCGTCGGAATCGTAGGGAAGGCCGGCGGCCATGAGCAGGGCTCCGAGGTTCGCATAACCCAGGCCTAGCGGGCGATAGTCATGCGAGTTCTTGCCGATTAGTTCGGTGGGATATCCGGCGTTGTCTACCAGGATTTCTTGCGCGGTGATCACTACGTCGACGGCGTGCCTATAGGCTTCTACGTCGAACGTGCCGTTGGGCGCGAACTTCAGCAGGTTCAGGCTGGCCAGGTTGCAGGCGGAGTCGTCTAAGAACATGTACTCGCTGCAGGGATTGCTGGCGTTGATTCGGGATGTGTTCTTCGACGTGTGCCAGCGGTTGACCGTGGTGTCGTATTGCATGCCAGGATCGCCGCAGTGCCAGGTGGCTTCGGAGATTTTCTGGAGCAGGTCTTTGGCTTTGTAGGTGTTGACTACTCGGCCGTCGACTATGGCTCGGGTGGAGAAATCGGTGTCGCGCATCACGGCTACCATGAAGTCGTCGGTGACGCGGACGGAGTTGTTGGCGTTCTGGAAGAAGATGCTGCTGTAGGCGTCGGAATCGGGATGCGATCCGTCGTAGCCTTGCGCTACCAGAGCGTGGGCCTTGGCTTCTTCTTTCGACTTGCAGTCGATGAAGTCGACGATGTCGGGATGGTCGATGTTCAGGATGACCATCTTGGCGGCGCGGCGCGTCTTGCCTCCGGACTTGATTACGCCCGCAAAGGCATCAAAACCTTTCATGAAGCTGAGCGGGCCGCTGGCCGTGCCTCCGCCGCTTAGAACTTCGGTGGAGGAGCGCAGCGGGGAGAGATTGGTGCCGGTGCCGCTGCCCCACTTGAAGAGCATGCCTTCGGTTTTCGCCAGGGTCAGGATGGAATCGAGCGAATCGTGCACGGAGTTGATGAAGCAGGCCGAGCACTGTGGGCGCGTGTATCCGGTGGCCCCGAATTCGACTCGCTGGGTGGTGGAGTTCCAGTGCCAGTTGGTGGCGTCGGAGTTGGGCTCGATGCGGTCGCACCCTACGTTGAACCAGACGGGCGAATTGAAGGCGGCGTATTGGCGGATCAGCAAGTGGACGAGTTCGTCGTGGAACGCGGACGCGTCTTCGTTGCTGCGGAAGTAGCCGTCTTTCGTACCCCAGTCGCGGATGGTTTCGGCTACGCGGGCGACCAGTTGGCGCACTCCGGTCTCGCGCTCGTCGGTGCCGACCTGTCCATGAAGATATTTGGAGGCGACGATGTTGGTCGCGGTCATGGACCAGTCTTTGGGGACTTCGACGTTCTTCTGTTCGAAAATGATGCCGCCCTGGGAGTCGGTGATCTGGGCGGTGCGGAGTTCCCATTCGACTTCGCTGTATGGGGAAACGCCGGACTTGGTGAAAAAGCGACGGAAGGTGAGGCCGGAGGCCTTCTTCTTGTTATTCGCGGTGGTCGCGGGCTGGGTTTTGATTTGGTCGCGCACTTCGGGCATTTCCTTCTCCTAAATTAGATGATTGCGGAAGAGAATCGGTCTTGCATATGAGCTGCGAACCCTATCTTTGTGACGTTTGAGCGGCATGGCTCGACAGACTGCTGAAAACAAGAAAACGCAACGGCCACCCCTCAAGGGGCCGCTGAAAATGGGCGACTCGCGGCATCGCTTAAAGCGATGCCCCGATACGAAGCCATTCGGCAAAAGAGCAATCTCGGCGTAAACGTCAGCATGGAGCGGAATGAGTTGTCCGCTCGACAGCCGGCGGGACGCCGGCGCTACGGCGCGGGATCCGACTGGGTACGTTTTCGAAAGTTGTGTTCGGGGAGCGCGGTGGTGAGGGTTGGCTCGGCGGGGCGGATCGCTTGGGTAATCAGCGAATCGCCGGTGGCTGGGCTTTCGATGCCATGACGGATAAACGAAGCGGCAACGAGTTGGATCAAACCTTCCATCGGGGCTCCTAAATCGTGCGGACAAAGCTGAACCGGTCGGGGAGCAGCCTCTCCGCTTTCTTTTAAATGATGAGCCCCCCGAGGGGATGTCTGGCCAGGCCAGACCGGGGGAAGTCACCGCTAACTTTCCATCCACTTCGGGGGGATGGTTTCCGTGAAGGGGGAGACGCGGAGTCACCTGAACCTAGAGTCGCCCCTGTTTTGTGGTCGTCGCCTCCTTCATAAAGAGGTGTCCGAAAAAAGTGCTCTGGGATGCTTAAAGTACTCCCGCCTGTTGTGTCTGTCAATAGGGAAATACCACATATTGTGGCCCGAAAGTTGTAGGGGGAATCTGGTTGAAAACCCGCCGTGAGCTACGAGCTGCGAGCTTGGAACGCTTGCCTCTAGCCGGGCCACCTTATCCGCTCCAGGCTGTAGCGCGGGTGGAATCCGTGGTTGAGGCACGGGCGCTCCAGCCATCGACCGCAGATGACGGTGAATTGGTCGAGGCCCGAGGGGCCGGAGTGGAATAGGGCTGCGACGGTGCGAGGGGTACGTAGATGTCTTCGAAAATGGCACGTGGGGTGATGCGGTGAAACCCCGGAGAAGACTCGACGAGGTAGTCGCCCGGGAGGCCGGACTGTTCACGGCCGAGAGCGTCGGTGAACAGGAGAGGTTCGGTAAGTTGACGAGCGCGCACGAGGAAGCGCGTGCGGTAGATATTCCATGGGCTTTCAACATTCATAATTCTCACCCCTCGGGGGAGGGCGGATCAGTCGCTATGCTCCAGTTGCTGGTTTCTCGTTGCTCGGCTCGCGCTCGATTGCGAACTCCGGGCACAAAACTTCTTACGGCATTGCTTGGCCGCTGGCTGGATGGTCGCGCGAAGTGAGGTGACTGTACGCGCTTGCGGGAGGAGGGTCAATTACAAAAGAATTGTGCAACGGTGGAATTCTTCTTCGAAAAATTGATGTGATGAATCGAGATCAAGGCGGGGATGAAGGCACACGCAGTGTGCGCACGAGTCGGGGGGTTTGAGAGGAGTGGGTGGAATTGCGCAGGAGTGAAGAGATCGACGGCGGGCGGAATTTGCACAAGGGGTGCACAGGATTGGAACAATTGCGGGTTGCAGATTGCCAGTCGCCAGGCGGGTCTCGGGGGTGCGACGTGGTTGTCAACAGCGATGGAAGAGCGGTACGGCTCGGGGCTTCGTGTGCCAGGCTGCCTGCTCTACTGGTCCGACGAGGAAAAACCAGGACGTTGTACCGGTGAGAGCGATGGCGGTCAGGATTGCGAACGCCCAGTAGAAATGCCCGGTGCGATCCACGACGAATCCCGTGATTGCCGCAACGACAACGCCTGCAAGATTGCCAATGAAGTTCTGGAAACCTGTCCACCGGCCTGCAGCTTGTGGGCCCGCGAGCGTCTGTGTGATGGCCCAGACATTGGAAGCGGAAACTCCGAAAAAGGTCACACCCAACAAGAGCAGGGCGACGCAAGCGACTGGTCCGCTGACGGCGGACAGCCCGAGAAAAATCCCGGCAAGCGCAATCCCTCCACCGACAAACGTCTTGCGAACGCGAGTGGGGGTTTCTCCGGCCATGATCCAGCGGTCGGAAAGCCAGCCGGACAATGTGGAGAAGCAGGCCGCCAGCAGATATGCGCTTCCTCCGATCTTGGCCATGCGGTCCATGGTGAAGTTCCGCTCGCGTACCAGGTAGAAAGGCAGCCAGGTGATCAGGAAATAGCTTACATAATTACCGCAGAACAACCCGACACATGTTCCCCAAGCGGATCGCATCCGCAGGAACTCAAGCAGGCTCGGGGCGCCTGCCTTGTCCAGATGGATTGCATCTCGTGCCTTCGGCATCCACATGACCCAGGGGACAAGCCAAAGCAGGCTGGCCAGTCCGAGCACGATGAAGAAGGGGCGCCAGCCGAATCTTGCCATCAGCATGCCGCCCATCAGCATGCCGAATCCGGGGCCCAGGGCCAGTCCCGAGGAGATCACCGCATTGGCAAGGCCGCGATGCTCTTCCGGGAAGTGCAGAGCGATGATCTTGGAATAGGAGGGAAATGCGACAGATTCTCCGATCCCGGTGATCAAACGCACCATGAAGAGCATCGCGAAGGTGTGAACGATCCCGGTTGCGGCGGTGGCGGCGGACCAGAGAAAAAATCCTCCAGCGATGACCCAGTTGACGTTCAACCGGTCTACGAGCCAGCCGGATACGGGCTGCAAACACGCATAGGTCCAGAAGAACGCGGAGAGCAGCACGCCCAGACGCGCTGGGGAAATGCCCAGCTCATCCTTCAACATGGGTGCTGCGATGGAGAGATTGCCGCGGTCGATATAGTTGATGAAGACGGAAATTCCCAGCAGGGCGAGAACCACCGAGAGTTTGAGCGTGAGTCCCTTGCGCTCGAGCACCGTGGATGTGGACATGGCGAGAGGGCGTGATTCTCGCCGCATCCCAGTACATTTGCAACTCAATTTGGTGAAATTCTGTGGGGCGGGGAACTACAGATATTGAGCCGGCTTGGCGCGGATGGTCGGCATGCGCCCAGAATCGTGAAGCAAAAAGAAGTTGGACTGAAAGCCAGGAGGACCCTGGTTTCCAGTCCAACTTGTGTCATACCGCCAAGAGTTCAAGATGTGCCATACAACTTGCGGAAAAAGTGTTTTCTGAGCGGCAGCCTGGCCGCAGGGGCTGGAGCCCAGCCGAAGATAAGCCAAGAATCGCAGTGCTAAAGAGTGTGCGCGAGAACTGGGTCGTCCCTCCGGGACTTGAATCATTTCTTCCGCTTTTCCCAGCGCTGAAGCGCTGGGCTAAACTGGATCACCCCTCCGGGGTTCTCCGGGGTTCAATTCTCGGGCGTTTCTTTCCGCCGAATCGCCCGAAAACGAGTTCTCACGCACACACCAAAGCACTGCGCCACCCAAAATCAAGACCCGAGCCCTTGGCATGCACGACCCGTTCGGGGATCCGCTCGCGATTGAAATGCGCCATCTTTTCAAAGAGCAGGAAATCTTCAAACACGATGGGACCGCGGGGACCCACGGTCAGGGAATTCTGGTTGTCACCGACCGGACGGCCCGCATCGATGGTCATGTTTTTTTCTTGTTTTCGGACGACGGCCTCGTAGACCACCTGGCGCTGGTGCGTGACCGCTAAACAGTGCTTCCCCGCGAGTTCACGGAACTGTTCATGGGTGAGACGCATCATTATCGGATGAGAATGATTACAAAATAACTGAGGCCGTGTCAACCGGAAATCCCTTTGACCTCGAAAACGGGGGCCGGACGAAACAGTTCTGCAAAGTCCGTTGACTTGGTCCAGCATCCCGCCTACCATAACCCGTCGATGACTGGCCAAACCGTCTCGCACTACCGGGTCCTCGAGAAGTTGGGTGGCGGCGGGATGGGCGTTGTGTACAAGGCCGAGGACACCGAACTGGGGCGCTTCGTCGCCCTCAAGTTTCTTCCTCATGAAGCGGTTCCCGACGCGCACGCGCTGGAGCGATTCCGGCGCGAAGCCCGGGCTGCTTCTGCCCTGAACCATCCCGGTATTTGCACGATTTACGAGATTGGAAAGCATGAAGGGCAATCCTTCATCGCGATGGAGTATCTCGACGGGACCACGCTCAAACATCTGATCGAAGGCCGGCCTCTCGAAATCGAGCGCTGGCTGGCGGTGGCCATCGAAGTCACGGACGCGCTCGATGCCGCGCACGCCAAAGGGATCATCCATCGCGACATCAAGCCGGCAAACATCTTTCTCACCAAGCGTGGGCACGCGAAGGTCCTGGACTTTGGACTGGCCAAGATCACGGACGACGCAAGCAAATCAGTCAGCGGCGATTCCCAGACGATGGCCGATGCAGCTGCGCTCGACCTGACAAGTCCGGGAACGGCGCTGGGAACGGTGGCCTACATGTCGCCGGAGCAGGTGCGTGGTCAGGAACTCGACGCTCGCACGGACCTGTTTTCCTTTGGAGTGGTGCTCTACGAGATGGCGACCGGCAAACTGCCCTTTCGTGGCGAGACCCAAGGCGTCATTACGGAAGCGATTCTCAACCGTGCTCCCACTGCTCCGATCCGCTTGAATCCCGACCTGCAGCCGGAACCGGAGCGCATCATCAGCAAGGCCCTGGAAAAGGATGTGGAGTTGCGCTATCAGAGTGCCGCCGAGATTCGCGGCGATCTGAGGCGTCTGAAACGAGAATTGGATTCGTCGCGCATTTCGACGAGCCTGCAGGCCGAAGGTGGTTCGAAACAGACGGCATCCGTGCCGACCAAGCCCACCCCGCCCGCTGCGGGAAACATGGTTTCACCGAGTCGTTACCGGCGGGCGCTGGTGGCGGCCGGGGTCGCGCTGCTTGCGGCACTGGGGATGGCGTTCTTCCTGGTCCAGTACCGAGGGCCCACTGTTGCCCCTGCTTATCATCTTCTGACTTATCGCCGGGGGACGATCCGCATGGCCAGGTTCGCGCCTGACGGGCAGACCGTGGTGTACAGCGCGGCATGGGAGGGCAGGCCGGTGGAAGTCTTTACCACGCGGGTTGGCACGCCCGAAGCCCGTCCTGTCGGAGTTGCCGGGGCCGAGATCCTGGGGATTTCTTCCACCGGAGACACGGCGCTCCTGCTCGGCAGCCAGCAGATCAAATCACAAGTTTTCAGCGGGACACTGGCACGCATGCCGCTGGTGGGCGGCGCTCCGCGTGAAGTGCTGGAGAATGTGCAGTGGGCCGATTGGTCTCCGGACGGGACCCAGTTGGCGGTGGTGCGCGATGTGGGGGGACGGAACCGGCTGGAGTATCCGATCGGCAAAGTGCTTTACGAGACTGGGGGCTGGATCAGCCATCCGCGCATCTCTCGCCGTGGCGACATGATCGCTTTCCTGGACCATCCGATCCAGGGTGACTCGATCGCGGGCGTCGCGGTGGTGGACCTCAGCGGCAAGAAGAAGAAACTGACAGACCTCTACGGCGGCGGCGGGATTGGCCTTGCATGGTCACCGGCTGGAAACGAGGTTTGGTTTACCGCGACCCAAATGGGAATCGATCGCGCTCTCTACTCCGTGAGTTTGTCGGGAAAAACGCGACTGGTGACCCGAGTACCTGCTGACCTGACGCTCCAGGATGTGCTCTCTGACGGCCGAGTTCTTCTGGCCCGTGACAACTGGAGGCGAGGTCTGATTGTCCATGCCGCCGACGACGTGTCGGAACACGACTTCACTTGGCTGGACTGGTCGTATCCGGTGACTCTGTCTTCCGACGGCAAGACTCTTTTGTTCCGCGAAGAGGGAGAAGCGGGCGGACCCAGCTACGCTGTTTACCTTCGCAAGACGGATGGTTCGCCGGCGGTTCGACTGGGAGACGGCCAATCGCTGGCGTTGTCTCCGGATGGAAAGTGGGCTCTGTCGAGCCGCGGCGACAATCAAACGGACCTCTTCCTTCTCCCAACCGGAGCCGGAGAACCGAAGCCGCTTGAAGGTCACGGAATTATTCATAGCGCGGCCTGCTGGTTTCCGGATGGGACCAAGATTCTCTTTGCTGGAACCGAGTCGAATCACGGTGCGCGGCTCTATGTCCAGGACATTGCCACCAACAAGATCCAGGCCATCAGTCCGGAAGGAACCAACGCGCTTTCGTTTGCTTTGTCGCCCGACGGCCAACAGGTGGCGGGCGTGGGGCCCGACGAAAAGGGTTACTTCTTCCCGATCGGCTCGGGCGAGCCCAAGGCGATTCCGGGTCTGCTGGCGGGAGAAGCTCCGGTCGGCTGGAGTGCCGATGGTCGCTCGTTATACGTCTACCGCGGCGGCGAGTTGCCTGCCAAAGTTTACTTGTTGGAAATCGCCAGCGGGCGCCGGACCTTGTGGAAGCAACTCATGCCGCCCGATCCCGCCGGTGTGGAATACGTCGGCCCGGTTCTCCCGACTCCGGGCGGCAAGGCCTACGCGTACGGCTATCGCCGGCTACTTTCTGATCTTTACCTAGTTGAAGGATTGAAATAGCGCTCTGAAGTGCTTCCTAACCACAGAGGACACAGAGGGACACAGAGGAATTCGCTCAGCGGCGAGTGAAATCAGATTGGATGCGCGGCTCGGGTTCCGCCCTCGCAGTGCTTTTGCCTCGGTCCATGGCCTCGTTTGCGAGACGGTCGGCGTCCTGGTTGTGCTCGCGCATCGCGTGACGGATTTCGACGTGCTCGATCTGGCTGGTCAGATTTTGGGCTTCGTTGTAGAGTTTGCGGAGTTCGGGGTGACGCACCTTGTAGACGCCTTTCATCTGGCGAACCATGAGTTCGGAATCGCTGATGATCTTCAAAAACTGGATGTGGTGGGCGATGGCGTAGCGGAGAGCGGCGAGGAGTCCGCTGTACTCGGCATAGTTGTTGGTGCGATGACCGAGGTATTGGCTGAGTTCGGCAACTTTCTTATGAGCTGGATCGTGGATTACCACGCCGTATCCGGCGGGGCCGGGATTGCCGCGGGCGCCGCCGTCGACGTGGGCGGTGTGAGCGCCTGACTTGGCGGTGGCGCGGTCGACATGCTCCGACGGATGATCCATGGAGGGAGTTTACAACGAGCGCTGCCTACCCCGGAGTCGCCGGACTCGCGGGCTGGGAGATTCTTTACCACAGAGGGCACAGAGGACACAGAGGACACAGAGGACACAGAGGAAAGCGAGACTCAGCGACTCTATCCACATCTTACATCGTGGGTTGCTCCGTCGGATTACAGACGGTCGGGTTCACAGAACATTCCTGGCGGGCGTGGCGAGAGAAAAAGTCCCAGATCACTTCGCTGGCGTTGATGTCGTGGTTGACCTTGCCGACCAGAAAGGCGGGGAAGTACTGCGGGCCGCCGGGCCAGGTGTGACCTCCGCCGCGAATGGTGTAGACGACGACCTCAGTTTCCTGTTTGCCTCCGGCGTAGACGTCGCGGTGGACGCTGGTGCCGTTGGAATCGTGGCTGGGGAGGTCGGAGGAATCAGGCTTCTTCACGGTCTGGTTGTGATCGACCCAGAACTGAGTGGCGTCGGCCAGAGAGATGTTGCGTCCGTGTGTGCGGGCTACGTTGCCGCCTTCGATGTGGACAAGCGGATCGTTGGTGCCTTGCATGAATAGGATCGACACGGGATTGGATGGATGGCAGACCGGGACCAGGGTCTCGGGCATGGTGGCAGCAACGGAGGCAACGGCGGCGATCTGCGGGGAGAGGTCGCAGGCGAGGCGTTGCGAGAAGAACCCGCCGTTGGAAATTCCCGTGGCGTAGACGCGCGCGGGATCGACGGGATACCTGCTCTCGAGATCGGCGATCAGGGTACGTACGAAGGCGACGTCATCGGCGCGCGACAGGGCGCGGGTATCGTTCCAGTGCGTGTTGACGCTCTCGGGATAGGCAACCACGAGGCCGCGCGCGGCGGCGAGATGGTCGAATCCGGTGAAGCGGGGCATGTTGTAGTTGTGGCCGCCGCCGCCGTGGAAGACGAGGAGAAGCGGGGCGGGATGGTTTCGGGTAATGGATTTCGGAACGTATAGAAGATAAGTGCGAGTGATGCCGTTGACCTGGATTTCGCCTTTGAGTTCGTCGGCGCTGGCGCCTTTACGCAACTCGCGGCGAGAGGGGTGAGAGGCTTGCGCGCCGGGCTGTGCGACGGCGCGTGAGGGTACTGCGAGGAATATGATTAGGAGAAGGGGAAAGAGCAGGAACGGGATCGGAAAGCGAGTCGTCATAGCTGTATCTCGTAGGCATCTCATAACTGCCACTTCTTTTCAAGGGCGGAAGACGCGAGGGAAGTCCGGCCCTGACCTCAGCGGCTAAAGCCGCGAATCAGAACAAGGCTTCATCGCAGCGCTAAAGCGCAGCGCCACCCAAAGTCAGACTAGTATTTCCCGAAACAACTGATCGTCTTCCAAATCAGTCTATCTTCCTGTGGCGAGGCGCGTGGCCAGGCGTTGCGGAAGGTTGGCGGCGCTGATCTTTTGCTGGGCCATGTTGAGGTTGTAGGGGACGCGGTAAAAGGAGACGATGCGGGCGTCGGTGTCGAAGGTAGCGAAGGCGGCGCGCCAATCGCCGTCGCGGGGCTGGCCGACCGAGCCGGGATTGATGAGGTAGTGGCGGTTGGGGCGAAGGGGCCAGTCGGAGGATTCGGGCTGACCGACGGTACGATATCCGGGGCGGTAGCTTTCACTGACATCGCCTTGCAGGACAAATCCACCTTGCAGGTGGGTGTGTCCAAAAAAAGTAATGGGAACGGAATCGGTGATGAGCGGCTCGATGGCGTCACGGGCACTAACCAGGTATTCGTCTTCGTCGGAAGCGGAGCCGTGGACGAATTGGATTCCGGGGAGTTCGTCCAGGCGAATGGGGCCTTGCGGAAGAGAGCGGAGCCATTCGAGATTCTCGCGTTTGAGTTGCTCGCGGGTCCAGAGCGTGGCGATGCCGGCGATGGGGTTGAAGTCCTCTAGGTCCATGAGGCCGCTGACGGCTTTGTCGTGATTGCCGCGGACAAAGATGCGTCCGAGGGAACGGACTCGGGTGATCACTTCGTTGGGATTGGCGCCGTAGCCGACCGTGTCGCCCAGATTGACGACCAGGTCGTAGGCGGGAGCGGCGGCGAGGCAGGCGTCGAGCGCCTCGAGGTTGCTGTGGATGTCGCTGAGGAGGAGGATGTTCACGGCAAAGCGAGGATTATAGCGGAGAAGACAGCTTCTAGCTGCTGTCTTCTGGCTGCTAGCTCCGGGAGGATTCTTAGATTTCTTCGGTTATCTCGATTACGTTTCCTTCCAAGTCGCGCATTTCGAAGTAGTGGGTGCCTTGGCGGTCCTGTTGAATATCACCTACGTTTACGCCGCGGGACATCAGGAATTCTCGCGCCTTCTTCAGGCTAGACGAATAGAGCATGTGTGTCAGTTCGTCGGTCGGGCGGCCGGGTGGTCCCAGGCAAATGGCACATTCACCCTTTTCGAAACCGAGAGGTACACAGCCTTCGCCGTCGTCCAGTTCGACATCGACCTTGCGCAGGCCGAGTTTCTGCGTGTACCAGATGGTAGCGGCGGCGATGTCCACGACTCCTATGTAGTTGGAGCCGGCGGGTGCAAACAGGGACATGGCGCATATGCGCAACTTGCGCGGGCACGGTATAGCGGATTAGGACGAATGAGAGTGCAGAACTGGGCAGCGGGCGTATTGGGCGGGGGCTACTTGTACCAGGGGCGGGAGTTCTGCGATGCATGCCTGGATGCGGTGGGGGCAGCGGGGTTCGAAGGGACATCCGGGCGGGAGGTGGGCAATGGAGGGCACGGTGCCTTCGATGGTTGCTAGCGATTGGGCGCGGTTGGTGGCGAGCGTTGGAATCGCACGGAGCAATCCCTGTGTGTAGGGGTGCGCGGGCGCGCTGAAGATGGCGGCTTGGGGGGCGAGTTCGACGAGGCTCCCTGCGTACAGGACCGCGACTCGGTCGGCTACGTGGGAGACGACGGCTAGATCGTGCGAGATGAAAAGCATGGCTAAGGCGAATTTGTGGCGGAGATCGTTGAGCAGGTCGAGGATCTGCTGCTGGATGGTGACGTCAAGTGCGGTGGTGGGTTCGTCGGCGATGAGCAGTTGCGGGCGGTTAACGATGGCCATGGCGATCATGACGCGTTGGCGCATGCCTCCGGAGAGCTGGTGAGGGTAGCTACGGGCGCGCTGCTCGGGGTCGGCGATGGCGACATCGCGCAGGCCTTCGACGGCGCGGCGCCATGCCGCGGATTTTGAAACCTGATTGTGAGCGAGCACGGCTTCGGCGATCTGGTCTCCTACTCGCATGACGGGGTTGAGGGCAGTCATGGGTTCCTGGAAGATCATGGCGATGCGGGATCCGCGGAGGCAACGGAGTTGTTCGGCGGGGAGAGTCGTGAGATTGGTGGGATGGGCTTCGCCATTTTGAAACGTGAGGCTTCCGGAAACGCTGGCCGTGGGGGGGAGGAGGCCCATGATGGCGAGCGCGGTGATGGATTTTCCGGAGCCGGATTCTCCGACTAGACCCAGGACTTCTCCAAGGGCGATGGAGAATGTCAGGTTACGGACTGCGGTTAGTGCGGCGGCAGCATGCGGCTGCTGGGCGGGCAGGAGTGCCCGCCCTACACTGGAGCGGGGGAATTGGATGGTCAGG
The DNA here is from genome assembly GCA_020073565.1 of Terriglobia bacterium. GTDB lineage: Bacteria > Acidobacteriota > Terriglobia > Terriglobales > Acidobacteriaceae > Acidiflorens. Next base: position 83,919 of record JAIQEY010000026.1, read on the forward strand.
TTCTGGATATCCAGAAGCGGGGGCACGATGCGTATGGTATCAGCGGCATCGCGGGAAGGGGCGAAGAAACACAAGGTCCCTCGACTTGCGCTTAGTCGCTTCGCTCCCGCGCGCGGCGCTCGGGATGACAGATGGGAAGGCCGGGCGAGGACGCCCTGGCTCCATCGATCGGATTTGATTACTGGCCGAGGATCAGAGGCAGGCCGTTCTTGCCGCCGCCAATCACGACAATTTTGGCATTCGGGCTCTTGGCCAGATTCTCGGTTGCTTCGATGCCTTTCCATTCCAGCAGCTGCGCGCTGATGCCCTGGGCCACGATCTGCTGGAAGTCGCGGATGCCGGCCGCTTCGATCCGCTTGCGCTCTGCTTCCTGCTTTTCTTTCTGCAAGCGGAAGTTCATGGCGAGCGATTCCTGTTCGGCCTGCTGCTTGGATTCAATGGAAGCTTTGAGCGTGGTGGGCAGCTGGATGTCGCGAAGCAGGATGCTTTCAACAATGATTCCGCGCCGGCCCAGTAAGTCGGTCAAGGTAGCAACGATCTGCTTGGCCACCATTTCTCGCTCGCCGGAGTAGAGCGCATTGGCGGTGTGGGAAGCGGTGGCTTCCCGGATCGCGGACCGCAGGTTGGGCTCGACCAGGACTTCGACGTAGTTCGGGCCGATCTTCTGGTACACCTCGGCGGCCTTGTCGGGATTGAGGTGATAGATGAGCGAGGTATCGAGCGCAATGACGAGGCCCTCGCTGGAGGGCACGCTGGCCGTCTCTTTGACTTCTTGCGTGCGAATGGATGTCTCGTGATTGGTTTTGAAGGGGTTGATGAGGTGGAGTCCTTCGGGGAGAACCTCGCCGGTCACTCGGCCAAATAAGGTCAGGACGCCGACCGCGCCGGAGTCGACCCGGGTAACGGAGGAGAACAGAAGGATCACGATCAGCAATCCGATGAAGCCAAGGCCGAGAAGGCGCAGGGCCGTTCCGCCATGCAAGTCCACCACGCGGCGTTGAGAAGGGTCATAGATGGTCATCGCACACTCCCTTGCGGAATTGTAGGGAACGGGCTGCGGAAGCGTAAGTGCCTGAGTGAGAACCAGAGCGACGATGCGGAGCTCATCAGAATCTACGCGCTTGGAGTGCAGTTTTGCACAGTGCGAGTTTTTCCCCGACGGCGTGAAACGGAGAAACTCGGGTTGCGAGAAACAGCGAAGATACCGCATGAACATTGGGGCTTTGCGATGGCGGATGAGACGGGTGCACAGTTTTCGCGTCAGGGGCTTGTGGATGGCGTGCAGTCGATTGATGAATAAGAAGTTAAAGGTTCGAGAATTTGATTGACGCTAAAAATAAGAAGAGTAAAAACATACTCGTTCTTTGACACGTTCTGAAGTTTTCCCGGTTGGTGCAGCGTCCGGGGCTCAAGCTTAGGTCACCCTGATAACCGCGAGGTGAGTCAGGGAGGGTCGGCGAGGGTCTATAGCTAAGCGCTGGTTGAGGCGAACAGGAACTAATGTCGAAGGCAGGATAGAGTCCCGAGGCGTTGGACTGATTTATCCGGTTGGCGGTGAGCCCGGAGCCCGAGCAAGATCGCCAGAAAGCAAACCCGCAAGGGCGCTTTCTGAGTGAGGTCAGCAAGGGTCTAAACGCGAGCTACTGGCCGAGAGGAATGAGTTCAACATCACCTC
>JAIQEY010000027.1 GCA_020073565.1 Terriglobia bacterium
TCCTCAACCGGACTCGATGAAGATTGTCATCCAGCCGGGCAGTGTCGGGGCCCCCAGCACGCCCGGTTTTGGCGGGCTGGGGTCGAGGGCATGGGAAGGACATCAACTGTGAGTGGAAAGATGACGGCTGCCGTCCTTTACGGCAAAGAAGACGTCAAGATCGAAAGGGTGCCGATTCCACGAGTGGGCGACGGCGAAGTGCTGGTGAAAGTGCATGTCGCGCTCACCTGCGGTACGGACCTGAAGGTGTATCAGCGGGGTTACCACGCGCGCATGATTGTGCCGCCGGCACTGTTCGGGCACGAACTGGCGGGGACCATCGAGCAAGTGGGCGAGGGGGTACGGGGTTTCAAGAAGGGCATGCGGGTAGTTGCATTGAACTCCGCACCCTGCGGAATGTGCTTCTACTGTTCCAAGCACCAGGGAAATCTCTGCGAAGATCTGCTGTTCAACAATGGCGCGTATGCGGAGTACATTCGCGTCCCGCGGCGGATTGTTGAGACCAACATGCTGGTAGTGCCTTCGCATGTGAGTTTTGAGGACGCGGCCATGACCGAACCGCTGGCATGCGTGTTGCGCGGCTTGCATGAGACGGGAGTGGAAATCGGTGACACGGTGGCCGTGATCGGCGGTGGCCCGATTGGGCTGATGTTTGTGCAGGTGGCCAAGGCGATCGGCTGCAACGTGGTGGCGGTGGTGAAGCGCGATTCGCAGGTCTCGCTGGCGCGCCGCAAGGGAGCGCACGAGGTCGTACAGATTACGCAGGTGAAGGATGCGGTCGAGGCGGTGCGCGACTTGAGTCCGGAGCGGCGCGGGGCGGACGTGGTGATTGAAGCCGTCGGCCGTCCGGAAGCCTGGGAGTGGGCCGTTCAGATGGTTCGCAAGGGCGGCACGGTGAACTTCTTCGGCGGCTGCGCTTCGGGAACGAAGGTGCAGTTGGATACGAATCGCCTGCACTATTCCGAGATCACACTGAAGGCGACGTTCCATCACACGCCGGAAACGGTCCGCCGGGCGTTCGGCCTGATTACTGAGAAGAAGGTGCGTGGCACGGATTACATCACCGGAGAGGCTCCACTATCCCGGCTGCATGACGTTCTGCGGCACATGCTGAACCGCAACGGGGATATCAAGACCGCGATTATTCCCGGTCACTGAGAATTCGAGTTTATAACCACAAAGGACACGAAGGACCACGAAGGAAAGCGCCATTCAGAATCCTGTTCCCCTTCGTGAAACTTCGTGTCCTTTTTGGTGAAAGTCGACGATCCACGAGAAATGTCGTCCATTGCCAGAACCGAGTCGGAGCACGCGGCCACGCCATCAGTGGGCTGGGCTAGTCTTCCGCCGGAGTACGCGATTCCCGAAGAAGCTCCCACGGAAGCGGAGGCGCAGGAATATTGCCGCCACCTGGCGCGCTCGCATTACGAAAACTTTTCGGTGGCTTCGTGGTTTCTTCCCGAACGGCTGCGCCAGCACTTTTTCAACGTGTACGCGTATTGCCGGATTTCGGACGATCTGGGCGATGAAGTGGGAAATGCCGCCCAGTCGCTGCAGCTGTTGGATCAATGGGAGTCGGAGCTGAACACGTGTTATGACGGCTCCCCGCGGCATCCGGTCTTCGTGGCGCTGGCCGAGACGGTGCGCCGGTTTGAGATTCCGAAGCATGAGTTCTCAGACTTGCTGGCAGCGTTCCGGCAGGATCAGACAGAGACTCGCTACCAGACGTTCCATGACCTGCTTGGCTACTGCCGGTATTCCGCAAATCCGGTCGGCCATCTAGTGCTGTACCTGTGTGGATACAGCGATGGGGAGAGGCAGGGACTCTCAGACTACACTTGCACGGCACTGCAACTCGCTAACTTCTGGCAAGACGTAAGCGTCGACTTTGCGAAGGGCCGCATTTATTTGCCGCTGGAGGATCTGCGGCGTTTTGGGGTGAGCGAAGAAGAGATTCGCAATTCCGACAACACGCCGGCATTCCGCGAAATGATGAAGTTTGAAGTCAGGCGCGCGGGGGAATGGTTTGCGCAGGGGATGCCGTTGGTGGCGAAGGTCAATCGCGAACTGGCGATTGACATCGAGCTGTTCAGCCGGGGCGGGATGGAGGTCCTGCATGCGATCGAGCGCCAGGGCTACGCCGTTCTAGGCCGGCGTCCGGCAATCTCGAAGGCGCGGAAACTGGCGCTGGTGGCGCGCGCCGCGCTGGGGAAGCTGCTATGAGCACAGCCGTGGGAAACGCACCGGTCCAGTTCGCGCCGACTCGTTCGCAGCTCAACGTCGCGTACTCGGTGTGCCGGCATATCGCGCGCTCGGCGGCGAAGAATTTTTATTACGGATTCCTCGTCCTTCCGCAACGGAAGCGCAATGCGCTCAGCGCGGTCTATGCCTTCATGCGGCGTTGCGACGACATCACGGACGACAACTCGCTCAGCCCGGATGATCGGCGCAACAAGCTGGCAGAGTGGCTGGACAAAGTTCATCGTGCGCTGGCAAGCCTGCCGACGGACGATCCGGTGCTATTGGCGTTGGCCGACGCGCAACGCAGGTACCAGATTCCGCTGGGGCTGCTTGACCAGCTCGCCTACGGCACCGCTGCGGACCTGGACCAAGACCCGCCGCAGTTGGGCCCCTATCCACCCCTGGTGCCGAGGTACCAGAGGTTCGAGGAGTTGCGCCAGTATTGCTATGGCGTCGCTTCCGTCGTCGGTCTGGTTTGCATTCGAATCTTTGGCTACCGCGATCCTGCAGCCGAGCCCCTGGCCGAGCAATGCGGACTTGCGTTTCAGCTGACGAACATCATCCGGGACATCAAAGAGGATGTCGCCATGGGCCGTGTGTATCTGCCGGTGGAGGACATGGCAGAGTTCGGGCTTTCAGCCGCGGATCTGGCATATCCGGATCTGGAGCGGATCCATCCGCTGCTGGCGATGGAAGCGGAACGCGCGCGGGAGTACTATCGCGCGGGCGAAGAGCTGATCCCGCTGGTGAACGAAGACAGCCAGCCGGCGCTGTGGGTACTGATCACGATCTATAGGCGGTTGCTGGAAAAAATCGCGCTGCGCCAGTTCGACGTTTTCAGCGAGCGCGTGCAGCTCACCACGCGCGAGAAGTTGAGCATCCTGGGAAAGGGATTCCTGCGGCGAATGTTGTGATGACCCAGTCTTCCTCAGCAGCGCAAGCTCCTACAGTCGCGATTGCGGGAGGCGGGTTGGCCGGTCTGGCGGCGGCGTGCGCCCTTGCCGAAGCGGGATTCCGCGTGACCCTGTTCGAGCGCCGTCCATTTCTCGGCGGACGCGCCTCCTCCTATCAACATCCCGGCACTGGCGAGATCGTGGACAATTGCCAGCACGTTTTGTTTGGCTGTTGCACCAATCTCATCGATTTCTACCGGCGGATTGATGTAGAGAAGCATATCCGCTGGTATGACCGGATGACGTTCGTGGAACCGGGCGGGCGCAGCTCGGTGCTGGAGAGATCATTTCTTCCGGCGCCGCTCCATACCACTCCCTCGTTCCTATCGCTGCCGTTCCTGGATGCGGCGGACAAGTTGGCGATCTCGGCCGCGATGGCCGCTCTGATGCCGGTGCCTCTGCGCGATCGCGGCGAAGCGTTCCTGGATTGGCTGCACCGGTACAAACAAACTGAAAACTCGATTCAGCGCTTCTGGAAGCCGGTGCTAGTGAGCGCGCTGAGCGAGGACCTGGAACTGGTGTCGGTGGCTTATGCGGCCCAAGTTGTGCGCGAGTCGATGAAATCGGAGAGTGCGCGGGAGATGGGAATCCCAACAATTCCGCTGACCGAACTGTACACGTCCGCTGCCGATTATGTCGCGGCGCGCGCAGGTGAGATCCAGCTTCGCACCAGCGTAGAGTCGTTTCGCGCACAAACGTCGGAGGTGCGCGTGACCGCCAATGGGGAAGAACAGGGATTCGATTACCTCGTGCTGGCCGTCCCGTTCGATGTGTTAGCGCGCATGTTGCCGGATACGCCCGCGGCGGGGCCGCTCGCCGCGATGCTCGGGGAGTTCCGGACATCTCCGATCACGGGGATTCATCTGTGGTTTGACCGGGAGATCAGCGACCTGGATCACGCGGTTCTACTCGATCGCACCGTGCAATGGATGTTTCACAAATCGCGGCTCATCCGGGCGCGGGAGAGTGGCGGCGGGAGTTACGTGGAACTGGTGGTAAGCAGCTCTAAGAGCCTGGTAGAGAAGTTGAAGACGGATATTGTTGACATGGCGCTGAAGGAGCTGCGTGAATTCTTTCCGGCTGCGCGCGCAGCAAACCTGGTGAAGTCGACAGTGATTAAGGAAGTGAATGCAACCTACTCGCCGCGCCCGGGAATCGACGAGTACCGGCCGCGCCCGGAGACCTCATGGCCGCGCGTATTTCTGGCAGGCGATTGGACCGCCACGGGTTGGCCAGCCACCATGGAGGGCGCGGTACGCAGCGGTTATCAAGCGGCGGAGTCGATCACCCACGTGGCCGGTCGAGGGGCCGTTCGCTTTCTGGTGCCCGATCTTCCTGCGAGTGGGTTCATGCGGCTGTTTGGATGAGGTTTTACGGGGAATCGCCCCTCTCGCCGGAGTAGTTGTCATGCGCTTGAGTTACTTTGGTCCTCGCTCTGAGATTACCTTGTCGCCATTCTCAAGAATTCTATTCCGCCATACGATCTTAAGACCATGAAGTTGCCTACTCCGAAGGAACGCCGTCGCAGCCCGCGCTTTGGCTGTAGCGGCGAGGCAAAGATTGTTGGTCTTCCATCGAACGGTCTGTTTCTTCCGGGGAGAGTGCGCGACCTGAGCCTGGGCGGATGCTGCGTCGAGATAGCGTGGGCTCTCGACTGCGGTGCACGGACTGAGATTGTGGTGCGCATCAATTCTGCCTCGTTTCGTGCGGTGAGCCAGGTGCGAGCAATTCGGGACAGGGCTGCGATCGGCATGGAATTCGTACACCTCAGCGAGCGGGGAAGAGACATCCTTGCCGATGTAGTGGAGCGGCTGGCCAAACTGCAAGCCAGTGGGTTGGGGGCTGCGCGAAGTGAGGTGGAAGCTGAAATGCTGCTGCCGGAAATCGAGCGCGAGGGACTCCAAGGGATAGTGCTAAGCCCGCATGTCCCCGTTCCCCGAGCAGTGCCCTGTCAGGAGCGTGGCAAAGAAGGCCTGGTAAACACCAATCCTAAGCCGCTGATTATGGAAGCCCAGACAGAGATCGTTCAGGTGGATTTGTTTATCTAGTTTCAGGCCGCCATCAGAAGTACACCGCCCGCCACCAGAAACGCAGCAATCCAGCGGCGCCGCCCTACCTGCTCGTGAAGGAAGATGCGAGCAGCGAAGGCATTGGCGACGAAGGTGAGAGAAGCGGAGGCCGGCACGACGAGACTGAGGTTTCCCCAAGACAGTCCAAAGAGCAGGCTGTAGAAAGCTACCGCCATGGCGCCGAGGGCGAGGAAGAACGTGGGCGTCATAAGCACACGTGCGATCACGCCCAGCAACCCGCGGCGTTGAAGGAGTTCGTGGACGTCGCCCACGCGCTTCATGGAATAGGAGAGAAGAACGTCCCCCGCACTGGAGGCGAGCACGATGAGGCCAATCGCGAGCCAGGCGTAGGCATCCCTCACAGTTCTGTCTCCTGCGAGACTGGGTCATGGTGAAACGGTTGGGGGTGGGCCGTGGTCATCGAGGGACCGGCAGCCACAAAGCCAACTCCGGCCGTGATCAGAGCAATGCCGAGCCAGCGCGCGGGCGAAATCGCCTCGTGGAATCCGAAGTGGGCGATCAGCGCGACCAGCACATACCCGAGCGATGTGGCAGGCAGTACATAGGTCAAGTCAGCCCATGACAAGGCAGACATATAAGAGGCGAAGAACGCCAGAAGCAGAACAATCCCGCCTGCCACCCATGGGTTGAGAATGGCAAGAATCAGGCTCTGGAGGTTGTGCAGCGAAATGCCGCCGATCTCTTTCATCCCACGCGTCAGCAGCGCATCACCAATGGGACTAAACACGGTGATGCCCACGAGCACGAGGTATTTTCGAAGCGTCACTGGGGATCGGACTCCGGCGGCATAATGTGTAGCGCGGACACTCCCTTCGGCTGCGCTCAGGGCAGGCTTGTCCGCGTGTCTGTAGTACTAGCGCACTAGGCGGCGCGGACAAGAGTGTCCGCGCTACATCCTCTAAGCCTTGGCAGGTGCGACCGCGGGAGTTTCTTCTTCCTTGCGGTGCTCTTCCACCCACTTGTGGCGCTGGGCACGCAACTTGAGGAAAGTCCGAGCTTCCTTGTACAGGCGTTTGCGCTCAGAGCCGTTAAAAATCGCCTTCCTCACAATGCGGTACGCAGCCTTGGGGCGGAAGTAGTACTCGTCGTAAAAGCGATGCACGGAATCGAGGACTTCAGCGGCAGGCAATCCGGGGTATTCAATCTGCACCATCTGATGGCCGGCGTCATCGACCATTTTGCTTTCCGCCGTCATGAAGCCATTCTTGGTCGCGTATTCGTGCAATTCGGTTCCCGGATAAGCGTGCGCCACCGAGACCTGAATCGTCTCGACATCAAGTTCCTTGGCGAATTTGATGGTGTTCTTGATGGTCTCACGGGTCTCTCCCGGCAAGCCCAGGATGAAATCTCCATGAACGACCAGGCCTAGCTTGTGGCAATCCTTGGTGAACTGGCGGGCGCGTTCGACAGTGGCGCCCTTCTTGATGTTCTTGAGGATCTGCTGATCGCCGGATTCATAGCCCACAATCAGCAGGCGGCATCCGGCGTCTTTCATGGCCTTGAGAGTCTCGTAGTCGGTGGTGACGCGGGATGTACACGACCAGGTGAGGCCCAGCGGTTTGAGCTTGGCGCACAATTCGATGGTGCGCGCCTTCTGAATGTTGAAGGTGTCGTCGTCGAAGAAGAATTCCTTGACGTAGGGCCAGTATTCCTTGGCCTTAGCCATCTCGCGGGCCACGTCGTCGGTGGAACGTTTGCGCCACGGGTGTCCCATCAGGGTCTGGGGCCAGAGGCAGAACGTGCACTGCGCCGGGCACCCGCGCGTGGTGTACAAGGCCACGAACGGGTGTAGCAGGAACGGTACGTTGTATCGGCGGACATCGAGATCGCGGCGATAGACGTCGGTTACGTGTGGCAGGGCGTCGAGATTCTCGATTTGCGGCCGGTCGGGATTGTGCACGACCTGTCCATTCTTGCGATAGGAGATGCCGAGAATTTCTTCCAGCGGCTTGCCCTGGGCGTATTCGACGATCGTGTGATCGAATTCCTTGCGGCAGATGAGATCGATCGCCTTGCTGTCCTGCAGCACTTTTTCAGGAAGCACGCTGACATGCGGTCCAACGAACGCGATCTTGATATGCGGATTGCTGTCTTTGATAGCCTCGGCAATGCGGACGTCGCCCGGGAATCCGGGTGTGCTGGTGAAGAGCACCAGCAGTTCGTAGTCCTTGCAAGTGCGGATCGTCTCTTCCGCCGTGATGTGATGGGGAGGGGCGTCGAGCAGCCGTGCACCCTCCAGCATGCCGGTGGGATAGGCGAGCCAGACCGGATACCAATACGACTCGATCTCACGGGTAGCGGGCCAGCGCGAACCCGCGCCTCCATCGAAATTCTCAAACGAGGGCGGATTCAAGAACAGTGTTTTCAAAGGCATATGGTTGATTCTCTATTTTAGCATTCCAGGCGCGCCTACACTTCGGCCGTGGCTGGCATCCCAGGTACGTCCCCAAACTGCGTCAGAAGCAAGGAAGTGATTCTATAAGCATGCCTTAGCGCGGGGGTAAATCGCAAAGTTTCTACGCCAAACGTCGGTTTCCGGCATTGAACCGCAGGAATCTGATGCTGACTGCGGACCGCCTTATTTTCCGGCCGTTTGTAGAGACCACTTCTCCAAATCGCCGGTGGCCCGCAACAGGCTTAGGCGCACGCGCTGGTACTCGAATTCGGCGTCCTGAAAAGCCAGATACCGCTCGTTGGCTTGCGCGCGGGCGTCCGCCAGTTCGTGCAGGGTGCCGGTCTTGGCATCGACCCTGATTTGCGCAGCGTCAAGACTGGACTGAGCCAACTGATACTCCAGTTGCGCCACTTCCCGCGCGGCGTCGAGTTGCTCGGCGGTTCGCTGGAGTTTCAGCGTCTCCTCATGGACTTTGTTGCGGGCGGCCTCCGCCTGTTTTCGCGCCTTCACAGCCTCGGCATCCGCCGCTTGGGCCCGCGCTCGCTGCGACGCATTAAACACGGGAAAGCGGAACGACATTCCGATGGTGACATTGTTCGGCTGGAAGGTTTTGAAGTACTGGTCGTAATTGTTGTACGTGGAGAGGCGTGCATACTGGGCGGCGAAATCGAGGGAAGGAAGAAGCGCGCGATGCTCGGCGGAAGCCCGCATCGATTCCGCCACGGCGTGCTGTTCGGCGAAGCGAACGGCCGGGCTCAGAGTCACGGCTTGGCTGCCAAGGTCGTCTTCGGAGGAGACCGGCGGCAGGGCGGGAATCGTTTCGGGGGCGATTGCGATGGAGGAAAGCGGCAAACCGGTCAGTTCGCCGAGATGACGGCGCAGCAGATCAGCGGATCCGCGGGCCTCAGCCATGTGGAGGCGCACGCGGGCGCTGCTCAGCTTGGCTTTGTTGAGATCGACGGCGCTGTCGACGCCTTCCTGCACGCGCTGGGCTACGGCTTTTTCCATTTGCTGCGCTTGGGCTTCGTCGGACAGTAAGCGGGAGAGGCGTCCCTCCCACTTGGCGAGTTCGACGTAACTGAGAGCCACATCCTGGATGACGGCGTTGCGCTGGTCCTGGCTCTGCGCTTGCGACGCACGCCAATCCGTTTTTGCAGCCTTCATGAACTGTCTTTGCGCAGGATTGAACACCGTGCTTTGCGCGACAAGATTCACCAGTGCCGGCGCCGAACCTTCGAGACTCAGCGGGAAGCCGTAGGAATACCCCAGGCCTGAGCCCACCATGAGCTGCGGCGAGTAGGTGTTGCGGATCTCGCGGTACGCGGCGTCCGCCCGCTGGAGATCGGCGTTGGCAATCGCCGAGGTGGTGCTGTGTGCCAGCGCCAGTTCGATGGCGCGCTGGAAGGGCAGGGATTCGGCGAGCGCTGGTTGTTCGCCCGCCAGGGCGACGACCGAGAGCAGTAGCAGATTGACGAGGCGAAACCATCGTGGCAATGAGACGTTCATCGTGTCACCCTTGATCAGATCGCGGCTCGACCGCGACGCACAAATTGTAGTGCGCCGGACGGGAAGCCGCAGAACATTGGACCGGAATCGGTCGAGTTGTTGCGAGGAAGGATGCGCCGCTCCTCAGTGGGCGACTCGGTTGAGTGCCTGCTTGGCCAGACCGAAGTTGCGGAACAAGGCCAGGGAAGCCCGATATTGTTCGGCGGCGCCCGACTTGTCCCCCTGCTTTTCGAGCAACATGCCGAGCAAATAGTGGGCTCTGAATGCTGGGGCTTCCTCGACCGGGCCGTTCGCCAGATACTGGTTCAGCAATTCGATGGCGAACGGATAGTTACGTCCGGTACGGAACAAGAGCTGTGCAGCTTCGTAGCGCACTTCCAGTTTTGGCGTGGGGGCCTTGCTGGTCTTGACGATGGCTTGTTCCATTTCCTCGAGACGTTTCTGGTGGCGGAGAAAGAGGGCGAGGTTCAGCCACGCATCCGCATCGCCCTTGCTGAGGTCGATGTATTGGTGATATTCAAGTTCGGCCGCCTTGGCGTCCTTATTCTTCTCAGCAATACGCGCGTACACCCAATGGACGCGGGCGGGATTGAGAGTCTCAATGGCCTTAGCCTGCTCCCGGGCTTTGTCCTCGCCGCCACCGACAATCCCGGGCGCTGAAAAATAGAACTCCGTCAGATCCAGACGTGCGTCGACGTCTTTCGGGTCGAGCTGAACCGCGCGCTGAAATTCGTCCCGTACTTTGCCGGCCAAGCCAGCGGCGCTAAGGAAGTTCGCGCGGTCCGCTTTCTCGCCGTAAACGCGTCCCATCCACAAGTGAAAGCGGCTATTGTTTGGGTCGAGCCCGACCGCTCGCTTGCAAGCAGACTCGGCTCGATCCCAGTCCTCGATGGCATAGTAGGCGCGGCAGAGCAGATTGGAAGACTCGGCGTCCGTGGGGGCCGAAGAAAGCCGGCCATTGAGGGCTGTAATGGCTTCATCAATGCGGCCTGCAGCCAGCATGTCTTTAGCGGAGTCAGCAGCGGCGGGCAACGCCGACAGCAGCAAGACTACAGCACATAGAACTTGGGAAATCCCCTTCATCCTCTAAAACTTGACCTGCGTTCCGTCAGCGATCGGTTTGTTGTTTAACGAGCCAATCGCGATGATGTCGCGGGCTGAGAGGCCGTGCGTTACTTCGACCTGCGTGAGATTGGAGAGCGAAGTTTCCACTTCGCGACGCCTGAGTTCGTGGCCCACAACCTGGAGGACGTAGGGCCGGGTGTCGTCCATGCGGACGGCCTCGCGCGGCACGACCAGCACATGCTCGTGTGCGGCGGTCACGATCGTGACTCCGACGTTGACATTCGGCAGCAGTTTCAAATCCTCGTTATCTACGATGCAGGTGGTCTCGCCTACGTTGCGAGCCCCCCGCAGCCTGACTGTGGAAGGAATGGCGGTCACCCGCGCCGGCCATACTCGACCGGGCATCGCGTCCCACGTGATCTCGATAGGGTCTCCCATAGCCAGCCGGGCGACATCTGGTTCGTCCACAAAGGCGCGGACCAGAACTTTCCTGAGATCGGCGACCTGCAGCAGAAGATCGCCAGCCGAAACAAATCCGCCCGGCTTGACGGGCAGGGAGTAGACAATGCCGGCAAAGGGAGCACGCACATTGGATTTGGCGACGACTTCCTGCGCTGCGTCGTAAGTGGCCTGAGCCTCAGTTCGCTGGGCTTCGACCCGCGCGACTTCCGGTTTGGAATATCGTTTGGTTTGTTTCGATTGAAGGAGTGTTAATTGCGCGTCAGCACGCACCAGGCTGTTTTCGGCGTCCCGCACTTCTCCTGCTGACGCTGCGCCCTGCTGCTCAAGCCTCTTCAGGGCATCCAGATTGCGCTGCGCGAAATCGCGGTCGGTGCGCGCTTTCACTAATTGTGCGTCGAGGTTGAGGACTTCTTCTTGATTGCCGCCTCGTTCGACGGCGCTGAGGTCGGCTTGCGCGGCCTTCATCAGGGTCTGGGCCCGGGCCGCCTGCGCTCGCGCATCGGCGTCGTCCAGCACCAGGAGAAGCTGTCCCTCCCTGACGAAATCGCCTTCCTTGACGAGCACGCGGCGCACGCTGGTGGCGGCCGGCGCATGCGCCTCAAAGTTGCTGACGGGCTCGATTTTCCCGTTGGTCGAAATCACACTGCGAATCGAGGTTTGCTCCACGATCGCCGTGCGCACCGGCACGGGATCGTTGCGCCGCCAGACGGCAGCCAGCACCAAGACCGCCGCCAGGATTGGCAGGGCAGTCACCCACCAGCGCCGCGATCGGCGCCCCGAACTGTTTCCATTCAACGGCATGCACGGGAAATCGTAAGTATCAATGTATCACTCGGGCGCTACCAGTACGCAGGCAAACTGACAGTGTATCCCTGCTGAATTAGATGCGTGGTTACGCCCGTTAGCACCCGCCACCAGCGCGGAATTTTAGCTGCTGGCACGCGGATAGGTACAATATCCGCATGTCGAAATCTCCCCGCTACACTGCGGAACACGCTAGCGCCGGCCTGGACCACGACTTTCCTGAAATTGAAACCTGGCCAAACCAATTTCCTGGTTACGAGATCGTGGTGGACGACCCTGAATTCACTTCGGTGTGTCCCAAAACGGGACTGCCGGACTTCGGGACGATCGTGATCCGGTACATGCCTGACAAGAAGTGCCTGGAGTTGAAGTCGCTGAAGGAATACTTGCAGGCGTATCGGAATCTGGGAATCTTCCAGGAGAACGCAGTCAATCAAATTCTGGAGGACGTGGTGCGGTGGGCAAAGCCGGTGTGGGCCGAAGTAAAAGGAGATTTCCGGCCGCGGGGCGGGATCTCGACCGTGGTGATTGCGAAGTGGCCGCGCAAGAGAAGTCAGAAGTGAGAAGTCAGATTGCAGAAGTGAGGAACATCCGTAGGGTTGTGCCAATCAGGCTGTACTTACGGCTTTGTCAGTGTCTTTGGAGTCTTGACGGCAAGCAACGCGGCGACGGCAATCGAAGAGAAAAGGGTCATTCGCCCGAGAATCAAGGGAATGTCCGGTTTGGGGACACCTCGATGAGGCGGGCCCACCACAACCTCAAGAACCGGAGCCGAGGGATCTTTCGCTGGTACTTTGTAATTGCCCGGAGATGCCAGATACGGGCCTGTCCATAGCCATCCATATCCGACCGCCTCATAAACCCTATTAGCTTGGACGCGCCAAGGAACCCAGAGGCAGCAGTACGCAACCAAGGCGGAATACAGAACGAAGACCATGCGTTGCAACGGGTTCATGCACCTCAACGAATACACTTTTTTCTCGGAGTACCGGCCTGCATCAGCAGGGCCCAAGATCCGTAAAGTTACCGCGACGCGGCTGCTGCGCGCGGCGTAATTCGCTCAATTTCCGCTGCGTGCTCGGCCTTGACTCGGCTTACTTCGTATGCAGCTTGCAGATTCAGCCAGAAGTGCTCGGTCGTTCCAAAAAAGCGAGACAGGCGCACTGCGGTGTCGGCGCTGACGCCACGTCGTTCCAGGACGATGTCATTGACCCGAGGAGCGGGGACGCGAAGTCGCTTCGCCAGTTCGTAGGCCGACATGCTGAGCGGCTTGAGAAACTCCTCCCGCAGGATTTCCCCTGGATGAACTCTCCAGTTGGGTGTGCCTTTTCTGACGATGCTCATTCCAATTCCCCCTAATGGTAATCCGTGATCTCTACGTCGTATGCATCGGGTCCCCGCCATACGAAGCAGATTCTGTATTGGTCGTTGATTCGAATGCTGTACTGACCCTGCCGGCTGCCGTGCAGTTTCTCCAGGCGGTTTCCCGGAGGGACCTTCAAGTCGTCCAGCATCAGGACGCCGTCGAGTATAGCTAGCTTTCTTCTCGTGACACTGGCGGGCGGCCCGCCCCGTGTCTTTCCAGTTCTCCAGATTTCCGACGTCCCCTTGTTAGCGAAAGTCTTGATCACCTCGCTAGCATAACGATATGCATTAATAATGTCAATCGTTATGCCCCAGCCGGCGTGGCAGCCGTTGTCATGCTATATTCGCTGGACCCGTGCCCCAGACCAAACTTTATCCCCGCACCGCGCTCCTGGTGCTGACGGCTCTCAACCTGCTCAACTACGCGGATCGCAATGTGCTGTTTGCGGTTCAGCCCCTGGTCCAGGATGAATTCCATCTGAGCAAGGTGCAGATTGGGTATCTGACGAGCGCGTTTCTAGGCTTTTACATGATCGCCGCGCCCTTTGTCGGGCCGCTGGCGGACCGATACTCGCGGAAACTGATCATTGTTCTGGGTGCAATCTTCTGGAGCGGGCTCACGCTCCTCACGGCCTTTACGCACAACTATACAGAACTGCTCATTCGACACACGTTGGTAGGAATTGGAGAAGCGACATTTGTTACGATTGCTCCAACGTTTGTGGCGGATCTGTTTGCGGAAGAAAAGCGCGGACGCATTCTGGGGGTGTTCTATCTAGCGATTCCAGTGGGATCGGCGGCAGGCTACCTGCTGGGCGGCAATCTGGCCCCACACTACGGCTGGCGATTTCCGTTCTACATTGCGGCCGCACCGGGATTTCTGCTGGCCATCGCCGTGCTGTTCCTCAAGGAACCGGAGCGCGGGCAATTCGATTCGCTCCAGGAGCCTCCCGAGGATTCACCTGAGAAAGTTCTCACCGGTAGCCGCGTGAGAAGGTTGTCCACCACGGTGTGCCTGGATTTGAAGAGAATATATTTCGGTGTTTTGCGTAATCCGGCGTTCTTGACGGCGACTTTGGGGATGGCAGCGATGACGTTTTCGCTGGGCGGCATTCAGGTCTGGATGCCGCAGTTTCTCTATAGCGAGCGGCACTACTCGCTGGCCCGCGCCAATCTTGTCTTTGGCATGATTGTCGTGTTCGATGGGACGGTTGCCGCACTGGCGGGGGGCTGGCTGGGCGACTATCTGCTGCGGCGGATGAAGAGTTCCTACTACCTGGTTTCGGCAGCCAGCATGGCGCTGGGTGTTCCCGTCATGATCGTGGCGCTATTCGCGAAGGGACCTGCCATGGTCCCGGCGATTGCGGCGGCTGCTTTCTTCCTGCTGCTGAACACCTCGCCCCTGAATGCAGCGTTGATCAATTCGGTGGGCGCGCATATCCGCGCCTCCGCGATCGCGACCAACATTTTCATTATCCACATTCTGGGAGATGTGCCTTCGCCCACTATGATGGGATGGGTGGCGGACCGGCACTCCCTGCAAGCCGCGTTTGTGCTGCCGGTGATCGCGATGATTATTTCATCAGCGATCCTATTCTATGGCATGCGATTTGCCCCGGCTCTCCGTGTGGATGGCGGCCCGACGGCATCTCCGCAACTCTCCGGAGCATCTTCCTTAGCAGAATGACGTGGCACATTGTGAACTCGATCGTCGGCAGCATTCTGGCGCTGGCCTGGTTTTCGCGGATCGTGGAAGCGGCCTTCGGCATGCCCCGCATAGCAGACATCGCCCTGCCCGCGTGGGACCGCCGGCCTCGCGCTTCAGGGGCGGAGCCTCGCGTTACGATCATCGTTCCCGCGCGCAACGAAGAAGAGCACATCCGTGAGACGCTGACGCGGCTACTGGCCCTCGAGTATTCCAATTACGAAATCATTGCCGTCAACGATCGCTCGACCGACCGCACCGGCCAGATCATGGACGAAGTTGTGGCTGAGAGTCCGTGTGGCGCGGACATTCTTGTCCGCGTGCCGGCAGCACCCGCGCTGCATGCAGGGGCGGACAGGAATGTCCGCCCCACACGGCTGAGGGTGATCCATATTTCGGAGCTTCCCCCAGGTTGGCTGGGCAAAACTCACGCGATGTGGACGGCCAGCCAGCAGGCCACGGGAGACTGGTTGCTGTTCACCGACGCTGACGTGCTGTTCAAACCCGATTCCCTGCGCCGGGCCGTTGCCTATGCAGAGACCGAAAAAGCCGACCACGTCGTCCTGTTTCCACGCATGATCATGAAGCGTCCGGGCGAGCGGATGATGATCGCGTTTTTCCAGGCGCTGTTTGTTTTTGGGCACCGTCCGTGGAAGGTGGCTGATCCCGAGGCCCGCGATCACATGGGTGTGGGCGCGTTCAACATGGTGCGCCGGTCAGTATATGACGCTGTGGGCACGTACCGGGCGCTGCGCATGGAAGTCCTCGATGACATGAAACTGGGCAAAGTGGTAAAGAATGCGGGGTTCGCTCAGCGTAACGTGTTTGGCGAGGACCTGATCTCGATCCACTGGGCGAAGGGCGCGTTTGGTGTCGTCCATAATCTCACGAAGAATTTTTTTGCCGTGCTGTCGTTTCAGTGGTGGCGAACACTGGTGTCCATCGCCGGACTGGGATTTCTGAATCTCGGGCCGTTTCTTGGGGTTTGGCTGGCGCATGGGTGGGTGCGCGCCCTCTATGGAATCGCCTTGGGCTCGATTTTCCTAATCTACTGCGGCATGTCGGCCCGCTCTGCCGTGCCACCGTATTACTTCTTCTTGCATCCCATCAGCACCAGCCTATTTATGTACACACTGCTGCGATCGATGCTCGTTACGATTCGCAACGATGGGATCGTATGGCGGGGAACGAAGTACGCGCTGGAAGACCTGAGGAATGGCATGGTGTAGCGCGGACACTCTTGTCTGCGCCTGCATGCAGTTCCGGAAAAGCCGACACGCGGACAAGAGTGTCCGCGCCACACGGAATTCACGGCTGGCTCGGGTCTTCGATGGACACCGGCGCGCCCTGCTTCTTCGTCGGGGTGGCCTTCGCTTTCTTGGGGTGTTTGAACTTTCCCGCGCTGTAGTGCCCCCCGCGTTCCACGTCGTAATCTGCGGGCAAGGAGGGCGCGACGGCAGCATCCTTGGACAGGGGAGGCAGCAGGGACGCACTGTCGCCTAATTGCTGCGAATGGCGCAGGATGATTTCTGCTCGACCGTCGTACTCTTCCACCATCCCCTTGATCTCAATCGTTTGTCCTGTGAGCCGGTGAACGTCGCCTACCCTGCGCAGGTCGCCTTGGAATACCACCACGACGAAGGGGCAGGTTTCATAGTTCTCGCAGAAATCAAGGAACGTTACCCCGCTGTTGCCCTCCTTCACATGCACGACGGTTCCGGTGACGCAGCGAGTTTTTCCGAGGTAATGGTGGGCTTCCGCGAAGGGCACGCAGTCCGTGGCGAGGGCAAGGCTGGTGGCGGAAACGGTAGCCGCCAGCAAAGCCACTTTCAACAGAGACCGCACATCTAAGAGATGCATCACTCGAGCAGGCGCAGGGTCGATCGCGCCTTCCTTCTCTCATTGTACGGACGCAGAAAAGGTTTCGGGGCTAGCCGAAATGAAATTCGCGAAAGGCTTCCCAAATCGGGATTACCATGGCCGAAGCTAGGCCCCGGCCTTGGCGTGAATCTTCCCGTCTGCAGGAGCGACTGCGCGGCTACTTGCCGAACGCCTTCACGGCGGCTGCTTCCTCGTCTTTCACATCGAAGACGGTGTAGAGCTTAGTGATTTGAAGCAGGTCGTGGACCTTCTTGGTCAGGTTCAGCAGTTTCAATTCGCCGCCCTGGTTCTTGGCCGTGGTATAGGCGCTGACTAGTTCACCGATGCCGGAGCTGTCGATGTAGTTGACGTCGCCCAGGTTCAAAAGAATCTTCTTTTGCCCCTTGGAAAGCAGATCGCGCACCACATCGCGCAGCACGACGCTGCCTTCGCCGAGTGTGATTCGGCCGCTGAGGTCGACGATGGTGACACCATCCACCTGACGAGTACTGGACTTCATGGTCACTGGGAAGCCTCCTTAGGAGTCCGCGGCGCTGCCGTGGACGTGCTTAATCATTCTAAGTTCAGTGCCCGTTTTGGAGGGGTGAATTTCCACCACATCCATGAACGAGCGGATCAGAAAAATTCCCCGGCCCGAGGTTTTCAGCAGATTCTCCGGCGCCAGCGGGTCCGGAATCCGGCTCGCATCGAGCCCCTTGCCCTGATCGCGAATCACGATGATCAGGTCGCGGGCCGTGCGCTCAAACGCGAGCGTAACCTTCTTGGTTGGGTCATAGGCATTGCCGTGCAAAACTGCGTTGACAGCCGCTTCTCGCACTGCCATGGAGATCTTCATGATCTCCTCGTCGTCGAAGCCCGCCTCAGCCGCCATGCGGCCAGCAGTATCTTCGGCGCTGTTCACCGTTTCCAGCGTCGAATCGAGTGTATAGGAGACCCGGTTTGCGGACATAGAGCGAACAGTTTCTGAGCCAGCTATCGCCTGACTACGACGGTGACCACGGGCCCCATCTTGCTGTCCGGGGAGCGGTTAGCGGTCGAATGGAGCAGTTTGCCTGTAGGTGCGGGAAATGTCAACGCAGTTGCTGCCCGGCGGGTTTAGGGGAGACGTTCTTGTACCATTCCCCGCGGGTGACGCTCCTGATCTGGGCAGGGCCCTCCAAAAAATGAGCAAAAATCTGGATTCCACGCTGGCCCTTGAGTATTCTCGTGACAATGGCAACTTTCGCACTAAGCGAGCTGCTGGGCTCGACGGTCTATGACGCGACCGGGGCCGTGTGCGGCCGTGTGCGCGAGGTGGCCCTGGCCCCGCAAGAGGATCGTTCCCGCGTGTCTTCCTTCATCGTGAAGACTGCGTCCGGGAACCGCGTGCTGCCGTTCAGCGCAGTGGCCCAGATGGTCAGCGGTATTCGGGCCTCCACCACCCTGGCCGAGTGGACTCCAGCCAACGGCGCCGAGGGCCTGTTCCTGCTGTCCCGCGATCTGCTCGACCAGCAAGTCATTGATGTGCACGGGCGCAAAGTGGTTCGGGTCAATGATGTCGACTTTTACCAGGAGACGGCTCAGAACCGTCTAATTCTGAAGATCGAAGGTGTGGATGTGGGCGCGCGGGGCGCGATTCGCCGCCTGCTTAAGGGCGTGGTCCCCCTCGCCGCTCTGCGCCTGCTGTTGCAGCGCATCCCACCGCGCGAGATTCCCTGGGAGTTCGTGGATCTGATCGAGACGGATCCGGCGCGGCGTGTGAAGTTGAAGATCTCCCATGATCGCCTCGCCAAACTCCACCCCGCCGACATCGCGGACATCGTGGAAGACCTCGCGCCCGACGAGCGCGAGGCCGTGTTCGAGACCCTGGACGAGGAAGTTGCCGCCGGGGCGATGGAAGAACTCGAGCCCAAGGTGCAGAAGTCGGTGGTGGAATCGCTCGATTCCGATCGCGCGGCCGACATCGTCGAAGAGATGGAGCCCGACGCCGCCGCCGATCTGCTGGCCGACCTCCCGCAGGAGCGCAGCGAGGAAATCCTGGTGCAGATGCAGCCCGAAGAGCGCCAGGAAGTTACTGAACTGCTCGAATTCGAGGAAAACACAGCTGCCGGTCGGATGACCACCGAGTACATCGCTCTGTCCGTGGCGGCCACCGCGCACGATGCGATCGAAACCATGCGAACCTTCGAAGGCCGCATGGAGAGCATGAGCACCATCTTCCTGATCGATTCCAAGGGGACCCTGGCCGGGGCGGTGCCGCTGGCGAAGATCGTGCTAGCACCCAGTTCCACCCCGCTGCTGGCCCTGACGCAAGAGCCGCTCATTTCTTGCCAGGCCGACGCCAAAGAGAAGGAATTTGCCGAACTGTTCGATAAATACAATCTGCTGACCCTGCCGGTCGTCGACGAAAAGAATCAACTGACCGGCGTCATCACCCCGGATGACGTGATTAATATGCTGCGCGCCAAGCTCTAGTTTTTTTCTCTCCCCTCCAGTTTCACCTGTTCAGAAAAGCCGGATTGCATTTATTCTGATCGTTCTGTCCTGCGATCCTAAGCCTGTGAACTGCGCGCATGAGATTCCTGAGACGTTGGAAGACCCAGATCCTGCTGTTTTTCGCAGTGGTAGGTCCGGGCTTCATCACCGCGAATGTCGACAACGACGCCAACGGCATCTGGACGTACTCGGCTGCCGGCGCGCAGTTCGGCTATCTGCTGCTCTGGACCATGCTGCCAACGATCATCGCGCTGATCGTGATTCAGGAGATGTCAGCGCGCATGGGGGCTGTCACCGGCAAGGGCCTGAGCGACCTGATTCGCGAGGAATACGGTATCCGCATTACATTCGTGATGATGGTTGCCCTGGTCCTAACCAACTTTGGCAACGTAGTGGGTGAATTTGCCGGCATTGCGGGCGGCTTGGAGCTTTTCGGCGTTTCCAAGTATATCTCCGTGCCGATTGGTGCCGTCATTGCCTGGCTGATCGTGGTCAAAGGCCAATACAAGAGTGTGGAGAAGGTGTTCATTGTTGCGTCCTTCTTTTACATCACCTACCTTCTCGCCGGCGTACTGGCGCATCCTGACTGGGCCCACGCTCTGCGCTCGACGCTCGCACCCCCAAAGCGGGAAATGCTGGCGGCTCCCGGTTACCTGTACCTGGTCGTGGGACTGGTCGGAACCACCATTGCTCCCTGGATGCAGTTCTACCTGCAGGCTTCGATTGTGGAAAAGGGCGTGACCAGGCGGAGTTATTCGTCTTCGCGGCTCGACGTGATCGTGGGCTGCGTCTTTGCGGTGCTGGTGGCTTGGTTCATCGTGGTGGCCTGTGCGGCGACGTTGTACGTCCACGGGCATCACGATGTGCGCGATGCCGCGGATGCCGCCCAAGCTCTGCGCCCGCTGGCCGGAGACTATGCCTACATACTGTTTGCCATGGGCCTCCTGAATGCCTCGCTCTTCGCGGCGTCGATCCTCCCGCTCTCGACGGCCTACACGGTCTGCGAGGGTCTAGGGTTCGAATCGGGCCTGGACAGAAAATTCAGCGAAGCGCCGTTCTTCTACTGGCTGTACACGCTGCTGATTGCCGTGGGCGCCGGAGTCATCCTGATCCCCAACCTTCCACTAGTGAAGATTTCCATACTCTCGCAGGTGGTCAACGGCGCGGTCCTGCCCTTCGTGCTCATTTTCATGCTCATGCTGATCAACAAGAAGGAATTGATGGGCGAGTACGCGAACAAGCGCACCTTCAACGTAATCGCCTGGGCGACCACCGTGATCATGATTGGACTAACGGCGATGCTGGTTTGGGGCACCCTGCGCGGGGGATCGGGCTAGTTCCAGAGCGTTCCAACCGCAGAGTTCGCGGAGCACGCGGAGGAATTGAGAACAAAACCGTATCTTCCTCTGCGTACTCCCCGATCTCTGCGGTCAAATGGTTTGGCGCTTACAGAATTTTTCCCGCAGCCAAATCCTTCACCAACTGACGATCGGCTTCCAGGAAGTCCAGCGCCGGTAGTCCGGTTCGGTCGACCCAGCGGATTTCCCGAAAAATTCTGTTTTCGACCTCGCCCTGATAAGTGCGCACCTCGAAGAAACGCAGTTCGACCGCGCCGCCGCTGGGATACTCATGATGAATCCTGGCCACCTCGTTGCCGATGGTGGCCTCAATCCCAAGTTCCTCTTCCAATTCGCGGCGTAAAGCGTCGCGCGGCTGCTCGCCCTCTTCAATCTTGCCTCCCGGAAACTCCCATTTCAGAGGCATAGGCTGGTGCCGTGTCCGCTGACAAGCGAGGATCTGGTCGTCTTTAACAATCAGGGCGGCAACGACGCGTTTCATGGATGAAATACCGCTTCCGGCTGCTAGCTTCTGGCTTCTAGCAAGCAGTCTTGAGCAGGGGATTGCCAGCAGCTAGTAGCCAGGAGCTAGAAGCGGGCAGGGGTCGTTTCAGGCCTTCTCCAGGCGCCGGCCGACGAGTAGTGCGCAATATTCGACCAGTTCGCGGTCTTGAACGCCAAAGGCAGCTGGAAAGTGGCTGTCGATGTCGAGTTCACCCACCACCTTGCCGCTGACGAAAACAGGAACCACGATCTCCGACTTCGTTTCCAGCGAACAGGCAAGATAGCGTGGATCGCTCTGCACGTCATCCACGACTACGGTTTTGCCCGACGAGGCCGCCGCTCCACAGATCCCCTGATGCAGGGGAATGCGCGTATGCGGCGTCATCGCTCCACAGAAATGTCCCAGTACCAGCACCGGCGGGATGGCTCCCGGCTCCAGCATGTAGAAACCAACCCAGTTGTACTTCAACATTTTTTCGTGCAGCAGAAGCGCGATGCTTTTCATCAGCTGATCTGCGGTGCCCGGTGCGGAATTCAGCCGGTCCGCCTCATTGCGCACTTCTTCGATCTTGGAATTCGCCGTCGAGGCCATGCTGCTAATCCTAAACCAACTCGTTGTGGACATTCATCCCGGGCGTAACCACCTGGGTGACGGAGCGGAGCCCGCGTGCGGACCTGAATCCCTCAGGATGAATCGCCGCTGCGAGGGCATGCAAGCCGGCGATCAGCGTGGGCGCGGGTGTATTGAGAAGCTCGTCGGAGATGCAGTACACCTGCGAGGTTCGGGCTGCCGTTGTGCCGGACCAGCCCCGTTCGCGAATGATCTTTGGTAGGGGAACGCGATCCCCCGCGCCACACCAGGCAGCGATGACGACTTCCGGATCCTGTCGCAGGATTTCTTCAGGAGAGCACTGGCGTCCTGGATTTCCCAGAAACTCGCCTCCCGCTGCACGCACTAACTCAGCCACCCAGGGCTGCGATGCGATCACCGGTTTGCCCCACTCCTCGCAGAAAACTCGCTTTTTCGGAAAGCCCTCCGCTTTCCTGCGCACGTCCTCGATTTCATCGTTCATCCTGGAAATCACGCGGGTGGCTTCAACGTTGGCCCCAACGATGGAAGCAATCAGGGCGATGTCGGTGTAGATGTCGTCAAGAGTTCGTGGCGACAGCGCGAGGAAGCGAACGCCTGCCTTCAATATTTCCGCCACCGCTTTCTCCTGGTAGGGAACGGCTGCGATGACGAGGTCGGACTGCGCCGCCAGAATCTCGCTGGCATTCGCGGTCCAGGAGTCAGCGATGATCAGCCGCCTGCTTTGGAGCACCTCCGGAACCACATCCGTGCAGTACTTGGTGCAGGCAACCACCCGATCCAGTTCGCCCAAACTGGCGAGGATCACGGTAGCACTCGGTTGCAGGCAGGCAATCCGGTGTGGGGTGCGTTCAGACATCTTTTCATTGTAAAAGACGAGATTGAAGGGTGAGTCCGGTATTCTGGCTGAACCACCAAGGACACGAAGGCGCACGAAGGAGGTTTTGGAATTGCTGCCTTCGTGTACCTTTGTGCCCTTAGTGGTTTGATTTGAATTTCACGCATTACAATCACGTTTGTGTATTCTCCCGAACTGCTCGATCATTTTCAAAACCCGCGCAACGCAGGCGACGTCGAAACTCCTGGCGCCTCTGTGCAGATGGAAAATCCCGCCTGCGGAGATGTTCTGAAACTGACAGCCAAACTGTCGGGGAGGCGGATTGCGAATATCCGTTTTCGCGCTAAAGGATGCGTGCCAACCATGGCATGTGCCTCGGCCATAACTGAATTGATCAAAGGCAAGACCATCGAAGAAGCACGGCAGGTGAGCCGCGAGGATTTGGTTCGCAAGGTAGGCGGTTTACCGCAGGCGTCCGCACACGCAGGCCACCTGGCGATGGACACCCTAGCTGCGCTCTTGCGCAAACTCGTGTAGGGCGGACACTCTTGTCCGCCCCGGCGGACTACCGCCCCGAGTGATTGGTGTCCGGCTGATAGACCCTCCAGCTGTTGGTGATAGCGATCTCTTTCAAATTCGGATTGGGGTTGATGGCGAACGGATGCTTTGACATTGCCAACATCTCGCGATCCCAGATCGAGTTGCCGAAGGCACAATCGGGCGCGCCACGAATTGCCTCCCGAATCGCTTCTGACTTGCCGGGCCCGCTCGGCATGCGGGTGAGCCGGTCGAGGATGGTGCCATTTTCAACCGCAGCTTCGGCGGCCAGGATCCGCTCGGGCCGAATGTCGAAATAGCGCATGCCCGCCCGAATGATCCACAGGTTAGAAGAAGAGACGGCCCAGACATCGCATCCATCGTCACGCAGCCGCCGCACCAATTCTTGCATCTCCGGGAATATGTTGGCGACGATGCCATTGGGGAAGTAATCGTCAGCCGCCTGCTGAACGACTTCTTCGCGCAGTCCGCGATTCATGGTGACCATCTCGCCGCACATGATTTCCTCGGGAACGTTGCCAGCTCGGTAGTCGGCGTAGCGGGAACGCGCCCAACGCTGGATTTCCTTCGACACGAGACCCTGTTCGAGTTCCCAGGAGAAGAACCCCTCACCGGCATCACCGGACCAGAGCGTGCCGTCACAGTCAAACGTGGCGACGCGGGGTTGCAGGCGAACCACGCTCTCGACGAATTGCGCTTGAGCAGGTGTGAGACTTGTCATGAATGTGGGGACCTTGGCGGGATCAACTCGATTGCAAGACGCCCGCCGACAAAGCCGCATACTGTTCCGGCGTATCGACGTTGACCGTCACCAGCGGATCGCCGACCGGCAGGTACTCGATCGATGCCTGGTGGGCATGCTCGACTTCACGCGCGTTCGACGAATCCGGCGCCCTGAGAAACGCTTCGATCATCTCGCGGCCGGCCAGAATCGGATGTCCGTGCATCCCCTGGTATTCGGGAACCACTGCCCACCTCCGGCGGTGCAGAGCTTGCTCGAAGGCGGCTTCGAGTGTCTGAATCGTTTCCGGCCGCACAGGCGGGCGATCTACAAGAGTGATCATCGCAGCATCACGACCCCGGCTCAACACTTCCTGCAACCCGGCTTTCAGTGAACTGAACTGCCCCCGATCGGGGTTGGGGTTGACGACCAGCGATGCGCCCTTCGCATACACAATTGGAGCGAGGTCAGGCTCATTCTTGCCAACGACCACCAGCACAACGTCAACGCAGGGAGCAAAGAGCCGAATGGCGGCGGAAAGAAACGTTTCGCCGGGTGTCGAGGCGGCTCCGGGCGGTGGCCAGGGCAACAAGGCTTTGTCGCGCCCCATGCGCGAAGATTCACCCGCTGCCAGGATCACTGCGCAAAGATTGGACGCGTATCCCATAAGGCACGATAACAGGCTGCCCAGCCTCTGCCAAGCACGCGCATCACAGAGCGTACCTCAGTGGCGTCCTAAGTGAACATGGGAAGCTTGACCAAATCGTCGTGGGGCACGGGTTCGAGCGGATGTCCAGCCTGTCGCCATGCCCGCAGACCGCCGGCGATGACGAACGCCTTGAATCCCTGTTCCTGCAAGAGATGCGCCACCCGGGCGCTGGTCGCTTCGCGCGCTCAAGTACAGTAGAGATAAATCTCCCGCTCCTTGGGCAGGTTCCTGATCTCTTCCTCGAGGTTGTTGGGTTCGATGCGAATGGACCCGGCAATGCGCTCCGAGTTCGCGTCATAATACCCGTGGCTGCGCACGTCCGCAATCAGGATGGTGCCGCTTTCGTCCGACGTCATACGCTGCGCCAGGGCCTCGACTGGAATGCGCGGAACTCCATCGAGCAAGCGGTATTTGCGGTACACCCAGATGCGATAGATGACGTACCCGGCGAGCCCGATTCCAAATAGGACCTCAGCCGCGAAACCGGCCGAGCGCAGGCCTCGCGTGATGGCGCGCAGAGCGTCGCTGAAGAAATAGCCGGCCCCCGAGTAGACGCCAACATAGAGTGCGGCGCCAACGGCATCGTACTGCAGAAAATCCCCGATCCGCATCTTCATGCTTCCGGCAAGCGGTGGCGACATGGTGTTGATTCCAGGAATGAACTTGGCGAACAGCAAAGTCTGTTTGCCGCGCCGGTAGAAGTACTCCGCCGATCGAAGGATGCAGGTCTCAGGATTGGCGGACAAGCGGCAGAGGAATCCCAGGAGAGCCCATCCGCTTACGCGCCCCAGAAAATAAAGAATCACATCGCCCACCAGCATAGCCAGGAAAGCCACGCCAAACACGGAATAGAAGTGCATTTTTCCATAAGCGGTCACGGCACCCGCGGTCAAAACCGCCAGCGCCGCCGGCAAAGGGAACCCGACGGCTTCCGCGAAACAGACTGCGGCCAACAGGCTGTAACCATGGCGCGAGATGAGAGGAAGCAAGTCTTCCATGTAGAAAATGGTTCACTCAGTATAGCAACCGGGATACTACGGGCGGTCCGACGCCCACGCCTCTTCGCGAAGAAAGCCTGTTAAATTGGTACGACTTCAGGAGGGCGCATGTCAGCTCAGAGCCGCCGATATATTAATCTGCCGAACCGTCCACCCGATTTGCCGTTCAGCGACGGCGTTCTGGTAGGAGATACTTTGTACCTGTCGGGACGAATTGGCATCGATCCGGTGACGGGCCTGGCACCGGAGAGTGTTGATGCCGAACTCACCCTTCTGTTCGATGGCTTCCAGGCCGTGTTACGAGAGGCGGGCCTAACGATGGATGACCTAGTGTGGGTGCAGGTCTACTGTCCGGACGTTTCGTTGTGGGAACGTTTCAACGCGACTTACGTAAAGTTCTTCTCGCGCGAGTTTCCGGCGAGGGCGTTCTTAGGATCTGGGCCGCTCTTGAAGAACGGACGCTTTGAGATGTTGGGGATAGCGGTGAAAAGTTAGCTACTGGCGGGTAGCTCCTAGCTTTGGAATCGGATTACAAGCAGGTCGCAACTGTCCTTCATGACATAGGTTCCGGCGGTCACGCGATTAATTTTTTGCTAGAAGCTAGTAGCTAGAAGCCAGCAGCTACTTCTCTCTTGCCACCACGAACTCCGGTGCCCACAGCAGGGCGCGCTTGATTTCGGAGTCGGGGAACACACAGATCGCATTGCGCGCCGATTCGGCGTAACGCGCCGCCTCTTTGGACGCGTATTCGAGCGAGCCGTAGCGGCTCAGGATCGCTAGAATGTCGGCATGCGTGACACCATTGAAAGCGCGGTCGCGCAGAACGGTTTCAATCTGCTTCCGTTCGTCAGTAGTGCAGCGCTCGAGCGCATGAATCACCGCCATGGTGACTTTGCCTTCGCGCAGATCGCTGGCTACGGGCTTGCCCAGCACACTCTCCGACGCGGTGAGGTCGAGGACATCGTCGACGATCTGGAATGCCATTCCGAGGTCGTGGCCGTACTGCCCGAGGCGTTGTTCCTGCTCTGGGTTCGCGCCGCCGAGAATGCCGCCCACCCGCATGCACACCGAGAACAGGCACGCCGTCTTGCGGTAGATCAGGTCGAGATACTCCTGCGGCGTGATGAGCTTCCCGAGTTTTTCCATCTGCAGCAGTTCGCCCTCGACCATCTGCTGGGTCAATTCAATCAGCACGTCCAGGATGCGGAAGTTGCGCTCCTGAACGGCGATCTTGAATGCCTGCATGTAGAGCCAGTCCCCGGCCAGCACGCATTTTGAGTTGCCCCATTGCGTATTGGCAGCAGGGCGTCCGCGACGGGTCTGGGCTTCGTCGATGATGTCGTCGTGGACGAGTGTAGCTGTGTGGATGATTTCTACGACCGAGGCCAGCTTAACGGCACCAGTTCCTTTGTAGTTGAACAGTTTTGCGGACAGCAGCAGCAGGGCGGGCCGGATCCGCTTGCCGCCGCCCGCGCGCAGGTATTCACCGATCTCGGTGATCGCGGCTACGTTCGAAACCGTGTCGCGTCCGAACTGCTCCTCGATGGCGACAATGTCATCGCGCAGCAGGTCGAAGATCTCTTTCCCGTTAATGGCCGTGGTTGTACTCAACGCTGTCGAAGCTCATTATCACCACGGAGACACGGAGTCACGGAGGAGATCTTGGTCTTTGTTCTCAAAAATCTCCGTGTCCCCGTGCCTCCGTGGTGGATTTTTAGTTCGTACGATAGTTCGTGAACTGCATATCGATGCCGAAATCTTTTTGCCGCAAGAGCGAGATGATCTCCTGCAGCGTGTCGCGGTCTTTGCCGCTGACTCGCACCAGGTCGCCCTGGATCGAAGCTTGCACCTTCTTCTTGGAGTCTTTGATCAACTTTACGATCTCGCGCGCCTTTTCGATCGGAATGCCTTGCTGCATGGTGATCTTCTGCTTCACGGTGCTTCCCGCCGCAGGCTCGAGCGCCCCGTAGGTCAGCCCTTTGAGGGGCACTCCGCGCTTCACAAGCTTTTGCTGGAACACGTCGTTCACCGCTTTCATCTTGTACTCATCGGCCGAGTGGAGCACGATCGCATCTTTGCCTTCCAGCGCGATCTGCGACTTGGAGTCCTTCAAGTCGAAGCGGGTGGTGACTTCCTTCATGGCCTGCTGGATCGCGTTCGACACTTCCTGCAGGTCGATTTTGCTGACGATATCGAATGTGTTGTCGGGCATGTGCGAGTGCTATTGCTTACTCTCTTAGCTTGTCATGCTACCGCTTTGGCTGCGAGTTTCGAGCCACGTGCTTCGAGCAAACCTCTCGCTTCGGGTCTGGCGGCTTGCTCGCAGCCCGAAGCTCGTACACAATCTACCCCACTTGACTCTTGAGGGTACCAGAAGAATCGTTCTCTGGGCACACCACGATAGTCAGGAGCCCATTTCATCCAGAGCAAAAAATCTGCAAAAGTTGGACGCGGTCTGGCGCCCGATTTCATCCGACGTGCTACCCAGCAAGGTCCCGATCTGGGCAGCGACTTGTTTCACGAAAGCGGGCTCGTTGCGCTGGCCGCGATGGGGAATCGGCGCCAGATAGGGAGAATCGGTCTCGATCAGCATCCGGTCGAGCGGCACCATCTGCGCCGCATCGCGAATGTTCTGCGCCTTGGGAAACGTGATGTTGCCGGCGAAAGAAATCATGAAGCTCAGGTCCAGCCCGCGCCGTGCATGTTCAACCGTCCCAGTGAAACAGTGCAGGATGCCGCCCAATCCGCTGGAAGTCCAATGCTCGCCGATCAGCGCCAGGCAGTCATCCCAGGCGTTCTCACTGTTGTCGGAAGGACGGCAGTGAATGATGATCGGCAGCTTGGCCGCTTTGGCCAGTTCCATTTGCTTCAGGAAAACGGCCTTTTGCACTTCGCGCGGCGAGTGGTCGTAAAAATAGTCCAGGCCGATTTCTCCCCAGGCGATGACTCGTGGATGGCGAGCCCATTGCTCCAGCCGGTCGTAGGCGGCGTCGCTTGCGAGACTAGCTTCGTGGGGATGAATCCCCACGCTCGTCCAAACTTCGGGGTATTCCGGCTTCCCGTTGTATTTCTCGGCTAGCTGGATTCCGCAGTCCGCCGTGTCGGGGCCGTCGCCGTTGCCAATGGCGAGATAGGCCACGATGCCGCTCTGTTTCGCGCGAGCCAGGACCTGATCGCGGTCAGTGTCATAGCGCTTGCCTTCGAGATGGGCGTGGGAGTCGATGAACATATTCACGTAGGGACAGCCGCCCCCGGCTGTCCAGCCGAGCGAAGCTCGGCAGCGCTATTTCAATCGAGTGCCCACCGGCACATCTTCCAAAAAGCCAGCCAGCACGGGCTTTCCACCCTCGGGCGACGCGGCCACGATCATCCCATTCGATTCCAGTCCGCGCAATTTGCGAGGCAGAAGATTCGCCACGATCACAACCTTGCGCCCGATCAACGACTCGGGCGCGTACGCCTCGGCGATGCCGGCGACAAGTTGGCGGACTTCCGTGCCGAGATCGACTTCCAGCCGCAGCAGTTTGTCCGCGCCTTTGACACGCTCGGCAGTCTTCACCTGGGCTACACGCAACTCGACCTTGGCGAAGTCATCGATGCTGATCTTGCCCTCGGAAATTGCGGCCGCCGGTTTAGCCGCAGCAACCGGCTGGGCTTCGCTCGGCTGGACGGGCGGGGCGCCCGTCCCTCCACTCTGCTCTTCCATTTTCTGCATCCTTTCGATGGCGGATTTGTCCGCGCGCGGGAACACGGCTTGTACCTCGCCCAGCTTCGTGCCGAGATGCAGTTGTCCCCACTGCAACTGCGACAGATCGAACTTCTTGATGTCCCCGAGACCCAGTTGCCCCCAGATTTTGGCAGTGGCGTCTGGCATGACCGGATGCGCAAGTGCAGTTACAACGCGCAAAGCTTCCGCGCTGGTGTAGAGGACCGTGGCCAGCCGCTGGCGGCTTTCTTCATCCTGCCTTTCGCCCAGTGACCACGGCTCGTTTTCGACAATGTACTTGTCCACCGCGGCGACCAATCCCCAGGCTGTTTCCAGCGCTCGTGAGAACTGGTATTGGTCGAACAAAGAGCCGTATTCGGCAATGGCGCTTTTGGCAGCATCGGCGACCACTGCATCGGCCGCGGTGCGCGCCGTCTGAGAGGGATACGGCACTTCAGCCTTGAAATAGCGCGTGATCATGGTCAGCGTGCGGCTGGCCAGGTTCCCTAGCCCGTTCGCCAGATCGGCGTTGTAGCGCTGCACCAGTGCATCGAAACTGAAAGAGCCGTCCTGTCCGAAAACAATCTCGCGCAGCAGAAAATAGCGCAGCGCGTCAATGCCGAGCACATCGACGATGGTCTCGGCGCGCACGATATTGCCGCGCGACTTCGACATCTTGTTCTCTTCAAACAGCAGCCAGCCGTGCGCCGTGATGCCCTTGGGCAGCGGCAGACCCGCGGCCATCAGAAACGCGGGCCAGTAGACGCAGTGAAAGCGCACGATCTCTTTGCCAATCATGTGCACGTCGGCGGGCCAGTATTTGTCGAACTTGCTGGTGTCGTTCGAGCCAAAACCGAGCGCGGTGATGTAGTTGGCGAGCGCGTCCAGCCAGACGTACGTCACATGCTGGGGGTCGTCGGGCACTGGGATCCCCCACGAAAACGTCGAGCGGCTGATGGAAAGATCGCGCAACCCAGAGCGCACGAACGACAGCACTTCATTCCGACGAGTCTCCGGGCGAATGAAGTCCGGCTGATCGGTATAAAGCTGGATCAGCTTGTCCTGGAAGGCGGAAAGCTTGAAGTAGTAATTTTCTTCGTGCACCGTCTCGGTGGGCCGTCCGCAATCGGGGCAGGGAGCGCCCGGTCCGACCACATCGACGTACAGTTCATCGAAAACGCAATACTGTCCGGTGTAGGTTCCCTTGTAGATGTAGCCGTTGTCGCGAATCTTCCGCCAGAGCGCCTGCACGCCTAGTTTGTGGCGATCCGACGTGGTGCGGATGAAATCGTCGTACGACAGTCCGAGCCGATCCCAACTGGTGCGGAAGGCATTCGATACTTCGTCGGCAAACTGCTGCGGCGTTTTTCCGGCCGCCTGGGCAGCTCGCTCGATCTTCTGCCCGTGCTCGTCGGTTCCGGTGAGAAACCATGTGTCATCCCCGAGCATGCGGTGGCGGCGGGCGATCGTGTCGCAGGCAATCGTGGTGTAGGCGTGTCCGATGTGCGGGCGCGCATTGACGTAGTAAATCGGGGTCGTGATGTAGAACTTCTTGCTCATCCTAATAAATTCCTAACCACAGAGTACACAGAGGACCGCAGAGGATTCGGTTTCCTCTCTGTTCCTCCGTGACCTCTGTGGTTCATGCTCTTTGCTTGCTCTGTAGATACCGTTGAAGCGCTTCCTGAAGAACGGCCTTCAATGGGACTTGATTTTCTTCGGCCAACTGTCGGCAATCCTCATACTCTGGAGCGTAGTTTGCGATCGTCCCATTCATGCTGGCAATCTTGATGCGCACCGGTCCCCAGTGAGTCTGTACGCTTTCCCAGCGTCGTGCCAGCGTGTGGCGTCGCTCCTCGCGCCGACGCACTCCCAGGGTTGTCGTCTCCGCGAAGATCAGTTTCGCCAGTCGCTCGGCGTCTTCCGGCTTCGCGAGCACGGTCAGCAGGGCGCCCGGGCGGTTCTTCTTCATCTGCACCGGAGCACTGAATACATCGAGGGCGCCTTCTCCGAGCAAGCGCTCCATGGCGTACGCGAGGACCTGCGGGCTGAGATCGTCAAGATTGGCCTCGAGCACGGTGATGGTTTCGGCGGGAGCGCTGAGCGTGGCCGCCGCTTCGCCAATGGTCAGGCGCAGCAGGTTGGGATGATTAGGAAAATCGCGGCTGCCCGCGCCGTAACCAGCCTTCTCGATCTTCATCGCCGGGAAAGAGCCAAAACCCGCGGCCAACTCCCGAACGATCGCGGCACCCGTGGGCGTCGCCAGTTCCACCTGCGGTCCGGACGAATACACCGGCGCATCCTTGAGCAACTTGAGGGTCGCTGGAGCAGGTACCGGAAGCGTGCCATGGGCGCACTCCACAGTTCCTCCACCCACGTTCAGAGGCGAGCAAACCCATTCATCCACGTCCAGGGCCTCCGCTCCAACTGAGGCGCAGACGATATCAACCATCGCATCCACGGCGCCGACTTCGTGAAAGTGAATCTTCTCAATAGAAGTGTTGTGGATCTCAGCCTCGGCCGCACCGAGCGCCTCGAATATGCGAATCGCGGTTGCTTTCGCGGTGTTGCTGATCGCGGCCTTTTCGATGATCCCACGAATTTCGTTGAGTCCGCGGCCATGCTCGTGTAGCGCGGGCACTCCTGCCCGCGAAGACTGATGGCGTGGATCATGCTGCCGGTCAGCCTCATGATGCGCATGCACATGATCATGCCCGTGCGGATGATCGTGCCCAGCCCGCTGTTCCCAGAATACTTCGCGCGGCAATTCCTTTTCGCCGTGGGCGTACACGTCAACTTTCGTCGCGGAAACTCCACCCCGCACGACGCGCGAGACTTCCAGCCGCGCCCCAATGTCGAGCGCTGTCACCGTGTCTTCGAGCAGCTTCGGAGACACCCCGGCGTCCACCAGCGCGCCCAGGAACATATCGCCGCTGATGCCGGAAAAACAGTCAAGGTAGGCAACGCGCATAAGGTCAAAATCTTGAACCACAGGTCACAGAGGAGCACAGAGGAAAACCCCGAAAGAGTATGTCTCTGTGTACCTCTGTGACCTCTGTGGTTAAGGATTTTCGCCGACCGCCGAGTGAAACTTTCATCATAGGGAACGCTCTCCCCTCCGTCAAACCCGCGGCCCACCTCGAGTTTGTTAGAATCACTAGTTTATTCAATCAGTTAGAGGACTTCTTGTACCGACACCTGGAACACGTCTTACGTGAAAGTGTGCGTGACTTCTTGCGCCGAACAGAATTCCTACGCTTGCCCTCAAATGCTTATGCAGAGCTTGCCATTGTGGTTGAGGCGCCTCCCCGTCTCCAAATGGGAGACTACGCGCTACCCCTAGCATTCGAGTTAATCAAACAAGCCAAGAAATACGGCACATACTTAGCCCATCCCCGCAAGCATCCGAAGGAAATTTCCCAAGATGTCGCCACTGGCCTCGGACAGATCGACGGCTTCGAGAAACCTGAGCCCGCTGGCGTTGGTTACATCAACTTCAAGATTGATCGCGCCCGCTTGGCTGCGGCGCTCGCGGCTGATCAAGCCCCGGCCGCCGCCGTTCCGCCGGGCAAGGTGCTGGTCGAGCACTCCAGCATCAATCCCAACAAAGCCGCCCACATCGGACATCTGCGCAACGCGATTCTGGGCGACACGTTCGTCCGCCTGCTGCGTTTCGCAGGCAGGGAAGTGGACATCCAGAACTACATCGACAACACCGGCGTGCAGGTGGCCGACGTGGTCGTTGGTTTCCTGCATCTGGAGAAGAAATCGCGAACTGAGATCGAGGCCCTCGCAGCCGCTTTACGGTTTGATTTCTACTGCTGGGACCTGTATGCGCGTGTTTCGCAGTGGTATGAGCAGGACAAGCAGAATCTGCAGACCCGCGCCGCTACACTGCACGCGATCGAGGAGGGGAACAACGAGACCGCCGCGATTGCTGACCTGATATCGACAGCCGTGCTGAAACGCCACCTCGAAACGATGGACCGCCTCGACATTGAA
Source organism: Terriglobia bacterium (assembly GCA_020073565.1). GTDB lineage: Bacteria > Acidobacteriota > Terriglobia > Terriglobales > Acidobacteriaceae > Acidiflorens. The sequence goes on from JAIQEY010000027.1 coordinate 32,905, forward strand.
TACGATTTTCTGCCCCGCGAGAGCGAGATTCTCCATCTGCACTTCTGGGACGCGGCCTTCACCAAGCTGAAAGAAGCTGGCGTGCTGACTTACGAGACGGAAGGGAAGAACAAGGGCTGCTGGGTGATGCGGCGTGCAGGAACCGCAAATGCTTTAACCACAGAGGGCACAGCGGACACAGAGGAAAACAAGATCAGCGAAGAAGATCAAAAAGTAATCGTACGCTCCAACGGCATCGTCGGTTACGTCGGCAAAGACATCGCGTACCACATGTGGAAGTTTGGCTTGCTGGGGCGCGATTTTGGCTATCGCAAGTTCTTCCGCTATTCCAACCAGCACGATTGCTGGATCTCGACCACTGACGGTGAGAAAGAGCATCCGCATTTCGGCGATGTGGCTGAGATCTACAACGTGATTGACGCCCGTCAAGCGGAAGCGCAGAACACGGTGGTCGAGGCGCTGCGCGGGCTCGGCCATGGAGAAGCTGCTGACCGTTACACGCATTTTTCCTACGAGATGGTTGCGCTCACGCCTCGCTGCGCCGCGGAGCTAGGCTATGACCTGAGCGAAGAAGACAAGTCGCGATCGTGGATCGAGGTCTCCGGCCGCAAGGGTTTCGGCGTGAAGGCCGACGATTTGCTGGATGCGTTGATCGCCTCCGCTCGCAAAGAAGTCGATTCCCGGCATCCAGAACTGAGCGAAGCAGAGCGGGCAGCGACTGCGGCACAAATCGCGATCGGCGCACTCCGGTACTTCATGTTGAAGTACACGAAGCCTTCCGTGATCGCATTTGATTTCAAAGATGCGCTCAGCTTTGAGGGAGAAACCGGACCGTATGCGCAGTACGCCGTGGTGCGTGCCACCAACATTTTTCGCAAGGGTGGGTTCGATCCAGAAGGTTTCTGCAGAGACGAGACTGGCCTCGTCTCTGCCCCTACGAGTAATGCCGCTGCTCACGGAGACGCGGCGAGCCGCGTCTCTACGCAGGATTTTGCCAAGTATCTTGCTGGCCCGGAGGGAGACGAAATCTGGGGACTCTGGATTGCCGCTGCCCAGACTTCCTACGTCGTGGGGCAATGCATCGCGACCACCGAGCCTGCCTATTTGGCGAAGCACGCCTTCCAACTGGCCCAGCTGTTCAACACCTTCTACCATCGCTACCCGATCCTGAGCGAGCCCGACGAGGGTAGAAAGAGATTCCTGCTGACCACGGTAGCCGTGGTGCGGCGCGAGCTGATCCGCATTCTGGCAGCAATGGGGATATCTGTGCCGACCGTGATGTGAACGCAGGATGCGCCTGGGGCGCCCCGCTGGCGAGAACCCGGTCCGCCGTCTATAATCTCAGGTGCGAGCTCAAACCATATAAAATTTCTACGGTCCATATCGCGATTGCCTAGCGAGGGCTACTGTGGGTTCCCAAGAGACAACTCCCAGAGTATTGAAATAAATGGAGTTATATGGATTTCCCGCCTAAATCGAATGGCATCCCCCGTGCTTTAGTACACGGCGGACACGTTCTAAGAATCTCCCGAATAGGATCTGACAGACAGAAAGTTTTCATTGGGGAAGGAGCCCTCAAGATAATGAATCGTATTTCGTTGACCCTGATGTTGGCGGGCGCGCTCGCAGCCACGATTGGTTGTTCGAGCAAGAACTACGTGCGCCAGCAGACCACTCCGCTCATTAACAAGACCAATGAACTCGACGACCTGACCGCGAAGAATTCGCGCGACATCAAGGACGTCGATCAGCGCGCTCAGGCTGGAATCCAAGCCGTGCAAGCTCGCGCTGCCGAGGTTGACCAGAAGGCCCTCGCCGCCGGAAGCAGCGCCGACAAGGCGCAGCTCGCGGCCAACAGCGCCACCCAGCGCGTGGACACCCTGACAAACACCGTCGTCAATCTGGATAACTATCAGCCGGTTGTGGAAACCTCGGTGCATTTCGGATTCAACAAAGACAACCTGACCAAGGAGGCGAGGGAAGCGATCGATCAGCTCGCGGCCAGCGTCGCCGGCACCAAGGGATACATCATCACGGTGGAAGGCGGCACCGACTCGGTCGGAAGTTCAGATTACAACTACGACCTTAGCCAGCGACGCGCCAACGCGGTGATCCAGTACCTGGCGTCCGAAAAGAATGTTCCGGCCCATAAGATCTATCTGATTGGGCTTGGAAAGGATAAGCCGGTTGAATCGAACACGACCAGGGAAGGACGCGCGAAGAACCGCCGCGTGGATATTCGCCTGATGACCAACACCGGTGCGGGAGCGACTCCTGCCCAGACGACTCCGAACAACACAACGCCGACGGCGAACGCGAATCCGCCGTCGATGTAAACAGTTTTCCCCTCCTCCCCGGAGAGGACTTCGCCAAACCAGGCCGTCCCACTTGTGGGCGGCCTGTTTTTTTTGCCCGAGCACCAGCGGCCCGACGATGATCGTTTCCGGAATTTCGATCATTTTTGCGCTAAAATATGGTGGTGCGGATCGCGTTTGTCATTCTCACCGGGTTACTCGTCACACCGGCGCTCTGGCCGCAGGACTCTTCGGACAAGACTGCCGAACGCAATCGCGAGGCGCAGGAAAGCTCCAGCCGCGACACCCGAGTGGACATCAGCCCGCCCAAGGGCGATGCCAAAAATCACCCCGATAGCAAGGGTGCCGTGGCTGACCTTGAGCCCTCCGACAACCCGTCGGATGTGCAGGAGTTCCATCCCTGGAACCCAATGAAAGCGATGAAGGACGTTGAAGTGGGAGATTATTACTTCAAGCGCAAGAACTATCGCGCCGCCCTCGATCGCTACAAGGAAGCGCTCTACTGGAAAGACAACGATGCCGTCGCTAGCTTTCGCCTGGCCGTGTGCCAGGAAAAATTAGGCGACAAATTAGAAGCAAAGAAATATTACGAGCAATACTTGAAGATTCTGCCGGAAGGCCCCTTCGCGAAAGACGCGCACGCTTCGCTCGATCGGCTTGCGAAGAACCAGTAGTTAGCCGTCAGCCATCAGGTAAAGCGAACCTTCCCATCGTGGATCGCGGCCATATCTACGCAACGAACCGGTTGCCGCTTCTTCTGCAACTCAGGGGTACCTGATGGCTGACGGCTATTTACTTCTCCACCCGCAGAAAATCCCCGGTCGACGCATTCACTGCGACCCGCAGCTTGGCGCTGTCGCGGTCGGTGCCGTAGATCACGTGCCAGGTAAGTTCGTTCTTTTGCCGGTTCCAGTCCAGTAGGTAATTGATGGGCGTGTCGGGTTCCTTCTCGATCAGTTTGTCGCCCCCATGTTTTTGCGCGGCTTCGAGCGCCTTGTCCGAGTCCACCTTGAGAAACTGAATGTTGAAGACCTGGGTACTGACGTTGCTGGGACTGTAGGTATCCTCGACGCCGGGCGAAACCTCGCCGTTGGACCATGTGTAAGGTTTCACGCTGCGCTGCGCCGGCGACGCGAATCCGATCCGCCACGATCCGGCCTTGCCGTCTCGCCCTTTGAAGTTCCCGGTCATCTCCGATTCAACCCGGAAGGGCTGAGCATCCTGAGCCCACCCGCGGGCCGGCACGTAGCATTTGTAGAGGGCGCTCTCTCCGGTAATTGCCTCCGGAGCCTTCGGCTGCGGTTTCTCAGCGGTCGCGGGTTTCGTGGGCTCGGACGAGCATCCCGCCAAAAAAGCAAGCGCGAGAATCGCGACAAATAGTTTCCTCATCGTGTTTTCCTGTAGTAGTTTTGTGGGACGAATTCGCGACGCTATTGTACTGAACCTTGACCATGGATTCCTATCTCGAACGTCTGCAACGCGAACTTGAAAGCGCAACCGAGGGTGCGACGGCCGCTGGCTTCGACCGGGCTCCCGCGGGAAAATGGAATGCCGCCCAAGTTCTCGAGCATCTCTTTCTGACTTACAAGGGCACCAACAAGGGCATCAGCAAGTGCCTGGAGAACGGTTTGCCCCTGGCAACGGGCGCTACGTTCCAGCAGAGGATCAGGACACTGCTGGTTGTCCGGTTCGGATATCTTCCCAACGGCAGGAAAGCGCCGGAACGCGCCATGCCGCGAGGAATGGCGGCCGAGGAAGTGCGGCAAGCCATCTTTCCTGAAATTCAGCGGATGGCGTCAGGCCTTCGCGACTGCGAAACCAGGTTCGGTCCGAAAACCAAGCTCATGGACCACCCGATCCTGGGGGCCCTAACGGCGGCGGAATGGCGCAAATTTCATTGGGTTCATGGCCGGCATCACGCCCGGCAGATTCGCCAGCGCCTCGGGAAGGCTTGAGACCGGATCCTGTAAGAATGACTCGAGCGAAGGCGCGGTTGGCCGGGCGCCCTCATCCCCGGACGCCTATTCCTGATCCTTCTGCTTCAGTCCGGCCTTCCGCGCTTCCTCCTGCGCGGCCTCAAGCTGCTGTTGGGCAGCAGCAATCTCCTTCTGCTTGTCGGTAATCTGCTCTTGATATTGCGCGTCTTGCTTATCCCAACTGCCCGAGTTGCGCAGACGGTTGCCGGCGTCGGCATACATGGCGGCCGCGCGCAGCTTGTATTCCCGTTGCGTGAGATCCAACTCGTGGTTCAGGGCATCGACTTTCTGTTTCTGCTCATCGATTTTTTTCTGCAGATCTTCCGCGGCCTTCTGGCGGTCAGCCGCAGCATCGGCTTTAGCATCCTTAGGGGTGGCCTGGGCGCCGTCGGTTTGCGCGATGGCCGTTGTCGCTGCCTGCGGATCGCTCGCAGACGCGCTCTGCTCCGGCCCCACAACGCTCAGATGGACGTCTTTGGGGAGGTTGTCATTGTCGTAGTGGTGGCTGGTCGAAGCCGTTTGCGGCTTCCCTTTGCGAGCCGCCCGCGCGTAGTCTCCCAGGGACTGCGCGTTCGCCGCGCTCGCCCCCAAAAGGATCAGAACCGCCGTTGCCATGCATGCTATCTGCTTCATGTGATCACCCTTCCGCGAGCCCGTTGTTCCAGCGTGACCCGCCCTACTTGATTTTAGGAACCTGCGGCCGCAGTCTTTGCGCCCGCCAGAAAACGTACCGTGGTCCGGTCCAATCGAGCCGCCTCGCTGGCGATATCGTCCGCCAACTGGCGCGCCAATTCCGGATCCCGGGTTTGCGCCAACTGTTGCGCGTATCCCGCAATCGTGGTCAGCGAATTCCTGAGTCCCAGCGCCATCTCCGAGGAAATCTCCTGGTGCAGCTGCCCTTCCTGCCGGATCCGCTCAATCTCCGTTTTATCGTTGATCAGGAACGTAGTCCCGAGCAAACTCGCATCCTCCGCAAAAACCGGAGAGGCGGTCACTTCCAGCACCAGATTCCCACTCTCGCGGGTGGCGCACTCAATGACCAATCCGTGCACCGCCAATTCGCCGGAGAGGGCCGGCGCCAGTGCTTCCTCGATACTGGTTGGGCCACCCGCGCCGCTGGTTTCCGGCCGCATGGTTGCGCTCCGAAAAAGTTCGGCAACACTCATGCCGATGGGCGAGGCAAAACCCAAAAGCTTGCGCGCCGCGGAATTGGCTTGTCGCACGAGTCGACTCGGATTGAAGAACAGCACGCCGCAGGAGAGGTTGGCCAGGACCGTTGCGCTCAGCGTGTCGGATGCCTTGGCGCGCCTGCGGTCGGCGAGTTGCTGCGCGCTGAGTTCGTGTTTCTGCTGCTTCAATTGCTGAATGACGGCGTGATACGCGTGGACTGGAAGGCCGTCGCTCGATATGGGCACCTTGTTCAGCGATTCGGGCTCGGCTACCAGATCCTTGCGCAACCGGTGAATTAGAAAGGCGCCAAACACGAAGGCTGCGCCGCCAGCCAGTAAGAGCAAGCCCATGCGCAGGACCATCGGGTTCATCAGCAGATTCACAGCGCCCTCCAGTACCAGTGCAGGACCTGATCGCCGAAGAAGAAAGCCAGCAACGCCACGCCTCCCAGGAACACCCCAAACGGCATCTCGTAATAGCGCAAAGCCAGGCGCGCCGACTGCCATGCCCGCCGGTGTGCTTCGCTGGAGGTAGCGCCACGAGCGATCCTCCGGCGCGTGCGCTTAATCCAAACCGCCACCAGAGTGCTTATCCCGAACAGCGAACCAGCCAGCGAAGCTGCAAAAATCGTGAGTACGGTCAACTTGGTTCCCATGAACGCGCCGATCATCGCCATCAGCTTGACGTCGCCGAATCCCATGCCTTCCACCCCGCGAGCCCGCAGATAGATCGCGGCCGCGCCATACAGAAACGAGGCGCCCACTGCCGCTCCCAGCAGAGCGTCTGAAAGCGACCACAACCGCCAGGAAATCTGGTGCCGGAGCGAAACGGACATGAAGCCGGGCATGATGCGAGACGCCAGGTCATTCACCGGAACCACCAGGCTGAACGCAATACCCACCAACAGCCCGGGCAAGGTCATCGCGTCGGGCAACAACTTGGTTTCGGCGTCGGTGAAGATCAACCCAAGCAGTAAGTAGCCCAGCACGATGCATTTCAACATCGCCAGACTCAAGCCGAAGTGTGAGTAGCAGGCCACGAACAGAAAGCCCGTGAGCAGTTCGACCACCAGGTAGCGGGGCGAAATCGGCTGCTTGCAGGCGCGGCATTTTCCCCGCAAAACCAGCCAGCTCAGCACGGGCAGATTGTGATAGAGCGGGATCAGGTCTCCGCAGTGTGGACACGCCGAGCGTGGCGCCACCACCGACTTGTGGCGCGGCAGCCGGTAGATACACACATTCAGGAAGCTGCCAAAGCACAGCCCCAGAGCGAAGATCGCTGCTGCGAAAAGAGGGTCCACGTTTTCTAAGTGCCCAGTTTTTCTGGATTTGGCCGATTATATGACGGCCAGGCGGGGCGCTACTAAGGTACGAAGGTCAGTGTCCCTTCGTCCCTCGTAAGTCATTGCCAACAAAGCAGAAAGTTTCATCTCGCGCAACCTGGCTCAGGTCGTGGCCGTGGGGCATGAAGACCGTGAACACAGTTCCGGTCTGGGTCCCTTCGGAGCGGCTGCGAGCCCGGATCGATCCCCCGTGCTTCTGCACGATACCGCGCGATACCCATAGCCCCAACCCGGTCCCGGCATCTTTCTTGGTGGTGTAGAAGGGCTCGAAGATTCGCCGGAGGTTCTCCCGCGCAATGCCGCTGCCGTTGTCGGCGACCGTGATCCGAATTCCCTCGCGGCCATCGGACCACCGCCGGCTGCCCGCGACCCGGACCTGCAACGAACCGCCATCGCTCATGGCGTCGACCGCATTCACCAGCAGGTTGGCCAGCAACTGGCGGAGTTCGCCGGAATAGCCGCTGATCTGGCCGCTGTTTCGGTAGCGGCGGGTTACACGGATACTTCGGTCTTCCAGCTTGCGCGAGTAGAGTTGCAGGATTTCATCCATGATGACGGCCGGGTCCATCGAACCCGGGGAGCCCGTCTCCCGAACAAAGCCCAAGGTCTGCTGCGCGAGACGCGCAATCCGGCCGACCTCCTGTTCAGCCATGGTCAGATACTGGTGCGCGTTGGAGGAGTCGTGACGCGCCAGGTAAAGCAGGTTGAGGACGGCTTCGAGCGGATTATTGATCTCATGGGCAATCGAGGCCGCCAGTCTCCCCGCTGTCGCCAGCTTCTCACTGCGCCGCACCGCTTCCTCCGACTGCCTTTGCACGGAGATGTCGCGCGTGATGACCGAGGCCCCCACAATCTTTCCCTTGGCGTTCCGCAGAGGCGAGACCGTCAGGACTACCGGGAAGCACGTACCGTCTTTGCGCATGCGTTCCGTCTGGTAGGGCTCGACATGCTCGCCGCGGTTGACGACCTGGATGATCCGCTGGACTTCCTCTCGCCTCTCGTTCGGTGCTAGCTGATACACGGATATTCCGACTGCCTCCTGGGCGCTAAAGCCGTAGAGACGTTCGGCGCCGCGATTCCAACTGGTGACCGTTCCGTCGGGACTCTTGCTGAAAATTGCGTCGTCGGAGTATTCGACGATGGCTGCCATCTCACGCGTCGTTCGTTCCGCTCGCAATTCGGCGCGTGATTTCTGGCGCGCCATGCTGCCGGCAAATACCGAAATGGCAAGGAACACCCCCAGGCTCTCCAGATCCGCGCCGCTGAGAGCGAAACTAAAGCGAGGCACAAGCACGAACAAGTCCAGACAGGCAGCGGACAGAACAGAGCTAAATAGAGCGGGACCGAACCCAAGAAAACGCGCGGTCAGCAGTACTGCCGCCAGAAAAAGAGCAAAGGGATGGCGATGCAATACCGACGAGAGGCTCCACAGACTGAGGGCCACCCACACTGCCAGCGCCGCGCCTCCGTAACGCATGAACGTCAAATAGCGCTTGGTTGCTGTCCGTCTCTGTTGATTGGCGCCAAGTACTGGCATGTCTCCAAGGGGCGAAAATAGGTCGCGATCAAGCGAGGACTGACAAAAGGCGGTTCTGACGAAGATCGGCGACTGCAAGAACTCTACCAGCAGGAAGGGTGAGCGGCAACCACAAGACATCAAGCGCGGGAATGCGTTTGGCAACCGCGTGCATTCCCGGCTCTCGCGCAGTATGCTACTTTTTCTGGAGCGACTCGATGTACTTGTTCAGATTGGTGACACGCTGCTGCACTTCGGAATCGTGTCCGCTGCTGATACTTCGAAACAGGTGGCCCCAGATCGGCATGTCCTTGCTACCGTGGGCCGCCAGTACTTGCTCTCCGCTAAGGATCGCAGAAACCTTCAATGCCGGATACTTGCCCGCGTTCTTGCTGGCCAGAGCGGTCAGATCGGTCGGCGGCACCTTCAAGGCATCCGCAGCTGGGCCGTTCCCTTTGCCGTCGGTGCCATGGCAGACGGCGCAGTAGGTCTTGTACATCTCCTGCCCTGAGGCCGGTGATGTGGGTCTGATTGTGACATGTTTGATTTCTTTCTGGGGCTGTTGAGCCGCCGCCATCATCACCATGGCGATGACCGCTGCGAGAGCGATCCAAACACTCCTGTGAGCACGCATGTTTCCTCCTCGGGCTTCAACGTCTACCCGTCTCACTACGTACAACAGGTCAGTGTAGCCGCGGGGCAAACTCCAAACGGTGAGGATCGTCACATTGACGGGTGATTGAAAACGCAACGGTGACTCACAGACACCGTCAGCCGGAACCTCCAAGAGATAAGGGCACCGGATTGGTGCCCTTCACGATGCGCCCAGTCGTTCCTACTGAGGCGTGTCCATTTTCTTCCGACTCGAGTTCGGGCCTTCCTCAACTTGCGTCACCGTCAGCGGTGATTGCAGTGTGAAGTTCAGGACGGTCTCGCTCGGCAGCTTGATCTGTTGTCCTTTGGTGGCCGCTTGCACGCCTCCTCCCACTCCGCCGCCGGCCGCAGCGCCAATCCCTGCGCCTTTGCCGCCCCCGGCAATTCCACCAATGATGGCTCCGATCACCGCGCCCGCGCCCACTTTCTCTGCGGTGTTGGTCGTCCGCGAGTTGCCCGCCCGCCGGTATTGATCAGTCTGTATGTTGTACGACTTGCCGCCCACCGTGATCCGGTCCAACTGCAGCACCAGTTCTGACTTGCCCGCAAATTTCCCGGCGCTCTTCACATCCACCACATGCCCTTGAACGTCGTATCCGGAAGGAATCGCCACGTCACCCTCACTCGCAAGCGGTGAGTCCAGGGTCGCCCGGAAGGTTTCTCCAGGCTGCGCAGTTTCAGAGCTGATCGCGTCCACCAGGCGAATCGCCATGGCTGTCCCCGAGAGAATCGTGACCTTCTTCGGCGCCGGCGGAGCCGGAGGAGGCGGTGGAGTTGAAGGAGCGGCCGGAGCGGCTTGTTCCTGTGCCATCTCCATGGCTCCGTCAACCGCCGTCTCTGGCGCAGCCGCTACCTTCTCAACGTGCGCGCGCGGCTGAGTCCGTTGGTGCACTGCGCTTGGTTTTGGCTTGGCTGCCCGTCTCGCAGGTTCCGGCGAAGAGATCTGCACCGTTTGGTCTGGTGCGGGCGCCTCCGGCGCAGCCGCCACCGCCGGTCCCGTTTGCAGATCGTTCACCACTTGCTTGACGCCCGGGATCCCGGAAGCATAGCGGGAGGCTGCCGTGCGCTGGGCCTCATTGTCCACCGTGCCCGAAAGCGTAACCACCCCGCCCGAAGTCTGCACGGTGATTGCCTTACCCTGGAGCCCGGAATCCTCGTTGAGCTTGGATTGGATCTGCCCGGTCAACTGGCTGTCATCGGGTGCCTTCGTGCACGCCGCACCTGCGACGAGGACGCTCACCAGCAATACGACCCCAATATAAGTTCCTGCCCTAAGTCTCATAGACCACTCCTGATTGAAGAAGGAAAAATTCCTGTACCAGTTTAGATGCACGCGGGCGGCTTGGTCACAGGGAAATTTCTAGTGGGAAGTGCTCAGACGGAGACCCTCAGGGCCCCCAACGCATCAGCCTTCGGGCGGGAGCACCCAAACGTTGCCATGAGCGATCCTCCCTCCAGTTTACTTATGATGTAGAAACTTGTAGTCCAGAATTGAGGCAGCCAATCCGAAAGCGTCTTCTGTATTGTCGACTGCGTCCTTGATGCGAATCAGTCTTCCCTGGCAGAGGACAGAGCTGTTCTTCTGGCCCGAGATTTCTTCCGGCATCTCAAAAATCAATTCCACCAGCGCATTCGCGGGCAGTTGCTGCGGCCCGTGGAACATCACTCCCGACTGGCTGATGTTCTGGATGGCGCCCTCGTACCACGTGCTCAAATTTTTTCCCCGATATCGAATCGGGGAGTCGAGCTTCAGCCGGCGTGCCCGTGGCATCCAGGTCGGCTTCTTCTGGCCCGATCGACGGCGGACGGTGGCCGTGTCCGACACCGGATTTTCCACCCGGCTACCCCGCCGCATCGTCTTCCAGTCATACTGGTAGGCAGCCGCGCACACAAGACAGACCTGGTAGTACTCTCCGCTGGCCGCGCGTCGCGGCCATGAAAATTCGTGCGAACAGCGCCCCAGCATGAGAACATCCATCAGTTTTTGCGGCATGATAACGAATGGCTCCAGAAACGTTGGAACCACTCAATCATCCGACGCCTGCTCGTTTCTGGGAAGGTTACTTTCGTGTACTGCGGCACAGGACTTATGCTTTTCCATAGCCGCGTGATCAGTCCACCGCGAACTAGGATCATCGCATGAAACAACCAAGCGAAGTTTCGCGCGCGGGGTTCCTCCTGGTCGGAGGCAAGAGCTCTCGCATGGGCGCCGACAAAGCGCTCCTGGAGTTTCGCGGGCGCACTCTGCTGGAGCGCGCGCTAGCTACCCTCAGCCAGGTTTGCCCCACCGTGGCGATCGTCGGCGACCCCGCCCGATTCTCTAATTACGGAGCCGTGCTCGAAGATGTTTATGCTGGCTGCGGTCCCCTCGCTGGCATCCACGCTGCTCTGGCGCGTTCCTCTGCGGAATGGAATCTGATCCTGGCCGTGGACATGCCGTTCGTCTCCGAAGAACTGCTTTCCTACCTGTTCTCAACCGCCGAGCAAAGCGGCGCCGTCGTCACCGTACCGCGGACAGAAAAAGGTCTTCAGCCCCTCTGTGCCGTGTATCGTCGCGAGTTCGCCAGTGTGGCCGACCGCGCTTTGAAAGCACAAAAGTACAAGATCGACGCGGCGTTCGATGGCCTCACCATCCGCGAAGTCGGAGAACGCGAACTGAAGAAAGCGGGCTTCTCCGGGCAGAGCTTCTTCAACATCAACACGCCCGAAGACCGGCGCAAAGCCGAGGCATCGTTCTAGCCCTTGAGCCCTACCCGCCTCTCATGCCATGCTGATGCCGATGGCCGCGGACACTCAATCGCCCTACATCGAATTCAAACATGTCTTCAAGTCCTTCGGAGACCGCGCCGTCCTGGAAGACGTCGGCTTCGATGTGCTCCCCGGAGAAATGGTCTGCATCCTAGGGCGAAGCGGTGTGGGCAAATCCGTAGCCCTGCATCACATCATGGGATTTCTCAAACCGGACGCGGGACGGGTCATCGTGGCCGGCCAGGACATCACCGACTATAACGAAATGCAGCTGGAAGAAATTCGCAAGAAAGTGACCATGGTGTTTCAGAACGGAGCGCTCTTCGACTCCCTGAGCGTCGGCGAAAATGTCGCCTTCCCGTTGCGCGAAAAAGGAGAGCTCTCCGAAGAGCAGATCCTACAGGTCGTCGACGGCCTGCTCGAAATGGTTGGAGTCAAGGAGATGCGTGACTTACTGCCCTCCGACCTCTCCACCGGAATGAAGCGCTCGGTGGCCATCGCGCGTGCTCTGGCGGCTCAGCCCGAGTGCGTCTTGTACGACGAACCCACCACCATGGTCGACCCGCTCATGGGCAACCTGCTCGGCGACCTGATCGCGCGCCTGAAGTTGCATCTCCACCTGACCTCAGTCGTCGTAACCCACGACATGCGCCTGGCCAAGAAACTCGCCGACCGCATCGTGTTCCTCCACGAAGCACGAGTAATTTTCTTCGGCCCCTACAGGGACATGGAGAAGTCGACCGAGCCAATCGTGAAGGAATTCCTGGAGTTGGATGAATTGACCCTGGAAGCCTAAGACCGAGTTCGCGATTCGGTGGCTGCAACGTCCAGCCCCGGAGGGGCGTCTGAAAATAGCCCGGCGCTTCAGCGCCGGGAAGTCGATCTTTAAGGGGAACGAGTCCCGTCAGGGACGGCTGAAGGGCCGCGGCCCCGTGTGCGATTCAGTCGTGCCTCCGGCACTTGCAGCTAGTCCAAACGTGAATTCCCGCCAGTAAACTGGCGGGCTATTTTCGGAGGTCCCTCCGGGACCGGCCACCTTACGCGCCCAGGATGTCCAGCGGGTCCGCTGACTTTTAGAAACCTTGTCCGACCAGATCCTCCACCGTCAGCGAACTCTGCGCCGACTCGCCCTTGATCATCTTCTCCACATACTTCGCGATCACGTCGGCTTCCAGATTGACCGGATCGCCCGGCCTGAGCGAATTGAGATTGGTCAGCTCCTCCGTGTGCGGGATGATGGCAATCGTGCAACGATTCCGCTCGAGTTTTGCCACCGTAAGGCTGATCCCCTCAATGCAGATCGATCCCTTAAACACCGTGTACTTCTCGACCTCAGATGGAATTTCGATATGCAGCCACCAGTTCTCGGAATCCCGGCCCTCCGAATCCAGGATGCGCTCGAACTCAATCAGCCTTCCGACGCCGTCCACGTGGCCCTGCACGATGTGCCCGCCAAAGCGCCCGTCGGCCTTCATCGGCAGTTCCAGGTTGACCAGCGCCCCTTCGCGAATGCGCGAGAAAGAAGTCCGCTCCCAAGTTTCCGGCGCCAGGTCCGCACAGAACGACCGCGGCTTAATGTCGAGCGCGGTCAGGCAGACGCCGCTGACCGCAACACTCTGTCCGGTCCCCAGCGCCTTCGGAGTATTTGTCGCCTCGACGGTGATCCGCCGATTCTCTCCCCGCTGCTCGATCTTAGCGACCTTCCCAACTTCTTCAACGATTCCGGTAAACATGATGGCCTCCAGAAGTAAGCTATCTCATGAGCGGTTCGGTGCGGGCCGTCTCATAGCGTGGTCATCGCATCCGGGTCCGCTTGGATTGGCTTGGTATTGTCGCCCTCGTGAACAACATCTCCGGTCAATTTGGTACCCCACCACCGTTCCGCATCTTCCGAGGTCCAGGAACCAACGCCGTCGCAGCTTTCGAGCATCCGAGCCAGCACATCGGCGCCCGCCGGCCGTTCTGCCGGCCCTTTTGCCAGACACATCATGATTGCACGTTCAAGACAAACCGGTACCGCGAGATCGCTTTTCTTGGATGGAGCCATGGGCACTTTCTGCAAGTGCGCTAACATCATGGCCGCGCTGCTTTTCTCTTCAAAGACGAGGCTGCCCGTAAGCAGCCAGTAGGCGACGCAACCTAGTCCGTAAAGATCGGTCCGCCCGTCCACCGCCGTACTTCCGACAGCCATTTCCGGAGCCATATACGCCGGCGTTCCCGTCGTTGCGCCTTCAGCCGTCATTTTTGTATCGTCGTTGTCCAGGACCTTGACCAGGCCGAAATCGAGGACCTTCACAAAGTCATATTCATTTCCCAGACGACACAGAAATATGTTGGTAGGTTTGATGTCGCGATGAATCAGGCCGTGATCGTGAGCGTCGGCGAGCGACCGGCACACCTGACGCAGGATCTTTACCACTCGCGCCGGGGATTGCGGTCCAAACTTCTTTACCAGAGTCTCCAAATCGATTCCGTCCAGCAACTCCATCACGTAGTAGAAGACACCATCTTTCGTGACGCCGTAGTCGTACAACTCCACAGTATGAGGAGAACGCAGCGAAGCCGTCGCTCTTGCCTCTTGTTCGAACCTGCGCTGTACGAGTACGGGGTTGCTTCCGGAGTTGCGGCTCAGCATGTCAGGCTGGATCAACTTGATGGCCGCGTCCCGAGCTAGCATGTGGTGGCGGGCGCGCCACACCTCTCCCATTCCACCCTTACCCAACCGAGCCACGAGCCGGTAGCTGCCCATCTCGCGGGCCCTGGTGACTTGTTGGCCTAATCTCGTCACCACGCGCGAGATTACGACCGCGACGCCCACCAGCAGGTAGTCGGGATAGTGCATCACAAACACCTTGCCCAGGGAACCGAAGTCCCATGTTCCCCGCGCCTTCGCGATCAGCATTCCGACAGGATTCATCGACACCGCGATCAGTCCGGCCATCAGTGTCTTCATCGGGGAGTTGGGCACGATCGCTGAGGACATGAGCACGACGGCGCCGATCCAGCTGATGATGGGCGATACAGGCCATTCCTTCGGTACTCGGAACCAGTGGATCATCAGGCCCAGAGCAGCCGCCGTAAACACCATGTAAACAAGCCCGAGATCCAGCAGGAACCTCGGCTCCCGATCGCCACTACGAATGTAGAAAAAGAGCGCCAAGGATGCGACCACGCTGACTCCGGCGATCACGTCGGTAGCTTGTCCATGAAGCCAGATTCGATTTCCGTGGCTTATCGCCAGAAGCGCGAGCCGATCTCCCACCGTGCCGACGATCCAGAGCGCGGCGGCGAGGAGCGACATGATCTCCAGCCGCTTAGACGCTTCCTTCAGCAGGTCATAGGGAAGAGAGCGGGCGCGATCGCTCAATTTCCTGGGCTCAGCAGACGTGCTGCCGGGGACCGGACCGATCAATTGGTAGTCTGACATGATTCCCTAGCTTCCAGTCGCGACAGTTACCCCTTGGACTTCACCCCTGATACGGATCTTTCAGATACCCCTCCACCGCAAAGTCCTCCCCAAACTGATACCGGGTGCCCCACTCATCACGCACGTTGTGATGAGTGGGTTTCGCACCACCGCGATGAACATCAGCCTTCTCCCATTCATTGGCGAAGTACGCGAATGAATAGGACGCGCGATACCTCAGAGCAAATTCATCAAGACGAATGGCCCACCGTTCGTGGCGATAATCACCAGGTTCATGATCACCAGCATCAATTCGTAGTGCCACCCGGACGATTTTTCACCCCAAAATCCGGTATGCCACACCGCGATTTTCTTGTAGATCGCGCCCAGCATTAGAAGTATGAGCCCGAGCGCCGCTAATTGTGTTAGGACTCCAAAGACTACTCCAAGTCCGCCCGCCAGCTCGGCGAGCCCGAGGAAAGCCGTGAAGCCCTTGCTCATTCCAATGCTCTTGGCGCGCTCTTCAGAGCGAGAGACATGACTCCATCCGCTGGTAATGAATATCGCGCCCACCATCAGCCGCATCAGCAGCAACGCGATCGGCAGAAACCGACTGAGCTCCGGGAACGTCATGCTTTGCCTCCGCTTGGTACGATTTCATTGATACGGATCCTTCAAATACCCCTCCACCGCAAAGTCCTCCCCAAACTGATGCAGTTGCAGGTGCCGCGCCTGAATCGCTCCATGATGAGCGCCCGCGCCTTCGCTGGCCGTAAACGGAACCGAACCCTCGCCCAAAATCTTCGGCGCGTAGTAGAGAAACAGCTTGTCCACGACTCCCGACGACAGCGCGGTCCAGTTCAACGTCGCCCCGCCCTCAATCAGCAGGCTGGTGATTTCGTGCTTCCCCAGATGCCGCATGACATCGGACAGGTCGGGCCGTTCATCGGTCTTTGAAACTGGAGCAATCCGCTCCACCCGGATGCCGAGTTGCTCGATCTCTCGTTGCTTGCTGTCGTCCGCCGACGAACACAGCACCAACACGTCGTCCTTCGCCGTCTTGACCAGCCGCGAGGTCTGCGGCAGTCGCAGCCAGGAATCAAGGATGACTCGCAGCAGCGGTCGCCGTCGCGGCAACCCGCTGCGGTCGGTCAGCAGCGGATCGTCGGCAATTACCGTACCCACTCCCGCCATGATGGCATCATGCTGGTGCCGCAATTGATGAACATGCTGGCGCGCGATTTCGCCCGTGATCCACCCGCCGGTCGAACCGCCCGCTGCGACATCCGTAGGATGCCGAGTTCCCGAAGGAGGCGGCGCAATCTTGCCATCCAGCGTCATCGCTCCCTTCAGCGTAACCAGCGGGATCTGGTGCCAAATGTACTTTGCGAAACTCTCATTCAGCTTTTTCGCTTCCGCCTCGGACGCTCCAATCTCCACGTGGATGCCGGCTGCACGGAGCATGGCAAATCCCTGGCCCGCAACCAGCGGATTCGGATCCTGCATCGAGCAGACCACGCGTGCGATTCCTGCCGCAATGACCGCCTCCGCGCACGGCCCCGTCCGCCCCTGGTGCGAGCAGGGCTCCAGATTCATGTAGAGCGTTCCGCCGCGCGCTCTTCCGCCCGCCTGCTCCAGCGCCAGGATTTCAGCGTGCTTGATGCCGTCGTAGGTGTGCGTGCCGAAGCCGGCTTCGTTTCCGGACGCATCCACCACCACCGCGCCCACCGCCGGATTCGGCGAAACCAGCCCAATGCCCGCCCGAGCCAGCTCCAGCGCCCGTCGCATCGATTGTTCGTCAGCCGTCATTTTAGAAAACCGAAGTGAACATTCCGGTCCCGTAGGGACCGCTGAAAATAGCCCGGCGCTTTAGCGCCGGCTGATCAATCTCACACCGGTCCAGTCCCGTTAGGGACGACTGAAACCTCACGGCGCGGGATGCCATTCAGTCGTGCCTCCGGCACTTCGAGATCGTTTTGTCATGCATTCCCCGCCAGTAAACTGGCGGGCTATTTTCGACGGTCCCTCCGGGACCAGAACTCGGTTTGTCGACTGCCCTCAGGCAAGCAACGACTCCACAAACTCCTGTGCATCAAAGGGCAGCAAATCTCCCGCCTTCTCGCCCACTCCCACAAATCGTACAGGCAGTCCCAATTCGCGTGAAATCGCCACCACCACGCCGCCCTTCGCCGTGCCATCGAGCTTGGTCAGCACGATCCCCGTCACTCCTGCCGATTGCGTGAACAGCCGCGCCTGCTGCAACCCATTCTGACCGGTGGTGGCATCCATCACCAGCAGAGTTTCATGCGGAGCACCCGGCACAATGCGTTCCGCCGTCCGCTTCATCTTCTCCAATTCCTGCATCAGGTTCTGCTTGGTGTGCAGGCGTCCCGCCGTATCCACGATCACGTAATCTGTCTTGCGCGAGCTCGCCGATTGCAGCGCATCAAACAGCACAGCCGACGGATCTCCCCCGGCCTTCGTCTTAATCACTTCCGTTCCCGTGCGCTGTCCCCAGATCTCCAGTTGCTCAATCGCCGCCGCCCGAAACGTATCGGCCGCGCACATCAGCACCGTCTTGCCCTGCGAACGAAACACCTGCGCCAGCTTTCCGATCGTGGTCGTCTTGCCTGTCCCGTTCACCCCAACTACCAGAATCACCTCCGGCGTGCCGTCAACTTTCGTCACTGGCCGCGAGGCGGTCGAAGTCAGGATCGACAGCAGCTCTTCTTTCAGCAGCCGCTTCAGTTCACTGACGTCTCGGATCTGCTTCCGGTCAGCCTTGTCCCGCAGCTTCTCCAGGACTTCGTGCGTGGTGGTCGTGCCCAGGTCGGCGCCGATAAGGGTTGCTTCCAGATCGTCCAGGGTCGCGCGGTCAATCTCTTTTCCGATCGAGACCACATCCTCGATGCGTTCGGCCAGGTTCTCGCGTGTGCGCGAGACGGCCTCCTTCATCCGCTCCAGAAAACTCGGTTTCTGTTCTTCGTCCAGGCTGCCAAACAGGGTTTGAATCATGAGAAATCCGCCAGCCGATTATATAAGGCGGGAAGGGAACTCAGGCTTGGCGGGATGCGTCCCGGGAATGCACGTCAGGAACGCGTCGTTCCCATCGTCAAAGGATCGGCAGGAGCGAGCGGGACTGCTGCGATCGGAAGATGTTCCATCGGCAGCGTCAGGTGTTTCTGAATTCGAATTTCGCCGCGCTGATACACGGCGACCAAGGCGGCCACGGCCTTCGGGTCCAGCCGCTGCCCCGAAAGGTTCTGAATGATCCGCAGTGCCTCCACGGGATCGTGCGCCTGCTGGTAAGGACGGTTCGTGGTCAGCGCGTCAAAGGTGTCGCCCACCGCAATCACGCGCGGCAGCAGAGGAATGTCCTCGCCCTTCAGCCCATATGGATACCCGCGTCCGTTGAGTGCCTCGTGGTGCAGTTCGATTCCTGGCAGCATCTCACGCAACTGCGTCACCGGACGCAGGATGTTGGCACCCTTCGTCGTGTGCGTCTTCATGATTTCGAATTCTTCCGGCGTCAGCGCGCCCGGCTTTTTCAGGATCCGGTCCTCAATGCCGATCTTGCCCACATCGTGCAACTGGGCGGATACGCGCAGGATCTCGAGGAATCCCGGATCGAGCCCCATTTCCCGGGCGATCATCAGCGAATACCGGGTGACCCGGTCGGAGTGGCCGCGCGTGTAAGGATCCTTTTCGTCGACCGCGCCGGCCAGCATCTGGATCGACCCCATGAACAGCGCTCTGTTCTCTTCGGCGGCGCGCTTCAGGTCTTCAACGAACTGCTCCAGTTCTTCCGACATGGTGTTGAAGGTGCTCGCCAGTTCGCCGATCTCCGTGCGCGACTTCAAATGCACGCGCTTCGTAAAATCGCCGCGCGCGATGGCCCGGCTGGACTGCGCCAACACTTCCAGCGGGCTGGTGATCCGCCGCGCCGAGAAAATGCTCAAGCCTACGCTGCCAAACACCGCCAGCCACGCCAGCAGGCGTCCCGTGCGCTGCATCTCAAATATGCCGCGGTACGCTTCCTCCTGTGGTTTCTGCACCACCACGGCCCAATCCAGCGCGGCCACCGGACTGTATGTGCCCAGCATCTCGGTTTCATTCTTGCCATCGTGCGTGGCGAATTCACGAGTTGCCGCCAATTGCGCCTTCGCGCCCTCATCCACAAAGCTGCGCACGATGTCGAAGTGCGTCATGTCCTGACCCGTGGCATATTCCGAGGTCGCGCCGGTCACTAGTCTTCCCTGGCTGTCCACCACGTACGGGATCAATCCAGTGCGGCTCACTTCCTGCAGCCGCCGGATCAAAAATTGCAAATCCACCACCGAGCCGATCATTCCCAGAAACCGCCCGCCATACATAATCGGGATGCTGACCAGCATTACCGTCCGCGCCGATTTTCCGCTTCCCACCATCAGCGGCTGTCCGCTGTAGATTCTTCCTTGCCGGGCCGCCCCGTAGGCGCGTTCCAGTTCACGTTGCAGAAAGGCGTCCGGCTCGATCTTTCCGGCCGAGACGCCCTTGGCGTCGGCGTTCAGCAGCGTGGCGTAAGCGATATCATTCGATGACGAAACGAAGTTTTCCAGCAGCGCACGCAGTTCCGGCGCCTGAATATTCTCCCCGCCGATGTCGGTGCCGCTCGTCACCTGGACCGAAGACGACAAATTGGCCAGCATCATGCGCAGCGTTTCCTGATGCTGGGAAATGTCGTCGGCCAGCGAGCGCGTCACCGTATTCTGCAGCAGCATTTCGTTGGTCTTCAGCCGCTCCCGGTTCAGCGTCTCAATCTGTGCCGAGTAAAAGTACATCGGAAGCACACTGATGGCGAGCAGCACGCCGAGGATGACGTACAAGAGCGGGATGCGCGCGGGAATGGGCAGCTTCAGCGGCAAAAGGCTATCCTGTCGGCCCAAGTGGGGGAATGAGCCGGTCCGTTTCTAGTCCATTTTAAGTTCGATTGCCTCGGTGACCCTGTGGGTTTGTGGTACAGGTACCGTTACTGAAGTACTCCGTCGGCAGTGCCCTTCGTCCGGCTGGCCTTGACCGTCACTGCTGTGATTCCTTGCCCTAAGCAGCGTGCGTTCCGTCACCTCAATCCCCTTCCGCGCGTGATACAACCTCTGCATGGCCGGGAAGTCTCCCAGTTCCACGCAACCAGCCACCACGGCACAGGCCCCCTGCCGGGCGGATCTGGCCGGAGGCACCCTTGATCTGTGGCCGCTGTACCTGTTTCACCCCGGTGCCCTGACCCTGAACTTTGCCGTTGAGATTCTTACGACCTGCCGCATCACTGCGCTCAAGGGTTCGCGTATCGAGCTACATTCCCTCGATACCGGCCAGCAGGAGAGTTTCGCCAGTCTTGAGGAGTTAGTCGCAGCCGGGAATCATCGTCACGTTCTGGCGGCATACCTGGTGCGCTTTTTTGCGCCCGAGTGTGGCCTGCGTGTCGAAACCAACTCCCAATCCCCAGCCGGAGCTGGGATCTCCGGTTCGTCCGCGCTCATGATCGCCACCACCGCCGCCCTCGCCTGCTTTACCGGCCGTGATCTTGATCCCGAGAAGATGCGCGTCATCGCCCAGAATGTCGAGGCGCAGATCATCAGGGTCCCCACCGGGTGCCAGGATTACTACCCAGCCCTGTACGGCGGGGTCAGCGCCATCCACCTTGATCCCGACGGAATCCGCCGCACCGCTTTGCCGGTCGCGCCCGAAGAGATCGAGATGCGCTTTGTACTCGCTTACACCGGCGCACCGCGTCAGTCCGGCATCAACAACTGGGAAGTCTTCAAGGCGCATATCAACGGCGACAAACATGTCTTTCACAACTTCGAACTGATTGCTGCCATCGCGCGCGACATGCACCAAGCCTTTCTACGTCATGATTGGGAAGATGTCGCTCGCCTGCTCCGCGAGGAGTGGAAACTGCGTCGAACCAATGCTGAGGGAATCAGCACGCCCCTGATCGATAAATTGATTGCCGTCGCTGGCAAGAACGGCGGGCGCGCCGCCAAAGTCTGCGGCGCTGGCGGCGGTGGCTGCGTTCTGTTCATGGTCGAAGAGGGCGCGCAAGAATCGGTGGCCCACGCCGTCGCCGAGGCCGGTGGGCGCATTCTGCCCCTGAAAGTTGCTCGCGAAGGCCTGCGGATCACGAGGGAGACGTAGCGCCCGCGTCCCACCGGCCTTTCCGCGCAACCCTTACTTCATATCCAGAATGACAAAGCGCGCCGGCTCCTTGCCCACATTCTTGAATGTGGCCGCCGCGTCTGCCGGAAGCCACTTCACATCGCCCTTCGTGAGTTGCAGATCCTTCGGCTCCTGGTCTTTCAACTTGCGCTGTAGTTCCACGTCCGTCAGAGCCACGAACAACGCGCCCACGCCGATGCTGCGGATTTCCTTCGAGTCGCCGCCCAGCAGCTGCACGTTCACGATCTCGACCGACGTCTTGGTTAAATTCGTGACGTAGGAGACGTGCGGATCCACTCCTGGCCCCAGCTTTAAGGCGAAGGGGGCGAGCGACGGATCGTTGGCATGGCTCCGGCTCTGATCCGCTTGCATGATTTCAACAGTCAGTTCACGGTAGGGGTCATTGTGGGGATTCCGCAGAGTCAGCCGGTCCACCGGATAATTGAATGAAATGTAATAGCCTTCGGGATCTTCAAATCCCTTGCCGGAAAATAGTGTTCCACCCCAGGCTTGTTCGACCGTGCCGCCTAAGGTCATCCGCACCCAGTCGTGTTCGTGCACAACCGCCTTGGTCTGCTCCAACCGGCCCAGCTCGATGGTGTACGCGCGGCAGTATTCGTTCCCGAACACACGCGAATAATGCGGCTCGTCGTCCATGCTGACGACCGCATCCTGCGCAACGGCTCGCGCACTTGTACACACGACCAGCGACAAAACCCACACGCCGATGCGATTCATTTCGTCTCCTTCAATATGCCCAGTGTACGCCGGGCTGCGAGTCGTACAAGACTCGCATTTCCGTGCTCAACACCTCTGGTTAGCAGACCGAAAATTCTGCACCGACGGTGTAACCTGCTTACTTTGGCTGGTCTATAATGAACTCA
Source organism: Terriglobia bacterium (assembly GCA_020073565.1). Lineage (GTDB taxonomy): Bacteria > Acidobacteriota > Terriglobia > Terriglobales > Acidobacteriaceae > Acidiflorens. The sequence continues at coordinate 55,111 of JAIQEY010000027.1, forward strand.
TCCCCGGGGTGCTGCATGCCGTGCCGCCGCGCTGTTTCGCTGTTGCTGGCGCTGTTGATTGGTTCCGCTCTAGCTGCGGCCCAGGCTACCCCGCCTCCGCGTATCACCAAGGAAAACCGGGAGCAGATCATCCACGTTTTTGCCTATGACCTGGTCTACATCCGCACAAATTTCCCGATGGGGAAGGTCGGCCTGAAACTCAGGAACGGCACCCTGAGCCCGAGCGGCCCGGATTTACAGCAACTCATGGCGCTCTGGGGACCGGCCGCCAAGCCCGGCGATCAGGCCCGGATCACCGACATTGTGTTCAAGGACGACCACATCCATTTTGAAATCAATGGCGGTCCGATCAAGAAGCGGAAGTGGTACCAGCGCATCGAAGTTGGGGGCTCCGCTGGATCTACTCCGATCTCACCGTCCGACTCGAACGCCAACGCGCGCGGCTCGTTCGTCGACCTGTACTTCGACAAGTACGTTCCCGAGATGACCGGGCCCGAACTGAAGGAGGCACTGCGTCCGGTCTTCGACTTTGACTCCAAGTCTCCGCTCGCCGCCTACCTGGAGACTGTTTCGCCCAAGGTAAAAGATGCCATTGAGAAGCATCACGTGCTGGTCGGCATGAACCACGACATGGTGATTTACGCCAAGGGGCGTGCGCCGAAAAAAGTGCGCGAACACGTCGACGAAGTCGAGTACGAAGAATGGATCTACGGCACTCCACCGCAGGACGTGGACTTCGTGCGCTTCGTAGGCGATGAAGTCGTGCGCGTCGAAACCATGAAGGTGGACGGACAGAAAATCGTGCGTACCGAAAAGGAAGTGGACTTGACCAGGCCCGCACTCGCCGCCAAGCAGCCGGAGCGTCCAGACAACGCGCCCACGTTGCGGCGTCCGGGAGAAGAGATGCCGGATGCCCGTCCGCAGAATCCTTCCCGTCTTCCGCCCGCGGGTACGCCTACTCCGCCCGACAAGGATCCAACTCCGAACTTAGTTGGATAACCTCACGCGCTGACATCCTGAGCGGAGCAGGAGCTTCACGAAGTGAAGTTCCTGCGGAGTCGAAGGACCCCTGCGGTCTTATCCGTATCCTTCCCGCTCAGCCTGCCCATTACTCTGAGTGTATTAGCCCGTTGGTATGGAGGGTAGCCCCCTCCCCCCGGTCTCTTGGAATCATAGAGTTAAGTGGTGAAAGCACTCCATGATCTAGATTCCACATGAGTTACAGGCAAGATCTAGACAACAGAGGACTTACAGAGCGCATTTCTGGTCGCGATCATTTAGAATCAATCAGTTAGCATTTGCCATCGCTGGCAAAATCCAGATTTCAAAGAGCTTAACGCCCGAGATTCGTGGGCGAAGGGCTTGATTCGGCCCTTATCCCCTCGAACGACGCCGCGCTTCGGGTCGAGGGTGCGATTTTCAAGTCGCGCTTGAGCTATAGGGATTGTAGGTACCTTATCTCTGAGATGGAGGGGCGGCAAGGACGTGCGTCACAATGGGCGAACTTTTTTCCATTAGTTGATGACTAGAAACAACACGGCAGAGTTCCCGCCGATTGGACATCCCAAATCAGCGACCGATCGCTGAGACCGCACTGAAATCTGCACACTGCTCCCCACCGAGCCGCCAAAGGAGTCGATGGTCTGTTGAGTAATCGTGGTCTGAAGGTGGTGTGAGTCCAGGAACGTCGTCTGCAATGAGCCTCCGTTCCACAGGATCTGCGATTGGGAAGTAAAACCGCTTCCGTCCACTGTCAGCAGGACTGAACTCGCGTCGCTCGGAATGGTGTCTGGCGAGAGTGAAGTAATTTGGGGCTGCGCCACAGTGCTTTGACAGCTAATGAACATCGCACTGCAGGTCCAGCCAGATAACAGCAGGATCAGGGCCGCAATGAGGGCAATGCGAAGCAAAGGGCAAGGCTTGCAGGGGGTAGCAAGGGGAGAACGCATACTAGCCTCCCGATTACGAGTGGTCACTATTCTACACCTGAATCTGGGGAGATTCGGATTTGCGAGGGCGTCAAACCGTCGTCGTTGGAGCCGAATTCCAGCAGAGGCACTTCCCCAAGTCTCGAAAAGCGCGAGACGTGGGCCACCCGGCTGCAACAGTGGATTCGCTTGCGCAAACTACAAGCCGGATCTGCGTCCGGTTAACAACCCGCCCCGGCGAGATAGAACGAAACAGAAATCGAGCGGTTCTTTACCCGTACCAACTACGCTTTCGCAAACTGCGATCCCCCCTCGCACCACCACCGCGCTATGGAAGATGGTTTCTTCACAGCTTCAAAACGCGAGACGTGGACCCCCGCCCGCCGGCATGTTCCACGGTTTTCGAGAAGTGGAGCCTTTCGTCACGAAGCCTTCCGCGGCACCTCCGCTGCAGGCTCTTTGGGATCTTGGAGCTCTTCCATCTTCAGCGTTCGCCAGTTCAACTCTTCGAGGCGCTTTAGCAACTCGCTGCCGCACGCTTGCCGAGCATTGCAATGTTCACAGTCGGGGCTGTGGATTCTGAGGCGGGCCAACAGGTAACAGATTCGACCTCTCATGCTCACATCCCACCTGCCGCTCGGAGTTTCTTTCTTTCGGGCACGGACGCTCGTTCCTTTTCAACGAACACGCGGACGCGGTCTATGTGGGGATACGCAGCCGACATCTGGCGCCCGCCTGCAGAGCGGCAGGGCAAGCCTGCGGTCGCTCCGCACTTGGGACACGGCACCGCTTTGAAGTTGGGTTTCATTCAGCCAAAACTTGGGGCCCATGCGCGGAAACCCAGGGGAGGAAAATCAGGTCTCCGGTCGCATGACTATCTTCCTTTGGGGGAGTGGCAATCGTCGGTGACGTGAGTCACAGGGCAAGGGGCATCCATGCACTGGTTAATACATCGGCAGTAGCCAGCGGATCGACAACTCGCTGCACGGGCGAGAGCGCCCGTCCCCACATGACAGGTGCGGAGCTTCGCTCCGGCGAGCAGCCGGGGGCGGCTGTCCCTACGAATTCCGAGCAACCAACCTGTCTTACTGACGTCTGATGGCTGACGGCTGATGGCTTACACTGGTGTTGTGAAGATTGCCCTGGGCCAGATCAACCCCACCGTGGGAGACTTCTCTGGCAATGCTGCCAAGATCATTCAGTTTGCCGGGCAAGCACGCGCGGCCGGCGCTGGACTGATTCTCTTTCCGGAGCTTGCCGTCTGCGGATACCCGCCCCGCGATCTGGTAGAGCGGCCGTCGTTTGTGGCGCGCAATCGCGAAACGGCCGAGAAGATTGCTCTGGAAACGCCGGGCATCGCCGTTATTTGCGGGATGGTTACGCCCGCCGAAGCCGAGACCGGGAAATCGGTGATGAACTCGGCGGCCCTGTTGCGCGATGGGCGCATTGAGTTTATCCAGTCGAAGATGCTGCTGCCTACCTATGACGTCTTCGATGAGTGGCGGAATTTTGCTCCGGCGCGGGCGCAGCAGTTGTTCAGCTTTTGCGGGAAGCAGATGGCCTTGACGATCTGCGAAGACGCCTGGAACGACAAACACTTCTGGAACAAGCGTCTGTATCGCGTCGATCCGGTCGAAGAACTGGTGCGGGCGGGCGGCAATTTCGTGCTGAACATTTCCGCCTCGCCGTTCTGGATGGGGAAGCGGGAACTGCGCCGCGACATGCTCGCGGCCATCGCCCGAAATCGGAACGTTCCGGTCGCTATGGTAAATCAGGTCGGAGGGAACGACAGCCTGGTGTTTGACGGATCGAGCCTGGTGATTTCGCCTACCGGGCAGGTGATCGCGCAGGGGAAGTCGTTTGAGGAAGATCTGGTTTATTTCGATTCGCAGAGCCTGACGGGCGAAATGCACGAACAGATTGAGGGCGACGATGCCAGCGCTTACGCCGCGCTGGTGCTGGGGACGCGAGACTATGTCCACAAATGCGGGTTCGGGCGGGCCATCATCGGGCTGAGCGGCGGCATCGACTCCGCGCTTACGGCGGCGATCGCGGTGGACGCGCTGGGCGCGGCGAACGTGATCGGCGTCGGCATGCCTGGGCCGTACTCTTCGCAGGGATCGATTGACGACGCCCGGCTTTTGGCCAACAACCTCGGCATTCGCTTTGAATTGCTCTCGATCAACGAAGTATATGAGGCCTGCCGCAAGGCGCTGACAGGTGTGTTTGCCGGCATGGCGGAGGACGTCACCGAGGAAAATATCCAGTCGCGCAGCCGGGGTATGGTGCTGATGGCGCTCTCCAACAAGTTCGGGGCGCTGGTGCTTTCTACGGGCAATAAGAGCGAATTGGGCGTGGGCTATTGCACGCTGTATGGCGACATGGTGGGCGGGCTGGCCGTGATCTCCGATGTGCCGAAAACGCTGGTGTACCGGCTGAGCGAGTACGTGAACTCGCGCGGCGCGATCATTCCTCGGGCTACGATCGAGAAGGCTCCGTCGGCTGAGTTGCGGCCGGATCAGAAAGATTCGGATTCTTTGCCGCCTTACGACGTGCTGGATGCAATTCTGGAAGACTACGTGGAAGAGTCGCGCTCAGCGGAGGAAATCGCCCGGAGCCGCAATTATGATTTGAACCTGGTGAAGCGGGTGATTCGGATGGTGGAGCGCAGCGAATACAAACGACAGCAGGCCGCGCCGGGGATCAAGATCTCGGAGAAGGCGTTTGGGTATGGGCGGCGGTTCCCGATCGCGGCCAAGTCGGAAATTTAGGTAGTGTCCTAAATTAACCACCAAGGACACTAAGGAGCACGAAGGAAATCGTGGGTGGATTCGGAAATCAAATCTAAGGTGTAATGACAATTTCCTCCAGTTTTGCAACAATCAAATTCCTATCTATGAAATGTACCTTTCGCAAATTGCTTGTCACGGTACTGCTTACGGCCAGTGCCATCGCCCAGACTCAACCAGCTCACCCGGCAAAGGAGCAGGCGAAACCTGCACCGACATCGGCGGCCGCGCCTCAGACGGTCCTGCCGAGTGAAGATACGGTGAATTCGTTCCTCTACCAGATGTTTGGGTACGATGCGACGCTCACCTGGAAGATTGCCGAGATCCGGCCGTCTCAAGCTGCAGGCCTGGCTGAGGTGACGGTGATTATCACCAACCCGCAGGGCTCGAACTCGAACAAGCTTTACGTCACCGCCGACGGCAGGCACGCCATTACGGGAGAGGTTCTGCCCTTTGGCGCGAAGCCGTTCGAAGAGGCGCGGGCCAAGCTGGAGAAAGGGATCAATGGGCCAGCCAAAGGACCGGCGAACGCCGCGGTGACTATCGTCGAGTTCAGCGACATGCAATGTCCTCACTGCAAAACGGCCGCGCCTAACCTCGAGCAACTGCTGGCGCAGGAACCGGACGTGCAGTTCGTGTTTCAGAATTTTCCGTTGCCGGCCCACAACTGGGCGGAAAAGGCGGCGGACTACGTCGATTGCGTGGGGCGGGCGTCGAACGACGCGGTTTGGAAGTTCATTGAGAAGACTTTCGATGAGCAGAACAGTATTACCGAAGCAAATGCCGACGAGAAACTGAAGAGCATTGCCACGGACTCAGGGGTCAAGGGGGATGAAATCGCCGCTTGTGCTGCCAAACCGGACACAAAGATCAGGGTCGAGGCGTCGGTTGCTCTCGGCAAGGCGGTCGGCGTCACTGGGACACCCATGATATTCATCAACGGCCGCGCACTCAGCGGCGCGGCTCCGGTCGATCTGCTGAAGAAGGTGGTGGACTTCCAGGCGAGTCAGGGGAAAGAACTCAAGCCGCAGGCGGCGAACGCGAATTAATCTGCTGGCGCGCAGCGGATCCCAATTATCGCAAAGTACGCGATGAGCGGGGCACACACGCCCTGGCGTTACTTGGTCAGCCAGATTTCCGGCGCCTCTTTGCGATCGGGTCCGCGCACGACGTAGGGTGTGATCAGGATCAACATTTCGTCGTCCTCTTCCTGTTTGGAATTTTCGGAACTCAGCACCCTGAGGCCCGGGATGTGGCTGAGAGCGGGCAGTCCGCTCAGGCTCTTCTGATCAGACCTGGTAATCATTCCCGCCAGCGCGGCCGGCTCGCCTTCCTTCAGCAGGATTCCACCTTTGAATTCACGATTGGAAATGACCGGCACACCATTCACGTTGGTCCCGCCCAGGGTGCGGAACTGCAATTCCAATTGGATGGCGACGTCGGAATTGCCGTGAACGAGCGGCTTGGCTTTGAGAGTGAGCCCGACATCTTCGTAGCTGATGGAAGGAAACGCTGCGGTGAAGGACTGGTTCTGGATCACCTGTGAGATGGCGGAGTTGTTGTAGATGGGCGCAAAGCTGGCGTTGAGGATCGGGTAGCGGGACCCGATTTTGAAGGTGGCTTCCTTATCCTGGGATGCGCGCAGGGTTACGTGCTCCAGGGAGCGCACGGAACTTTCATTCATGGAAAGGGAGGCGCGCAACTGGTCGAGGCTGAGGCCCATGAGGGTGATCCCGCCGCCGAAGGTTGCCAGGGGCTGGCTGAAGATGGAATTCTGCTGACCTTGCAACTGCGCCAGCAGGGCAGCGATGCTCTCGTTGCCCGCCTGGTTGATGCCGCCTGAGGCGATCAGTTGGTTGATCAGATCCTGAATATTCTGCCCGCCCAAAGCTGCCAGCGCGCCTGCCGGAATATTGAACAGGTTGAACTGGTTCGGAATGTGCAAGCCGATGTTACGCGTGTAGCTGTGATCGACTTGAAAGACTTTCAGGTCGAGCATTACTTCGGGGTGGGAAGAATCGAGTTGCTCCAGGAACTGTGTGGCCGCGGCCAGAGCGGGCTGTGGTCCACGGACGGTGATGGTGCTGGAGGCGGCATTCAGGCTGACAAATCGGAACTCGAAGAGCGTCCGCAGCGTATTCATCAGGTCGTTCAGTTCCTGCGGGGAACTGCCGCCGGGGATATAGAACGAGCGCAGGCCCAGGCGATCGTACAGGCGATGATTTTCGGGGGTCTCGATGGTCGAATACAGAACCTTTTCTTGGAGAGCGACGCTGAAACTCTTGGTCACCTGAGAGGCCGCTTGTATCGCGGTGGCGAAGACGGCTTCTTCCAGGTCGAAACGCACACGGCGGTTCGGGAAGTTATCGTCAAAGATGACGGTCAAACCGTAGCTCGATGCGACAGCGGCGATCAGCCCGCGCGAATCCCCGCGATAGTGGAAGTCATGACGGCCGTCGAGGGGCTTCGCGGCAAGGGCGTCTTCACTCTCGACGACTTGCGCGGGGCCCGCGGTACGCACTGGCAGGGGGCCCAGGGCATCGCGGAGGCGCTGCTGGGCGAATTCGTTCTGTGGATCGAGGGTTTGCGCCATGCGGAATTCGGCCAGCGCCTCGATCTGGCGTCCCCGGAGAAGATGATTGTTGCCGCGCTCGAGATGCATGGCAGCGAGTCGTTGACGCACTATTTCGCGCGCGGTGATGTATTCCACGTTCTGCGGTACCAGACTGGCCGCCTCTTGAAACTGGCTGAAGGCTTCGTCCAGATTCTTGGAGCGCTCAAGTTTCAATCCACGGGCAAAAGCCTCGCGGGCTGCCTTGAGATCTTTTGCGGGAGCTTGGCAGGGGGGCGCACCGGGGGACTCGGAGCAAAGGGATAGTGTGGCGGGAGAATCGGCGGGCGTATCCGCGGCCACAGCCAGCGCCGCGAGCATGCAGAGTGCTCCCGCTAATATCCATCGCATATTCTTACTATAGAATGCTGGGCCACTGATGTCTTGCAAGAGAAATACTCGATAGGGAACTACGGTCGTAACATGAAGATGTTCGTTGGGACATCGTTCAGTCGTTCCGCGCGGGACTGAAGCCCGGCCTCACCTCAGCATCAGTCGTTCGATATGAGTGGCCCGGCCGGTGCTGTCATCGCACTCGACCAGCACCGCGCATAAGCGAACGTCGCCGGAAGCTGCTTCGAAGCGGGCCGGCATGCCGCTTAGAAACTTCTCTACCACCAATTCTTTCTTCACTCCGATCACGCTGTCGTAGGGGCCTGTCATGCCGACGTCGGTGATGTAGGCCGTGCCCTTGGACAGAATGGTTTCATCAGCCGTGGGAATGTGGGTATGGGTGCCGACAACGGCGGTGACTCGTCCGTCGAGATACCAGCCGAAGGCGATTTTTTCTGACGTGGCCTCGGCGTGGAAATCGACGAACACGATCTTCGATTTGATCTGTTCGAGTAATCGATCGGCGAAGCGGAACGGGTCGTCGCTTGAGCCCATGAAGACACGTCCCTGAAGGTTCATGACGGCATAGGCAACTCCGTTCTTCTGGCCTTCATACAGGCCCCATCCGGGCAGGGTCGCCGGAAAATTTGCCGGGCGCAGCAGTCGTCGCGCCGGGCTGTGCGGGTTGCCGTCGGCCATCTGGAAGTACTCGATGATCTCGCGCTTGTCCCAGACGTGATTGCCGGTGGTCATGACGTCGATCCCGAGATCGAAGAGTTCTTCGGCCAATGGCGGCGTGATGCCGAATCCGGCGGCGGCGTTTTCGCTGTTGGCAATGACCAAATCAACGGAGTGCTGCTTCACGAGTTCCGGGAGACGGTCCTTGACGATGTTGCGCCCGGGGCGGCCGAAGATGTCACCGATGAAGAGAATGTTCAAGAGCAGTAGTCGGTAGTCAGGAGTCAGTCGTCAGCCGGCTATCGCGCGCGCCCTAGGACTTCTGCAAGGTCTGACCAGGTTTCGATGGTATCACGCGAGATCGGCGATGCAGTTCGCGGCGCGTTGCTGACTACCGGCTACTGACTACTGATTTCCGCTGTCTTCAGGAAATCGTAGTTGCCGGAGGGATTCAGCGCGACCTGTCGCACGCGTTTCGTGTGGATCAGGACGTTGTCGAGAAACCAGAGGTTGATGTAGGGAAGGTCGTCGGCCAGAATTCTCTGCACTTGGGCATAGTGTTGCTTGCGGACGTTCTGATCGGTCTCACGCCGCGCCTGGTCAATCAGTGCATCCAGATGGGCGTTGGAATAAAAGCTGCGATTGGCGCCATTGGGCGGAAATTTCGAAGAGTGGAAGGCATATTCGAAGATGTCGGGGTCTTCGTTGCCGCCGATCCAGCGTAGACCGTAAAGCTGAAACGCCCCGTGAGTCACATCCGAAAAGAAAGTCGCAAACTCAAAACTGCGAATGTCGAGCGCAATGCCTACACCCCGCAGTTGCTGTTGCATGACCGCGACCATCAGACGCGTGTTTTCGTCGGTCGAGGTCTTCATCGTGACATGAAAGCGCACGCCGTTCACGGTTGGATAGCCAGCGGCGTCGAGCAGTTGCCGAGCCTTGTCGGGGTCGTAGTCGTATCGGGGCACGTCTTCGTTGTACGCCCAGCTTTGCCGCGGCAGAACGCTATGCGCAGGCTGCGCCTGGCCGCGCCATAGGTACTCGATCATCGGTTGCCGGTCCAGAGCGTAGGCGATGGCCTGGCGAACCCGTACATCTTTCAAGATAGGATCGCGCAGATTGAATGCCAGGTACGCCAGCCTGGTACCGGGCCCGCGCTGAACAACGAGGGACGGATCGCGTTCGAGAGTGATGACCGTGTCGGGCGGCATCGGCGAGTTGATGGTGAGGTCAGCACTGCCTTTTCGTAGCTCAAGGGCCTGCGTCGTGGCATCGGGCACCACTGAGAAGCGTACGCGAGCGAGATGCGGCGGTCCGCCCCAATATGCGCTGTTTCGTTCGAGGATAACCTCCTTGTCTGTTTCGGCACTGACGAACTTGAAGGGGCCAGAACCAATGGGATGGCGTGTCATTTTATCGCCACTGCCGTAGGGCACGATGCCGATGGCTCCCTCCGAAAGGTTCCAGAGAAAGGTCGACGAGGGCTCTTTCAAGTGAACGACGACGGTATCGGCGTCGGGCGTTTCAATGCGATCCACGAACCGGTACGTGGAGGCTTTCGTGCTTCGGACCTTGCCCTGGATCAGGGAATCGAAAGTCCACTTCACATCGCGCGACGTCAGCCGTTGGCCGTCGTGAAAAGTTACCCCGCGATGGAGGTGGAAAATATAAGTCAGCGCATCGGGAATTTCCCATTTCTCCGCCAAGCCGGGTTGCACGCTCAGGTGGTTATCGCGTGTCAGCAGCGCGTCAAAGATCAGCTCATCAATTCGTTCTGACTGCCCGTCGATGCCCACGCGAGGATCCAGATCTGTCGGACTGCTTTCAATGATCATGACCAGCGTGTTGGGGTCGGGAGGGTGTGAGCAGGAGAGCAGAGGGAACATCCCAGCGCCGAGGACAACTATAGCAAGCACTCTTCCCAGATTTGTCCTCCTGGAAGGAGCGAAGGACCTGCTTCTTGCCCGCGTCCGTGCTTCCGTCTCACGCATACGAAATCTTTCCCAGGATCGCCGGCCGTTTGGCTCCGGTGGCTGAGGGAACATTCGATGGCCGTCGATGCCAGGTCTCGTGGGCAAGCACGGCAAAAGCGACCGCCTCTTTGGCTTCCGTCGGTACGCCAAACTCATCCGAAGAGCGCAGTTCGATTCCCAGGGGCGCCAGTTCGCTGCGCAGCATGGCCAATAGCGTTGGATTCCGGGCGCCGCCCCCCGAAACGATCAGCTCACGATAATTCTTTTGATGCCGCAAGACGAAGTGCTGAATTGCATTCGCAATCGATCGCGCGGTCAGGGCCGTTGCCGTGGCCACTACGTCGGGCTTGCCTGCTCCGCGACAAATGCGGAGAAATCGGCCCACATACTCCCGGCCGAACTCTTCCCGGCCGGCGGTCCGCGGCGGTTTCTGCCGGAAGAATGATTCGCGCATCAGTTGTGTGATGACGCCCTCTTGTACTTGCCCCGAGGCTGCAACTTTGCCGTCGCGGTCATAGCGCCGTCCGAACAAGTCTTCCATGACCGCGTCGATGACCATGTTGCCGGGGCCGGTGTCGAAGGCAACGAGTTGCCGCAGGGAAGCGCCCGCCGGAATCGCCGTGAGATTTGCAATCCCGCCGATGTTTTGCGCGATCCGCCCTATCCGCTGGCTGCGATAGAGAGAGTAGTCGAGAAAAGGAACGAGCGGCGCGCCCTTGCCGCCCGCCGCCATATCGGACGGACGGAAATCGGAGACGACCGGCACACCCAGTCGCGCCGCGATCACCGCTCCCTCTCCGGTTTGCCACGTCACTGCCAGTTTGCGCCCCAGGAACGGTGACGCTTGGCCTTGGTGGTAGAGGGTCTGTCCGTGACAGCCGACGAGGGCGAGCTTTGCGCAATGCTTGCGCGCGGTCTTGGACACTGCTTCGGCGTAAAGTTCCCCGAGCAGAAAGTTCAGGCGGGCTAGGTCGGCAACGTGCGCCAACTCGGCATTCATGGTTTCGAGGATCGTGCGGCGTACGGCGACGGGGAAGGGATACTCCGCATGGGCTAGAAGGGTGAAACCTTGGTGTGGGGACGGGCGACTCGCCCGTCCAGTCCGCGAAGAGGCAAACCGCACTAGCGCCACATTGATTCCATCGGCGGACGTGCCACTCATCACGCCGGCAACAATCATGTTCGCTCCTCGCGGTCGAGCGTTGCCAGCCGGATTTCCTCGCCGAACTCCCAGAGCTGGCGAGTGAGTTTCTCAATACGATGGGCGGTTGGCGCGGCCGGCTTGGGGCGCGTCAGATGTTTCTTCTTGAATGCCAGCACACGCCGCGCCGATTCCTGAACCCGCCGGGCAAATCCGCGATCGCGCTCAGACTCGCGGATCATGGCTTCGTGCGCCCGCAGGACGAGATCTTCCTGATGGCAGATGAGGGCAAGATCTCCTCCGGCGCGGATGTGCCCAATTGCTGCCTCCTCGATCGGAGCGGCGGAGAGCACACCACCCATCTCCAAATCGTCCGAGCAGATCAGCCCGCGATAGCTGATCTTCTTGCGCAGGACTTCGGTGATCCACTTTTTCGAAAGCGATGCCGGTGAGCGGTCTTTGGTGACCGCTGGAAACGCGGCGTGGGAAATCATCACGAACGGGAGTTCGCGCCGCATGATGCGATAGGGAACCAGGTCCTGTTCCCACAGTTTCTTGAACGGCTTCTCGACGCTGGGGAGTTCATGATGCGTGTCGAGATTGGCCTCGCCGAGTCCGGGGAAATGCTTGCCGCATCCCAATACACCAGCATCGGCCAGACCGCGCAGGAATTCGCGGGCGTAATTTACGACTTCTTTTGGATTGGCGGACACGGAGCGGGAACTCATGACCGAGCGCGAAGCTTCAAACGCCAGGTCGAGAGCGGGGGCAAAGTCCAGATTGAATCCGAGCGCGCGGCAGTTTTGGCCGATGACGCGACCGTGCTTGCGGAAGAGGGTGCGGTCACCGGTCGCGAAAACGTCCGCCGCCGAGGGTGCTGAGCCGATCACGTTGCGGAAGCGATCGACCAGGCCGCCTTCCAGGTCGACACAGGTGAATAGCGGCGTCTCGACGCATTTCTGGCATTCGCGCAGAAGAGTGTGCGTCTGCTCTGCACCGGTGATGTTGCGGGCAAACAGGATCACGCCAGCGGGCTGGACCTTTGTCAGCAGGGAAGTGAGGCGGTGGGACATCTCGGTGCCGTCGAAGCCGATGATGAGGAGTTGGCCGATGTTGTGCATCTCGAATAAGGGCAATTCATAATTGCCCGCGGGGTTCTCGATCTCCGTAGGGGTCCTTCGACTCCGCGCGACCTCCGCTTCGCGGAGATCGCGCTCCGCTCAGGATGACAGATCGCAAACAGCGCGAACGACTAACGACGAACGACTAGCGACGAACGACTAGCGACGAACGACTAGCGACGAACGACTGACTACTCAATCTGCCTCTTCAACTCCGCTAGCAAGTTTAGCGCTTCCAGTGGTGTCAGCCGGTTCAAATCTACTTCGCGTAACTTCTCCAGCACGGGCTGCGAGAGTGGCGTGAAGATGGTCAACTGCGCTGGACGCTCCGGTTCCGCGCCTGGTGTCAGGTGGCCTGTGAGTTGGTGCTCGGCTGATTCGTGCTCGGCCAGCACCTCGCGGGCGCGCACCACGACTTCATTGGGCAGTCCAGCCAGCTTGGCCACTTCAATGCCGTAGCTGCGGTCGGCTGCGCCGGGCTCGACCTTGCGCAAAAAGACTACGCTCCCGCCGGTTTCCTTCACTGACACGTGGTAGTTCTTGACGCCGCTCAACTGCTCGGCCAGTTCGGTGAGTTCGAAGTAGTGGGTTGCGAACAGGGTCTTGGCATGCACGCGCGCGTGCAGATATTCGATTGCTGCCCAGGCAATTGCTAGCCCGTCGTAGGTGGACGTGCCGCGGCCGACTTCATCGAGCAGGATCAGTGAGCGCGCCGTTGCGGTGTGCAGGATGGCCGCGGTCTCGGTCATTTCGACCATGAACGTCGAGCGGCCGCGGGCCAGGTTGTCGCTGGCTCCGATGCGGGTGAACACTCGGTCCACGATTCCCAGCCGGGCCGACCGCGCCGGAACAAATGAACCCATCTGGGCGAGGATCACGATCAGCGCGGTTTGCCTTAGATACGTGCTCTTGCCGCCCATGTTCGGGCCAGTCAGGACCACGATGCTGTGCGTTGATAAATTCAAAAACACATCGTTGGGGACGAACCGCTCGCTTCCTGCCGCCAGTCCTTGCTGCTCGATGACCGGGTGCCGTCCTTCGACAATTTCCAGGTCGCTCGACTCCTCGGGCTTCTCATTGAACTTAGGCCGGCAGTAATTTCGGAGCGCGGCAATGTGCGCCAGGCAGGCGAGCACATCCACTTCGGCCAGCGCCAGCGCGGTCTGGCGAATGCGCTTCGCTTCGGCGGCAATTGCAGAACGCAACTCGGCGAACAAACGGCGCTCGATTTCGACAATCTTCTCCTGAGCATCAAGAATCTTCGATTCGTATTCTTTCAGTTCCGGAGTGGTGAAGCGTTCGGCGTTGACCAGCGTCTGCTTGCGCTCGTAGTCGGAGGGCGCCAGGTGCAGGTTGGCCTTCGAGATCTCGATGTAGTAACCAAAAATGGAATTGAACTTTACCTTGAGCGAACCGATGCCGGTGCGCTCGCGCTCGCGCTGCTCGACCCTTGTGAGGTATTGCTTTGAATTACGGCTCAGGTCGCGCAGTTCGTCGAGATCCTTGTCGATTCCCGGGGCAATCACGCCGCCATCGCTCAAAGTGAGTGGAGGCTCGGGAATGATCGTTTGCTCGATCTTCTGACGCAGGTCTCCGAGTTCATCCACTAGCGAGTGAAGGGTGCTCAGACGTGTTGCGGAAAGTCCAGCCAGCACCTTCCTCACTTGGGGAACTCGCGACAGGGATGCCGCCAGCGCCAGAACGTCACGCGGATTCGCCGTCTCCAGCGTTACCCGGCTCAGCAGCCGTTCCAAGTCGAGGATTCCGTCCAGGGCCCGGCGCAACTCCTCGCGGCCGACCAGATCTTTCAGCTGGACTTCCACGGCGTCCAGGCGAGCTTCGATCTCGGCTTGGTCGAGCGACGGCCGCAGCATCCAGGCTCGCAGCAGGCGCTTTCCCATGGGCGTGACCGTGGCATCGAGACAGCGGAACAGGGTCACGCCCGCGTCGGATCCTGCAAACAGCGGCTCCATCAGCTCCAGGTTCCGTACCGTGGTGGCGTCGAGCACCAGACAGTTTTGGCGTTCGTAGAAGCCGATGCGGTCGATGTGGTCGAGCGTGCCCCGCTGGGTCGAGCGGATGTAGTACAAAATCGCTCCCGCTGCGGCCGCTGCGGCGGGCTTGCCCGCGAGTCCGAAGCCTTCCAGCGAGAGCACTCCGAAATGATTCTCCAGCAGGGGGACGGCGTGATCGGGAGCGAAGATCCAGTCATCGAGCGGAGTCTCGGCCAGGCCACTGGTTGTGCGGGCGGGTTGGTTCGTTGCTAAGTCCGCTGTGGGGCGGGCGAGGGTGCCCGTCCCCACACTCCTTCGTTCTTCAAATAGGGGCGCCGAAGATCCATATAACAATTCTCTTGGCCGCAATTGTTCAAGTTCTTCTTGAATGCGGCGTCCGGCCGATTCCCCCGCGAACTCGGTGGCCCGAAATTCACCCGTCGATAGATCCAACGCCGCAAATCCTACCCGGTCTTCAACCGAAGCCACGGCCGCCAGGAAGTTGTTTTCTTCGGAGCTAAGCGAAGAATCGGCGGCTGTGCCGGGCGTTACCACGCGCGTTACTTCCCTCCTCACCAGTTTCTTCGCCAGTCGCGGGTCCTCCACCTGCTCGCAGACGGCGACCTTGAATCCGCGGCGGATTAGTTTCGAGATGTATCCCTCGGCTGAGTGGTAGGGCACGCCGCACATGGGGATGGCGACACCTTTTTCTTTGTTGCGCGAGGTCAGCGTGATCTGCAACTCGCGTGCGGCCACTATTGCATCCTCGAAGAACAACTCATAAAAGTCGCCCAGGCGGAAGAAGAGCAGAGCGGTAGGATGCTCCCTCTTGATCGCGGCATATTGCCGCATCAGCGGCGTGGAGGGCTCAGGCATAAGGCAATTTGTAATTTGTAATCTGGTAATTTGCAATTCTCCCGAGTGGAACCCGTGGCCGCAGAGTCCAAATTACCAAATTACCGATCACAACTTACCAATTCATTTGACTCGCCAGTCGCGTTTTGTTTTCCTTACGGCATGGAACTTCGCAAGGATCCCATTACGCGCTCGTGGGTGATTACGGGTGACGATGTTATCGAGCCTACTCCGCGATCGGAAGCCTGTCGCTTTTGCGGTCCTTCGGCCCAGCCTGCCCAGATTGTGGCCAATATGCCCGGCCTCGACGGTGCGGCATGGTCGGCGCGCTCTGTGGTCCATCCGCATGCTCTCTACCACATCGAAGGCGAAGCGGGCCGTCGCGGGGATGGCCTGTACGACCGCATGGGATCGGTGGGAGCGCACGAAGTGTTGCTGGAGAATGCCCGCCATGACGGCCATCTCTGGAACACCAGCGATGCCGAGGCTGAACAATTTCTGCGATTGGTGGCGCAACGGATTCAAGACTTGAAGCGCGACAGCCGCTTGAAGTACGTCAGCATCTTCAAGAATCACGGGGACAGCGCCGGACAGGAATTCGAGCATCCCACCTCGCAACTGACGGCCACCACGTTTGTGCCGCGCCGCGTACTCTACGAGCTGCGCGCCGGACGCGACTATTTTGACAGCAAAGAACGGTGCGTCTTCTGTGACATCCTGGCGCAGGAGGAGCGGCAGGGTGTGCGCATCATCGAAATTCGCGGGGACTACACGGCGTTCTGTCCCTATGCGCCCCGCGTGCCCTACGAATCCTGGATCGTGCCGCGCAGCCATGAGAGTTCCTACGAGCGTACCGGTGCATCGCGGGTTGGCAACCTGGCCGATCTGGCTGCGCTGCTGCGGCGAACTCTGCAGCGGATCCGCTCCATCACTGAGGCTTTCCACCTTGTGCTGCACACGTCGCCGAACAGCCAGCACCCGTCTGCGAACCTGGGGTATTGGAAGACTCTGGACGAGGACTACCACTGGCATATTGAGATTCTGCCGGTTCTGGAAGCGAAGGCGAAGTCCTACACGTTCAAGGAGGTCTACTATTCTCCGGTGACTTCGGAGACGGCGGTGAAACGCCTGCGAGAGGCCAAGATCTAGCGGTAGCGGTTGGCTGCGAGCTGCGAGCTTCGAGCACACGATTCGTATTCGCTGGCAGGTCGAAGCCAGCGGACTGCCAACAAGTGGCCACCCCGATGACCGTCCGTCGTCTCAAAACGTATACCGGGCAGCAAGGATACGTGTATCAGTACTACTTCGTCGGCAAACGGCCGGCCCAAGCGGCTGAGGCCACGGAGTACATTTTCGACGTTACCTCCGACCGCAAGACTACCTACGCGGTCAGCGTCGTTCTTCCGCGCTCGGTTGTCGCCGAGTGGGCCGAAAGGCACGGACGCCGCTTGGCTGACCCGGAACAATACGCGGCGGTCAAAATGCGGTTATTCCGGGCCTTCGACGAAGTGGAAGAGATGCAAGCGAAAGGGAGGAGTCTGGAGGTGGATTCGCAGTCGCTGGAAGAATCGTTGAGCTCGCTGGGGGTGGAATAGGATCAAGTCTTGCACTGCTACCAGCTTCTTGGGTAGTTAGTGGAATCGCCTGTGGGTGTTGAAAAACTCACTCCTACGAAATTCGCAAAAATAGAATTTGCGTCAGGATGACCCAAAAAACGATTTTCTCGAACGGGGTAGACATTTTCTATCCCCCCAAAGTTGGCTGTTTAGGACGAAAAGTGAGTTTTTCAACAGCCACGCCTGTTTGCGTCAACTATCCGTCCGGGCAGTGCGATTCATCTGCTCACTTCGTGAAGTGTCACGCGTTCGTTCCTGCAGAACATGGACGCTCTCTCCTTTGAACAGGCAATCACTTCTCCGCTAGGTAGCCATCATCCTTCCGATATCGGATTTCTTTCCCCCCAATTCCCATTTTGGGCAGCCACCTCTCAGTGATTCCTTAGAATCCTGGCCGCTCTGGCTACCCGGGGAGGTAGTATTTCCTCAGACATCTAATTCGCATCGAGCAGAGTCTTCCGGGTGCTCCAACTCGGCAAATTCCAAGGCAGCGTGTGCTGTCGGTATTAGCGCCTAACCCGGCTGAGGGCTGCCGAGGCTTTCGACCTCCCCCGTCTTGCTGGCCCATTTCATTTGGAGGCAATCATGTCTCTTCGCGGCATCCGTTTCTGGTGGCTGGTGCTACTGGCGCTGCTGGCGTGCTCCACACTCGCCGGAGCTCAGAAAGTAAAGCTTGCTCCCACGGCCTTGGCCTTCGGCAATCAACTCGTCAATGCAGCCAGTTCCTCCAAGAGCATCACCCTCACCAATACCGACGTCGTCTCCAGCTTGGCCATCAGCTCGATCGAGGCCAGCGGAAACTACGCGCAGACCAACAACTGCGGCAATAGCGTTGCGCCCGGAGCCAAGTGCACGATCACCGTCACCTTCACCCCCACTGTAGCGGGGGCGATCACCGGCGCAATCACCTTGATGGACAACGCCGCCAACAGTCCGCAACTGGACAACCTGTCCGGCACCGGCATCTATCCTCTCTCTTTCACGCCGACCTCGTTAAGCTTCGGCACCGTCTCTGTCGGCAATACCTCCGCCGCTAAGATCATCACTCTCACCAACAACCGAGATTCCGCCATGAGTCTCAGTTTCAATGCCAGCGGGAATTTTGCAGTCTCAGGAAGTGGCACGACGTGCACCGCCAGCCTGGGGCCAAAGGCCAGCTGCGCGATCGCGGTGACTTTCGCTCCGACTACCATCGGCACTATCAAAGGAGCGCTCACGCTGATTCACGACGCCGGCTTCAGCCCGCGGGAAGCTGGCCTGACAGGGACTGGTTCCGGCAGCGCCACGGCCTCGTTGAAAATCGCGCCCGTCAGTTTGAGTTTCACCAGTGTCGTGGGTGTGGCCAGCGCAGCGAAGGTGGCCACCATCACCAATGCCAGTGCATCGCCGGTGACCATTAACAGTATTTCCGCCAGCAGCGTGTACTCGTGGAGCGGAAGCGGAGGAACTCCCTGTGCGCCGGGACCTCTGGCCGCCGGCGCTAAGTGCACTCTCGCGGTGACGTACACCCCCACCGTCTCCGGAGCCAACACCGGCGCCGTCACCATCAGCTATACGGGAAGCTCCAGCCCGCAAATGCTCAAGCTGAGCGGCAAGAGCCTCATGCCCGTCACCTTTTCTCCAACCAGTCTGACGTTTTCGGCTCAGCCGGTAGGAGTGCCCAGCCCGCCCAAGACCGTTACTCTGACCAACAATCAGAGCGCCACCCTAGCCCTCACCAGCATCGTGCCCAGCGGGCAGTACGGCGTAGTCTCGGCGGGGAGCAATCCCTGCGGAAACAGTGTCCCGGCCAAGGGGACGTGCACGATCGGCGTCGCCTTCACTCCGGTCTCGGCGGCCACCATCAAGGGTGTGGTCACCATCGCGCACGACGCTCTTTTCAGCCCCCAGGAGATCAAACTCACCGGCACTGGCAAAGCGGCAGCCACGGTGGCCCGTTTTGCCATCTTCCCTGACAACGATTACAAAACTCTCTCCGTGTACAGCATTGATGCCGGCACCGGAAAGATGCGCCCCAACGGCCAACGTCTGGTCGGACCCGATCTATACACCAACCCGTCGACGACGGTTGTTCATCCGTCAGGCAAGTTCGTGTACACAGATGCCGGCTTCGTCGGCATTTACGGATACACAGTCAACGCGGATGGCTCGTTGAGCCCGGTCCCGGGTTCACCGTTTAGCGCATCGCGACCTGGGAACTTGGCGATCGCACCGAATGGCAAGTTCTTCTACATGCTGGACTCTGTAACCCTGCGGGGCTTCACTGTCAACGCAAGCACTGGGTCCTTGACCCAAATCTCCGGAATGCCTTCGATCACCTTCAGCGGCAGAGCGATGACGTTTGATCCCGCGACCAAGTACCTATACGCTCAAGTCGACGGGGGGTACGAGGACACAACCATCCTGGTCTTCGCCATCGACAGTGGGACTGGTGTTTTGACGAGTGTGCAAAGCATTCTGGCACCCGGCACCGGACGTTCGAGTGGAATGGCCGTCGATCCTTCGGGAAAGTTTCTTTACGCCACGGGCTTCGACAATGGAGCGGTGGATGGCTTTACGATTAATTCGGCCACGGGCGAACTGACGCTCATCGCCGGCTCGCCCTTCGTTGGAGGCTATCCCGGGGAGTCACTCTCGGTGGATCCGCTAGGTAAGTACGTGTACGCAGGCAACCGCGGCGGCGTGGCTATGTACACCATCAACAGCTCCACTGGCGCCCTGAGCGAAGTTGCGGGTTCTCCTTTCCTGACCAGCCTGGGAGAGCTGGGCAGCATCGCTCCCGATCCCACCGGAAAATTCCTGTACATCGACCATAACTGGGCGATGACGGCCGTCGCGGTGGACCGCTCGGCCGACACGCTAACCGTCCTCAACACCGTTAAAACGCGCAGCACTTCCGGTTCCGGGCGCTGGTCTCGCTTCCAGATCAGTACCGGTCCGACCGCACTCAGCTACACGCCGAAGTTCGCCTACGTGCTCAATAACACGGCCAACAGTGTCTCGTCATATACCATCAACGCCACAAGCGGAGTTCTGACCCAGGTGGGTTCGGCAGTAGCCACGGGCGGAAACAATCCCCAGGCGATGGCCACCGATTGGTTCGGAAAGTTTCTCTACGTGGTGAACCAGGACTCAAGCACCGTCTCCGCCTTCAAGGTCAATCCCACGACCGGAGCGCTGAGCGTGGCTTCGGGTTCTCCGTATGCCACCGGACCAGCGCCCACTGGAGTGGCGGTGGAAACTTCGGGACGCTTCGTGTACGTGGCGAATTCCGGAGATGAAAGCGTCACCATCTACTCGATTGATCCCACGACGGGAGGACTCACGCAGGCCGGTATGGCCCTTGGGATCGGCCAGTGCACGGGAGCGCGCTCGCTTACCGTGGACTGGAAAGGCCGCGATCTATACGAGGTTTGCAGCGCTTCTAACAAGACGCTGCAGCGCTCGATGGATGCGGCGACCGGCTTGCTGAGCACGCCTCAGCCATTTGCTCACGGCGGCATCTCGTTCAATCTGAGCCCGTACGGAGCGGCTGCTCCGCACTCGACCTACTGGCATAGCTATGCCTACCAGGTCATCCCAGCGGATCAAGCCATCAACCAGTTTCTGGTGGGCAACGTCGGCGACCTCTACTTTGTGAGTGCAGGCCCTACGGGAGTCAATCAGGGCATGATTCTCGATCCGCTGAACCGCTTTGCTTACGCGGCGAATTCCACCGCCAACAACATCCGGGCCTACACGATCGACCCCGCTGCCGGCACCCTCACACAAGTGGCGGGTTCACCTTGGGGCGCGGGCACGTTTCCCGTCGCCGCTGCGGAGGATGCGACGGGCCGATTCCTGTATGTAGTCAACCGCGATTCCAACACAGTATCGGGCTTCACGATTGGCCAGAGCACCGGTGCGCTAACGGCGATGTCCCCGCCAACCTTCAACACCGGAGAAGATCCCGTCCAGATCCTGACCACCTGGACGCTGCAGTGATTCCAAACGACAGCCGGGCCGCACCTCCACGGCCCGGCCTTTCTGGTGGTGACACTCTGGAGATGTCGCTGCGGGATTTCAGGAACTTAGTTCAATCTTGCCGCTGACCCAATGCAGCGACTTCTTGCTGCAAAGCACTACGCCACGATAGTTGGCGAAACATCCATTACACCAACTACGTCAACAGCCGGGCCTAATGGTGTTTGACGACAGACTCATCTATTAGCATTTCTCGACAACTGCCATGCAGCAGTCCTCGCCTGCTGCCTGTCTTCTTCACGGTGAGGCTCCAATAGAATATGTCGGCTTTAAGCACTGTTTCGAACTCGATCACGTTGCCGCGGGCCTTGGCATTCAGGATTGGCAGTGCAATTTCACTCCCATCAGGATTGCCGAGAACCACGGTTCCGCCGAATTTGTGTTCCTCCTGGACGATGTTCAGAGTGATGGCCGATTTTTGCGTGACCCGGCTGATGCGAGTTTGCCACATGCCAGCAAATTGGGATTGAGAGGCTCCAGCAGCCAGAGTGGCGACCAATAGTAAGGCAGTTGCCATCGGGGTTCGCATGCAGGTTGAACCTACACCCTAAATAGACAGCGAGTCAGAGATTTTCCCTCAAAAGGGCCTCCTGGCACGCCTTTCGCGGACAGCAGTGTCCGCGCCCCACTTCCGCTGTGACTGTCGTCACATGCCCTTGTGATATCTTTCGCTTTCCCTTCTGGCTGCCCGCGTGCAAACTATAATCACTGCAAGGGGGGTGGGGACGCATCCACCGATCTGCGGAACGCATACGAATCATATGGCCCTGATCTGGCTACGAGTCGCGTTGCTTTGTTATGCGGTCGGGTTGTTATACGCCTTGATTGCGCTGACCCGCACCTCCGAAATGCTGGGCAAAGTCGCGCTCCACGCCTCCTACCTGGGCATGGTGTTTCATTTCGTTTCGCTGGTCGAGGCCGTCCAGGAGGCAGGCCAGGTCACGCTGGCTTCGGTGCACAACTCCGAATCGCTGCTCGGCTTCCTGATCATGGTGGTGTTCATGCTGGTCTATCTGGTGTACAAAACGACCTCGCATGGGATCGTGGTGTTCCCACTGGTGTTCCTGCTGGTCTTCATCGCCGCCACGGGACAGCAGCCGCTCGTGTTTACGTCGGATGCAGTCAAACATGGCTGGCTGGCCGCCCACATTTTTGCGATTTTTACCGGTTATGCCGCCCTGTTCGTAAGCTTCGGCGCCAGCTTGCTGTACCTTTTGCAGGAGCGTGCTCTCAAATCGAAAGTGTCGAGCGGGATGTTCTCGCGCCTGCCCGCGCTGCAGGTGATTGACGAAATCGGCTACCGCTCACTCATGCTCGGATTTCCATTCATGACCCTGGGCTTGATTTTTGGCACGGTGGTTGCCGAGTCGGCCTATCATCGCGTCGACTTTCAGGATCCCAAGATCCTGCTTTCTGTGCTGATGTGGGCAGTGTACCTGATCATGGTGTACACGCGGATCAGCGCGGGTTGGCGCGGCCGCCGAGCGGCTGTGCTGGCGAGCGCCGCCTTCGTGGCCGCCATCGTGGCCTGGGTAGCCAACTACTTCAGCGGAATGCACAGGTTTATCTCGTCATGAGATTCCAGCTCATCGGCGTTAACCACAAGACCGCGCCGGTCGAAGTCCGCGAACGGCTCGCGATACCCGAGTCGCGCCTGCCGGATGCCTGTAAGAAGCTGGCTGAGCACCCGGCTATTGCTGAAGGCATGATCGTTTCGACCTGCAACCGGGTGGAGTTTCTTGCCAACATGAAGAATGGTTCGGGCGATTTGCGCGAGTTTCTCGGCGAGTACTTCGCGGTCGACCCCAGCCAGTTTGAAAATCATCTTTACGAATTTCGTGAAGACGACGCCGTTCGCCATGTTTTCCGCGTGGCTGCCAGCCTTGATTCCATGGTGGTCGGGGAACCGCAGATTCTCGGGCAGGTGAAAGAGGCCTATGCCACTGCCCGGGCTGTGGGCGCGGTGCGCGCTCAACTGGATCAGTTGCTCACCCGAGCTTTTGCGGTCGCCAAGCGCGTTCGCACGGAAACCGCGGTCGGCTCTTCTTCGGTTTCGGTGGCCTCGGTTGCGGTCGAACTCGCCGAAAAGATCTTCGGCAACTTGAGCGGGAAAAGTGTCTACCTGGTCGGTGCCGGCAAGATGAGCGAACTCGCCGCCCGGCACTTGCTGGCGCACGGCGCCTCCTCGATCTTTGTTGCGAATCGAACTTACGACCGTGCCATCCGGCTGGCGCAAAAATTTGAGGGACAAGCAATCGAATTCAGCCGGCTTTATGACACCTGCGAGCGCGCCGACATTGTTATTACCTCGACGGGATCGCCCCATTTCATTTTTAGACGCGAGCACGGCGAGAAATTTCTGGCGCGGCGCCGCAACCGTCCGATGTTCTTCATTGACATCGCGGTGCCGCGTGATGTCGATCCTGAGCTGAACAAGCTGGACGGCATTTTTGTTTACGATATCGACGACCTGCAGCAGGCCGTCAGTTCGCACGTCGCGGATCGCAAGAAGGAAGCCGAAAAGGCCGAAGCGATCGTTAACAGTGAAGTCGAGAAGTTTCACGCCCGTCTTCTCACGCTCGACGTGGTGCCGACCATCGTGTCGCTGCAAGACCATCTCGAAACGATTCGCCAGGCCGAGATTGATCGCGTGCGCGGGCGTCTGGGCACGATGAGCGCCGATCAGGAACTGGCGGTCGAAGCACTGACTCGTGGCATCATCAACAAGATCATGCACACGCCTATCAGCACGCTGAAAACGGCCGCCCGCGAGCCTGAATCAACCACGGTCGTCGAAATCGTGCGCCGGTTGTTCAATCTGCAGGACAAGGAAAAGCAAGCCGCAGCTTCCAAGTCGAGCGGTGACTCGGGAGCGCAAAACTGATGGCGCGCCTCCGCATTGGCTCCCGCGGGTCGCAACTCGCGCTCTGGCAGGCTCACCATATCTCGGACCTGCTTCGGGCCCAGGGCCACACCGTGGAACTCGAAATCATCAAGACGACCGGCGACAAGATCACTGATGTCGCGCTTGCCAAGGTCGGCACGAAGGGCATGTTCACCAAGGAAATTGAAGAGGCCTTGGTGGAGAATCGCGTGGACCTCGCGGTCCACAGCCTGAAGGATTTGCCCACCGAGCTGGCCGCGGATTTCGAGATTGCGGCCATTACGAAGCGGGAGAATCCGCGTGACGTGTTCTGTTCCGTGAACTTCGCAAGCATTGAGGCACTGCCCGAGCGAGCTAATGTCGGGACCAGCAGCCTCCGAAGGCAGGCTCAGCTGAAAGCGGTACGTCCCGACCTTTTGATTCATCCGCTTCGTGGCAATGTCGACACGCGCCTTCGAAAGCTGGAATCGGGTGATTACGACGCCATCATTCTAGCCGCCGCTGGTCTGAACCGCCTGGGTAAGACCCAACTTGTGCGGCAGGTGATTCCGGTGGAAGTGATGACGCCTGCTGCCGGGCAGGGCGCTCTTGGGATTGAGATTCGCAGGGGCGATGCGGCGACGCGCGCCCTGCTTGCGTTTCTGGATGACGCTGACGCCCGCGCCGCGACAACCTGTGAACGCGCTCTTCTGAATAAACTCGGTGGCGGTTGCCAGGTTCCGATCGGGGCTTTTGCGGAAGTGCGAGGCGCGAAGGTTCACTTGAACGCGCTGGTCGCTCATCCTGACGGGAGCAAGGTTCTGCGGGAAACCCGGGAGGGGAACGATCCCGAGCGGCTCGGCAATGAAGTGGGTGAGACCCTGCTGCGCCGGGGTGGCGATGCTATCCTCGAAGAGGTTTACGGCGAGGGTTTCGCATTGCCTCAGCAACCGTGAGGCAGTCCTCAGGGGCTTGAGCCCGCATGTTTCTGGCTGTGATCAGCACGGCTGAAGCCGTGCCCTTCCCAAAACCGATTTCTGAAACCAGTTCTTACTGACTACCGATTACTACATGCGCAAGCCCAACGAAAAATATCCTCTCGCCGGTACTCGCATTCTGGTCGGACGCGCCCGGCATCAAGCGGGCAGTCTTTCGACCAGCCTTCGCGGACTGGGTGCGAGTGTGATCGAGATTCCGTTTATTGAGATTCGCAAGCCCAGCACGTTTCAGCCGCTCGATGACGCATTGAAGAGTCTCAAGACTTACGACTGGCTTATTCTGACCAGCGCGAACGGGGTCGATGCGATGTGGAATCGGCTTCGGAAATTGCGCATCGCCCGCAAGAACCTCAAGCAGCTCCAGATTGCCGCCATTGGACCCGCCACCAAGAAAGCGATTGTGAAGCACGGGCTGAAGGTCAAGATGGTCCCTGAAGAGTATGTAGCCGAGTCCGTGGTAAAAGGTCTGCGAGACAAAGTGAACGGCAAGCGCGTCTTGCTCGTTCGGGCAAAGGTGGCGCGTGACGTAATTCCGGAAGAACTCCGGGCTGCCGGTGCGCTCGTCGATGTGATTGAGGCTTACGAAACCGTGGTGCCCGAGAAATCGCGCGCACGTCTGCGCTCGCTGATGAAGAACTCGATGCGTCGTCCCCACGTGGTCACATTCACCAGTTCTTCGACAGCCAGGAATTTTGCCGAGCTCCTCGGCAACGCGCGGGCGAGCTTCCTCAAGAAGGTTCAGTTTGCTTCGATTGGGCCGGTGACTTCGGCAACGCTTCGGGAACTGGGTTTGCCAGTCGCAATCGAAGCGCGCGAATTTACTATGGGAGGACTGATTCGCGGGATCGTCCTCGCCCGCTACGCCGAACCCTCGGTCTAGCCGGGTTTCCCGCTCTACTGCGTCGGTTTGGGATTCGAGACTCCCATCTGCGGGTCAATCGCATCCAGGTACGCCTGCATTCTCTGCTTTCCGTCGACCGGCAGACCAATGAACTCAATTCCGTTTCCCACTCCTGGATCGCAGGTGCGCACCACCGCGGTAATGTTGATATGCTCCGAATACAGCCAGAACTCGACCCGCAGAACCGTTCCCACCGGCAGCGGCAGGATGCTTTCGACGTAGCATCCATTTCCGCTGATATCCGTCGAATTGATTCGCATGGGCGTCTTCACGCGCTCATCGCGCAGTTCGATCGGCAGCGCAATCTTGTGCCGCGGATAACGCCGCCGATTTGACGGCGGAACGCTCACCGTCGACCCTTCGATGGGCAGGTATGCCTTCCACGGGCACTCCTGGTCGGCCAGCAACTTCACCCCCACCTGATTTTTTTTGATTGCTCCCGTGTCCATCACCCAAGCCACCGTGCACCGCGCTTTCTTGTCGTCGCACTGGACTCCGATCACATCGCCCACTTTCAGTTCGGTCTCGATGCCAGAAAGCAGAGCGCCTTCCGAACTGATGTTCTGGGCGCGTGCGTGTTGGCTGAATGGCCGTCCCTCGGCATTCATCCCCCATGCCCGCACGGGCAGGTCGACGGTCACTCGGGGCTCAAGTTGTTTGTCGTTCATGAAAGTACAATTATGCAGATCATACAGGACTCAGCTATTCACGATCCTGGAAACTACATCCGTGCGTTCCCTTCAAAGTGCCTCTGGTCGGCACCGGCGCAACCTGCTAGGTGCGGCTACCTGCAAACTCACGATAGCTGATCAGACGGATCTTCTGCTCATCAAGAAACGTGCGCAGTTCTTCCGACGTCAGCAAGCGACGTTCCTGGTCGCGTGACTCGAGCAGGCGGGTGTGGGCGGCGCGCAGGTCGGCATCATCGTAGCCCGGGTGACAAACCAGTTCCCATGTTCCTTCCGGCAGGTTTGCGAGCGCCCGCCGGAGCAAGGAAGGGTTAAAAAGTCCAGTCTCCACCACTCCTACGACGCCGTCGGGAGTCGCCAGCCCTGCACGGCGGGCCTTCACGCGGAACTGGCTGGCAAAACTCCTCAGCATGCGCACCTCACCATAGCGTTTCCAGAGGCCCGGCTTGCCGGCGAACTGGGTCGCGCGGGCGGCTGCCACTGGAACGAAAGGATTGCGCAGCGCGGGTACGCCGCAGATACGCGCAGCTCGCAGCAAGGCTCCCAGAATCTCGGGGAAGACGTGAGTATGCTTGTGCGTATCGAGATGCGTGACCTGCAGTCCGGCGGACTGAATGGTTCTGATTTGCGCGGTGATCTCTTCGACCAGCTGATCGGGATCAAAACCCCCAAACACGGCACGAGCGGCCACGGCCGGAAGACGAGAGTGAAACTTATCAGGCTCCGCCGAGCGGATGGCGAGCAAGGTGTCGACCGCGTCGGGTTCGGAGACGGGCGCTCCGTCAACCAATACGACGTGAGATCCGACCGAGAGCGTAGGTGCAGCTCGGGCTCGCTCCACCGCATCGTGGAACGCCCCGCCCTTGGCCATGAGTGTGGCGGAAGTAACGATTCCGGCGGCGTGGGTTTCTACAATCGCGCGATTGACTCCGGGCGTCAACCCAAAGTCATCGGCATTGACAATCAACTGTCGCACGCAGAAAGTGTAGCAGCCTCTTCACTAGCCGGGTTTGACCCGAGGTCGAGCGTCAAGTATTCTCAGCTCAAGTCTGGCGGTCGGCAGAGTGGCTCCGCCAGTCCCATCCGCACCGTGCGGGCGGTTAGCTCAGCTGGTTAGAGCGCCTGCCTTACAAGCAGGAGGTCGCAGGTTCGAGTCCTGCACTGCCCACCAGGTTTGCCGGCAATGCAGTCACCTTGCCTCGCGTGGTGTTACCCTAGTCTCACCTCGATAGTTCACTTTCCTAATTGGTAATTCCGTCACGCAGAAGGAGGTCCCCCATGGGGGTATTAGTGCGCCGGGATAAACCGGCTTGAAGCAGAGAACGGAAAATTCTCACGAGAAAGGACTAGCGATCCGCTCGGCCCCGAGTCTTGCGCTGCTACCGCGAGGGACACAGTGAAGCGTAGACAGGGGTATAGGCGGGGTGGGCTATTGAGCTGCGAA
>JAIQEY010000028.1 GCA_020073565.1 Terriglobia bacterium
GTGCGCACCGCCGTCCGAATCTCCGGCATCAGCAGCCCGCGCTCGCCCGCCATCTGGAGAATCTCCCCCAGCGGGACTTCCAGGTTTTTCTGAATGTCGTTGCCGAGCGCCTTCAGGGGAGAAATATAGAGAACTTCAGTCCGGTCGCGCAGTTCGCCCGCCAGCGCCTTTACCACCAGTCGATCAATGCAAGCGAGGAAAGCGGCCAGCGTCTTGCCGGACCCAGTGGGAGCCGAGATCAGGGTAGTGTGCCCGGCAAGAATGTGCGGCCATCCCTGCTCCTGCGGTTCAGTCGGAGTTCCAAAGCGCGAGACGAACCACTCCCGCACCAGTGGATGAGCCCAGGCAAGGGAGGGGAGCACTGCGGACGGCATTCTGGCATTCTAGCCGGAATTGCCAGTTTCGTAAAATCTTCGCCTTGGAACGCTCCCGACACATGTTGATGGAGCCAACGAGGTCCCAGGGAGTCAGGGTTGTTGGTGCAATGGCGGTTTATCAATAGTCACGCTCGGTGGGCTGCGAATCGCCGTTTCCCCGCTGCGCTGGCCTGCTCCTGCCATCGTTGAACGTTCACGCCCTTCACGAGGAGCCATAGCATCAGTGATGCTTCCGCGAGGAAGCCGAGGGCCTTAAGGTACGTGGACAGATGGTTTGCGAGCGGTGGCAGAAAGGTCAGCCAACCAAAACCGGCTAGCGCCATCAGCACGCCCAGAATTCGAGGCAGGAAGGTTGACCTGAAAATGAGGTAGCCGATCAGGAGGCAATAGGGCCCGAAAAATACCAGGGTGCTGATTCTGTTGGGAGCGAGATTAAAGAGGCTCAGAACATCCTTGGCGCATCCCACGAGGCTGAAGAACGCCGCGAGCAGAGAGAGGCTCCTGTTCACCGGCTTAAACTGTAATAGAAGAGCAGCGTCACAGCGATGTAGAAAGCGTACGCGATGAGGTTGACGGCGTCGTATACAACCAGCCGGCTCCGGCCAACGAAGACCTCGGCGGATACTGCCGTCAGAAAGTAAAGCAAATAAACGACACCGGTAATCCTGGCCCTGGGACGCGGCGACGCTTCTGTCATCCGTTCCGTCAATACAGCTGTGCTCATACTCGTTTTTCCGATAACTTTGCTCGTCAGTCAGCCTCCAGCCGCGACTATGTTAGCCACGGCGAACTCGGAAGTCTCTTCAATAGGGCACATTTCCTCAGATGCGCGGTCCCTGACAGGGTGAGAGATTTCTGTTGAAAGCAGCGATTACACTCCGTCGAAAGTCGCAAGTAACCCATTTGGAATCAATGAACCTTAGCTACGCGCTTTCATCCCTATGGGTGGGCCGCAGGCCCATGGCAAACTCACCACTAGATCGCTAACCGCGCTGACGGTTTCTGTCTAACGCCATTTCCAGTGCAATCTGCCCTTACCGCACCCTGCGGTAAATCCGAAAATCCCAAGCGCCAAGTACAAGTGCCGGCAGCGTGACTCGCCTCCGCGCAACTTCGTCGCGGCCCGGGGTTTCGTCGACATACTCGCCGTCGGGAGCACCGGCCACTCCGGCATACGGCCGATTCGAAAGATTGATGGCCACAAAGTATTCCTCTCCGGCACTGCGACGGAAATACGTCAGGATGCGGTCCGGCGCTCCGTTCTCTACCCACTCAGTCTCGCCCTGCTGCAGCGCAGGATGAGCCCGCCGGAGCGCGATGAGCTGTTTGTAGAACGGCAGAAAGTTCGCACGGCGTTCAGAGATCGCCCAGAAGACCGGCAGCTTCTCAAACAGGGCCGGCGCGAAGGACTCAGTGGTGTCGCCCACTTCCATCCCGTTGTACAGCATAGGCACGCCGTCCATGGTAAAGACCAGCGCGCTCGCAGCCAGCGCGCCGCGCTCTCCAAAACGCGCAATGGCGCGCTTCTCGTCGTGGTCATCGGAGAAGCGCATCTCGAGCGCCCCCTTTGGGAAGCGTTCGCGTTCCGCCGACCACTTGGAAGGGATCGTCAGGGCAGGGGAGCCGTTTTCAGCCACATCGGTCAGCGTGCTGTGGAAGGGCCACGCGTAGTCGAGATCAAACGCTTTTACCAGCAACTCCGGCTTATTGGCCTCGGCGAGCATGACGATATCGGGCTTGATCTTCGTCAGTTCAACGCGGGCGTTTTCCCAGAAGTCGGTCGGGACGTCGCCGGCCACATCGCAACGGAACCCGTCGAGGTCGAAGTCCCTGAGCCAGTACTTCAGCATGTCCGTCATGTAAATGCGCAGTTGCGGATTGTGGTAGTCGAGTCCAGCCACATCGGTCCAGTCAGGATCGGGCGGAATAATGTTGCCCTGCGCGCCCTTCTTATAGAACTCCGGATGCTTCATCAGAACGCTATCCCACGCCGTGTGGTTCGCCACAATATCAATAATGACTTTGAGCCCGCGTTTGTGCGCCTCGCTGACCAGGTGCTTGAGATCGTCCTTCGTCCCATACGACGGATTGATGCCGTAGTAATCCTGCACGGCATAAGCGCTGCCGATGCTGCCTTTCTTCTTCGCCTGACCGACCGGGTGGATCGGCATGAGCCAGACAATCGTGACGCCGAGGTCATGAAGAAAGTCAAGGCGCTGCTCGATGCCGCGGAAGTCGCCGCTAGCAGAAAAAGTTCTCGGGTTGACTTCATAGATCACGCCGGATTTGATCCAGTCAGCGACCGGGTGAGCCGCCGGCGGAGCGGCGAACAGAGGCAGGACAAGAATGAAGATCAAAACGACAATTGCAAAACGGCGTGCGGTCGTCCTCACGAAGAACCTCCTGGTTTGTGTGGCGCGGACATTCTTGTCCGCGTGTCTGAAGTGCCCGGAACGCTAGGCCGAAAAAAGTGTCCGCGCCAAACAACAGCCGAAGTCTACACTCTTCCGTGGCAAACAACGCGACGCGCTTCGGCTGCCCTGCCCGATGCCGAGTGCGGATAGCCGACCGCTGAATGCTAGAATCTCGGCAATGTCCAAACTCCGCGCGAAGAAAATCAAGCTCATCCTCTTCGACGTTGACGGTGTCCTCACCGACGGCAAAATCTGGATCTTTCCCGCGCCCTCCGGGACCCAGCAGACTGTGCTCGAACAATCGGCGACTGCGGGTGCCCCGTCCAAGCTTCGCTTGGGCGGGCACGCTGAGGACGTCGGTCTCCAAACCACCAGCCTAATCGAAGCCAAAGGCTTTCATGCCCACGACGGCACCGCCATTTCTCTGGCACGGCTGGCCGGCATCAAGACCGGCCTCATCACGAAACGCATTTCTGAAACCGTGGCTCTGCGCGCGCGTGACTTGAAGATCGATCACGTGTATCAGGGAAAGCAGGACAAGCTAACCGTCTTTCGCCAGATCCTCGAGAAAGCGGGAATCACCGCCGACGAGGCTGCCTTTGTAGGAGACGATGTGATCGACCTGCCCGTGATGCGCAATTGTGGCTTCGCCGTGGCCGTGAAGAACGCGCGCCCAGAAGTGAAAGCTGAAGCTCACTGGGTAACGTCGCACGCCGGCGGCGACGGCGCCGCACGCGACGCCGTCGAGTACATCCTCAAAGCCCAAGGGAAATGGAAGAAGGCAGTCGACGAGTACACCGCGGAGCGTGGCGGCTAGACCGCAACTGGAATATGCAAGGGGAGTTCTCCGCTAGCCAGACATCAGCTCACTAGCAGGGCTAACGGCTAACCCGCCGGCCGCTGCTTGGGGCGTGCTCGGGTTAGCGGCCGGCGGGTTTACTGTTCTCCTTACTCACCCTGTTGTTTTCAGGAGTAATTACCCGCTAGAACCCACGTTTTCTCGGAAAGTTTCGGGTGGTCGCCAATTTTATAGCAAGGTCTGTTAAGGCATGTATTATCAATCTCGTACGGACTCACTCCTGGATCGCCGGGGTTTTAGCGGCCATCAGTTCGCTGAACCTGGGATCTTTGCGAAGCTCGGTGAATTCATTGTCCTTATACACGTCCTTGATGTCCTTATACCCTTCCTCCATCGCTTTCTTCAGGTAGTGCAGGGAACGCTCGGCGACTCCCATCTTCGCGTAGAGCTTGGCGAGTACGTAGTCGTAGCGGGCCCGGTCCTCCGGCGAGGGCAGCTGCGCCATCACGCCGGCGCGCGACGTGCGCTCGAAAATGTCCGGATCGATTTCCATCGCCTTGGAATAGTCCAGCGAGGCCTTATCGAACTCTCTCTTCCCGAAATAAGCGGCGCCTCGATTACTGTAATAAGAGCCAGCATCGTCCTTGAGCGCGATGGCTTTCTCGTACTGCTTGATGGCTTTGTTGTAGTTTCTTGCCTGGTAGTAAATCACGCCCAGATTGTTATAGGCATCGGCGTGTTTGCGATCGCTCTTGATGCAGCGCTCGAAGCTCTTTCTCGCCTCTTTATAGCGTTGCAGCATCAACTGGCAGATTCCCATCTTGTTGAGCAGGGCGGCGTTGTTCGGAGATTTCTTCAGCGCAGCTTCGTAGTAATCCACCGCATCAAGGAAATTCTTCTCCACCCGAAGCTGGTCGCCACTGCTTTCGAGTTGCTCAGCGGAAGCCCCCAGAGCGGGCGGCTCGGCCCGGTGTAGTGGGGGAGGACCCACCTGCAACTGCTCGGTGTTCTGAGCGGACGCGGGAAGAACGGAGAGAGCCACAAGGAGAACAAGCAAAGTCAGACGATAGCGGGAAAGCATGAGAACCACCTCCCGGAAGAGCCAGGTTTCAAGGTTTCAAAGAGCAAGGGCAAACGAAACCCCAGGTTCACAGCCGACCTTGAAACTTTGAAACCCTGAAACTTTGAACCCTTGAACTTGAAACCTGCTTTTACTGCGGAGCCTTGTCCGCCCCAGTCTTAGACGGCGGTCGCGTGTTTTTGTCATGGGAACCGCTATCTCCCTTGAACACGTCGGCAATTTTGCCAAAAAGGCCCTTCTTTTTCCTGGCTTCTTCCTCGGATTGGACACCGCCCGGCGCCGTTGGGTTCCCGCTCGCAGTCGGCGGGGGCAGCGCTTTTTCCGAGTTTCCTCCAAAGATGCGAGAGAAGAATCCGCTGACGCCGCCCGACTGGTCGCAAGTATCGTGCGGTTCCGTGCCGGCGATGAAGGCAATCGTGTAAGTATCCGGACAGGAAGGCGTTGCCAGCCGGTTGGTGACCTTGTCGAGTTGCACGTCCACCACGCCCTCGGGCTGGCTGAAGTCTCTGACGTCGGAGTAGGCGGGCAGCGCCACGGCCCTCTTCATGAACTCGCCCCAAATGGGCCCCGCCGTCTGTGCTCCGCTCAGCCGCAAGTCGCTGTAGTCGTCGTATCCCACCCAGACGATGCAGAGCAGGTTCGAGGTATAGCCCGCGAACCATCCGTCATGCGAACTGCCCGTCTTACCGGCCGCGGGCGCGTTGAAGCCCCGGCCCCGCACGGCGTTAAAGGCCGTGCCGAAGTTCACCACACCCTGCAGCATGTCGGTCATGACGAAGGCCACACGGGGATCCAGCACCTGTTTCTTTTCCGTTCCGAAATTAGTGATGATGTCGCCCTTCGAGTTCCGCACCGAATTCACGAACACCGGCGAAAGCCGGACTCCGCCATTCGCAAAAGAAGTGTAGGCCGACGTCATGTCCACCGGAGTGGCGTCATACGCGCCCAGCGCCATCGCTGGTGTCGCTTTCACCGACCCAATGCCCGCCGACCGCGCCAGGTCCGCCACCTTGTCGTAGCCAACTTCTTCCGCCACCTTCACCGTCGCGTTGTTGAGTGAGAGCGCCAACGCATAACGTAGCGTGACGTCGCCGTGATACTCCTCTTTGTAATTGCGCGGTTCGTAGATCTGATCGCCGTAAGAAAAAGTCGAAGGCTGATCGGACACCATGGACGCCGGCGTGATCACCGTCGGCGAGCCGTCGATCGCCGTATTCATCGCAGCGGCATACACAAAAGGTTTGAAAATCGATCCCGTCGGCCGCTTGGCGAGCGCGTGGTTCAACTGGCTCATGCCGTAGTTGCGCCCGCCCACCAAAGCTTTGATTTCACCAGTGTGCGGGTCCATCGCTACCAGCGCGACCTGTGCCTGCGGGCCGGGAGCAACCGTGGTCTCGTACTTGTTTTTCCCAACCTTCGTCCTCTTCGTGCGCATCTTGGTGACTTGATCGTCCACCAGCTTGATGCCGGCCTCCACCGCCTGCGCCGCGGCTCGCTGCAGTTCGGGATCGAGCGTCGTGTAGATGCGGTACGACTGCTCATTGACTTCGCGTTCGTTCAGCTTGCTGGTGATGGTGTCGCGTACCATGTCCACGAAGTACGGAGCGTCGCTGGCTTCTACGTTCGGCGGAGCGAGCTTCAGCGGTGTCGCTTTTGCTTTATCAGCCTGCTCGCGCGTGATGGCGTGCGTCTCCACCATCGATTCCAGCACGGTGTTGCGCCGCTCCAGCGCGCGCTCGGGATGGCGATACGGAGAAAGAGCACTCGGCGCCTGGATCAACCCGGCCAGCAGCGCGGCTTCCGGCACCGTAATGTCTTTCAAGTCTTTGTTGAAGTAGGAGTGCGAGCCCTCCGCAAATCCGGAAATTGTGAATGATCCGCGCTGCCCCAGATCCACGCGGTTGGCGTAGAACTCGAAAATCTGTTGCTTTGAAAATTTCTGCTCCAACTCCACCGCGATCAGCATCTCGATCAGCTTGCGCTTCAATGTCTTCTCTGGGCTCAAAAAGAAAGCGCGCGAGAGCTGCATTGTGATCGTCGATCCGCCCTGCTGATGCCGCTGATGCGTGAAGTCAATCCAGGCAGCTTGCACCAGCCGGAGGTAGTTGACCCCCGAGTGTTGGAAGAACCGGCGGTCTTCAATCGAAGTGACCGCTTCCACTAGGATCTTCGGGATGTCGTCGTACTTGACCAACTGGCGCTTGGAGCGTTGCTCGACGTCAAACAGCGCAGTCACTAATTGAGGTTCGAGTTCATAGGCTGCCAGCTCTCCCGCAGAACGGCTGCTGATGGCGGTAACCTCGCCGCCCGATACCATGATGGTGGCCGCCTCTTGGCTGTGGTACGACTCCGGCCCAGGCAGAACTTCGATCGAGCCAGCTCGCAGACGGTAGCTCCCCATCGGAGACTCGCCGTCTTTTTGGGAGTATCCGGCGCGCTGCAACTCGGCAGCGAGTCCCGCGCTAGTAACCTTTGCCCCGACTTTCACCACCCGCGGGGTCGCGTAAATTTTTGCCGAGCTCGCGAACACCGGCCCTCGGAAGCGCTGCTCGATGATCCGGTCGTACTTTACATACCAGTAGGCAAAAACGCCCATTACCACCAGCGCCGCGCACAGAAACCCCAGCAGCGCAAACCGAACAATCGGATCGCGACCGCGAGGCTGGCCCTTCCTGCCCTGAGGGGCGCTTCGACCCGTCGGGATTTTGAGCTTGATGGTCACGGGGCGGCTCTAAACGATACTCCAGAGCAATTCTCAGCCCGAACCTGAGCTTGGATGGACGGGGGAGATCGCAGGTTGATTTTAAACCAGAAGCAACCACCCGCGGTCGGTGGGCTGTGTCAAGCCATGAACAGTCTGTGTCAGATGCGAGCTCCCTAAAAGCGTAGCGCCAACGTCCCGGCGGCGCTCTAGCATGCCGCCCTGCGCGAAAACGTAGCGCCAGCGCCTCGCCGGCTGTCGTGGTGGCGCCCCGCCCCCACCTGCGCGGAAGAATAGCAGATCAAAACGAAGCAGAGCGAAGAGCTAGAAGCCAGAAGCTGCTTCTAGAACACGCCCTTGTTCTTCGAGGAAGGATGAAATTCAACGCTCGTCGAGTAGCCGGGCAGATCGATGGATACGGTGTAGTCGGCTTCGATAGTGAGGCTTCCGTTCCCGTTCATGCCCGTACGGGACACGTGCACCTGCTTGGCGGTCAGGTCGATATCGTAATCATGCGCGTGCTTGATCACCGCATCCCGGATATCGTCCTCCGAGCGGGTGCTGTAGGTGGAGTGCAGTGCTTCTTCCTTAATGAAATCCTCGAACTCATAGTTCGAGAAATACACCGGGATGGTCTTGATGCCCAGAAAGGCCACCACCAAGATCACGCCCAAGCCGAGAATCAGTTTGAAAGTCGCCATAACGTTCCGCTGCCAGTGGACTCTCTACCCGAGCGGCGGCAGCAGCCCCTTAAAATACTCCACTACGTCAGAAATCTTAACGTCAGTGGATTGGCGAGTCGAGCGCTGAACGACCTCCACCATACCTTCGGTAACCTTTTTCCCCACATTGACACGAAAGGGCATGCCCACTAGGTCGGCGTCTTTGAACTTCACCCCCGGCCGTTCGTCCCTGTCATCCAGTAACACGTCGAACCCGGCCGCCTCCAGTTGCCGCGTGATGTCCTCGGCCGTCCTCCGGATTTGATCGTTGGAGGTATTCGTCGCCACCACCACCACCTCAAAGGGAGCAATCGAGGGCGGCAGCCAGAAGCCGTTCTCGTCGTTCGACTGTTCGATCGCAGCCGTCAGAATGCGCTCGATCCCAATCCCGTAGCTCCCCATAATCGGCGCAACTTCCTTGCCATGCCGGTCAAGCACGCGCGCCCCCATCGATTCGGAATACTTGTAGCCGAGCTTGAAAATGTGTCCGATTTCGACAGCCGTATCGATGCGCAGGGGAGCGCCGCAGTTCGGGCAGTCTTCTCCGGCGTTCACGCTGCGCACGTCGCGGTATTCCGGCTGTTTAGGAGCCAGAATGTCCTCGGTTCGGGTATCAATACTTGTTTTGGACACAAACTCGTCCCATTTGCCGAGCTCGCCCCACATGCTTGTTCCCTCACCAAAGAGGGTGACATTTCGCTTGTGGTAGTCAGTTTTGTTCGCCCCAGCGATCAGATTGGTTCTGCCTAATAGGGAGTTGTCGAGATAGACCTGCAATCTCTCGCCGCCGAGTTTTCTCCATGGAAGGCCGCGGTCCGGACCGATAAAACCGGGCGGGCAGCCGAATACCTCGACAATCTCCTGCTCTGTCATCGGCCGCACTTCGCCTGGTGGAAAAATCGAGCTGGACTTCGCCTCGTTTAACGTTTGATCACCGCGCAGAAAGACGACGACAGGAGTCTTCTGCTCTTTACCCGCGGCCTTCAGTGTCGAGACAAAGGCTAGCGCTTTTATCAGGTGTTTTGGTGAGACCTTCAGATACTTCGCGACCTCGTCGATGGTCTTTAGACCGGGAGTGTACACGAGTTCTTCCTGATCGACAGTCGTCGGAAGATCCTCGACGTCATCGGGTTTCGACGTGGCCTTCTCCATGTTGGCTGCGTAGTTGCACTTCTCGCAGCTCACGATCAGGTCTTCGCCGGCCGGCGTCCGCACCATGAACTCGTGCGACTGCGATCCGCCCATCGCGCCCGAGTGCGCCTCGACCACCATGTACTTAAGCCCGCAGCGGTCGAAGATGCGGCAATACGCGTCGTAGTGCTTCAAATAGGAAATATCGAGTTCGGACGCATCAATGTCGAACGAGTACGAATCTTTCATGATGAACTGCCGCACTCGCAGCAGTCCCGACTTCGGTCGAGGCTCGTCGCGGAACTTGGTCTGAATCTGGTACCAGATCTGAGGCAGCTGCTTGTAGCTGCGCAGTTCTTTGCGCGCGATGTCGGTCATGATTTCTTCGTGTGTCATGCCCAGGCACAGATCGGCGCCCTTGCGGTCCTTGAGGCGAAACATGTTCTCGCCCATGAGCGTCCAGCGCCCGCTCTCTTCCCAGATCTCGCGCGGATGGAGCGCCGGCAGGTAGAACTCCTGCCCGATCTTGTCCATCTCCTGCCGGACGATCTTCATGATCTTCAGGATCGTGCGGTTGCCCAGGAACAGGAACGAGTAGATCCCCGCCCCCAGTTGCCGGATGTATCCAGCCCGGACCAGCAATTTGTGGCTAGCGACCTCGGCATCAGCCGGAGCCTCGCGAAGAGTAGGGATAAAGAGTTCAGACCAGCGGTGCATGGTGATGTTTTCCAATCAAAAGAGAATCTTCGATTGTAAACGATCGCGTAGGGACAGCCGCCCTCGGCTGTCCGGTCGCCCGAACGGCGACTGGTCCGCAGGGATCGTACAGAGCAGGGAACGGCCTCTGTTCGCGATGCGAAGTGCTCCAGGGCTGCAGTAGATCTGGCGCGCTTCGCCCACCCGGACAGCCGTGGGCGTCCGTCCCTACGTGAGATGTGCGGAAAGCTACGCTACCAGCCGCTTGAGGATTTCCTTCCCCAGCTTCTGCGCCTCCCCGAAATGCTTCTGGTATTCGACGAAGATCCGGTTCAGTTCAAGCGACTGATCGGGCGTGAGCTTGTGGCGCAGCATCATATCGCGTACGTGAACCGGATTGGGCAGCATGGCTTCTTCGGTCAGTTCTTCCAGGGCGGTCGAGGGGTTGTAGTGGTACATGGCGATATTGTATGCCGCACGGACGCGGTCAGCCATCAACGAACTGAGAATTGAGAAGTGGGAACTGAGAACTGGCTCGCAGCTACTTGTGGGGCCGGGCCCGCCGCAGTACGCCCTCGACCGCGGCGGCCAGCCGGTCGGGATTCTGCTCCAGATCGAGCGCGCTTTTTTCGAAATACTCGGCTGCGCCCAATTCCTTTAGTTTTTCTTCATTTTTCTGCGAAAGGCTGGTCAGCACGATGACCGGAATGGCCATGGTCGCGGGATTGCTTTTCAGTGCCTTCAAGACGTCCGGCCCGCTGAGTTTCGGAATCATCATATCGAGCAGAACGACATCCGGCCGGGTCTCATTGGCGAGCCGCAGCGCCTGCTCCCCGTCCTCTGCGGTACTGACCTCGTAGCCGGCTTTGGTCAGGGCGCGCCCGTTCACAATCCGCAGGAACTTACTGTCCTCGACCAGCAACACCTTGGAGCGAGACTCGGCCACACCATTACCTCGTGTGGGTTCATCGGCACATGAGAGGCGGCGCTTGAGCAGAGGAGGTCTTCGAGCTACACCAAAGTTTCCCTGGCGTTTGTGTAGGGCCGGACACTCCTGTCCACCCTCGTTTGCACCGCTACACCTCACGTAGGGACAGCCGCCCTCGGCTGTCCAGCCGAGCGCAAACTTGGAAGGGGCCGGTCCCAGATTCAGGAGGGTTGCTGGTAGAGTCCGATCACGTTTCCCCAGGATCGCGGAACCGCGCCGTAATCTCAAGAGCGTCCGCGCCGATAGGCTGCACGATCTCGCCCCCGTTGGACACAATCGCGTCCAGGGTCGCGGCCACGCTGTCGACCATGACGTAAATCAGAAGGCCGGGTGTCACGCCGGGTGGGCGTCCAAGTACCCATGCTCCGCTCACTGCCCCGACCCCGTCGTCAAAGGATGTGCTGCCGTCGCCGCGTTTCCGGATGTTCCAGCCGAACACCCGCTCGTAGAACTCAGAAGAGCGCGCAATGTCGGTAGCTGCATCTCGACATAGCAGATCTTGCCGTTCCCAAGGGTAGGAGGCATCAGTGCTCCTTCAACGCGCTGTCATTCTAGCGGGCCACCGTACCGGCAGCAACCCAGGTGGGCAAAGTCGCTCGGCACAGTCGGGTATGCGGCCCGCGGTCGAGTCTTCGTCTTGAAAACTTGCGCACATATCATGTGCTAACGACGGTTCGCAGTTTCTGCTTGACAAGAAATAAGAGTTATGGCACGCTCCAGTTAATTAGTTTCCCCGTCAGCAGTAATTTCCCCGCTAGAACTAATTCCCAAGCTAGAAAGTTGCCAGTGCGGATCACTGCGCATCGCGCTGCAGGTGCGCGAAAAGGGCGCCGCAGAGTGCATCGCTTCCCGTCATCCTCAGGCTGACCTGGTTAGTCGTAATTTGAGTGTTACTCCTTGTCGCGTCAAGGTCAGCATGTCGCGTCAGATCAGGAGAACAGCTAACTCCGAGCCAGGAACGGCGTGTGCCTGATTCGGGTCACGGCGGGCATGGCAAGGACGTAGGAGCGCGCTTACTCCTGGAGTTAAAGCAACACTATACAGTCGTGTATTTCTCTCAGCGCAGTTCGGGTGGGCACCCCCCGTGCCCGATGCAGTCAGTCTTTCGAA
The DNA here is from genome assembly GCA_020073565.1 of Terriglobia bacterium. GTDB lineage: Bacteria > Acidobacteriota > Terriglobia > Terriglobales > Acidobacteriaceae > Acidiflorens. The sequence continues at coordinate 12,020 of JAIQEY010000028.1, forward strand.
CTCTTAAGGAGGAGGATCGATATGAAGTCCAGAACTATCGCTTTCATGTGTGTCGCTATGGCAGTGATTTTGGCCACCGCAATTTCCACCCAGGCCCAGGATCTAGCATCCCTGTGGCCGGGCAGGGCTCACGGTGCGGGTACGGCTACCGCCGAATCAGCGACAATCAAGCAAGAACCAAGAATTGGCGCTGGCGCTGCCGTCACCGCTGCGATCGCAGACACCTGCGCCTACACTTTCACCAACCCGGGTAAGAACAACAGTTATATGACGTTTTGTGTATCTGTCAACGGCAACCTCATTTCGTTTCAAAGCCCGAGCGGCATAGAGTATCTTAACTTGGGCACTCTCTCCGAAGGTTATGGTATCTGCGACCTGTCCACCGGCGCCGCATATTATGACTTTTCAGACTATGGCGAGAGCGGAAACTGGAATCCGCCGGTCCTGCTTCTTGTCAATGCAACGACGGTCAAGATCGCACGAACCACTAGCGATGGCCTCTTCACTCTGACTCAGACAATCGCGAAGGTGGCAGGCGTCACGCCATATGCCAAAATCACGATGGCACTCAAGAACAATACCGGCGTCACCAAGGATGTCTACCTCATTCGGTGGGCGGATGTAGATCCCTTCGACGCCAATTCGACCGGTAGTTTCCTGGAAAGTTTTGACTCAAGCGTTAACAGCGCTTGGGGTTACACAGCCTATAACTACTCGGGCGTCGATACTGCCGGCTATGGGTTGGAGATCCAGAACATTGGATTACCGAATGTGCCCAACCTCTTCGGTGGGTTTGACTTGAACACTAACTTCCCTCCAAGCCCTTGCAGTCCCACTGCGAATTATCTGGGATATCAAGCCAGCGTCGATGGCTCGGTTGAGATGCTTTACTTGCTCGAACTAACCAAAGGTAAGGTTGGCACCGTGATCGACAGGTACACGGCGTTCTGAAGTCACAGCCAGGTGCCCCTGGTTCACGCTCGCTCTTTGGGTGCTGACCTGGGGTCCTTCGCTTCACGCTCCCCTTGGGTACGAGAAGTTGTCTTCGGTCTTTTCTGGGTGTCTCCGGGTGGTGAATGTCTTCGGCGCCATCACTCCAGAACAAGAGGGGCGGGCTCATGTCCGAGGGCTGGGGGTGGCCCACGCTTTTCCCCAGACCAGCCGAAACTGCCCCATCTTTGCGCGTTCCGGCGCAAGGGCTGGAGATTCATTCGCAAGTGGCTGATTTCACGCAGGATGGCTGAAATCAGCCACCCCCTCTCCTCGCAACTTTTCCCGCCCAGGCGAGTTCTAACGAGTAGGCGCTTCAGAAATGAAAGCTGAAGGACCTCAGGGTCCGGCGATCTCGCCCCGGCGAGAACCGGAAGCAAGGAGGTTCACCATGAAGTATCTAAGATATTTGACGCTGGTTGGTTTGCTGATGCTGCCGCTCGCATACTCGCAGGCGCAGGTTAGAGTGGGCGTAGGCATCGCGTTCGGCCCCCCGGTTTGCAACTATGGGTACTACTCGTATTATCCGTATGCCTGTGCGCCCTACGGATACTACGGGCCGAGCTGGTTTGTGAATGGAATCTTTATCGGCGCGGGCCCGTGGTATCACGGATCGGGACATGGCTATTGGGAACGCCCGTATTACGGACGCGGATACTACGACCGCGATCATGACCGCTTTTACGGGCGCGGATTTGAAGGTCGTCACTTTGAAGGACACGGGTTCGCTGGCCGCGGCTTCGAAGGACGTGGTTCAGACCGAGGCTTCCACGGTGGCGGCGGTTCCCATGGCGGCGGTGGCTTCCACGGCGGCGGTGGCCACGGCGGACACCGATAACGTATCAGCGAAACTTGGCAACGGCCGACGGCAAGACTGTCGGCCGCTTTGTTTTGCGCGGAGTCCACAATCACAAGCACAGGCGATGTCGACTGTGAAAACCATGGTGCAACAGGCACCAGGAAGTTCAGGTTGTCGTAGGTGAGTCTCGCCAACGAAAAATCGTTACCTTACTTAGCAACGTGGTGTTCTCAGCCTGATGATCTTCAGTGAGTTCATTACCTCCCCAAGCCGGTGTCATCATGTGCACATGGCTGCTGCCTTTTAATAAGAACCCCAACTGCTTCTGCAGTTCTTGGAGACCCTCTGCATCAGTGTGTATCGTCAGTTCGTCATGGTTCGGGTTGAGCTCGAATGTCAACATTGGTTCCTGCCTCAAAGTTTATACTCCTTCTTCGGAAGCATTGATTTCTTGGTGCCCTGTGCCCCAGGTTAGCGCCCGTTCTTTGGGCGCTAACCTGGGTTTCTGCCGGAACGAGAGAGGGCCGCAAGAATGCCCGCCCCACACAAACTAGAAACTAGCAACTAGAAACTGCTTCTAGGTTCCCTCGCGGGTGCCCCACTCATTCGCGTTCTTTGCGAATGAGTGGGTGCTGGCGTCGTCCATTGGCCATTGGGGGCGACACCGCACGCCGCTCAATCGGAGGATTGTTTTGCGGGAATCAAAACCGTAATTGCCGCGACGCACTTCCACGTCCCGTTCATCTTCACCCAGGTATATCAACACGGAAAACCTCCTTGCACACGACTCAGTTATCCCAAAATCAAGGGGCGGGCAAGAATGCCCGCCCCACACAAACTAGCAACTAGAAACCAGCAACTGTCCCTACGTCCCTTCGCTCCAGCTCGCTAAATACTCTTCCTGCTCCGGCGTCAGCCGGTCGATCTTGATGCCCATCGACTCGAGCTTCAGCTTGGCCACGCGCTTGTCAAGTTCCACCGGAACCGTATAAACCTTCTTCTCTAACGACGCGTGATTCTTCGCCATGTACTCGCAACATAGCGCTTGGTCGGCGAAGCTCATATCCATCACCGACGCCGGGTGGCCTTCGGCGGCAGCCAGATTGATCAGGCGGCCTTCGCCCAGCAGGTTGATGCGGCGCCCGTCTTTCATCGTGTACTCGTCAACGAAGGTGCGGGTGGTGCGCTTGGAAGATGACAACTTCTCGAGCGCCGGAATGTCGATTTCCACGTTGAAGTGGCCGGAATTCGAAATGATGGCCCCATCCTTCATGAGTTCGAAATGCTGCTTGGCGAGGACGTTCTTGTTGCCGGTCACGGTACAGAAAACGTCGCCGAGTTTGGCGGCTTCTTCCATCGACATGACGCGGAACCCGTCCATCACCGCTTCGAGCGCTTTCGTCGGATCGATTTCGGTCACAATGACCTCAGCGCCGGTGCCGCGCGCGCGCGAAGCCAGACCGCGTCCGCACCAGCCGTAGCCGGCCACCACGAACTTCGATCCGGCGAGCAGGAAATTAGTTGCGCGGACGATGCCGTCAATGGTCGATTGTCCCGTGCCGTAGCGGTTGTCGAACAGGTGCTTGGTGTCGGCATCGTTGACAGCGACGATCGGATAGCGCAGCACGCCTTCTTTGGCCATGGCGCGCAGCCGGATCACGCCTGTCGTCGTTTCTTCAGTTCCGCCAATCACGTTGGCCAGTTCCGCGGTCCGCTTGGTGTGCAGCACGGAGACCAGGTCGGCGCCATCGTCCATGGTGAGGTGCGGCTTGTGATCGAGCGCCGCCATGATGTGCGAGTAGTAGGAATCGTTGTCCTCGCCCTTGATGGCAAACACGGGAATGTTGTAGTCGCGAACCAGGCTGGCCGCGACATCGTCCTGCGTGGAGAGCGGGTTCGAAGCGCAGAGCGCGACATCTGCGCCGCCGTCGCGCAACGCGATCATCAGGTTCGCGGTCTCGGCGGTCACGTGCAGGCAGGCCGAAACGCGAATGCCCTTGAGCGGCTGGTTCTTGATGAATTCCTTGCGGATGATCTGCAGCACCTTCATCGACTGGTTGGCCCACTCGATGCGCTTCTTGCCCAGATCCGCTAATTCGAAGTTCTTTACGTCGCAGTTGATTGGTGTAGTTGCCATTGTCTCCTCATCCCCGGATCATTGCCAAATAACTGTCCATGCGCATGGTGCGCTGCCAAACAACAACTCACCACGGAGACACGGAGTCACGGAGAAAACAAAAAAACCAAGAATTGCTCTTCTCCGTGTCTCTGTGTCTCCGTGGTGAAAAAGCTACTTCCTTGCGCCGGCTGGCTCTAGTTTCAACCCTGCGTCGGCAGCCAGCTTGGCGGCCTTGTCGGTTGCTTCCCAGGTGAAGTCGGCGTCGTTGCGGCCGAAGTGGCCGTAGGCAGCCGTCTTGCGATAAATCGGCCGGCGCAGGTTCAACGACTCGATGATCCCGCGCGGCGTTAGCTTGAAGTTCGCACGGATCAAGTCCGGGATCAGATTCGCATCGATCTTCTCGGTTCCGAATGTATCCACCAGCACGCTGACGGGTTCGGCGACGCCGATGGCATAAGCAAGCTGAACTTCGCAGCGATCGGCAAGGCCAGCGGCGACGATGTTCTTGGCGATGTAGCGCGCCATGTAAGTCGCAGAACGATCGACCTTGGTCGGATCTTTGCCGCTGAACGCACCGCCCCCGTGACGTCCCATGCCGCCATAGGTGTCGACGATGATCTTGCGCCCGGTCACTCCGGTGTCGCCCATCGGCCCGCCAATGACGAAGCGGCCCGTGGGATTAATGTGATACTTGGTGTATTCGTCGAGCAGGTTGGCGGGAATCACGGCCTGAATCACGTGCTTCAGAATGTCGGCGCGCAGTTCGTCGTTGATAACGGTCTCCGCGTGCTGCGTCGAAACCACCACTGCATCTACGCGCTTCACCTTGCCCGGCTCGGAATACTCAACCGTCACCTGCGATTTTCCATCCGGACGAAGATAGGGGAGTTCGCCACTCTTGCGCACCTCCGCAAGCCGGTGCGTGAGCTTGTGCGCCAAAGAAATCGGAAGCGGCATCAACTCCGGCGTCTCATTACAAGCGAACCCAAACATCATTCCCTGGTCGCCGGCTCCGCCGGTGTCTACTCCCATGGCTATGTCGCCGGACTGTTTGTTGATGCTGGAGATTACGGCGCAGGTGTTGCAGTCGAAGCCGTAGAGGGCGTTGTCGTAGCCGATGGACTGGACGACACCGCGCACTAAGGTCTGAAAATCCACGTAAGCTTTGGTGGTAATTTCGCCGGCGATCACTACCAAGCCGGTGCAGGTCAGGGTCTCACAGGCGACACGGCTGGTTGGATCTTCCTGCAAGCAGGCGTCGAGAATGGCATCGGAAATCTGGTCCGCGATCTTGTCCGGATGTCCCTCGGTGACCGATTCCGAGGTAAAGAGAAAACGATTGGTTGCTGGCAAGCTGGTATCTCCTCAAAAGGTAACTTCGAGCCCAATTCGTCCGCAAAGGCAGGCTTGTAGTCCGAATGGCGGTTGGCCGGGAGGCGGACTCATTGTCTTCAAAACGGTAACAGAGTTGACGGTACCGGCGCAACGAAATTGGCCGGGCCGGAGGGGGGTGAACATTGAGTGGTGTCGGAGGTTCATTGAATGGGTCACCGGACGCGCTAAACGGAAGAAAAGAAAGAAGGAAGACTTACTGTGCCGGCGGCGGCACCGGACTGTTCGAGGCGACGCCGTCCGGGCCCAAAGTAATGGTCCTGACTTCGCCGGGCTTGCCCGGTCGTTCGAGTCTTGTTCCGTTGAAGAGCAGGTCGATGCCGCCCGCGTTTCCGGCTTTCACGATGACCTCCTTGCGGCCCCGGACCGCCCGCTGATTGCCAGCGGCGAGTATGCCGGAATAGATGATTCGGCCGTCGGAGGTGATAGAAGTCCAGGAGGGTTCCCGAGCCTGGACAACGACGAGGAACCCGCCCGCCGCCGGTGGGACGGCGTTTTCCGGCTGCTTTTTTGCAGGAACCGTTCCCGCGGTGTGCGCGCTGGTCGGCGTGACTTGGGGAGACGAACTTACGGTCGAGCGAACGGGCGTGGGTGCAACGGAATCCTTGTCTCGATCCGTGGTGGACGAGCTCAGTGCGGTCGGTGCAGGTTGCGTGTTTTCGACCAATTGCTGAGACGCCGGGGCCCGGGGAGGAGACTGTGCGGCCGCGCCGTCCTGCTTCTTCTGACGATGACTCCAGATCGAAAGCGCGAGCGCGGCTAACAATAGAATTGCAGCGAACATGCCCCAGGGCAACTGGCGCGGTGGAGTACCAGCGCGGGCGTCGATTTGCGGAACCGTTTCTTCCGGGGGTAATTCCGGTTGGACGGGGGGAGCGTCGCCGCTTGCTTCCAGGTATTCGGCTACGGTTTGATCTTCATCCAGGCCGAGGTGGCGGGCGTAGGCACGCACAAACCCCTTGTTGAAAATGCCTCCTGGCAACTGGTTGAACTTACCTTCCTCGAGGGCCTGGAGCATGCGGGTGCCGATCTTGGTGGACTGAGAGATCTGTTCGAGCGTGATGTTGCGCTTTTCGCGCTCGCGCCTCAGGTTGTCTCCAAAGGAAGGCACACTAAGTCTCCGGTTCGGATCGGATGGCGGTGGCCATTTTACTCTGTGACGATGGCATCATGGTAGGCCATTTGGGCCGACGGGCGCAGATTCCGGTTGACCGGGGCAGGTTAGCGCGGGTGGTTCTGGTTACCAACGTTCGTTGCTCGGCGGACGGAGCCAAACTTATAATCGGATATCTTCCACCTACTGGGTGACGGACAGGAGTGTTCGCGCCCGAGAACGCGGGCAGGAGTGCCCGCGCTACACGACGAGGAGTTGATGACGGAGGCTGCAGGTACATCCCCAGTTCGCCTGTCGCAAGAGCTGACCATCTTTCATGATGTCGCGAAGGCGCTGACCTCGTCGCTCGACCTGGACTCCATCCTGCAGACCATCATGGAAAAGATGGCGGAATACTTCCGCCCGGATACCTGGTCGCTGCTGATGGTGGATGAGGAGAAGAATGAACTTTACTTCGCCATTGCCGTGGGTGCGGCGGCGGAAGTACTGGCGGATGCGCGGGTAAAAGTGGGTGAAGGAATTGCGGGCTGGGTAGCGAAGCACGGCGAGGCCCTGATTGTGCCCGACGTGCAGAGCGATCCGCGGTTCTCTCCCCGGCTCGACGAGTTGACCCGCTGGCAGACGCGCTCCATCATCTGCGTGCCGTTGCGCTCGAAACACCGCGTGTTGGGCGTGATCCAGTTGGTCAATGTGAACGTCGAGGGCCTGAGCGAGCAGGAAATGTTCTTCCTGCAGGCGTTGTGCGACTACGCCGCCATTTCCATCGAGAATGCGCGCGCCGTCGAGAAGATTCAGGAACTCACCATTACGGACGACTGCACGGGCCTGTTCAACGCCCGCCATCTTTACAAGACGCTGGAAACCGAAGTCTACCGCTCGGCGCGCTTCGGCTATCAGTTCAGCGTCATCTTCATCGATCTCGACCACTTCAAGCAGGTCAACGACACGCATGGACACCTGATCGGAAGCCGGCTGCTGAATGAAATCGGGTACCTGATCAAGGCGCAGTTGCGGCTGATTGATTTTGCCTTCCGCTATGGGGGCGACGAGTTCGTGGTGTTGCTGCCCCAGACAAGCAAAGATCAGGCGGTGGTAGTGGCGAAACGCCTGCAGGACTCTCTGCGCACGGGGCGTTTCTGCGTCGAACAAGGATTGAATCTGAATGTTCGCGCCAGCATGGGCCTGGCTAGCTTTCCCAACGATGCCCAGACTCCGCACGACATCATCCGGCAGGCCGACGAGATGATGTACGTAGTGAAGAACACGACCCGGGACAATATTGGAATTGCCTCCCGGGGATTGATGGAATAGTCGTGTGTCGAGAGTCGTCGGTCAGTCATTCCTCTGAAAACTAAGGGTGTAGGTAGGGACTGGGGAATCCCCGCGTCTTAAGAGCGGGGCTAGGGCGGCGGATGTTCCACCAGATCAAAGTCACAGGGGAGGCCAGCCGCGCCACGCCAAGACTCGCGGGCAGGTATGCCCGCGCCGGACGGGTTGAATGCAATGTTTTGCCATATTGTTTGGGAACTTCGAATTTGAGTTGTCTTTCTTGCTTGACTTCGGAGTCGGAATGATGCTGAATGGTGCACCGCAAGCGTTTCCGGCTCCGCCCCCCACGTCTGCCGGCTACTACCGTCAATAGTTTCTAGAAGACAGTCACAGGTCTTTTCGGTTAACCCATCAGGAGAGATCATGAAGAATCGTTTTGTTTGCAAGTCTGCACTCCCAATCCTAGTGGCGATCGTGTTCGCGGCGATCGTACTCTCACCGGCGCACGCACAGTCTACCTCCCAACCTACAATCGTTGGCCCTACGGCCCTTACCAGTTCGGCTCGCGCGCAGATCGCCAATCTGATTGCCGAGAAGGAATCCCGGACACCGGCGCAACGCAAGATCGGTTCCAGCCTGATTTACAAGATGAAGATGCGGCAAGGCATCAATCTGCTTCCCAACGCGGGAGCATTGAAGTCGGTTGTGCCGCAACGGACCGATGGTCGGGTCGAGGTTCAAATCCGCGGGCAGATCACGAAATCACTCATTACCGCGGTCGAGAAATCTGGCGGCAAGGTACTTGACGGGCACCTGAATGGTCCGCTGCTGCGGGCGCTCGTTCCGATCGGTTCGATCGAAGGTCTGGCCCAGCACTCCGAGGTGCGGGGAATTCACGAAGCGTTTTCGGCGGCGACGCAGCAGCAACTGGCCAAGATGCGGGCTGAGAATCTGCGTGGACGCCTGACGACAGCTGTCCAACAAGTACAAAGCAAGGGTGGCATGGCGCCGGCGGCGACGTTAGGAGTCGACGATCGGGGTTCGGTTACCTCGCAGGGCGTAACGGCGCACCGCGCCGATGAAGCACTGCATACCTTTGGCGCAACCGGGGCGGGCGTAAGAATCGGCGTGCTTTCCGACAGCGACGACTACAAGGAACAATCCATCTCTACCGGCGATCTTCCGGGGGACACGATCACGGTGCCGGGGCAGGACGGACGTCCGGGCTCGGGCGAAGGTACGGCCATGATGGAGATCGTGCACGACATGGCGCCCGGCGCGCAGCTTTTCTTTGCGACGGCCTTCAATAGTCCGGAGAGTTTCGCCGACAACATCCGGACGCTGCGCTTCACGTATCACTGCGACATCATCGTCGACGATGTAATTTATTACTTCGAATCGCCGTATCAGGACGACATCATCGCCCACGCGGTGAACGACGTGATCGCCGACGGCGGCCTCTATTTCTCCTCGGCCGGGAACCAGGGCAATGCGGACGATGGGACATCGGGCACTTGGGAAGGTGACTTCAAGAAAGCGAAGAATGGCCTCGCCGCTCTTCCCGCGGGCTACGAAGTTCACAATTTCGGCGGCGGAGTGATTTCGAACCGGGTTGATCTGATCGGCGGTCCGCTCATTCTGCACTGGTCCGATCCTGGATCGCTGGACAATCCACAGGCCGCGGACGATTACGATTTGTTTGTCCTCGACTTTGATCTCAAGAATGTCGCGGTCGCATCCACCGATATCCAGGATGGAACCGGCCTGCCCTTTGAATTCCTGGGCTATTACATTCCCAGCAACTACCAAGTGGTGGTGGCCAGGAAACAGGGGGCGACCGATCGCGCCATTCGGACCGTGCTTTTCGGAGGTGAGTTGGCGCTGGCCACGGGTGGCGCCACCTATGGCCACAATTCGGCCGCGGGAGCCTATGGAGTGGCTGCTGTCGACGTAGCTGAGGCGGAAGGCGGTCCATTCACGGGCGGCCCCACCAATCCGGTGGAATTCTACAGCGCGGATGGCTTCCGGCGCGTGTTTTTCGACCAGAACGGCAATGCCTACAAGCCGGGTAAATATCTTTTCAAAAACGGCGGCGGGCAGGTAAGAAAGAAGCCGGACGTGGCTGCCGCGGACGGTGTTTCGACGACGCTGCCGAGCGGCAGTGGACTGAATCCCTTCTTTGGGACGTCGGCGGCTGCTCCCCATGCAGCTGCGATTGCTGGCCTGCTGAAATCGGTAAAGCCAACGATGACGCCAACTGCCATTCGTACCCATCTGACCAAGTCGGCTCTCGACAACGAAGCGCCGGGCCTTGATCGTGACTCGGGCTTTGGCATTGTGGATGCGTTCGCCACGCTCACGCACGCAGCCGCCAAACCCGTACCGTTCCTGGATCTGAGTTCGGTGACCCCAACCGAAACTACTGGGGATGGGGATGGAATCCTGGAGCCGGGCGAATCGGCTTCGTTGCTGACCGAACTCAAGAATCTGGGAGGAGTCGCGCCCGTTGGTCTGTTGGGCCTACTCTCGACCACCACCCCGGGCGTGACCGTCGGCAACGGCAGTTCGACGTTCCCGGCGATCTCCCCGTTCGGTGGCACCGGGACGAACAACTCTCCTTTCACATTCACGCTATCGGGTGGGCTGGCCTGCGGCACGGCGCCGGAGTTCCAGCTGCGTACGAGTTACACGAATGGGCCGCTCAGTCCGCAAACGTTCACGTTCAAAGTGGCGACGGGCCAGGCGGGCGGCGCTCCGGTTGCAACGTCGTATACGGGTTCGCCGGTTCCGATTCCTGACGACACCCCAGCGGGGGTCGACGTTCCGATCACGGTCAGCGGCTTCCCCGGTGCGTTGGCGAAGCTGCGCTTCTCGATCGATGGCACATCGTGTACAACCGATGTTGGTGCGACCACGGTGGGCCTCGACCATAGCTGGGTGGGAGATTTGATTCTCACCCTGACCTCTCCGTCCGGAACCAGGGTGACTCTGGCCAATCGTCCAGGCGGAACGGGCAACAGCGGGAACAACTTCTGCCAGACGGTGCTGGACGACTCCGGGGCGAGTTCGATTCAGAGCATCACGTCGGCCGGCGCTCCTTTCACTGGGACGTTCAGCCCCGCCAGTCCACTGGCGGCGTTCAACGGCGAAGACCCCAATGGCACCTGGACCCTGAACGTGTCGGACAACGCGTTCATCGATACCGGCAGCGTACGGGCGTTCACGCTTTCCATGGATGGATTCGTGTGTAATTGACGACCAACTAGGTTTCGTCGGCTGATCTATCTTAGCCCCATCTCTTCGCGGAAGGCCGCGGAAGATGGGGCGTTTTTCTTGCCCACATCTGAGGAAGAAGCGGATTCGCGGAGTGAGAATGCCACTGCAGATCCTCATCGCTGCGCGCCTCTCGGCATGACGAGGTAGCAAGTTCGCGGACAAGAGCCGCGCGCCACACGGCTATTGTTTTTGGCGGTTCTGGAGATCTTTGGGCTGGTCGGGTTTGGGTTGTGATTCGCGCGGATCGGGTTTCCACGCGAGGGTGTTGGCGGGGGCGGAGGGGTTCACGCCGAAGTCCCACACGTAGAGATTCATCCCTTCCTTGCCGAGCATCTCAGCGACAGCATATTCCCCGGACGGCAAAGGCTCGGTGGGGGTGAGCTTGACCCAGCCTCCGGTCATGGGTGTGACGGTCGCGGCAACGAAGCGCTCGTCGGCCTTCATCTTTCCGGTAACGGCAATCTTGATTCCTCCTGCAACGCGCTTGCCGCCTTTAACCTCGGCGCGAATGATCTTGAAGCGATCGGTGGGAGACAGAGGAGCGGACTGGTTCTTCGAGTCTGAGGGTGCGGGAACTTCCCCGCCCAAGGCGATCTTGGACGGGGCACCCTCGGAGCCCGGGTCACCCTCGACGTTGATGTAGATCGAAGGCACGCTTGTGTGCGATTGAATCTTCGCGTGCTCTCCGGGAAGCTCGATCGTCTGCTTGGCGCTGGCCAGGGGATTGATGGTGGCGCGCAGGATGTTGGTCTTCATGTTCTTGTTGAGCTCTCCGCCGGACTGTTGCAGTTCGGCTAACTGCGGCTCGTTCTGAAAAGTGTCGAGCAGGAAGATGCCGCCATCGTCGGGCAGGCGCAGCCCGGGCGCGACGTGCGGGGAGCGGGCGTCTTCCGCTTTCTGCTCGGCTTCGAGTTCCTTGTCGAGTTGGATGGCCTCGGGGGCGGGCGCACCTTGCAGGCGGCCCTGCTCGTATTTTTCGGTGGCGTCCCAGTCGACGAGCGACTTGGGGACGTCCTCCCACTCGCCGCGCTCGGCGCTGAAGTAGTGGACACGCTCACCTTTGATTTCGTACTTGGTGACGGACTGGAAGGAACCGTCTTTCAGAATGATGCGCTTGGCGAGGGTCTGGGCGGTCGCGGGGATTTGGGACAGGGAAACGACTAACATGACGACGGCGCTGAGAAGGACGGGCGGGGACGCCCGTCTCTGTATGTGCAGCATCCTGCCGATGAATGAATTCATGCCGCGGAACATTATCGGTCTTTTCTTGTGCTTCTGGAAGGTTAGATGCGTGCGGTCGGGTATGCTTCGCACAAAAAGAGTCCTGGGGAGGACGGGCGAGGTCGCAGGTTGGAGTGGCCGGCGAGACGCCGGCGCTACCTTCTATCCGGTATTGTGGAGGCCGGCGGCGATACCGTTCATGGTGGCGCCGATGGCGTAGTCGAGCGCTGGATCCGCGGTGCCGGTGCGCTTGCGGCGCAGCAGATCGACTTGGATCAGGCTGAGCGGATCGACGTACGGGTTGCGCAGGCGCACGGATCGGAAGAGGACAGGATTTTTTCCCAGCAATTCATGCTGGCCGGTGACGGCCAGAATGAGCCGGCCGGTGCGTTCGAATTCCTGGCGCAGCATTCCGAAGACGCGGTCGCGGAGAACGGCGTCGGTTACGAGCTCTGCATAAAGGCGGGCGATGGCGAAGTCTGCCTTGGCCATGGCGATTTCGACGCTGCGAATCAGGCTGGCGAACAGCGGGAAGCTTTCCATCATTTCGCGCAGGAGTTGTGGGTGTTGGGGGCTGCGGCTGGCGAAGCGCTCGAGGGCGTGGCCGACTCCGAACCACGCGGGAACGGCGTGACGGCTTTGCATCCAGCCGAATACCCAGGGGATGGCGCGCAAGTCTTCGAGGCTGCGATTCGCGGTGCGGCGCGCGGGGCGGGAGCCGATGCGAGCGTTCTCTAACTCGTTCACCGGGGTGGCCTGCTCGAAATATTCGAGGACTTCGGGATTCTCGGCGATGTGCTTCCGGTAGAAGACGAACGCGTCCGAGGACATCGATTCCATGGCCTCGTCCCAGCGCTGCTTGGCTTCGGGCGTTGCCTGGGGCGGCATCGTGATTGCTTCGAGGCAGGCGGCGATCATGATTTCGAGATTCCACTCGGCCAGCACGGGGTCCGAGTACTTCCAGCTGAGGACTTCACCTTGCTCGGTGATGCGTATTTCGCCGGAGAAATCGCCGGCGGGTTGGGCGAGGATGGCGGCGTGGGTAGGGCCTCCGCCGCGGCCTACGGTGCCGCCGCGGCCGTGGAACAGGCGCAGATTGATTCCGCAATCGCGCGCCGCCTCATGCAAGTGGTGCTGCGCTTTGTGCAATTCCCAGGTGCTGGTCAGCATCCCTCCGTCTTTGTTGGAGTCGGAGTAGCCGAGCATGACTTCGTGCGTGCGTCCCCAGGAATTGAAAAGTGGTTGGTACTCGGGAGATTTCCAGACGCGGCGCATGATGGCGGGGGAAGAGCGCAGCGCGTCGATCGATTCGAACAGAGGGACGGGCATCAGGCCGGGATCTCCGTTACTGGCAGCGGCGTTAACGCCTCCCAGCGCCGCGAGGCGGATTACCGCGAAGATGTCGTGTTCGGACTGCGTGTTGCTGATGATGAAGTTGCGGATCGCTTGCGGGGAGTGCGTCTTTTTTAATTCCGCGATCGCGCGAAAGGTATCGATGAGTTCGACCGATGACGCGGAGAAGTCTGGCGGAAACTGAGGTGCTCTCGCCGGCGTCTTTCCTGCGGATCCCAGCTCAGCGAGCGCTTGGGACTGTACGCGGGCGTGCTGGCGAATGTCGAGCGCGTGCAGGTGGAACCAGAAAGTTCGGACTTTGCGGATGAGGGGTTCGACGAGTTCCGCTAGTCGCTGACCGTGGTTGGCGCAGAGGCTGTCGCGGATGAGCGCGAGATCTTCTTCGAATTGCTCCGGCGACTTGTACGCGTGTTCATGTTTTGACGACTTGCGGGTGAAACGCAAACGGGCGATCAAGAACTCGAGAAAGTGGCGATAGAGTTCTGCGGCGGTGATCTGTTTCCATCGGGAATACTTTTCGCCGAGCTCTTCATCGTATTCGCGAACTCGCCGGGAAAGGGGGGCCGACACTCCGATGCGGCGGGTCGACATGCTCAGTTGTCCGATGAGGCGCGTGGTTTCGGCAATGTAGTGGTCGATGATGACGTGGCGTGCCATGCTGACTGCATCGCGCGTGGAGGTGGCAGTGACGAAGGGATTGCCGTCGCGGTCGCCGCCGATCCATGAGCCGAAGGATAGCAATGCGGGAAGTGGGGCGGTGGCGCCATAGACATCGCGCAGGGATTCTTCGAGTTCGGCGAAGAGGCGCGGAAGGGTTTCACACAGAACCATCGGAAAATAGTCGAGGCCCATGTGAATCTCGTCGCGCACGGTGGGCTTGTTGAGGCGGACCTCGTCGGTCTGCCAGAGAGCGGTGATCTCTGCGAGGATGAGCGATTCGTATTCGCGGGCCTCGGAATCGGAAAGCGGCAACTGGTCGAGACGTTCGAGATAGGCGGCGATACGGCGGCGTTTGAGGCGGATCGTGTGGCGCGTGATTTCTGTCGGGTGCGCGGTAAAGACGGGCGTCACTTTGACCTTGCGCAGGGACTCGAGCATCGCGTCGGCAGAGACTCCCGCGGAACGCATCCGGACCAGGGTGCCGCGGAACGAGCCATCGACGGGAGTTGTATCGGCCAGCAGGCGGGCCGCGCGGCGACGGCGCTTGCGATGATTGGTCTCGGCGAGGTTGGTGAGTTCGAAATAGATGGCGAAGGCCTTGGTGACGCGATAAGCGTCTTCGACCGGTAGCGAGCGAATGATCTCGCGGACGCGGATCATCAGGCTGTCGAGTTCGGATTCCGATTTCGCGCCGGATGAAGGATGTTCGCGGTGCTGGATCAGGAGGCGGCGCAACTGCTCGACAACCTCGAAGAACGCTTCCCCTTCCTGCTCGACCAGCACGTGCCCGAGCAGAATGCCTAGCGAGCGAACGTCGCGGCGCAGGGGGAGTTCTTTCGCGGGATCGGCGGTGTCGGCCGTCAACTCGGCAAGGCGAGCGGCGGGAGCGGCATCGCTCCAGAGGGGGCTGTCAACCATGGAATATTTTAGCGGAAGGGGTTGGAATCCCACACATCGCCAAGAACGCGATGTGTGGGGCACCCGCGCCGTATTTATTTCTCACGTGCGGCGACCAGGAAGGACTGCTTCCGGCGAATCGTAATTTTGCGGCGTTATTGGAGCACAGGCGTGTTCGATACGAGTTCCATGTAGTAAGGGGTGGACACGACTGGAATCAATGGAACGAGCGATTGCCCGGTGTTTTTCAGAGCTTGTTCGAGCACCTGGGTTCGAGCTGACGGCGAGTGCTCACTTCTTCGCTTTTCGAAAAGGGACTTACTCAACCTAAGTGACCCAGCAGTCCAGCGCAGTGGAGGGAAAGATCTTAAGAGGGAGACGATCGTGGAATCCCACCCTTCAAAAACCGAAGGGTGGGGCAGCCGATGCCACTCGGATAGTAACGAAAACCCACACATCGCAAAGAACGCGATGTGTGGGGCACCCGATTTTCCACATTCCCATCCGGGAAAATCTCTGCCATAATTGATCGTGCACCCCAGCCTGCACAAATTTTCAAGAACAATTAAAGCGAGGAAGCGATGTCGGCAAAGTACATCTTTGTGACGGGCGGAGTTGTGTCTTCATTGGGCAAGGGACTGGCGGCAGCCTCCATTGGATGCCTGCTCGAAAGCCGTGGCCTCAAGGTCAACCTGATGAAGTTCGATCCGTACCTGAACGTGGATCCGGGGACGATGTCTCCGTTTCAGCACGGGGAAGTGTTCGTCACTGACGACGGGGCCGAAACCGATCTGGACCTGGGCCACTACGAGCGTTTCACCCACGCCAAACTTTCTCGCGATAACAACTGGACCACCGGCCGGCTGTACGAGCAAATCATCGCTAAGGAGCGCCGTGGCGACTACCTGGGAAAGACGGTGCAGGTCATCCCACACGTGACCAATGAAATCAAGGCGGCGGCGAAGAAAGTTGCGCAGGATGTGGACGTGCTGATCGTCGAGATCGGTGGGACCGTCGGCGACATCGAGTCGCTGCCGTTCATCGAAGCCATCCGCCAGATGCGACAGGAACTCGGACGCGATAACACGCTGTTCGTGCACGTTACGCTGGTGCCGTTCATTGCGGCCGCTCAAGAATTGAAGACCAAGCCGACGCAGCACTCGGTCAAAGAATTGCTTAGCATCGGAATCCAGCCGGACATTCTGCTTTGCCGCACCGACCGTTTTCTTTCGAAGGACATCAAGTCGAAGATTGCGCTGTTCTGTAACGTTGAGGAAGAAGCGGTGATCACGGCGAAAGACGTGGCTTCGATTTATGAAGTCCCCATTGTGTTTGCGCATGAAGAAGTGGACACGCTGGTGATGCGCCGGCTGCACCTGGAGGCAAAGGATCGCGACCTTTCGAAATGGAATGACCTGGTGCACCGGGTTTACAACCCAAAGGACGTGGTCAAGATCGGGATTGTTGGGAAGTATGTGGAGTATGAAGATTCGTACAAGTCGCTGAAGGAGGCGCTGGTGCACGGCGCGTTGGCGCACAATCTGAAACTGGAAGTGAACTGGATCGAGGCGGAAGGGCTTGAGGCCGCCGACAAGACAGATCGAAGTTACGAAGCGCAACTCGAAGGTTATGACGGCCTTCTGGTGCCGGGCGGATTCGGGAAGCGCGGTATCGAGGGTATGCTGAACGCGATACGGTATGCGCGCGAGAAGCATGTGCCGTATTTCGGGATCTGCCTGGGGATGCAGACGGCTTGCATTGAGTTTGCCCGCAACGTGTGTGGGTTGGCGGATGCGAACTCGAGTGAGTTTGATCCGGCGACTCCGCATCGCGTGATCTACAAGCTGCGCGAGTTACGCGGCGTGGAGGAGTTAGGCGGCACGATGAGGCTGGGCGCGTGGCCGTGCAAGATCGAGCCGGGAACGCTGGCGCACAGGGTTTACGGTCAGACCGAAATCAGTGAGCGGCACCGGCATCGTTATGAGTTCAACCGCGAGTATGAAGAGCCGTTGACGGCGGGCGGGCTGAAGATTTCGGGATCGACTCCGGACGGCACTTACGTCGAGATGGTGGAGATTCCGGAGCATCCGTATTTCATTGGGTGCCAGTTCCATCCGGAGTTTAAGTCGAAGCCGCTGGAGCCGCATCCGCTTTTCAAGGCGTTTGTGGGCGCTTCGTATGCGAATGGACAGAAGCGCAAAGAACAGAAAGAAGCGGCTGAGGTGGAGATGTTCCTGCGGCCGGAGAATGTGGGAAGAAGATAGTCTCACCGCCGAGACGCAGAGAACGCCGAGAAAACCGACAACTGCAGATCCCTCGCTTCGCTCAGGATGACAAATCAAAGAATGGCAGAACTGAAAAAACTTTGAAAAGATCTTCTCGGCGCCCTCGGCGTCTCGGCGGTAAATGACTTTGACCTTGTCTTTCCAAATCGACAACGTCCGCGTGGGTTCTGGCGATTTGTTCCTGATCGCGGGGCCGTGCGTGATTGAGAGCGAAGATCACGCGCTCCGCATGGCCGAAATTGTGAAGGGCGTCACTCGCTCGCTGAATTTCCCGTTCATTTTCAAGGCGTCTTACGACAAGGCGAACCGTACATCGATCCGCAGCTATCGCGGCCCGGGGATGAAGGAAGGCCTGCGCATTCTGAAGAAAGTCAAAGATGACGTGCACATCCCAGTGCTGACCGACGTGCATCAGGTGGCCGACGTGGCGGCGGTAGCGGAAGTAGTGGACGTGCTGCAGATCCCGGCGTTTCTCTGCCGGCAGACCGATCTGGTGGTGGCAGCGGCCCTGAGCGGACGTCCGGTGAATATCAAGAAGGGACAGTTTGTCTCGCCCTGGGACATGAAGCACGCCGTCGAAAAATGCCGTGATGCAGGGAACAGCCAGGTGTTTGTGACCGAGCGCGGGTCGAGTTTCGGCTACAACAATCTGGTTGTCGATATGCGGTCTCTGGCCATCATGCGCAAGTTTGCTCCAGTGGTGTTTGACGCGACGCACTCGGTGCAGTTGCCGTCGTCTTCGCACGGCGATGAAGATCAGCCCGCGGTGAGCGGCGGCCAGCCGGAGTTTATCCCCGTGTTGTCGCGCGCGGCGGTGGCGGCGGGCGTGGACGGGGTGTTCATGGAAGTCCACGACAATCCGAAAGAAGCGAAGAGCGACGGCGCCAATGCGCTCGACACCCGGAACCTGCGCGGCGTGTTGAAAGAGTTGCTGGCGGTGAGGCAGGCGCTGGACGCGGCGCACGCGACACCGTAGAAGTTGGTTCCTGGTCGACAAGGGCCGTCCCTCCGGGACTTGGTCTTAGATTTGGCCGCCGACCCAGCGCTGAAGCGCTGGGCTAAGTTAGATCGTCCCTTCAGGACTTTTTCCGTAGCTCATTGAAACGCTGGGAACCCAAGAAACAAAAGGAACGGCCGGCCGCGGCACGCCGTGCCTAGGATTGCCCGAGCCCCGGAGGGGCGAGCCAGCTTAGCCCAGCGCTTCAGCGCTGGGTAGGCCGAGCGAAAGAGGCCAAGTCCCGGAGGGCCGGCCCATTTTTATCCCAGCACGTGTGCCGGGTCGTAGTTAATTCCGTATCGTTTGAGTAGCTCCAAGAACTCTTCCTCGAAGTTGCGCCTCTTGTGATGCTCCAGTTGGTTCTTGATATATTCGACGATGCCATTCGTTTGGGACGCACTCACGCTGAACGCGCCGTAACCTTCCTGCCAGGCGAAGTTGCTTCCCGCCACGCCGGTGTCGTTGAGCCATTTGGAAGAGCAGCCCTTCAGAGTCTGCACCGCCTTTGAAAGCGGCATCGCGGCCGGCAGGAGGATCAAGGCGTGGCAATGATCTTCGACGCCACCGATTTTGATTGCCTCGAATTTGTGATTGCGGGCGATGCCGGCGATGTACGCCCAGAGTTTGGGTTGGAGTTCTTCGCGCAGGTGTTTTTGCCGCTCTTTGGTGCTGAAGACCACGTGGATTCGGTTGCTGGAATAGGTGTGCGACATGGGCCGTCCCTCCGGGACTTGATCTTTAAGTTTGGACGCCTACCCAGCGCTGAAGCGCTGGGCTAAGCTGGCTCGTCCTCCGGACTTGTTCGTCTGCAACTCGGGCCGCCGGTCATGGATAAGGGCTGCGGCAAACGGCGAGTCCGTGATAAGCAGGGAGAAGATGGTTTCCGGGAGGGGAATATAGTCAGGCTATGTCGCGTGGCGGAATGAATCTGTGATCGGAGTCACAACATTCTGGTTCACTTCCGAATCTGATACCATTCCCGCCTCATCTGAATCTGATCGCATATGCATTGGTTCGCAACTATTGCCGGCATTGTTCTGATTTTCGTCATCCTGCTGGATGCCTTTGAGACCATCGTTCTGCCGCGGCGCATCAAGCGCACTTTCCGCATCACCGGATGGTTCTACAAGAACACATGGACGATTTGGATGGGTGTGGCACGGCACATCGCGTCAGTGAACCGTCGGGAAGGGTTCCTGGCGTACTTTGGTCCGCTGTCGCTGATTTTTCTGCTGGTGTTCTGGGCGATTGGGCTGATCTTTGGATTTGCCTGTGTACAGTATGGACTGGGCGAACACCTGACTCTCGGCAGTGAGAAGATTACCTTCGGGAAACTGATCTATCACAGCGGAGAAACTTTCTTCACGCTGGGGTATGGCGACATCACTCCCAGCAACGCTGCCGCTCGCGCGCTGGCCGTGCTGGAAGCGGGCATGGGTTTTGCCTTCCTGGGCGTCGTGGTCGGATATCTGCCGGTGGTGTACACGGCGTTTGCCACGCGTGAGATCGAGATTTCTCTGCTCGACGCTCGCGCCGGGTCGCCGCCCAGCGCCACAGAATTCTTGAGTCGGCTGGGATGCTGCCCTGAGCAGTTGGTGCTCGACGGAATTTTTCGCGACTGGGAGCGTTGGTGCGCGGAACTGCTGTCGAGTCACATTTCCTATCCGGTGCTGGTCTATTTCCGGTCCCAGCATTCGAACCAGTCTTGGCTGAGCGCTCTGACGGTGATGATGGACGTGACGTCGCTGATTATGACGGGCGTGGATGGCATCCATCCGGACCAGGCTAAGTTGACCTTTGCGGTGGCTCGGCACGCCGCCGTCGATCTAGCGCAGGTGATCAATGCGCGGTACAGCCCACACGAGGCGGAGCGGAACACGGAAGAGGATCTGAGGCGGATGCGCGCAGAACTCGCGCAGCACGGCGTGACTTTCTACGACGGGCCAGATGCCTCAGAGCGACTGGCGAAACTGCGAGTGCTCTATGAGCCTTATGTCTACGCGCTGGCGCGGCGGTTGTTCATGACTCTGCCGCCATGGGTTCGCACGGAATATAAGAAGGATAACTGGCAGGGCGGGCCTTGGGATCGTGCGATTCAGGCGCGGGCGCTGCAGCGTCCGGGGCATGCGGTGGATGACCACTTCTGAGCCGGGCGATCGGGGCGTGAAAGGTTGTTACTCGCCAGACGCCGCACTACGTTTGCGAAGGCCGGGGCTCTGCTTCAGTGTGTGATAGAAGATCTCGAATTGCTGGGCAGCCTGCCGGTCGTATCTGGGCCTCAACACCTCGTAGGCTATTTCCCCTTCGTTCCGAATCAATTCCTGCAATGTGAGAGCGTGAGCATACAACTGCTGGGAAAAGCGCAATACCCTCTCCAGATCTATGTCACTCGACGGACTTTTCCTGGCAACCTTCCCACACAGGCGGTCCACCGGATCTGGGCAAGCAACTGCGGTTCCCCCTCCTTTGAGCGATGATTCCACGGTCGCGTCGACAATCTGACCGCAGGCCAGGCACTTGGATTCCGCCGGGGTACGGTCACTGTTGCCGGCGCTAGGGCGCTGAAACGCCCGAGCCGAGCGCCGGAAGAAACGTCGTTCGGTTTTCATGCCGCGCTCCTCTCGTGGATTCGGCCAGCCAGCCGTGACTACCCGACGATGATTTCAAAATACCGGCTCCGCTGGGGGCAGTCCAACGCATAATTTGCGTTCTTTGCATCGGAACTATCGTCAAAGAGTCCAAGGCAGGGTGGACGGTACAACGTGCGAGAGAAGGCACTTTCACCCAATGAAAAGACTCGCCCCCGGACCGGCTTCCTCGCTTCTGCTAACATTTCCCCTTCATGAAGCATGTGGGCGAGAACGTGGTGCGCATTGAAGCGGAAGCGCTGCGGGCGCTGGCGGACCGGCTGGCGGGGCCGATGGCGGCAGACTTCCAGCGCGCGCTGGAGTTGCTATTTGGCTGTCGGGGGCGCGTCGTGGTCACGGGCATGGGCAAGAGCGGGATTATTGCCCGCAAGGTGGCGGCGACGCTGAATTCGACGGGATCGCCGGCATTGTATCTGCATCCGGTGGAGGCGCTGCATGGCGATCTGGGGATGATCGTGCGCGGGGATGTTGTGCTGGCCCTTTCGGCGAGCGGCGAGACGGAGGAAATTTTGCGGTTGCTGGCCACCATCAAGCGGCTACAGGTGCCGTTAATTACGATGACCTGCGATGATCTCGCAGCAACTTTCGCGGGCAGGAATGCCCGCTCCACACGGGCTTCCACTCTCGCGGCTGCTGCTGATGTGGCTCTGGATTGCTCGATCTCCAAGGAAGCTTGCTCACTCGGGCTTGCTCCTACGGCATCCACCACTACCATGCTGGCTCTTGGCGATGCCTTGGCTGTGGCGCTTTCTGAGAAGCGCGGGTTTAAGGAAGAGGACTTTGCCAACCTGCATCCCGGAGGCAAATTGGGCAAGCGGTTGGCGCGGGTGGAGTCGCTGATGCACTCCGGGGATGCCGTGCCTCGAGTCAACGCGCAGACGAAGATGCCGGATGTCATCTACGAGATGTCGCGCAAGAAGCTGGGCGTGACGGCGGTGGTTGATGGCGACCGGTTGCTGGGCGTGATCAGTGACGGCGATCTGCGGCGACTCCTGCAGCAGCGCGGTAAGGACACGCTCGATCTTACGGCCGAGGACTGCATGACGCGGATGCCGAAAACTATTGGAGCGGAGGAGTTCGCGGCGTCCGCGCTGGCTCGCATGGAGGAGATGAAGATTACTTCACTCGTCGTGGTCGACGGCGAGCAGCGTGTGCTTGGGATTGTGCATCTGCATGATTTGTGGGGGACGGAGATGGTTTAGAGCTACGGGCTACGAGCCGCGAGCTTCGAGCGGACCAAAGAAAAAGACGGGCGGGGCGCCCGTCTCTCCATTCTCAAGGTTTTCCTACTCCAGCACAAAAATATTCTTCTTGGCGCAGATCTCTTTCAGGATCTTTGGCCATACGGTTACGCTGACTTCGCCCAGGTGCGCTTTGCGGAGCAGCAGCATCAACGTGCGCGATTGTCCAATTCCGCCGCCCACCGAAAGCGGTACCTCGTTCTTGATGATGGCCTGGTGATAAGGGAACTGCAGGTTGCCGAGCAGTTCCGACATCTCCAGTTGCTGGCGCAAGGTTTCGGCGTTCACGCGGATACCCATGGAACTGAGTTCATGGCGGCGCTGGGTGACCGGGTTCCAGACCAGGATGTCGCCGTTGATGCCGTGCGTGTCTTTACCGGTTTCTTGGCGGGTGTCGGTGATCCAGTCGTCGTAGTCGGCGGCGCGATTTTCGTGCGGATAACCATCCTTCAGCGGCCAGCCGATGCCGACGATGAACACCGCGGGATACTTCTGCAGGATCTGCGTCTCGCGCTGCTTGCGCGGCAGGTCGGGGAACATTTCCAGAATTTCCTCGGCGTGCAGGAAGGTGAGTTCCTCGGGCAGGTTGGGGAAGCGTGGATCCTTCAGGGCAGGGAAGAGGTTCTGCGCGAATTTCTCTGCGCCGACCAGCACTTTCCAGATCTTGCGGACTACCTGCTTTAGAAACGCAACATTGCGATCGGCGGCGGTGATGGAGCGCTCCCAATCCCACTGGTCGACGTAGGCGGAGTGATCGTGATCGAGGAAGTAGTCCTTACGCACGGCGCGCATGTCAGTGCAGATGCCTTCGCCGGGCTTGCAATCGAATTCCTTCAGCGCGACGCGTTTCCACTTGGTCGCAGCCTGTACGACCTGGGCATTGATAGGGTGTTTGTCCCGGTCGTTTGAAATGTGGAACGGGATGGGCGTGCGCGAGCCGTCGCGATCGAGCGTGTCGTTGACTCCGCTCTCGATGTCAACGATCAGCGGTACTTCGACCATCATGAGGTTCAGCTCTTTGCAAAGATTGTCTTCGATATAGCGCTTGACCTGAAAAATGGCGTGCTGAGTTTCGCGCCGGTCGAGCAGGGAACGGTAATCGTTGGGCAGCACTCGTTCGAGTTCTGTGTAGTCGCCAATACCGGGCCCGGCCAGATCGGCCTTCTTGTCATAGGTGAGAGTCGTCATGAAGCCCTCCTCGTACGGAACAACGAAATTGGACATACTTATGGAGTAACTGAGGACGGGGGGATGCGCTGTGACGAGGCGCACAGGAGGGTGTGCGGAAGAACAGCCTTTAGCACTTAGCATTTAGCTAACCCTTACTTTCGGTGGGCGGGATGGGTTCTGGAAGGTGAGCGTGATCTTTTCTCCTTGGCGCACAGTGCCGACCAGCGCCGGACGAAAGCAGGCTATGCAAGTGCCGCTGCGATGACGGACGCTGGGATAGACGATTCCCGCCGATCCCTTGTTGAGCAGGTCGGCGGCTAAGCGTTGCGACGCGCGATAGCTTGCGGGATCGAGGCAGTCTTCGAATCCGTGGGTGTCGCGGAGATCGTGGAACTCGGCGCGAAAGTCCGCGAGATAGTCGCGGTAGGAGACGGTTTCCTCCTCCTTCCAGTCCGTTTCGCGCAGACCCAGGGCGTAGTGGTAGGCAACTTCGGCCTGCGCGGTTTTCCGCACAAATCCCGCATACCAGGCGCCACGGTAGCCGCTGCTGAAGCGGTTGCCGCCGGGACGCGTATAAGCGAAGGCAGCGTTGATGATGTGGTAGTTGGGAACTCCGAAAACCAGTTCGTGAACCGTGATGCCTGGGAGCAGGTTGGCTTCGCCGCTGACGCGGTCATTGGTCGCGGCTTCGAGTTGCAGCAAGTGGTCGAACTGTGACTGGGGCAGGCCGAGGCGGGCCAGCACGCCATCGCCGTCCTCCGAGTAGCGCGTGAGAATCAGGCGATGCGTATTGTTGCGTGCAAGGGGAGTGGTCTTCGGACGCACTTACATGCCGCCTCGGCGCGCGTCGAGCAACTGGCGCACGCGGATCATGGTGGGCACGCCCCCTTTCAGCATGCAGGCGAGCGGGGACTCGCCGCCGAAAATCGGGTTCGTGTTCGGCCGCTGCACCCAGGCGTCGGCGAGCTTCGTGCTGTACAGAACGTTCAACGCCTTGAAAATGCCGACCAGGAGGGAAATGCGCGTGAGCTTGTCCTGGCCTAGCGTCTTCGGGGTGCTTTTGAGTTCATAGAACGAGCCATTGGAAATGCCCCCCAACAATGCGCGGGCGTCTTCGTCGCGGAGTTTCCAGTGGTCGGCAAGGCTGAAGAACGCACGGACCGCGGCCGGACTCAGTTTCTCCTGTACTTCGCGGTCGGAAAGATCGGCGGGGCGCTCCCAGCGGATGCCGGGAGTCTGGCCGGGGTCGGACGATTGGGCTAGGATGTCTCCAAACATGTAACTGATATACTACATATTTGGACGTACTGCAACGGGAAAGGAACTGCAGAACCCTTTCCGAGGGTTGCCTAGGACGGGCGAGGGCGCCCGTCGCTCCATTTGCGGATCTAGTGGCAGAAGGGCTGCAGTTTGGGCGGAGGCGCGGTGGGATATTCGTCGAACTCGCCCTCCCATCCGGAGCAGCCACGAGAATTGACAGCGCGAATGACGACTTGTTCGAGGTCTCGAGCTTTTGCCTTGGCCTCGGAAATCTGGGCTAGGCTGAGGTCGCCGCCGTCAAGGTAGGAGAGATCGGTACTCGCGGCCGTGTAGCGTGCGTCGAGTGCGATCGTGAACCAGACGTAGGCGTTGAAGGGGTCCCGCGGAATGCCGCGGCCTTCTTTTAGAGCTTTGGCGTAGAAATACTGCGCTTGCGGCAGGCCCTGGTCGGCGGCGATTTTGTATAGGGCGGGAGCCTTAGTATGGTCACGCTCCGCCATGACGCGGCCCAGATAGTAAGCCGCGAATGCGTTGTTCTGATCCGCAGCCGGCTGCAACCATTTTTGCGCTGCATCCAAATCGCGCGGCGAACCACCGCCAAGAAAGTAACGGCGTCCGACGAGCCAGGAGGCGAGCGGATCGCCTTGCGCGGCGGCCTTGCGATAGAGATCCAGAGCCCGGTTCTGGTCGCCGGCAACCACCGTTCCGGTTTCGTAATAGTAGCCCAACGCGATCTGGGCAGGACCGTAGCCGAGATCGGCCGAGCGCCGAAAATATTCGATGCCATCCAGATCGTTGCGCGACGGGCCGACGCCGGTGATGGCGTCCATGCCGCGCTCATAAAGAGCGCTCGGCGAACTGCTCTGGGCGACCGCACACACGCTGGCCAGCGCAAGCAGAATTAGGCAGATGGTTCGGTGCATGTGGAGGTCCTGCGAAAATTATAGGGAAGGGGTGGATCGGTGTAGAGGTTACGAAAGTCTGATCCGTAACCGCACCGGATGAAATGAGCGCGTTGAAGGCTTTATTTTCTAATTTTCTCTGCGCACTCAGGGATCTCCTGTTAAATTTCTTGCACGAGGGGGTGATGATGGCCGGAGCAGAGGCGGATCCGATTGCCAGAGCTGTGTTTTATGCGGTCATCGGCTGCTGGTTTATTTTCTTCCTTACCTTTGGCCTGCGTGCCCGCCGGCCGAGGATTCAGGAGACCAAGCGCGATCGAACTGCAATGGCCGGACTCTTTGTGCAGGCGGTGGGCTACTTCGGCGTCTGGTTCTATCCCCTGCAGAGGAAGCAATTCTCAGCGATCGTGCCGATGCCACGAACGGCAGAAATAGTGTTGGCGGTGTTGACCGTTGCCCTGGCAGCGGCTTCGGTGTGGTTGGTCGATGCCGCGTCTCGACAACTGGGAAAGCAGTGGGGACTGGCGGCACGTTTGGTGGAGGGCCACGACCTGATCAGCGATGGTCCTTATCGCCTGGTCAGGAATCCGATCTACGCGGGAATGTTCGGTTTGCTGCTGGCGACCGGATTGGCGATGAGCCGGTGGACGACCCTGCTGGCAGCCTCGGCGGTGTTTGTGGCCGGCACGCTGATTCGCATTCGCAGCGAAGAAAAATTGCTGCGGCAGGCGTTTGGAGCCACATTCGAGGAGTACGCGCGCAAAGTGCCGGCGCTGTTTCCGGGAATTTACTAGCAGGGTGCCGAATCGTGTCCAGTTTTCGAAAACGGAATTCCGTCCCCATAGTCACTTCAATTTACGAGTCTTCGCCGCAGTTCTTCACGGCACTTCCGTGTTTCGCCAAGGCTCCCGGAAAGCCAACCTCGCCTTCCGGGGCAGCATCCTAAGCAGAGATTAGCCCCGCCTGCCTGCTTCTGCCACTCCGTCTTGCAACGCAGGGCGCGGCTGACGTCGGTCAACTGACCCCGGAGACGGAGGAAGAATGAAGCGTATTGTTTTGTCTGCAGTTCTCGTTCTCTGTTTTGCCAGCCCGAGTTTCGTATTTGCCCAGGCCCTGAAAGGTGACCATGTGGAAGTGGGCGCATTCGCGGATTACTTCCGCATGGACCGCACTAGCCCCACTCTCAACTATGCGGGTCTTGGGGGACGACTGGCTTTTAATTTGCGGCCCAGTGCTCAGATCGAAGCGGAGATGGCCTACGACTTTGATCGCAGTTACACCAACACCTTTACCGACGGAGTGACGGTGCAACTTGTGCCGTCCAAGACGCACGTATTGCACGCCCTGTTCGGTCCGAAATTCCAGACTGGGTCGGGACGGTTTCGCCTTTTCGCTACCGGCAAAGTGGGGCTCATCAGCTTCACCACCAACACGCAGAACCCGCCGACAGGATTCACGAGTGCTCTGGGTGCGGTCGGCAATGGCAACTCGAAATTTGCTCTCTACCCAGGAGGCGGGGTGGAAGGCTTCGTGGGACCGATCGGCCTGAGGTTTGAGGTCGGTGACGACATCTACTTCGACAACGGCGCGCGTAACAACATCCGCGTGAGCTTCGGACCGACCATTCGCTTCTAGCGAATCGCGACCAAAGGGATGGTTGCGGAGTGAAGGCGCACCGATCTGCAGCCGTCGTTCGGCCGCAAACGCCTGTATCCTGCACGGGATGGGCGGACAAGAATGTCCGCCCTACACGGCTACGGATAGCGCTCGCGCAGCAGATCCCCAATTGCTGAGTAGGCGGTGGCCAGCGTCTTCTCATCGGGCAGGAAGACGATGCGGAAGTGTTTGGTGCCGGGACGCTGGCCGAAGCCGGAGCCGTGTACGGCCATTACGTGTTTCTGCCGGATCAGTTCGCGCACGAACACTTCGTCGTCTTCTGGAATATCGAGTCTGGGGTAGGCGTAGAAGGCGCCACGCGGCGCTACGCAACTGACGCGCGGAGTCTCGGTGCACCACTTCATGGTCAGATCGCGGCGGGAACGCAGCTTGCTTTTGACTTCGAGCAGGTGGTCTTGTGGACCTTCGAGCGCGGGCTTGATGGCGTACTGTTCCGGATGATTGGCGCACAGGCGCGAGCGCAGCAGTTTGTTGATCCCTTCGAGGTATGGCGTCATGACCGAAGCTTCGCCGCTGGCGATGCCCCATCCGATGCGCCATCCGGGAGCGAGGTAGTTCTTCGATAACCCGCCGAAGGTGATGACGGGCACGTCGGGCGCAACCTTGGCCATTGCGATGTGCGGGGCGTCGTCCTGGGTTTCCCCGTCAATGATGAGCTTGTCGTAAATCTCGTCGGCAAAAATAACCAGATTGTGCTGGCGGGCGAGCTCGGCAATCTCTTCCAGCATCGCGCGCGTGCATACTGACCCAGTCGGATTATTGGGATTGATCAGCACAATGCCCCGCGTCCGTGGCGTGATTTTCTTCTTGATGTCGTCCAGATCGGGCTGCCAACCGTTTTCTTCGTGCAGGTAGTAGGCGTTCAATCCAATGTCGAGCTTCGCCAGCACGGCCGAGTAGAGCGGGTAATCGGGACAGGGCGTAAGCACGTTGTCGCCCGGATTGAGAAGCGCGGTCAGGCAGAGATCCACCGTCTCGCTGACGCCGGTGGTGACGAACACATCCTGAACGTTGGTGATGCCCTTGCGCCCGGCCTCGCCGCGTATGGCGTCGAGCGCTTCTTTCACACCCGATGAAGGCGAGTAGCCGTTTTTGCCGTCGCGCATGGCTTTGTGGACAGCCTCGATCATGTGAGCGGGCGTCTGAAAATCGAACGTGAGCGGGTCGCCGATGTTGAGTGGGAGAACCTTGTGTCCCTGCCGGATGACTTCGTCAGCGACGCAGGCCAGGTCGCGGATGGCGTAGCGCACGTTTTCCAGGCGGGCAGCGGGGGTGATTTCGCGGAGTTGAGTTAGTGGCATCAGACAAGTCCTTGCTCACCGCCGAGACGCAGAGGTCGCCGAGAAGAGCACTTTCAAAAAACCCCTGCGAACTCGGCGTCTCGGCGGTAGATATTCTTAGTCCACGCGGTCGATCTGCGCTTTTTGCAGCTTGTCGGAGTAATCGACGTAGACTGCCTTCCACTCGGTGTAGAAGTCGATGGCGCCGATGCCGCCTTCGCGGTGGCCGTTGCCGGTGGCCTTGGTGCCGCCGAAAGGCAGGTGTACTTCCGCGCCGATCGTGGGAGCGTTGATGTAGGTGATCCCGGCCTCGAGGTCGCGGACTGCGGCGAAGGCCTTGTTTACATCTTTCGTGTAGAGCGCTGACGACAGTCCGTACTCGATGTTGTTGGCGATCTCGATCGCACTCTCAAGATCGTCGCACGGGATGATCGAGACCACCGGCCCGAAAATCTCTTCCTGCGCGATGCGCATCTTCGGATCGACTTCGGTGAATACGGTCGGCTCGATAAACCAGCCGTGCTGGTAGTCGCCTTTGTCGAGCCGGTTGCCGCCGCAGACGAGCTTCGCGCCCTCCGCCTTACCAATTTCGATGTAGTTCAGGTCGGTGTTGAGCTGGCTCTCGTTGACCGCCGGACCCATCTCAACCGTTTCGTCGAGCCCATTGCCAACTTTGATCTTCTTCGCCCGAGCCACGAAATGGTCGACGAACTCCTGGTAGACGCCTTTCTGCACAATGATGCGGCTGGTCGCGGTGCAACGCTGGCCGGTGGTGCCGAACGCTCCCCACAGCCCGCCTTCGATGGCGAGGTCGAGGTTGGCGTCGTCGAGCACGATCATCGGATTCTTGCCACCCAGTTCGAGCGAGCAGTGCTTGAAGCTCTTGGCGGCGGTTGCGCCCACAATCCTGCCCACCGCGGACGACCCGGTCAGCGAGATCGCGCGCACCGTCGGGTGCTCGGTGAGTGGCGTGCCGACCTCGGAGCCGAAGCCGGTCACGATGTTGATGACGCCTTTGGGGACGCCGGCATCGGTCAAAGCCTGAACGAGATTGAAGGTGGAGAGCGGAGTATCCTGTGCGGGCTTGATCACGCAAGCATTCCCGCAGACGATGGCGGGCAGCAGTTTCCACGACGAAATTGCCATCGGGAAATTCCAGGGCGTGATCATGCCGCAGACGCCGATCGGCTGCCGCACTGCCATCGCAAACTTGTTGGGCAACTCCGAGGGAACTGTCGGGCCAAACAGGCGGCGGCCCTCCCCGGCGTTGTAGTAAGCGGCGTCGATAGCTTCCTGCACGTCGCCGCGGGTCTCTTTCAGGACTTTGCCCATTTCGCGGGTCATGTCGCGGGCGTGATCTTCCTTGCGTTCGATCAGGATCTCGGCGGCGCGGAAGACGATTTCAGCGCGGCGCGGAGCGGGGACGAGTCGCCACTTGGCAAAGGCGCGTTTGGCGGCATCGACCGCGGCGTCCACGTCGGCCTTGTTCGAGCGCTGGAAGATGGCCACGACCTCGCGAGTGTCGGCGGGGTTGCGGTCCTCGAAAGTCCGTCCGCTGAGGGACTCGACCCATTCACCGTCGATAAAGTTCTTAAAGACCCGCGTTTTGGGTGTGCTGCCCAGTATTGCCGGGCCGGTCATGGTATCGGTCGCCATAAGTCCTCCTGGGAATAGTGCAGAATCTACATGCTAACAACCGAGGTGGCATGGGGCAAGCGCGGGAGGCGTTGTTGCTGAGGTCTCGAATAGGCCGACAGATCGCCAAATCGAATTGAACTCGAACTTCCCACAAGCCGACTGCTGGACCGAATACTTCTAGTTTGCCGTGGTCCGACCAGATAGAGAATTCCCATGGTGACAGTCCTCCTTTCGGCCGTTTCCAATTTCCAGCTTTCCGCCAAACTGGTGCGACGGGGACTTCACGACAGGTGCCCAACGAACTGAAGTCCCACGGGATTACAATGGCTAGTGGGTTCAGCTCTCATCCTTGAGGCGGCAACACATCCGGTGTCACAGGGAGTACAGTTTCACCCGGTGGACCCCATGGCACTCTGGCGCTGCGGGTCTAATGAGTATATGTGGCGCGAGTAGACGATGACAGAAGTCTTCCTGAGCTATGCAAAAGAGGACCGGAGCAAAGCGGCCAACCTCGCGCGGGTCCTTTCCGATAAGGGGTGGACCATCTTCTGGGATAGGGAGATTCCGATAGGCAAGAACTGGAATGATGTGATTGAACAGCGGATACCCGAGGCTAAGGTCGTAACTGCTCTTTGGTCCCCATCGTCTGTCAAATCCCGCTGGGTTATCACGGAGGCGGACTTTGGAGCAGAGCACCGCAAGCTACTGCCGGTCATGATTGAGGCTACTGAGGTTCCGATAGCCTTCAGACTGGTCCAGTACGCGGACCTGACCTCATGGGATGGCTCTTCGACGGACCACGCCGAGCTAAAACGACTGTTTCAGGCGCTCGTAGAACGAATAGGCGAGGGCAGCGGCCGTCCTAAGACGAGAATCGCCAGTAGTCGACCTGCGCTCATCCGTAGTGGAGATTCGCCTCGCAAGATCTTCCTCGGATACGCGCGGCCCGACCATCAGATTGCTGAAAAGCTCGTCAGGGCCCTTCAAGAGCATCGATTTTCGGCATGGTGGGACTTTCAGATTCCAATCGGCGCGACCTTCCAAGACACAATTCTGGGGACACTCGAGTCGGCAGAAATTGTCCTGATTATTTGGTCTCAGATCGGTGTCCACTCTCCATGGGTCCTAGCTGAAGCCCAATGGGCACTCGAACGCCGGAAGCTCGTGAGTGCGAGAATTCAGCCACTAACCATCCCTGCGGGCCTTGAAGGTGCCCCGAATGTGGATTTGGAGGACTGGGACGGCTCGGCCCGAAGTGTCACATTCGTTCGTCTCCTCGAAGCCATCGCTTCGGTTTGAGACTCGTCGCTCGAATCAAAGCTTCGAGTGCGCTCATCGCCGAGAAGCTATAGTGAGCCGGAATACTGGCGACGTTGACGTGTTCTCTGGGCTTTTGCTAGTCGCACTTCTGATTGGAACCGTTCTGAGCGTTGCTGATATCGCGACTTCTTGGCGCCACTAAGGGTTTCGTTCAAACGTTCAAAAGGGGCATCTGGAAAAACTCTCCCTCTGGGGAAGAGCGGGTCAAGACGGGCCTCCGCCACGGTTCCCCTTGGTCACTTTCGTAACCCTTACCCCCTATGACGCAAGTTCATTACCCATCCAAGCAGGGATATGATTGTCATGGTTTGAGAAGTACCCCGTATTTTCAGAATTTCGAATCAGGTTGGCGCGTTCGTGTCGAATAGTCCGAAGCCGGGCATTTATGTCGCGTGGAAACAGGTCACGTACCGCAGTGTGTTCATGGCTCTGCTGGGTGTGGCGGTGATCTTTGCGATCCTCATGCACCTGGCATTCCCGCAATTCACGGACTCGACGGTGAAAGCCGCCGGGCGTTTGTCGACCACCTTGCTTGAGAAAGTCGCGGGTCTGGCGCCGCCGATCAAAGGACCTTCGACGGCCGCTTCGCAGCAGGCGCACTTTACGGCGCTCGATGGCACGATCCGGGTGCGGAAGGGTAACGGGAATTCGTGGATCAACGCCGACTACAGCGTCCCGCTGGAAAAAGGCGATGTGGTCCAGACCGGCGCTGAGGGCATGGCCAAGATTGTGTTCAACGACGGCACGAACTACACGGTCAAACAGGATTCGCTGATCGTGATCGAAGAGAACTCGGCCAACGACCAACAGCAGACGAATGTCGCTGTGGCAGTGACGACGGGAACCGTCGATCTGACCACCGCGACGTACGTGCAGGGTTCGAAGTCGCAGGTAATTGTCGCGGGCGCGAAGGCTTCGCTGGCGCCGGATTCGGCGGCCATGGTGCACAACGATCCCAAGGCCGACCAGCACGAGATTTTGGTGAAGAAAGGCAGCACCGACGTCGAGCGCAATGGCGAAGTGGTTCGTCTGTCGAACTGGGAGAAGGTGAACTTCCAGAGCGAGTCGAAGACCATGGAGCGCGGAAAAGAAATCGGGCCACCTACTCCGATTGCGCCGGGCAACATGATGCCGGTGTTTATCAATCCCGGGGAGAAATCGAAAGAAGTGGAGTTTTCCTGGACGCCGATGGCGAATGCCGCGGGATACCGGTTGCGAATCTCGCACAACCCCTATTTTTCTTCGTTGCTGCTGGATCGCAAGGTGGACAGCCCCAGCGTAGTGGTCACCGGGTTGGCGCAGGGCGCATATTACTGGTCGATTCTGTCGTACGACGCCAGCGGCAAGGAATCGGTGGAAAGCGAAAAAAACCGCTTCACCATCATCACCAAGACCAAGGAAAAGGTGGAAATGTCGCTCGACCTCGATCCTTTTGTTCAGCACGGGCATGTGATCGAGGTGACGGGCAAGACTGAGGCGGGCGCGCGCGTGATGGTCAACGGCAAGGAAGTGCCGATCGTGGGCGACGACGGCTCGTTCCATTACTTCACCCCGCCGCTGCCGAACGGGGAGAACCTGATCACGGTCACCGCGCAGAATTCCAAGGGCGGGGTCAACACTCGCCAGGAGAAAGTCGTTATTCAGTGAAGGATTTGATGTTCAGAGCAACCGGTACAGATAGAGTCCTGTTGGCCTGCACATCCAAGTAGAATAGAAGAACAAGGGACAACCTTTCGCTCCGAGGCTACTGGAAGCTCCAGCCTCCGGGTTCGAGGTGACATCCCAAGAGAGAGAAGCATTTCCATGTCAAAGAACGGGTTTCACAACGGGGCATCGCGCTCCCACAACCTTCGGTCCCTGTTCAGCATGTTCTCAAGCGATCTGGCGATCGACCTCGGAACCGCCAACACGCTGGTGTACGCGCGCGGCAAGGGCATTGTCGTCAACGAACCGTCCATTGTCGCGCTGAACAAGAACACCAACGAGGTGGAAGCGGTCGGCAAAGAAGCCAAAGAAATGCTGGGCCGCACGCCGGGCAACATCGTGGCCATCAAGCCGATGAAGGACGGGGTCATTGCCGACTTCAAGGTCACCGAGAAGATGTTGAACTATTTCATCCAGAAGGCGCACAACCGCAAGATGCTGGTACATCCGCGGATCGTGATCGGCGTGCCGTCGGAGATCACGCAGGTGGAAAAGCGCGCGGTCATGGACTCTGCCTATCGTGCCAAGGCGAGCGAAGTGCACCTGGTGGAACAGGCCATGGTGGCGGCCATCGGCGCTGGGTTGCCGATTACCGAACCGAGTGGCAACATGGTCGTCGACATTGGCGGTGGCACCACCGACATCGCAGTCATTTCCCTTAGCGGCATTGTTTACTCGCGTTCCGTGCGTATGGCCGGCAACCAGATGGATGAGGCCATCATGAATTACCTCAAGCGGAAATATAACCTGCTGGTTGGCGAACGCACCGCCGAGACGATCAAGATGGAAATCGGTTCCGCCTATCCGCTCGATAAGCCGCTGACCATGGAAATCAAGGGCCGCAACCTGATCGAGGGCGTGCCCAAGACCATCACCGTGGACGACAGCGAGATTCGCGAAGCGCTTAGCGAGTGCGTTTCGACCATCATGAACGCGATCCGCGTTGCCCTGGAGCGTACACCGCCCGAACTCTCGGCTGATATCAGCGACCGCGGTATTGTGCTGACCGGCGGCGGCGCGCTGCTGAAGAATCTCGACAAGCGCATCCGCGAAGAAACCGGTCTGCCGGTCTCGATCGCCGACGATCCGCTTTGCAGCGTGGTGCTGGGCACCGGCAAGATGCTCTCGGACTTCAAGTTGCTGCGCAAGATTTCGATCGAGTAGCGCTGCGAGCCGCGAGCGAACTGCAGATCCCTCGCTCCGCTCGGGATGACAACCTATTCCTGGGACCTGACAACTGAGAGCTGACAGCTGACAGCTGGTTTATGGAATCCGTCCTTGGCCGCTACCGCAACCTGATCGTGCTGGTGGGAGTGTTGTTTGCCCAAGTCCTGGGGCTGGCGGTGCAGGTCAAACGCGCGAACGACATTGAATCCACCCGGCTGATCCGCGTGTGGGCGGTGGGCGCAGTCGCTCCCTTCGAAAAAATGCTGCTCTGGGTGCAGACCACCACCGGCGGTGTCTGGCATAACTACTTCTACCTGCGCGGCGTGCGGGCCGAGAACCGCGCTCTCAAGCAGGAGATCGAGCGCATGCGCCTGGAGCAGGTGCGCATGACGCAGGATGCCGACCAGGCGCGGCGCTTGCAGTCGTTGCTTGCCTTCAAGGAACAATTCATCTCGCAGACGGTCGCGGCGCAGGTGATTGGTTCCAGTGGCAGCGAGCAGTCGCGTACTGTGTATATCGACAAGGGTGAGAGTGACGGCATCAAGCCGGATATGGCGGTAATCACAGCCGACGGAATCGTCGGCAAAGTGTGGCGCGTGTTCGGATCGACTTCGCAGGTGCTGCTCATCAACGACCAGACCAGCGGCGCGGGTGCGATTCTCGAAAAGTCGCGCGTGCAGGGCATTCTGCGCGGCACGCCGGGCGGAGAAATTGCACTGGAGAAGGTGATGAGCGACGAGACGGTGAGCGTCGGCGAATTGGTGCTCACCAGCGGCGGCGAGCGCATTTTCCCAAAGGGCCTGCCGGTCGGGCGGGTCACGAAGGTCTCGCCCGGTGCTGACTTGTTTCTCAACATTCGCGTGAAGCCGGCGATCAGCTTGAGCCGGTTGGAGGAAGTGCTGGTCGTGACCAAGATCGATGAGCGCCAGGCTGAGCCTGACCAAGCCGGCACAACTCGCGCAGCGGACATCTTGGCCGAGCGTCTGCCGACGGTTCCGCATAAACCCGAGAATGCTGCGGGTGGAGCGACGGTTCCGGCGCCCGCGCCACCGTCCATCCCCGGCTCCCATGCGGCGGCCGATGCGAAGCCGAAGGTTTCACCCCCGACCACGACCGCCAATGGAACCGTTCCGGTTGTGCGAAAGGCCGTCACCTCTGTACCCTCTTCTGCGAGTGAACTCTCTAAGGCGGCGGCTGGTGCGGTGAAAACTTCCCGCAAGCCCGTGAAGCCCGTGGTCGAACCAGAAGCGCACTCCGCTGCACAGGACGCTCCGCAATAACGTGGCCATCACCTACACATCAGGAGAGCAGGTTGAGGTTTACCGTTTCAGCATTCCTGCCACCATCCTGATTCCTCTGGCGGCCATCTTCCTGCAGGCTTGGTTGCCTCTCAAGCTGCATTTCTTCTCGGTGTTCGATCTTCCCTTGCTAGTCACGATTGGGTTCGCGACAGCGCGGCGCAGCCAGCTTGCCGGCCTGTTTACCGGAGGCTTCATCGGTTTGCTGCAGGATGCGCTCACCCACCAACCGATCGGGCTGTATGGAATTTCGAAAACGGTGGTGGGATATGGCGCTTCCTCGCTCGGCATCAAGCTGGACGTGGAAAATGCCGGAGCGCGGTTCCTGCTCACGATCGCTTTCTACGTCATCCACGAAATCGTGTATTTCATGATCGGGCGCGGCCTGGTCGGATTGCATATGGAGTGGAGTTGGTCGCGGGAGCTCTGGTCCGGATTCGCGAACGCATTTCTCGGCGTCCTGCTGTACGCGCTGATGGATCGAGTCAAGCAGCGCAACTGAGCAGTTGGCATTTAGCACTTAGCATTTAGCCCTCAGCCCTCTGGTATTCCTTTGGCGTGTCTTCTGGCTTTGGACAATTGCTAACCCTAAATGCTAAATCTGAGTGCTGAATGCCAAGGGCTCACCGAGAGCGCATAGGCCATCGCAGCTGCCGTCAAAGTTCCGCATAAGTTCACGGCCTCGTTGTTGACCCAGCCGCGCCGCTGCAACGTGGCTCCAAGCAGGCTATCGACGAGCATGCCGAAGATTCCGGCGGCGGCTGGAATCCAGAATCGAGCATACGGCACCATGCCGCTGAACGTGGCGATGGCGGCGATCGTCGTTCCGGCGGCGACTCCTGAGAGCGTTCCGGCCACCGTGATTCCGCCGTCCGTGCCGGCTGGAACGGCTTCCCAGGTTGTGATCAGAAGTGCTGTCTGGTTGAGTGTCTGGCCGATCTCGCTGGCCACGGTGTCGGTGGCGGCTTCGGCAAGAGCGCCCGCGGCTGCCGTCAGCCACGCCCCATTTCCGGTGATGCCAAACGTCACTGCGCTCAGCGCGGCGACCCCCAGATTGGCGGATATTTGCCAGCCGTTGCGTCCCTCGCGGTGTTCGGCGATGCCGAGGTGATGCTTGGTCCGGTAACCAAGTCGCGTGGAAAGCCAGATCAACAGGAAGAGCGCACTCAGGGCTGCGCAGGCGCCAGGGCCAGCAACCGCGAACAGAAGAAAGCATGCCAGCCCGCCCGCCAGTGCCCCGGAGCGATTGACGCCCCTCAGCACACGGGCCACGACCGCGAAACTCAAGGTGACCGCGGCCGCCACCACCCACCTCTCCGGAGACAAGGCCCAGCCGTGCGTCAGAAGGTTCGGAATCATCGTTTTCTATTCGGTTCGCTGGCGGGGTTGCAGTTCCGCCCTCGATAACACTATATTTCGTATCCGGCCTGGTCAGGCCGCATCAGGTGGTGCTTGGCCTTTGGATACGGCCGGTAATCTGGTGGCAACCGTATCCACGAAGTTAGGCTACACTTCTGTACGCTTGCCGGGATTCTAGTTCTTGCGTAGGGACGCGGCTTGCCGCGTCTCCTATGCTGAAAAAGAGACGAGGCCAGCCTCGTCTCTACAGGTAGCGCTGAAGTTCTTGGGGGGAAACAATGGCGGCCTCCGTCTGGACTGGTTATCTGACGTTCGGATTGATTTCCATGCCGGTGCGCTTGTTCTCGGGCGCGCGCAGCAGCGGCATTTCGTTCAACCAACTTCACCGCACCGACCACCAGCGGGTCAAGCAGCAACTCATTTGCCCGGCCGACAACCAGGTCCTGGACCGCTCCGACATCATCAAGGGCTACGAGTACCGCAAGGACGAATACGTCATTATCGATCCCGAAGAGATCAAGAAGATCGAGCCCAAGACGGCCAAGACCATGGAGATTCTGGAATTCGTGAAGTCCGGCGAAGTCGACCCCGTATACTTCGAGTCGTCGTACTACATGGTTCCGGAAGAAGCCGGCCGGCGTCCCTACGCGCTACTCACGAAAGCCCTCGAGGAAAGCGAATATTTCGCCATTGCCAAGCTCACCATGCACAACCGCGAGTACACCGTGTTCCTGCGTCCGCACAAAGGCGGGATGATGCTGCACACCATGTACTACGCCGAGGAAGTGCGCGAGGTCGAATCCTTTGGCGCTCCCGACGTGGAGATTAAGGAAGCCGAGATCAAAGTCGCCCACCAGCTCATTGAAGCCTTGGCGGGAGAGTGGGACCCGGAAAAATATCACGACACTTTCCAGGACAACCTGAAAAAGCTGATCGAAACCAAGCTCGAGGGCGGGGAAGTGCAGGCCGCCGAGCCGCCCAAGAAACTTGCGCCGGTCATCGACCTGATGGCGGCTTTGAAGGAGAGCCTGGCCCAGACCAAGAAGCCATCGGC
The DNA here is from genome assembly GCA_020073565.1 of Terriglobia bacterium. Lineage (GTDB taxonomy): Bacteria > Acidobacteriota > Terriglobia > Terriglobales > Acidobacteriaceae > Acidiflorens. Next base: position 50,110 of record JAIQEY010000028.1, read on the forward strand.
CTCAGAGAAAGTTGCCGAGATGCCGTCCGAGGCGCAGCCAAAATCACGCCGCGGGCGCGCGTAAGGGTGAAATTCAGCCAGCCCCAGAGCTGCGGCTGGCCGCGTCTAAGGCGTCCAGCGGTGCTTTCGCCGCGCTCCCGATTTCCCCTTGTCCGCCCCTTCTCGATACAATATCCGTTTCCGTAAAATAACGCATCAAACCCTAACGAGACGGAGTGTGCATGAAGCGGTTTCTGCGGCTGAGCTGGATGGCGTTCCTGTTTCTGATCTGGACCGGATGCGGTGACACCTTCCGCCCCATTATTATTCCCAATCCTCCGACCTTTCCCGACCCCAAGGCGGCTCATACGGTGATTTCTGTTAACAATAACGGTCCGACCAATCCCAACGAGCCGTTCGGCCCCGGCAGCGTGCTGGTCGTAGACGTTTCCGGGGACTCGGAAGTCAGTATCGGCAAGGTGGGGGTCGCTCCCGTGCACGCCGTCCAGCAAAACGCAAACCAGCTTCTAGTGCTGAACCAGGCGACCACTTCCACCTCGACTGCCTCGCTTTCCAAAGTCGCCTTTAACGGCACTGTCATTAGCGGCAATATTGGCACGATCACCCTGCCGGCAAACTCAGCCCCAAACTTCGTGGCCGTTGCGCCGTCGGATACGACGGCGTATGTGACGTTGCCGAACGTCGTACCGGATGCGAATTTTCCCAATGACAACGCGGTCGCCGCAGTCAATACGACCACGAACGCCGTAGTGGCCACCATCAAGGTCGGAAACTGTCCCATGGCGATGGCCGTTACCCCCGACAAGAGCAAGCTCTACGTCGCGAACAACAGCTCATTCTGCAATCCGGGGACGCCTGGCGGTTCCATCAGCGCCTTTAACACCCTTGACCGGTCGCCGCGCACCATTAGCGGTCCGCTCAGTTCGCCGCCGAGATGGTTGTCAGTCCGTTCCGACAGCCAGCGTGTGTTCGTGCTGGAAGCAAGCGGTACTCTAGCCTGGCTCGATACCACGTCGACCGCCGGCCCGGATGTACTGACCGAAACGACGAATCCGACGATCAGCGTCCCGGGCGCAACCACCATGGTGTACGACGGCCTCCTGAACCGCCTCTACATTCCGGGAGGAAGCGAAGTGGTGGTAGTGGATGTGTCTCAGTCGGTCCCGTCGCCGCTAGCCACAATTACGATCACACCAATTTCACCCTCCACCCGTGGTACGCAAGACCCGTGCTCGACCACCGCGACCACAAGCTTGAACACTGTTGCCGCGGCTGCCTTGCCCGATGGAAGCCGAGCCTATGTTGGAGCCTATTATGAGGATGCGGCGGGCAACATTTGTTCGCAAGTTACCGTCATCAACACTTCGAACAATAGCGTGAAGGCGGTGATCGCCGTTCCGGGCTTTCCAAACTACGATGCCACCTGCGCGACCACGCGCTTCCGCTTCAGCATGGCGGCGGGCGGCGATAGTTCCAGGGTTTATCTGGCTGGTTGCGACGGTGGCGGCGTCAACGACATCGATACCTCGACGGACACATTTCTCGTCAACCTGCCCGCTCCCTTCAGCAGTCGCCCGCCGATTCCTCCCAGCCAATTCGCCCCGCCGCAGAATCCGGTTTTCTTGATCGCCGGCCCCTGAAGGGCAGTTTGAAGATCGCAGGTCGGAGTGCGCAAAGACGGGTTCTCGCCTTCCGCGTCGGCGATTGTGCGGGCTTGGGAATCTAGTTGATGGAATCTTCTGATGGGAACGTTGCGATCAGAATTGATGCCGGAGGAGTTGAAGGGCAGCTCTGAACTAGCGGGCTGTGACCTACAAACCGCGGTTCAGACCGCGGCCACCCGTTCCGTAGCCGGGCAACGATGATAGCGCAGCGCGACATTCATGAACACGTTGCCGCTTTCGGTGCTGAAGCAGATTACCAGCGCTTCGGTGTCTTCGCTGCTCTTGCTACCTTGCTCCGAGGTGTGCAGGGTAGGTGGATGAACACGAAAGTGGAATCCCTGGTCATTCAGGACGGTCACGGCGTTTCCGATAATCTGGTTGGCGATTTCACACACGGCTTCCCGCACCAGGCCGTCGGTGTCGGGCAGTTCCACGCCCGCCAGGCGGCTGGCGAAGCACACTGCCGTTTTCTGGTCGGCATCAAAAATGATGCGCCCCTCAACATCGCCGCTCAGGCAAACTTCGGCGGCAATCCCTTTTCGCCGGTAGGCCTCTTCTTCCATCGTCAGGTTTTCGATGGAGGTGGGCGATTGCAGCCCTTGCGCCAGCACGGCATCGGCCGAGTTGATAAAGGGCTGGATCAACTCCATACGCATGACTAGACTCCCACCCCGGCGCCGCGCGCCGCCGCTCCATCATCGCGCATCACGTACTTGATCACTTCATACAGAACTTCCGGCTTGACCGGCTTCTGCACGAAGTGGCGGGCACCCCGCTGCAAGGCCGCCACGATATTCTCCTGGTAGCCGACCGACGATACCATCACGATGCGGGCGTCCGGATGATCGCGCACGATCTTCTCGGCCGCTTCGATGCCTTCCATCTGGGGCATCGTGATGTCCATTAGAACGATGTCGGGATTCAGCCGGTCGTACTCGGTGATCGCGTTCACCCCATCTCCGGCTTCGCCCACCACCTGTCCACCGAATGATTCCACCATTCGGGCCAGGTTCTTGCGGGCGAACACGGAGTCATCCACGATCAGGTAGCGTACCGCCTGTCCGTCTTCGCTCCTTTTTACGGGCGCAAACTTTTCCATGGCACTCCTCCCCATCTAACACTAAACCACGGTACCCATGCCTTCGGGTAGATAACTCTAGTTACTTCCGGCACTCGTCGACCGTCGGCCTTCGGTGTCCCGCGTGCGCTCCAGTGCGCATTGCGCTTGCAAAGTGGCGGGCAGGTCATGCAGACTCACGACCCGCATCGCGTGGCCCCGCTCAACGGCCGCCCGGGGCATGCCATACACCACACAAGTTTCCCGGTCCTGGGCGATGGTCAATCCTCCCGCCGCCCGGATCATACCCAAGCCCGATGCTCCGTCTTCTCCCATCCCAGTCATCAGGACGCCGATGGACTGCGGGCCGAATTCTTCTGCCACACTCCGGAACAGAACGTCCACCGAAGGACGATGTCCGTTGACCGGCGCATCTTCGGCCAGCACCGCCACATTGCCCAGCGGCATTCGCTTGACCTTCATATGGCGGTTCCCGGGACAGATCAGCACCCGCCCCGCCAGCAGCAAATCACCCGACTGCGCCTCTTTCACCCGGAGCGGGCAAGTTTCATCCAGACGCCGGGAAAACAGTTCGGTAAATCCTTCCGGCATGTGCTGGACCACCACGATGCTCCCTGAAAACTCCGCTGGCAACTGCGAAAAAACGTACTGCAACGCGTTCGGACCACCCGTCGAAACACCGATGGCGACGATCTGCGTCGGTGCGGCCGGGCCCTGCTTGTCAGGAGCAGGCGGCGGATCGGCGTCGGGCAGGTACTGCACGCTGACCCGGCGGCTTTGGGCGGCCGCCCGGATCTTGGAGATCAGTTCATCGGCAATCTCCGGCATCCGCGCCGATACGTCGTGCGGCTTGGCTACAAAGTCAACCGCGCCCAGTGCCAGCGCCTTCAGGGTGATCGACGCCCCCGCTGTGCTGTGCGAACTTACCACCACGACCGGCAACTGCCACCGCCGCATGATTTGTTTCAGCGTGTCAATCCCGTTCAGCCCGGGCATCTCCAGATCCAGGGTGACGACCTGGGGCGCGAGTTCTTCGATCTTCCGCAGCCCAAATTGCCCATCGATGGCCGTACCCACCACCTCGATCGAGTCGGCCCGCTCGAGAATCTGAGGAATCAACTTCCGCATCAGGGCGGAATCGTCTATGACCAGCACTCGGATCGGCTTTTTCATGCTTGGCCCCCGGCCGCCCCGCGTGCCTGGAGGGCAGAGCTCTCACTCGACAGCAGGCCAGCCAGCCGCCCACCGGACCCATCCGTGCGGCCGCGCGTAAACCGATCGACCAGCGCGGTCAGGTTCAGGATCAGGACCACCCGCCCATCGCCCAGAATCGAGGCGCCGCTCACCAGATCGGTCGAGATCGATTGGTCGTCCAGCGCCTTGATGACCAGTTCTTCTTCCCCCTCCAGCGCGTCCACGATCAGACCAAACTTCCGGTCGGCGCTATTGATGACCAGCACGAAAGCTTTGTGGCGGGCGGACGCGGGTCCTGCCTCGGGCGCTCGTCCCAGACGCAGCAGAGGCAATACCTGGTTGCGAAGCTGCAGCACGTCGTAGTGCTCGACTTGATGAATGTGTTCCTCAACGGTGCGGGTAATTTCCGCTACCGCGTTGAGCGGAATGGCATAGAGTCGCTGTTCGACCCGGAACAGAAGCGCTTTGATAATCGCCAAAGTCAGCGGCAGGCGCAGACGGAACGTGGTGCCTCGCCCGGCCTCGGTGTCGATCTGCACCGTCCCCTTGAGGCGTCCGAGCACGGTCTGCACGACGTCCAGTCCGACTCCCCTTCCAGAGAGTTCCGTGATTTCTGAAGCCGTGGAGAAACCCGGTTGGAAGATCAGCTCCAGCGTTTCTGCTTCCGAGAGCCGGGTGGCCTGTTCTGCGCTTAACAGGCCCTGGGTCAGCGCGCGCTGCCGGACTTTGTCCGCGTCAATTCCATGTCCGTCGTCGCTGACTTCGACCACCACCTGGTTTCCCTGGTGATAAGCGTTCAGACGAAGCGTACCCTGAGCACGTTTGCCGCTGCGAACCCGTTCTTCAGCGGACTCGATCCCATGGCCGACCGCGTTGCGCACCAGGTGCGTCAGCGGCTCTGCGATCGCATCCAGAATGCCCTTGTCCAGATCCGTGTCTCCGCCCTTCACCACCAGTTCGACCTGCTTGCCGCACTGCAGGCCGACGTCTCGTACGATCCGCGGGAAGCGCCGGAAGAGTTGATCGACCGGCACCATCCGGATCTTCATGACCGAACGCTGCAGGTCGTTCAACACGCGCGCCTGGAAGGCCATCGCATCGGAGAACTTGCCGCGCAACGGGTCCCGGGCGAAGCGCTGCGTGAAGTCGAGCAGCGTCTGCTGCAACATCGATTTCGCCAGGATCATTTCTCCGACCAGATTCAGTACACTGTCGATTCTCTCCGCGTCGACCCGCAGGACGTTGTCGGGTCCAGTGGAAACCGGCGCCGCCGTTTCTTTCACCGGCGGAACAGTGGCCTCAACGGCCGCCAGATCGGCCGGGGCCGTCGCCTGCTCAGGTTTAAGGTCAGAACTTGAGGCGGGGGTCGCGGTTCGCGCCCGCGCTTTCGTCCGCAGCGTGCCCACCCGTGCCTGCAGCGTGATGGTTGGAATCCGGCATTTTTCCCGAATCTTCTCTGCTGACTTTTCGGAAGCGAGCGCGACCTCCACACGGTCCGTGGATTCGCGGCTTCCCTCGTCCGGGTAAAAGGCAAGCACCTCACCGATAGAGGCCAGGGCAATCCGAACCAACTGGCGCGCGGCGATGGGCATGCCACAGTTCGGATCCAGTTGCACGGTCACGTGGTGCAACCGCTTGCCTTCATGAGCCGCTTGGGCGATCGCCAGCTGTTCATACTCCGACCACCGGACAGCCTGCCGGCTCGCCACGCTCTTTTTCTCTTTGGCGCTGGCCTCCGCCCCCCCCGGATGCGCCAGCCGCGCGATCTCTTCCCGCAGAGACTGGATGCTGGGCAGTTTCTTGTTCTCCCGGTACGCTTCCAGCAGGGCCGAAAATACATCGGCAGCGCGCAGGGCAACCGCCGGAACCGATGCGGCTGCGGCCGTCTTCTCCAGTCCTAGCACGTCTTCAAATTCGTGTGCCAGTTCGCTCAGTTCACGGAACCCGCAGGCCGCCGAGTCTCCCTTCAGGGTGTGCACGGTGCGCCGCAAGCTGCGAATGGTCTCCGCGTCGCCGGGCGACTTCTCCAGTTGCATCGCCTGATCGTTCAGGGTCTGCACCAGTTCGCCCGCGCTTTCGAAAAACAACTCGCGCAGTTCCGCCATCCGGTCTTCCGGGGGACCCGTCACACTTTCACCTCAATACGCTGGTAGGCGGTTCCGCTGTTGCGATGGACCATCTGGAATCTTTCCGTCAGTCCCAGCAGGCTTTCCGCGTGGCCGACGAAAAGAAATCCATTCGAATTCAGGCAGCGATAGAACTTCTCGACCAACCGCTTCTGTTCCGCCTCGTCGAAATACATCATCACGTTGCGGCAAAAGATCACATCGTTGCGCTGCGGCAGGTATTCCGTCTTCAGATTGTGAAAGTCAAAGTGCACCAGTTCCTTGACCGTCTTTTTCGTGATGTAGCGGTCGCCCACTTTATCGAAGTAGCGCAGGCGGTAGCCATAGTCGACCCCGGCCATCTGATGCTCGGGGTACGAACCCTCCTGCGCCGCGCGCAAGACCGAGTAGCTGATGTCGCTCGCCAGGATCTCGACGCGCCAGGGTGCGGGAACGATTGGTTTCGGCAGCGGGGAGTCGCCCGGCACCGGGTTGCGCATGTGGTAATAGGAGAGCGCATCGGCCACCAGCATGGCGAGCGTGTAGGGCTCTTGCCCGGTCGAGCAGCCCGCGCTCCAGATCCGCAAGCTGTGGTCCCGGCGCTCCTGCTTGCGCTGCAGAATGGCTTCCAGGATGTCCCGCTGGAACAAATCGAGTTGTGCTTTGTTGCGGAAGAAGCTGGTTTCGTTGACCGTCAGATTTTCCACCAGCCGCGAGAGTTCCTGCTTTCCCTGGTTGCTGATCAACAACCGGTAGTAGCTGTAAAACGAATCCAGCTGGCACTCCCGGAGACGCCGTTGCAGCCGGTCCTGAAGGAAGGAGGTGCGCCGTTCATCGAAGTGCATGCCGCACTCCTGGTACACCAGGGTCTGCAGCAGCTTCAATTCCGCGTCCGTGATGGCAGGCATTTCGCTTGAGTTCATGATGTCTTCAAGGGGTACACTTACTTGCCGGCCGACGCGCCTTGCGTGGCCGCCTTGCCGTTGCCGCTTGCGCCTGCCTCGGGTGCGGCTGCGCTCTTTCCGGTTTCCCGCACGGCCAGCACTTTATTGATATCCAGCAGAATAATGAGCCGGCCATTGTACTTGCCGAGACCGGTGACGCAATCCAGTCCTCCCTCCTGCATCATGGCCGGCGCGCTTTCGATTTCGGTTTCGGAAATCTTTAAGACCTCGGAGGCCGAGTCCACGATCATTCCCACCAGCCGTCCCCGATGTTCCACCACCAGAATGCGATTGCGCCGGTCGAGCGCGGTGGCTGGTTTGCCAAAGCGTTTGCGCAGGTCCACCACCGACACGATCTTGCCGCGCAGGTTGATGACCCCTTCCAGATAATCGGGGGCGTCCGGCACAGCGGTGATCTCCGGCACGCGCACGATCTCGTGCAACGCTTTGATGGGGATGCCGTAACTCTCGCGCCCCACGCGGAAGCCAACGATTTGCGTTTCCCGGCTCATCGCGGCTCCAATCAGCGTGCTCCGGCCGCCGCTTGGCGGGCGGAGCCCCGGGGTGCGCTGGCGTCGTCGCCAGGCCGCAGCGAAAAGCTGTCCATCGATTCCAGCAATCCGCGCGACATCTTCGACATCTGGTCAGAGGACGCGGCCAGTTCGGTCGAGCCCGACGTCGAGGTTTGCACCAGTTCGCGCATCCGCTCCATGGCCTTCACCACCGCCTGCGCTCCGGAAGCTTGTTCTTCCACAGCCGAGTTAATCTCGTGGGTAATCTCGTTCAGCCGCGTGGTCGCGCGCGCAATCTGCGACGAACCGTGCGACTGCTCATTGGTGGCTGCCCCGATTTCCTGCGCGAACTTGTATACCTCAGTGACCACGTTCGAGATCTTTCGCAGCGCGGCATTCAGTTCCTGCCCCAGGTTCAGCCCTTCGTTCACGATGGTCGTGCTCTTTTCCATATTGTCGACCGCTTTGCGAGCCTCTTTCTGAATGCTCTGGATCAGTTCGGAAATCTCTTTGGTCGACTGCGCCGACTTCTCCGCCAGCTTGCGCACTTCGTCGGCCACCACCGCAAATCCCAGCCCGTGTTCGCCGGCGCGCGCCGCTTCGATGGCCGCGTTCAGCGCCAGCAGGTTGGTCTGCTCCGCCAGGTCGTCGATCACTTCGATGATCTTGCCGATGTCGTCGGCCCGCGTGCCCAGGGCGTCGATGATCTCGCCTGAGGAACGGATCGTCGTATTGATCCGGTTCAGTCCGTCGGTCGCCTTCTCCATCGTTCCGATGCCGCTATGCACTTCTTCCCGAGAGCGGTTGGAAATGTCGAGCAGCACTTTGGCCGTGTCCGCCACCCGCTGGATGGACGTCACCATCTGGTCGATCGACACCGAGGTCTCGCTAACGCTCGAGGCTTGTGTCTGCGTGCTCTTCACCATGTTTTGCACGTTCACGCTCATCTCGTGCATGGTGCTGGTAACCTCATCAATCGCGGAAGACGTCTGTAGGGCGGTGCGCGCGGTTTCGTCGGAAGCGGTCGCCACCTGCGAGGATGCGCTCGCCACCTGCGAGGCGGCGTCGCGCACGTTGCGTACCAGTCCTCGCAGCCCTTCGACCATACGCATGAAAGCGTTGGCCAGGGTATCGTTGGCCGAACGCGGGTGAACTGCGACCGACAAGTCTCCCCCCGCAATGGCCTCGGACACCGATGCCATCTCTTTGAGGTACTTCACCATGGAGTCGAAAGTACGCGCCAGCTGCCCGATTTCGTCTTGTCCGCGCACATCGATGGTGTGCTCCAGATCGCCCGATTCGCCGATCTGGCGCGCGACATGCATCAGGCGGTTCAGCGGTTCCGAGATTCCTTGCGCGGTCCGGTACGCCACCGCCACGCCTAGACCGAGGGCGAGCAACGAACTGAAGACCGCGATAAAAATGGTCGCCGTCGCCGCCACTTCATCGGAGCGGCGCTGCTGGTCCAGTTGGTTGCGGTTCATGGTATCGACTTGGTCTAGCACGTCGCTGGATCGCGTCACCCAGGAGTTAGGGTCTTTCTGGAGATAGAAGATCTGCAATTCGGCCACGGTGGCATTCCCGCTGTCGACCTGGCGACGTTTCTCGACTAGAGGGCTGGCAAACTCGTTGTCCCAGTTCTGCTCCAATTGCTGCACTTTCTCGAGATTGCTGCGCTGTTGATCGGAGTTGACCAGTTCCTGGGCGTGGTGCAGGCGGTCGCCCAGCAGCCGCAAGCCATCGTTCATCTTTTCCACATCCCGAGTGTCGCCGCTGAGCAGGTAATTCTGCAGGTGCAGACGATTCTGCATCATTTCGAAACGGACGGCCGAGGTCGCCTCGGCCATATCAATCGAGCGCTGCGCGGCCGCTTTGGTCTCATGTTCGCGCCGGACTGCAAGCAGGTTCACCGCCAGCAGAACCAGGACCGTGGCCAGGATGATGCCGAAATTCAGATACAGCTTCTTGCCGATATTCATTACGCTTCCTTTCTCAGTCAGCGTCATTGGGCTGAATCGAAATGGAACTCCACAATTCCTGTGGTCTCTTCATTGCTGGTCTCGTACCGCCACTTCTTGACCGCGTCCAGAACCGCGTTGGCCAGCACCGGGTGCCCTCCCACCAGCTTCGCGCTCTTGACGGTGCCGTTCGCGGCCACCGTAATCTCAACTTTCACCACTCCGGTTATCGCCATCCGCCGCGCCAAGTCCGGATACGCAGGCGCGATTTTGCTCTTTACTTTCCGGCTCAGCTCTCCTTGTCCCCAAGCCGAACCAGCACTCCCTGCGGCACATGCGCTGATCAGCAGCCCCGCTGCCCACCGTCTTAAGCCTCGAAAAGACACAGTTCCACCCTCCGTCCCTTGGACTGCTACCAACCGCCCGTGCACGGCCACTACCAGTAAGTGGCTCTGGGTTCCCTCCGATCATTACTTTGGTTTGGCGTTCAAGTAATTGAAAAGCAAACTGTTAACTCAATCCCTTCGAGCCTCAGCAAACTCCCCACCCGCCCAGGCGCTGGCCCCATGCGAAACTTCTAATTTCGGTCGCAGAGTGAGACACCGGAGCCAAGTTTGTTACGTTTAACACTTGAACACCCGGTACCATGTATTCCCTTGACTCAATTTGAGAATCAAGCGTACGTTTTAAGCTGTAATCCAATTGTTTTCAATTGCTTAGCTTTCTGTCGGGGGATGGGCTGACAAGCATCAACGGGAACTCGGTGGCTGAGAAGGCGTCTCACTCTGAGGAGACTTTCCAGAAGCTGTTGCTGGAGCTTTCTCGCGCAGCTTTCCAGAACAGCGATGCGGACCAACTCATGCTCTCGTTCTGCCAGCAGACGCGCCAGTTCTTTCATGCCGGCGGCGCCTACTTTTGGAGGCGTACTTCCGAGGGGGATCTGGTGGGCGCCCAGGCCGACGGGCTCAATGCAGGTCGCTTTCGCGGCCTGCGACTCCGTGCCGGAGATCAGGCCGTGGGGTTCGAGGCCATTCACAGCCGGCGGACTGTCTTCCACAACCAGGTGGAAATGGCCCGCTATCCGAAGCTCTCGCAGTTTCCCGCGACCTCGGTGATGGCCGCTCCTCTGATCGTGTCCAACGAAATTGTGGGCACGATCACCTTGCAGTACGACAGGCCGGATGTCCGCTTTGACGAGGATTCCGCCGCCAAAGCCACGATCCTTGCGACTCAGTTCGGGACCGCGCTGGAAGCGCTCCGCCTTAACCAGCTCTCCCGCGAAGAGCGCCGCCGGGCCATGATCATGGCCGAAGCTGCGACTGCGTTGCACAGCCTGCCTGACACCTCCGCCGTCATGGAGAGCATTGCCGACCGGTTGCGGGTTCTGCTGCATTCACCGATCGTGCTCATTTTTGTCCAGCAGGAAGGCTCGTTCCGTCTCCGTGCGGTGTCGACCGAAACTCCCTCCCTGGCGCGCGTTATCCGCTCCCGTTCCGAGGCCAACCATCTGCGGCCGGCACTCGAGATTGCCGTCCGCGCGGTCGCCGCCAGCGAGCGGATTACAGTGAGCATCGATGGGGCGTCTCATTTTGGCAACGACTCCCCGCCCGGCGTACTGGTTGCGGCGCCCTTTCGCACCTCGCGTTCCCACGGCGCTATTCTTGTCTATCCGCGCTCCAACAGCCCGTTTACGCAAGAGGACAAGGCGCTGGTCTCCGCCCTAGCCGGATTCGGCGCGGTGGCGATCGCCAACGCTGAGTTGTACGGCACGGCCCGTGCCCAGGCGCAGGAACTGCACGAGATCCTGGAGATCTCCTTCGAACTGAGTTCTGCCGGAAGGCTCGACCAGTTCATGCAGACGTCGGTCGTCCGCGCGGCCAGCTTCCTCGGGTTTGGGCGCTGCTTCATCGGACTGCTGGAGAATGACCGATTCCACATCCGGTGGGGATTTGAGAAAGGCGCCGCACGCCCGGTGGAGATTCCTCTTTATGAGGGCGTGGCCACGCGCTCCCTTCGGCAAAAAGACGTTTTCGTCACCGAGGATGCCTCGAAAGTGGCGGGCGCTAATCTGGATTTTGTGACTGCCTACAGGATCCGCCAGCTCCTGGCGGTACCGCTGCTGGGCTCGAATGGCGAGGTCCTGGGCATGTTCGGTGTGCTGGATCGCCTCGAACACGGACCCATCAACCAGGAAGACATCCGCCGCGCGCGTGCCCTGGCGGCTCAGCTGGCCATCGCGCTTGAACTCACCCGCAACCTGCATCAGTCCGAACAAAACCGCCGCCGCGCGGAGGCGCTGGTTGCGCTCGCACTCGACTTGAATACGGTCCTCCAACTGCCCGGCTTCACGCGCAATTTCGCCCTGCGCGCCTCCCACCTTCTCGGAGGCCGCGCCGTGGCCCTCAGTTTTTTCCAGGGTTCCGAATGCGAGACTCTGTTGTTCTGCGGCGCCTCGGAGGTTGAAGACAAGCCTCTACTTCTCCGCTTCAATTTGGCTCTCAGCGGGGCGCTTGCGAAATCCAGCACCGACGTGGTTTTCGCGTCGGCGAAGGAACTCCTGGGAACTGCTCTCGCCTCCGAATTGGGTTGGAGCGACTGCACGCTGGTCCGGCTGGCGGGCACATCCGGAGATCTCATCGGCGTTCTCTGTCTGGCCGACCGCGGAACCGCTCCGACTGCCGAAGATCGCCAGCTCCTGCGCGCCGTCGCCGGCCACGCCAGTGTCGCTCTGGAGAATGCCTGCCTGTTTACGCGCATGGACCAGGCCAACCGCCATTGGATGGAAGTCTTCGACGCGATCAGCGACTTGATCGTCGTGCACGACCAGCAGCACAAGATCCTGCGCGTCAATCGCTCGCTGGCGGACTTTGTTGGCATTGCGCCGGACCAGTTGATCGGCGTTCATATGCGCGCGCTCGACGCCCTTTCAACCGGCGCTTCGCCCCACTCCTGCCCGTTCTGCCGCACGGGCGACGGCTACGAGGAATACGTGCGGTCCGTTCTCGAGCGTACCTATCTGATTTCAACCTCCCGCATCCACGCTGCCGGCAGCGCCCAGCGGCAGACCGTGCACGTTCTCAAGGACATCACCGACCGCCGCGAAGCCGAGCGCCGCTACCGCGAACTCTTCGACAACATCCAGGAAGGAATTTTTTTCTCCACTCCCGAGGGCCGCTTCATCGAGGTGAATGACGCCCTGGTTCGCATCCTTGGATATGACAGCCGCGAAGAGGTGCTCCAGCTCGACATCCCCTCGCAAGTCTATTTTTCCCCGAAGCAGCGCGAGGACATGATGGCTCTGCTCGACCTTCAGGGAGGGCTGCGCAATCAGGAAGCCGTTCTGCGCCGCAAGGACGGATTGCCTGTCCATGTCTACGTCAACTGTTTTGCCATTCGCGATTCCAGCGGAAAGGTTCTGCAATACCGCGGCCTCATGCTCGACATCACCGGCCTTCGCAATTTCCAGATGGAGTTACAACGGGAGCGGGATTTCTCGGGCAAGGTCCTCAATCACACCCAGAGTTTGATTCTGGTTACCGGAACGGAGGGAGTCATCAGCTACGCGAATCGGCGCTGGGGCGGCCTCGGTTTTCAGCAAGACCAGCTTCTCGGCCGCCCCTTCCCAGAACTGGCGGCGCCGGCCCGTCGCGATGCACTGCGCCAGGCTCTGGCGGCCGTGGCCCGCGGCCAGCAGGTCGACAACTTCGATTTGCCTCTGGTTCGTGGCGATGGCGTCAGCGGTCAGTTCTCGGTCAATCTGAGCCCGATCAGCGGCGAAGACGGCTCGGTCAGCAGCATCGTGGTCGTCATGACGGATGTGACCGATTCCGCCATGCTGCAAGCCAAACTGATTCACTCGGAAAAAATGGCCGCCGTTGGTCAACTGGTCTCCGGCGTGGCCCACGAAGTCAACAACCCCCTGACCGCGATTCTCGGCTTCACCGACTTGCTGGTCGAGAATCCCGATCTGCCCGAGAGTGCGCGCCGCGATTTGCGCGTGATCCTGCAGGAGGCGCAGCGGACCAAGCAGATTGTTCAAAACCTGCTGAGCTTCGCTCGCCAGATGCCGCCCCAGCGTCTCCCCGTGCAGTTGAATTCAATCTTGCGCCGCACCATCCAACTGCGCGCCTATGACTTCCACAGTCACGGGGTCCAGGTTGTGCAACACCTGGACGAGACCCTGCCCGAGGTCATCGGAGATTCGCATCAGCTTCAGCAGGTGTTCCTGAACATCCTGAATAACGCCTACGATGCGGTCCGTGATATCGGAAGGCCGGCGCAGATCGAAATCAGGAGCGCGCGCACCGGTTCGTGGATTGAAGTTTCCTTCCGCGATAACGGTGTCGGTATTGACGAGCCCGACCGGATCTTTGATCCGTTCTATACGACCAAGGAAGTGGGCAAAGGTACCGGACTGGGCTTGAGTATCTGTTATGGAATCGTCCGCGAACATGGCGGCGAAATTGTCAGTCACAACAACCTGGACTCGGAAGGAGCGACTTTTACTGTTCGCTTGCCATTGGCATCGGAGGCAGCCTCTTTCGGAGCAGGGGCCGGAGTGTATCCAAAATGACCCAGCCTGGGATCCAATCTGCGTGTTCGCCCGTCCTTCTGATCGAGGACGAACCCTCGGTCATGGACTTCGTGCGCTCGGCGCTCGAGCGCAATGGATATAAAGTCATCTGTGCCGAATCCGGCGCCGATGCTCTCCGCTTGCTGGCGCGTGGCGAGTTTCTTGGCATTGTTTCCGACATGCGCACACCGGGCGGCGTCGATGGCGCCCAGGTCCATGCCTGGGTCGCCGCCCATCGTCCCGATCTTGCCTCGAAGCTCGTCTTCATCACCGGCGATATCGCCAACGAGGAAACCGCCGCCACCTTGCGCCGAACCGGTGTTCCCTGCGTGGAAAAGCCGTTTCGTGTGCAACAGTTCATTGCCGTGGTCGAGAACACCATGGGTAAGGCAACGTCATGAGTGAAGACTTTCGCATCCGTTTGTTGATTGTGGACGACGAACAGACCATCCGTCGCCTCTGCATGACCGTGGGTGAGTCGCTGGGCCTCTCCTGTCTGGAGGCCGAGAGCGGCGATACCGCCCTGGCCCTGCTCGACGAGCAACAGCCCATCCACATGGTCCTGACTGACCTGGTCATGCCCAGCATGACTGGCCTCGAGTTTCTCGAGCAGGTCAAGAAATCCTTTCCCCGCATCGAAGTCGCGGTCATGACCGGACACGGTTCCGTGGAGACCGCAGTTCAGGCCATGAAACTCGGCGCCTACGATTACATTTCGAAACCCTTTGCGCCGCTCGACGAACTCCGCCTTTTCCTGCGCCGCATGGCCGACAAGGTTCGGCTCGAAGAAGAAAACCAGTACCTCCGCGAGCGCTCCGATACCGAAACCGCCGTGCACGGCATCATCGGCAGCTCGGCCGGCATCCAGCATGTGTTGCGCATGATTTCGCGTCTGAAGGATACGCGCACACCCGTGCTTATCTCCGGCGAGAGTGGCACCGGCAAAGAACTGGTCGCGCGCGCCCTGCACTATCGCGGAAGCCTCGCCAGCCGTCCCTTTGTGGCCGTCGATTGCGGTTCGCTGGTGCCAACTCTGATCGAGAGCGAACTGTTCGGCTACGAGAAAGGCGCATTCACCGGAGCGCTCCGTTCCAAGCAGGGCCTGCTGCAATCGGCCGACACCGGCACCATCTTCCTCGACGAAGTCGGCGAACTTCCGCTGGAAATGCAAGCCAAGCTGTTACGCTTCCTGCAGGAAAAGGAAGTCCGTCCCGTGGGCAGCAATCAGAAGGTCAAAGTCGATGTGCGCATTATGGCTGCTACTAACCGCGATCTCGAGACCGAATACAAGAAAGGAACGTTTCGCAAAGATCTCTTCTTTCGCCTCAATGTCGTGACCATTCCTCTCCCCCCGCTGCGCGAGCGCCGTTCCGACATTCCGATCCTGGCAACCTGGTTCCTCGAACGCCTGGCTCCCGGACGCGGGGTGCAAGTCTCCGCGGCTGCCATGAAGACTCTGCTCGCCTACGACTGGCCGGGCAACGTTCGTGAACTCGAGAACTGCCTGGAGCGGGCCGTTGCTCTCGGCGACCAGCAACGCATCGAGGTGTCTGATTTGCCGGCTGCCATCGCGCGCTTTGAGATCCAGGCGGGTGCCGCTCCGGCCACTGCCTTGGATTTCTCATCGCCGGCCACCGACCTGGAAGATATCGAGCGCGCCACCATCGAACGCGTCTTTACACAAGTGAACGGTGACAAGGCCCTGGCGGGCAAAATGCTGGGTATCAGTCGTGCCACTCTCTACCGGAAACTGAAGCGCTATCACATCGGTGTTCGGGAAGAGCCACCGGGTTCCGCCACGCTGCAGTAGGGGTCGCGACCTGCGAAATTGATACGGTCGTATCACTGTGAGACAAGCATTAACGCATCCTCACGACAGAACGCTTCGATGGGTATTTGTCAGCCCCTAACCACTTTTCTTTTCTTTCATTTGTACATCGGTGCATGACCTACTAGTTTTTGGCTCCGCTCGTGCACTTGTCTCTTCCGAACTAGCAGAGCGAGTCTCCTGGAAGCTCTTCCTAACCGGGAAGAGGGGAGGCTCGGCTGCTTACGAACGTCACGCTCGAGGTTCTCCGTTGCACCAGGCAGCCGCTACCGCTCGCGCCCGCGCTCAGGACATCGTCAGCCGCTTGGCGAAGTTTTTTCCGCAAGCGACGCCGGTGCGCATTCCGATCCGGTTGAGTCGCACTGCGGACAACGGCCAGGAACACACTTTTTTTCAGGAAACGGTAATCGAGTTCGGCACCCCGCGCGAGGTTTTGTTTGCGCTCGACCGTCCCCTGGAATTTGCCGATCGGGTTCTGCTGGAAAGCAAAGATGGCGCGCTGCGCGCAGAAGCCTCCGTGGTCGCCGTGCAATATCATCCGGAACGGACGGTGGTTGCCGCCCGCTTCCTGAAAGACGTTCCCAACTGGATTGTGAAATCATGACTCTGACCGCCAAACCATCACCGGAAGAACACTGGGCGACGTTATCGGCGCTCGAACCGATCTACTCCGTATTGGTTCGCGAATTTGTCATCGAAGTTGGGGCGTGCCCCAACCTCGAGCAGGACGCGGCGCCTTCCCCCGAATCCACCGAACAGGCGGAAGCCTGGTTTCAGCAGGTGGATGAGCGGATCCAGGTGCACCAGTTGCGCCAGTTTCTGCAGACCACATCGTTGACCAATGAAGCGGTGCTGCGCAATCTAACCGTGCATCATTTGCACAAGGCGGTGAAGGCTCCCAGCGACCGCGACAAGATTGATTTCCTGCTGGTGCAGTATTTCTCGCTGTGTGCGCCGTCCGGCCTGGAAGACTCCGATGTCGATCTGGAGTATGTCGCGCAGGTTCTGGAGCCGGTGCTGGGCGCGCAACCGTCGACGATGCCGTTGTGGCTCGGTCCTCTCGAGACGGTTCTGCAGTCGGCGGCCCGTTGCCGCCGGCTCAGCGAACTGCTTCATAGCGGCGTGCTCGAGCAGGGACGCAAGCTCAAGAGCCAGAGTGCCGACCGCTATTTCGAGCCCGCGGCCATGGCGGCCTTTGCCCGCTACAGCTTCATGATCCGGCGGGTATTTTTCCGCCTGATGCACGATGACCTCAACGCCATTCTGGACGGTTTGCGCGACCTCGAGCACCGGGGGATTATGAGCCTGGACTGTCGCCGCGCCCAGTTCTCGGCCGACGAACCGACCACTCGTTTGCGGATGATCTGCCAGTCCTGGAAAGTCATGTTCCATGCCGAGTACTCTTCGGGCCAACCGCTGCGCATGCTGGTCGATTTGCGGGCCGCGGTGGATGATGCCTTGAAAGGCGGAGCAAAGAAGGGCATGACTGCCGCGCGCGCCGCTTCCGCTTCCAGCAGCACGAGCGACCAGTAAGTAGCTCTCCGAGCCAAGTGCGCCGATGAAACTGAACCGCTCAACCGTCCTGATCCTCTCCAGCGATCCCGCTTTCGCGCGGGAGATTACTGCGAACTGGCCCAAGGACCACGACCGTCCGGAATTCGTCGTGACGGAGCAGGATCTCTGCGGCGAGCTGCAGGGCGACACATTTGATCTCGCGATAGCCGACGCATCTTCGGGCGAGAGGCGAGCGAACTTGAGAACCGCAATCGCGGCTGCCGGGAAGCCTGCGATCCTAATGGGCTGCGATTTTTCGTCACCGGCGTCGTCTACCCACGGGTCGACTCTTGAGTTGAGCCGTGAACCGGAATCATGGGCGGCGATGGCGGGACTGTTGGGACGGGAAATTCTTCGTCGCGGTCAAGCTGAGTCGCGTGCCCGCGAAGCGGAAAGGACCCGCGCTTCCGCCGAAGCGGAAGCCACGCTGGGACGCTACATGGCGGAGATGCGGCACAATGTCAACAACGCACTCACTTCGATTCTCGGCAACGCCGAACTCCTGCAGCTGGAAGCCGGACTGCCTGGGAACGTAATGGCCCAGGCGGACACCGTTCGCAACATGGCACTACGCCTCCACGAAATCTTTCAGCGCTTTTCTTCGATCGAGAAAGAGCTCACCGTCGCCGCCCGCGAATCGGGCAAGAACACGGTTCAAAGTCGCGCTGCTGCCAGCGGAATGTGAGATGTTACGCGCGGGTGGCCCGAGTGCCCGGCAGTACCTATGTAACTGGAAAATAAGAAATCCCTTTGTCAGACGCCCGCACGGTACCAAATACTTTCTACTATGAAAAACCTCCTTCGCTTGGGACTTTCGTTTGTGCTGTGCGCGGTTGGCCTGTGGGCGCAGCCGCCCCGGACGTTCGATTGGGTGCGGGCTAGTGATGAGACGGTGCAACTCGATCCGTCGGACTTCCACTCCGGGCGCGTTTACCGGCCCGGGGCTCAGGGCGGCAACATGCACGTTCTGATTCATGCCAAGAGGCCCGTGACGCTGGCCATGGCCTGGGCGAACGAGTGGAATGACGCGTTGCTGCATCCGGAGACCCGCGGGAATCTGGAGTATCGCTGCCTGCGCGAGCACGTGGTGGACACGACTTACGAATGCCATCTTCCTTCGGACCGGCCGATGGTGCTGGTGATCCACGATGAACGTACCCCGGATCGTGCGATCCTGCAGGGGATCGGAGTGCTCGTGGGCAGAGTGGGCGCCCGCCAACTGGTTTCTCTCAACGAAGTGCAGATCACCTATCACAGTTGGCAGTGCGTGCAGAACTGCGTCCAGCCGGAGTATCAATGGTTTCGCGTGGTCAAGGAAAAGTACGATCTGACGCCGTCCCCGAAGCTCTACAGCGTGGTCACTCCAGACTATGATGGCCAGCGGATGTGGATGAAAGTTAAAGCCGGGGCGCCGATCACGGTGGCGGTATTGCCCTCGAAGCTAGCGGATCAAGTCTATGACAAGCCGGGGACCCTCGCGGACGCGCTTTCGCAAACGGCCTGCAAACAGCGGGGAGTGCAGACCATGGAATTCGAGTGCAAGATCAATCGTGGGGATGGTCCGCAGTCGCTGATCGTTTTGCAGGAGTCGCCAGTCCGTTCCCATAAGAAGGCGGAAGTCGAGTTTCAAACGTTGAAATGCACGGCGAACTGCGAGTTGATCCCGAGCGAGAGCGCCGACAGTCAGTAGCGAAAGCCATTCCTTGCAAGTCCAACCGACGCGGACAGAGCCTGCCCTGAGCGATGTCGAAGGGAGTGTCCGCGCCACACAGCCGCTCAGGCAGCGGCGATGCGTCGGAGCAGGTCTTCCTGTTCCGCCTTGCTTTCGGCTCCGATGGTGAAGGCGTCGAGGACGCCCAGCGAGAGGGCATAGCGGAGCGCGTCGTCCACACGCCCGCTGAGATCGCCCTGGCCGAGAATCTTCATGCCGATGATTCCTTTTCCGGCCGCTTTCATTTCCTTCAATACGCTGACCACTTCCTGCGGGGAAGCGTCCATGTGCGAGCCGATCGGGTTGATCCGAGCCAGGTCCACTTCCACCCAGGGAGACTTGGCGGCCGCGCGCAGAGCTTCGATGGAGTGACACGAGCAGCCGTGCGTGCGGATGACGCCTCTTTCTTTTGCTTCGGAGAGCACATCCATCACGCCTTTGTAGCGTTCGGTCCAGTCACGTTCGGTGACGCAGTGCATCAGGCAGATATCGAGATAGTCGGTGCCAAGCTCGCGGCGGAAGCGATCGAGGTCGGCGCGGGCGGAAGCGGCGTCGCGGGAGTAGGTCTTGGTCAGCACCGTGACCTTGTCGCGCGGGATATGTTTCAGCGCTTCGGCGACGTGCGGATGGCTGCCATAGGAATCGGCGGAGTCGAAAAAGCGCAGGCCGTGGTCGTAGCCGTTCAGCAGGAGATCGGAGAGTCCCTTGACGCCGAGCGCGGTCTGGTGGGAATGATGGCCGGAGCCGACTGTGCCGGTACCCATGGCGAGACGGCTGGTGTGGATGCCGGTTTGTCCAAGAACGATGGTGTCGGAGGCAGCGACCTTTTGCGCGAGCGGGGGAGGGGCAGGGAATGTGGAGGCTAGGGTTCGAGAGCCGATCCAGTTGTTTCCGATCCATCTCTGTCCGACCCAGGCGCCGGCGACTCCAGCAGCGCCTGCGAGCAGGAAGTGTCTGCGATTCATGGGGGACCTCCGATGGGTTCTTTAATATACCTTGGACGCACCGGAGTAGGGTTTGGTTGGGAACTTTCTTGTCGTCTCCCGTTTGTGTCATCCCGGGCAAAAGAGAGAGTTGGAGCACCTGACGGCTGTAACTCGTCGGTACGTTAGCGGGTATTTACTAGTTGGTACCTTATCACGGTGGGTACCCCCCTCCCCCCGGTCTTTTGGAATCATGGAGTTAGATGGTCAAAACACTCCAAAATCTAGAGCCCAAAGAAGTTATAGGCAAAATGTAGACAACAAAGGACTTACGAGGCGGGCCAGGGTTGGTGATCCTTTAGAATCAATCAGTTAACCCTTGCCATCGCTGGCAAAATCTAGATTTCAAAGAGCTTAACGCCTGAAATTCGCAGGCGAAGGGCCTATTTGACCCCTTCTCCCTCGACCGACGAAGGTGCTTCGGGTCGAGGGTGCGGTTTTGAAACCGCGATTGAGCTATAGAAATTGTGATTAATGTTATCTCTGGGCTAGAGTGAGGTCAAGGACCTGCGTCACAATGTGGCCGACTTTATTGTCGAGGTGTTCTAGTGCGGACACGCGCACTCCAGCTCAGCCGACATCCGTGGAATCCCACTCATCGCAGAGTGCGCGATGAGTGGGGCACCCGGCCGGTGCCCGTGAGGTTTCAGTTGTGGGCGCAGGAAATCAAGCGTCTTCGCGGCAAGAGTTTTGCCGAAGCCGAGAACCCACTCATCCGCAAGTGCACGCGAATGAGTTGGGCACCCGCTTGTCTGGGGCACCAGGCCAGCTGCTATGCCGACAGCGCGTCTCTAAGCGGCGAGCGCCGCCTTGACCTTTTCGTAGATCTTCTTGAGCACTTCGTCCTGTTGCCGCTCGTCCAGCATCTCGAGGGGATGATCGGGATCGTTCGCTGCTTCGAACTTGAAAAATGGCGAGTCCTTCACGGTAGAGGGCTTGACCGCTACCCAGATGATCTTAACCCCTTCCTGCTGGGCCTTTTCCAGCAGAGGAGACATTTCCTGTGCCTTAATGAACTGTGAGATGAGCAAGTCCTGGGTTACGAGGAAGACGGCCGCCTTCGCTGATTCCAGCGCCTTCCGTATCTCAGCTAGCCAAACGGATCCCGTTTGGATCTTGGTGTCGTCCCAGATGCCAAATCCCTGGTCCTCGAGGGGAATGAGAAACTTCCGGAGTCTTTCCAGCCATTTCTGGTCTTCATGGCTATAGCTGAGGAATACGCGTTTCACCTCCACAACGCGATCTCTGAACTGCACGAAGTACAGTTTTCGATTCGTCCGGTCAATCTCATAGGTGATTTCCAAGCGTGGCTCCGGATGTACATAAAGGAATATGTCCCCCTTCATGCCAAAGCTGCGCGACCGCTCCGTATAGGCGTCCGGGTTCCTGGACATATCGTCGAGCACATCCAGCAGCTTGAGAAGCCGTTCCCGCGAAAGCTCTTTGCGGTCCTGAATGGCTACTGGCGAGTAACTGCATGCGTACTCTGCAAATCCCTCAGGCATTATTTCTGCCCCGCGATTGCGCTTTGCCGGAGCGACAACAGTCTCAGTTGCCGCCCGGCGTCGTCGACGTCATAGAAGATCTCCCAGCCGGTTTCTTGCACGCGCTGGCGCAGTGTGCCGGTGTCTGCATCCATTTCCACGCCACTCGGTTTCGGCTGAAGGGCGAGTTCATCTATCATTTCCTCGACCCTAAGTCGAGTGTCGGGATCCAATCCGGCTTTTGCCTTGAGTACCTCGTCGCTCGACAGGATCGAGAAACTCAACTTCGGAGCCTTGGCGGATTCGCTGATTGCCATGGCCCGGCTGTGCGCAATCTGTTCGGTCTCGATCCGCGAGAATTGCTCAATCACATCGAGGGGAAAGGAAATGCGCTCGGACCCCGCCTGCTGTGCCGTCTTCTCCAAAGCAGCCATCGATTCTTTGAGATGCACGACATCCCTCCACCGAGAGGTCATCATATCCAACCGCGCCTTGCCTCTTTGGAGCACGAAGAACATTACGAAGAGAGTGCCAATCGAAAAATAGAAAAGAGCTTCGATCCAACCCATCTCAAGGAAGGGGCCTCTCCATCGTGGCACAATAGCTGCGATAGGGATGATGATGGAGGGTATCAGGAAGAGTATCCCTAGCCCGAGACTGATCCTCTCGACGATAGCCATCCAGCGCCGCGTCTTCTGGCGTTCTTTCCAGAGGACGCCCAAAACACCCGAAAGCCCCATGCGATGAAACAAACGCTGATTGCGAATGACCTTGACAACGAGAGGTATGTTCAAAACGAGCAACGCGATCGAAAGTAAGAAGCAAAGGCCTACAGCCCCAGCGAAGGTCAGGAAGACCCATGACGGTTCTGTCTTTGCTGACTTGAATTCAATGGTGGCGAGATCGATGATGGCACCGACTATGCAGAGGACGAAGCCCCAAACAAAGATCGTGTAGAGTTTGTAGGACAGCCGTTGCGCCCGGGACAGTTGCATGGCCTGCTGTTCGCGGTCGAGAATAGCCAGCGCCCGCCCCAACTCTGCGCGACCTAACTCGTATTGTGCGGCGGCTTGCGCCATGGAGCGCTCCCAGGGGGATCGAGCGACTCGTATTGACTAAAGGATAACACCATCAACCTGCGGGAACAATTAGGCTGATTAGATAGTCGCGTCGCGGGTGCCCCACTCATTCGTACTTTTCGAATGAGTGGGTATCGTCACAACCCAACTGTACGCGGGTCACCGTAACACTCCAACCTTTTTGATTATTCTGACCGCGGGACCAGGCGTCTCCATCGCCACTGTGCCACGCACGATCTGCCTTCATCACCATCAGTTGTTACCGCCGCCAACCAGAACCGGACGGGTGGCCCATCCTAACGTCGCGCTTTTCGACGTTAGGGTGGGGACTTTGCGGGCCATCCCCAACTGCCCGGTTTGCTTGAGCAGGTTGCTGAAACAACTCTGATTCGCGCAGGCTTTGGGAAGGGCACGACTTCACAGGCTGCGGAAAAACTAATTCCCGCGCAGAAAGCGCGCCCTCAGTGGCCAAAGCCGCACTCAAAACAATGCAGTTACCGCAGCGCTGAACAACTTGCAGAAAAATGCAATCTGCCGAGGAAGAACGACCACCGGGGCTGAAGCCCTCGTTGATTGCAAATAGGTTACGCGGCCCTAAAGGGCCGCTCTTCCACGGCGATGCAGGCATTCTTGAGTTTTTCCGCAGGTTGTGAAGCGCTGCGCCACCCAAAGTCAAGCGCGAGATCGACTTTTTCCGCAGCCTGTTCAGTCGTGCCGTTGAGTCGTTGAAAATGTGTCCGCCCTTTAGCGCCCGAGGTGTGCTTTTTCTGCTGTTAGAGCGGAGAGCCGTCGGCCAGGCATTCTTCCGCGGATTCGCCTTCGCCGGCTTTAATGACTCCCGATTCATCGGAACAGAAAATCCGGACACCAGTCTGATTGCGAACCATGGGGAACGCCGCGACTTGGTATTTGTGTTCGGTCTCGGTGTTCACGCAATTCTCCAGAACAAATCGATAGCCGGCACCTGTGCCGGAGACGATCCGATCCTCGAGGAGTTGCGCGTGTTCGGCGCTCGGCGCCGGCAGATTTCTTCCTCCGAAGTTGTCGAGCCTGCAGGTAAAGCCAATGTTTGGATACGTGGTCCGATACGTGATCTCGGCGGTGTTGATCTCTCTCACGGTGTGAACTGCAGATGCCTCATTAGCAGCCATTCTCGCACGCAGCAGGTTTGGAATTGCGATGGCGGCGATGATGAGAACGAATGGGATCAGGGCGAAGACTCCGTATCCCATTACGAGCCCCGCGGTGGCCATGCCGTTGCCCTTGAGACGGCCGTTGCTGTTGCGGATTTCCGAGCGCGAGATGTGGCCGAGGATGATGGCGGCGATGGCGGGAAAAAAGAAGAGCAGACCGAAGATTCCCGTGATCATGCTGGCGAGAGCTTTACCGCTGGTTTCCTCGGCTACGGGATAGGGAGCGGGTGGCGGGGGAACTTGCGATGGCGCGCCTGGCTGAGGTGATTGAGAGGTGGTCTGGCCGGGAACGGACTGTCCGCAGTGATCGCAGAAGCGGCTGGTATCTGAAATTGAGGTTCCGCATTTTGAGCAAAACATGAGTCCTCGTTTCGTGCAAAAAGTTAGTGGACAACCTACGCTTGGTTGGGAGCTTCGTCAATCGCGAAGGTTCCGGTCTGACGGGTCGTCGCCGTGGTTACATTTGTTTGGGGGATGCTTTGCGCGGGCAGGAATGCCCGCGGCCACACGGGGCTGCCGAGCTTTACTCGGCTGGACAGCCGAGGGCGGCTGTCCCTACGCGAACAGGAATTCCTTGGTGCGTAACTCTTTGATGGTGTCGCGGAGTTTGGCTGCCTTTTCGAATTCGAAGCGCTTGGCGGCTTCTCGCATGTCGCTCTCCAACTTTCTTATGTAAGTGTCCAGGTCTTCCTGGGTCTTGAATTCTGGGACGCCTTCGGCCTCGGGGCTGGTCAGGTCGGCATAGTCGGCGGCCACGATGGCGGCGAGCGTCATGTCGAGCGGGCGGATGATGGACTCGGGAGTGATGCCGTTTTCTTCGTTGTAGGCTTGCTGGATGGCTCGGCGGCGATTGGTTTCGTCTAACGCTTTTTTCATTGAATCCGTCATTACATCGGCATACAGGATGGCACGCCCGTTCAGGTTGCGGGCGCAGCGGCCGATGGTCTGGATGAGCGAACCGCTGGAGCGGAGGAAGCCTTCCTTGTCGGCGTCGAGAATCGCAACCAGCGAGACTTCAGGCAGATCGAGGCCTTCGCGCAGAAGATTGATGCCGATCAATACGTCAAACTCGCCTTTGCGCAGGTCGCGCAGGATCTTGACTCGCTCCAAGGTTTCGATTTCCGAATGCATGTAGCGGCACTTCACGCCGACCTCGCTGTAGTACTCGGATAGATCTTCGGACATGCGCTTGGTCAAGGTGGTGACCAGCACTCGCTCGTTGCGGGCTACGCGATCGCGGATCATGTGCAGCAGGTCGTCGATCTGTCCTTTCACGGGACGGATTTCGACGGGTGGATCGATCAGACCGGTGGGACGGATGATCTGCTCGACGACGACTCCTGCGGACTTGGTCAGTTCGTAGGGACCGGGAGTCGCGGAGACGTAGACCAGTTGGTTGGTGCGGTGCTCGAACTCTTCAAATGTCAGCGGGCGGTTGTCGAGTGCGGAGGGCATGCGGAATCCATACTCAACCAGCGTTTGTTTGCGCGAACGGTCGCCGTGATACATGCCGTGCAGCTGTGGGACGGTCTGGTGCGACTCGTCGATGAACATCATGAAGTCGCGCGGAAAGTAGTCGAGCAGCGTTGGAGGCGGCTCGCCTGGGAGGCGTCCGGTGAAATGGCGCGAATAGTTCTCGATGCCGTGGCAGTAGCCGACGGACTTGATCATCTCGAGGTCATACATGGTGCGCTGATGGATGCGTTGTGCTTCTACGGCGCGTCCTTGTTTCTCTAGTTCCGCTTCCCACCAGGCTAGCTCTTTCTTGATGGAATCGACGGCTGCTGAACGAGTCTCGTCCTTCATCACGTAGTGCGTCTTCGGGTAGATGGGCAGGCGCATGTAGCGCTGCTTGACGGTTCCGAAAAGAGGATCGATCTGGGAGAGGGATTCGATCTCGTCTCCGAACATTTCGACGCGGTAGGCCATGTCGTCGTAGGTGGGATAGATTTCGATGACGTCGCCGCGCACGCGGAAGGTGCCCCGGCGGAAATCGCCTTCGGTGCGCTCGTAGAGGATCTCGACCAGCTTGTGGGTGATGTCCTGACGCTTGACCTTCTGCCCTTTTTCGAGGAACAGGAGCATGCCGTAGTAGGCCTCGGGTGATCCCAGGCCGTAGATGCAGCTCACCGAGGCCACGATCAGGCAGTCGCGGCGTTCAAACAAGGAACGGGTGGCGGAGAGGCGGAGCTTGTCGAGTTCATCATTGATGGTGGACTCTTTTTCGATGTAGAGGTCGGCGGCAGGGACGTAGGCCTCCGGTTGGTAGTAGTCGTAGTAAGAGACGAAGTACTCGACGGCGTTATGGGGGAAGAAACTCTTGAACTCGTGGTAGAGCTGGGCGGCCAGGGTCTTGTTGTGGGCCATCACCAGGGCGGGACGGTTCGCGGCCTCGATGACTTTGGCCATGGTGTAGGTCTTGCCGGAGCCGGTGACGCCGAGCAGGACCTGATGCTGTTCGCGGTCGAAGACGCCGCGGGTAAGGGTCTCGATGGCCTTGCCCTGGTCGCCTTGGGGCTGGTAGCTACTGACTAGTTTGAAGTCCATGGTGGTCGCAGAAAGAAAGCGCGGCGCGTGGGAATCTTTTGATTATATCGCGAATGATTTGCCGGGCCACTGCATGGGCGTGAGTAGGAAAAATGCACTTCCGTGTAAATCATTCCGCCCGGTGCAGGGAGGCCGGAAATTTGTCCTAAGTTGTTCACCTTAGGCTCTGAGTAAAACCATGGTTCGGAAGGGGCAAGACCCTTGTCTGGTGCCTTGTGGGGCTCCAAAAAACCACTGATTTTGGGTGAAAAGTGGTCAGGGCTACGGATTTTCACACTTTCGTAACCGGAGAAGGGTGGATTGGTCGCGCGGATGCACAGAGCAGAGGTCATAGCGACCAAAATCTAGAAGCGTACATCGGACCTGGCTGCCGATTTGCCACTTGCGGCGGGGCCGAGCGCATAGGGTGGGGTGCTGCACATGGAAGAGAATATCGGTCAAGTGGGGCCCCGAGAGCAACAGATCATCGACTTGTTGCTTCAGGGTTGTGACAATTCGGAAATCGCTCGCGATCTACACATAGCCGAGCGTACCGTGAAGGCACATTTCAACCGCCTGTTCTTGCGGTTCGGAATCAAAGGCGGCATCAAGCGGGTCAAGCTTGCGACTATGCTCTACAGGAGGCAGCTATGGTTAGAGAGACAGCAGTCAGCCGCGGGCCCAATGAACGCGAACACTTCATCATTCAACGCGTAGCGGAGGGCTGCAAGAACCGCGAAATCGCCGATTCCCTGGGGACCACCGAGCACGTGGTGAAGAACTACTTGCGGGTAATATACGACAAGTTGGGCCTATGGAACCGGGTAGAGCTGGCGCTGTGGTACGAGGCGCGACGGCACGAACAATACCAAGCCTGAGGCCGACCGACTGCCCCCGATGCAGTGTCACGAGGGCGGGGATCTCTTCGATCGATAGTTCCCAAAAAGGGGTTCATTCCTGTGACAGGAGTGATTCCCCCTTTGTTTTCTGGGCATTACTTCGCTGACCTAGAGACTTAAGACAAGAATAGAAGCCGGATCAGTTGCAGGCGGCGCGTTTGGCCGGCTCGAAATGGTCCGTTTGCGCGTCACGCTGGGTGGTCACACGTCCGTCGGCAGTTTTGCCGTATTGGTCTTCGCCCGCGCAGTAGTACAGCGCGCTGTGCGGATCGATCCACACCTGGGCGTTGGGGTCTCCCCGATAATGGACTTGCGCGGCGGGCGCCTCGGCAACACCCAACTTCACTAGGACCCTTTGCCAGGGGTCCAAGCGCGGCTTTTGTGGTGCGACCGCGGCCGGCCAGAGCAGAGCGACTACCGCCAGCACGATTGCGATCCCCAGGTAAAGATCGGCGCGATGGAGATTCAGCAACTGCCGAAGGTCCGATAGAGAGTCCCCTGACCTGGCGCTCGGTTCGGGTAGTTCCGTCACTGAGTCATTGTCGGAGATCGCCAGCGGAATGGAGTGGACCGAGTCTTCGACTTGCGCTTGGTTCTGCGGGGCTTCCGGGCCATGGGAGACTGATTCTGGAGACTGGTTGAAGTCCTTGGGTAAAGTGCCCAGTCCCGAACTGGCAAGCTCGAGTACCGATCCCTTGCTGGATCCTGGCGGGCGCTCCTGACGGACCCGGCGCTCCTGGCTCATTTCCCAGAGCGACGCAAACTTGCGCTGCATGCGCTCTCCCGGGCGAAACTCTTCCAAGGCGCACTTGTCACATCGGGAATCACCCTCCTTCAGGGGAGCGCCACACTGCCGACAGACCCTGAAAACTTCAGCTTTCGGTTCCGAAGCGATCTTAGAAGTTACTTCCGGGCCTGCCGACGAATTTGCCTCCGCGTTTGCCTGCTTGGTGGCCGCTGGAGTTGCCCCCGAACTTGCCTCCTTGGTGGCCCCCGGAGTTGCCCCCCTAACCTGCTTCAGAAGGTCGGCGTGCTCCTGGATGGTGAAGGCAGCGGCCAGCAAGCCCTGAAAGGACTTCTCATCTAGTTGCAGCTTTGGCCGGGTCAAGGACATTTGAACGAGGGGGGAATGGCGCTTCGGAACTAAGACCATTATAGTGCAGGTCTGAAAACCTGAGAACGGAGAATTTTGGCAGGCTAGCGAGTCGGGGCAGACGCCGAAAATCAGAGGTTGAACGGGAATTTTCCTGATTGGGGATTCCAAAGTGGGCGGCGGCTCATGAAAAAGGTCTAGGGTGGGCGAATAGAAATAGAAGCAAAAGGCGTAAGTAGTGTGTTTAGAATGGGCTGCATGTGAGCGAAGATTTGGCGAACAGGTTGCTTTCAGGATCAGCGGGTCGCGACCCCAAGACTGAACTGAAGGAGAAGACGAAAAGCCCATGATTAACCTCAACGAGATCAAGATCACGCCCCGTGACCAGCAGGTCCTACACCTGCTCGTGCTGGGGTGCAGCAACAAGGAGATCGCGAGCCAGCTGAACATCAGCCCGCGAACCGTCAAACAACACCTGCGCACCCTCTTCTTGCGCGCGGGCATTAAAGAGGGGCGGAAGCGGGTGAGACTCGCGACGGCCATGTTCATCAAGGAGCAGGTGCAGCCATGCAGCCCCGTGATCGGTTAACCGGCAAGGAGGTTCAGGTTGCCACTCTGGTGTGGCAGGGTCTCACCAACAAAGATATCGCTGGGGTACTCGGCACCAGCGAACAGGTAGTGAAGAACTATCTGCGAACCGCCTTCGACAAGCTCGGCGTGTGGACGCGGTTGGAACTGGCGCTGTACGTTGCCAGCCATGGCGGAGCGGCCTGGCATGTGCAGCTGGGCGCGGCGTCGCTGTCGCCGACGGTTCGCGGGGAGGTGCGCCCGGCGGAAGAGGGGGTGCCGCTGGCCGGCAACGGAAGGAGATCTGCGGCGGCTTCGGGAGGAATGTCCTAGATTGCGCGGACGTGACACGACCTGTTCGGGGTGTCCGTCGAACCCGTCCAGAGAGGTTTGGGTTTTGTTTCTTGGTGGCTTGGCCAGACGTGACCGAGCCGGTATCTCTGGTTAGGAAGCTGGGGCGGCTGGTGAAATTCCCGTTTTCGTTATCTCTCTAATGGAAACGAATTTCACACAGCCTCCGAGGCTCGCAGCACCGAGCAAGTGACAAGACCTTCAGGGCTCGCCGCAGTAAGTAGCACGTTTTCAAAACACTAGCTTCGTAAGATGGCCGCTTGGGCGTTTGCGTGGAAGCATACGCGCTGCCGTTAGTCCCGGTCATGAAATTGCTTATTTTCTTGTGGACCCGTTCGACCAGTTGGATCAGTTGAACCCCCAAAGACTGAGGTAGGTCATGGCTCACAAGGACACTTTCTGGATGGCGTGCGATTCGACCGAGCAACTGCGAGCGGAATACGGGCCTTTCCACACCCGCGAACAAGCTGAGGCAGAAGCAAGGAAGCTGGGTTTTGGATACCTGCTGCGCTATGAGCACCTCCTGGGAGAGGACGACGAGATTGAAGAGGTGCGGTGCGTATTCATCGAGCTGCAGGATGTACCGGCCACACCGAAACCGGGCGTGACCTTTCACACCCGCTGCGCCACTTGCGGAGAGGCTGCGGCCCACGAGATGGCATGGCAGGCCGAGGTCTGGGCGGACATCCATGAGTTCGAACATTCGCGCCACAAGGTCAGACTGTTCGAACATGCTCGTGGAGAAGGTCTGCGCGAGATCGGCGACGGGCGCGGCTTCGCGGCGTAGTTTCCGGCGCACATTCCCTGAGAGCATGTTTCATATATGATTTTTGAGGGGGGCAGCCTGCTCCTAACGGCAAAAGTGTGTCCGTTAGAGTTGGGTCGTCCCTCGGGACTTGACTGCTCTTCCCGTCCTACCCCGTGCTGAAGGGCGCGGCTAAGCTGACTCGCCCCTCCGGGGCCCGGATTCTCTCGCGTTTCGTTCTACTGGGCTACCCTAAACGAGTCCTCACGTACAGCTACTATTGATGGCTTCGGTTGGAACGGCCCCGAGATGGGTTGCTCGACCGCGAGACGTCGCATTGAAGTCCTGGCTCACACCCAGACGTTCAAACGTCACAGATTTTCTTCCCGAGGAAAGTGGAGAATCGCAGATGCCGGTGTGCGTACCCGCGGTCTGCTGGTATGCACACAGAATGGCTTGGAGGCGGCTAACTCATGCGAACATCTCTTGAAAGAGTTACGGAATTCCTGGCGTACAAGCGCATGGCCATGGTTGGGATCTCCCACGATCCTGCCGACTTCAGCGTGAAACTTTTCGAAGAGTTGATCCGTTGCGGATACGATGTCGTGCCCGTGAATCCTAACTGTGGTGAGGTCGGGGGGCGCAGGTGTTTTGGCCGCATGCAGGATGTCGAGCCTCCCGTCGAGGCTGTCCTGTTGATGACGCCGCCGGAAGTGACCGAGGGCGTGGTGCGCGACTGCTTCGACGCGGGTGTGCGCACTGTTTGGATGTACCGGGCGACAGGAAGAGGCTCCGTCAGCCCCAAGGCTGTGGAGTATTGCGAGGACCGCGGGATCCATGTGATTCCGGGCGAGTGTCCGTTCATGTTCTTGCCGGAGAGTGCGGTCTTTCACCGCTTCCACGGATTTGTCCGCAAGATTATGGGTCGCTATCCGAGGGCGGCTGCTTAGCAGGGTGCGGAAAAACTCGATTGGGCGTTGGGGAAGAAATTTATTGGAATAACTGGCGGGTGGGCCACATCAACGTGGAGGGTAGAATCTGGGTTGTCCTTGGAAGGTTGACACGACAC
>JAIQEY010000087.1 GCA_020073565.1 Terriglobia bacterium
CCCGTGCGCGCCAGCTGGCGCGCACGGGGAACTTCTCCATCACGAACTTGCATGCCGACACTCTATTCGAGTGTCACCAATCATTCTGAACGGGAACACAGTCTGATGCGGCCCAAGCACCTTTGGTCAACTGGCGTAACATCGGCATAACACTCAAATGCCTCGCTCCCGAAAAAACCTTTCCCGATGAACGGCGTCGCGGAAGGCTTCGGTGCCGCCGGGGCGCGTTGTCGAGAGTGCGCCTGCCCGGTTGCCGCTGGCGAGGCATGTTGGTAGGTCGGCTCCGCGGACGTATTGATGGAGGAATCCGGCATCAAAGCTGTCGCCGGCGCCGACGGTGTCGACGGGTACCACGGTTTGCGCGGGGCTGAGGAAGCGCTCGCTTCCTCGCTGAGCCATCGCGCCTTCACGGCCTAGTTTCACGACCACGAGTGGGACCAGTGCGGCTAATTTCTTGACCGCATCTTCCAGATCTTCAATTCCCGCGGCTTTGCGGGCTTCGCGCTCGTTGGGGAGGAAGACGTCTACGTAGCGAAGAATGTCCTGCAATCCGCCTTGCCACTGGTCGTCGGGATCGTCATTTGTGTCGAGGGAGATGGTGAGTCCGGCGGATTTCAGGCGCTGGAATAATTCGGGGACGCGCGGGCGCAGGCCTTTCTGCAAGTAATAAGAGGACAGGTGGAAGTGGCGGGAGTCGGCGAGGTAAGTGGGGTCGAGGTCGTCCCAAGTTAATTCGGCAATCGTTCCCGAGTAAGTGAGGATATTGCGCCAGGCTTCGTGGTGGAGGATGACGGTAAGGCCGGTGGTAGTTGCACCTGAGACGCGGCGAACACGGGAGACGTCGACGCCGCTTTGCTGCAATCGGTCGAGAGCGATTTGGCCGAGAGGATCGTCGCCGATGCGGGATTGGAATCCGACCTTGCTTCCCAATGCCGCGAGATTGTGCGCGACGATGGCCGAGGAGGCGCCGAGGGTCAGCATCATGCGGTCGGCGAGCAGTTCGCGCTCGGGGGCGAGGGTTTCGGGAAGACCGTAGAGGATCAGGTCGAGGTTGAGTTCGCCGGCGATGGTGATGTCGAACTGTGGCACCAGGATTTTTCCTTAAGAGTCTCTAACAAAACCCTCGGGGTTCTAAGGACACCAAGGTGAGCTGACAGATCCTAAACCAGCACAGCCGGATGTGACGTTGCCGCAGATTCCCGTTGGCTAAGCCTCAGAAATTGAACTTCATGGACAGCTGCACGATGCGCGGGCTGGAACTGAAGCGCACAATCCGTCCGAAGTCGCCGGCGCCAATGTCGTTAATGGGGTTATCCACGTTGGAATGGTTCAGCAGGTTGAGGAAGTCGGCCTGGAAGTGCAGGTCTTTGGACTCGGTGAGGGGAATTTGTTTGGCTACAGAAAAATCGACGTTGCTCTGACTTGACCCGCGCAGCACGTTGCGCCCGACATTGCCGAGGTCTGTTCCTCCCTCTGGTGCCAATGCCGTCGGGTCATGCGCACTCGGGACAGGCTGTCCGGGCTGGACTTCGGCAAAGACGAAAGCTGCCGGATTAAAGGAATAGCCTGGCGGAATGTTGCTCAGGGCGCTTTTGCGGTTTGCCCCTGGCGCCCAATTCGGGCGCGCGCCCGCCAAGCCATACAGTGATCCCCCTCCGGCGTCGAACAGATCGATCGGCAGGCCCGACATAACGGTCACAATTCCCGACAGGTGCCAATGGGAAGTCAGCAAACGTGCTGCCGTCGAATTGTGCGCGAAGGGAAATTCTGGCACGTCCCACATGAAATAGCCTGTAAAGCGGTGAGTGCGGTCGAAATCGGAGAGGCCGCGGTTGCCCTGAGCGGCAAGCTGGTTTCCCACGATCCCGCTGGTATCAAGGCCAGGGAAAGAACCGTTATCTATGGATCGGGAAAAGGTGTACGAGCTCTGAAACTCCAGCCCGCGCGAGAGTCTGCGATTCAATATGACTTGAAGGGAATGGTACGTGGATTGCCCGTTTGACCGGTTGAGATTGAAAAACGCTGTATCGACCCCCTGCATCGGCGCCCGCAATGACGGATTCTCGTTGGTGTTGGCCGTGATCACTTCTCCGGTCACCTGATTGGTGATCGGGTGATTCAAGCTCGCGATGCTGGCCTGATTGATAGCGACGGAGCGGAACAAACGTAGTCCACGCGTGCCCACATAAGCGACCTGCAAGACGGTGTCAGGGACCACTTCGTACTGGATGCTGCCATTGATGTGCTGAAAGTAAGGCGTGCGAAGATTTGGGTCAAAAGGACTAGAGGCCAACGCGTAGCCCGTCTGCACGAGCGGGAAACTACTCTCCGCGGGCACGCTGGGGAAGGGATTCGCGAAGGTGTGGCCGGAGGAAACAAAATTTTGGTAGAACGGCGGCGAGAAGTAGTCCCAGGCGAGATAAAAGAACGAGGGCTCCGAGAAGTAGATGCCATAACCACCGCGCAAGACCAGTCGTCCTGAATCGAGTGGCGACCACGTCAGGCCAAGACGCGGCCCGAAGTTTCTTGGGGAGACGCTGTTGACCACACGTTTGCCGACCTTGGGAACATCCGGCAAGACGTACCGCGAATTGCCAGCCATCACGATGCCGCCGATGGGTGGTCCCACCGGCAAGCCATCTGGTCCGATCTCTCTGCGCGGGCGGTACAGCGCCGGATCAAAACCACCAATCAATCCGTTCGTCTCATAAGGCGGCAGGTTCAACTCATATCTCAAGCCCAAATTGAGTGTGAGCTTGTGGGACAACTTCCAGTCGTCCTGCACGAAGAAGTTGTAGTCGCTCGCGCGAAAGTGGCGGTGGCTGAGACCGACGCCAATCGAGGAAAAATCGCTGTTGCCGATCAGAAAGTCGTTGAAGGTGGCGAAGTCGATCTCGCCATAGGTGTTGACATTTGCGTGGATGTTCCACCAGTAGCGGCGAAACTCACCGCCTAGGCGGATATTGTGCCTGCCTCGGCGAAGCGAGAGGATGTCGGCAAGAGACAAGGAATATGTGCAAGCGTCATTGAGAGTAATCCACTCCGAGCCAAGCGATGCCGCGCCGTTTTCGCGATCCAAAAGGATATTCGGCAAGCCGGGAAAATCGGCGGCAGTTGGACGCTGAATGCCGATGCTCGAATCCAACAGCGATTCTTGGGGGATCGCTCGATTGCGAAGGAAGTTGTAACCGACATTGGCCTGGTTCGAGCTGCTTGGACTGAAGGCATGCACATGAGAAACGGACAAAAGGCGGTTGTCGTTTTCCAGATGTAGTCCGAAGCCGGGCAGGGTCGTGCCGCCGAACGCGGCTTCGCCGGGAGCGAATCCGCCCAGAGCGTCAAACTCTGGAGCATCGGCGAAGAAGAACTTCGCCGCCAGGGTGTCCTGCGGTTTGGGATGAAAGTCGAAGTTGGTGTTGAATTGCTCTTCGTGATAGGTAGACATCGCTGTGCCGGAACTGCGTCCATCATCCTGTGGCGTTGGAATCAGATATTGTCCATTCGGCAGTTTGGCATTGAGAAGGGCCAGCGATATTGGATTGATGGACGTGGCTGGGGTGTGATCAGGATCGGGCAGAACAGGTTCAAACGTGCTGAGCAGAGTGGCTTCCGAGCGATCGTCGGTTAATCCCGGCGTTCCAGGCGGCACAGGCGCAATCAGCACGCCCTTGTAGATACTTTGGTCCGTCGCAGCGTTGTTCTCGCGCGTGCCCTGATAAGAAAGGAAATAGAAGGCCCGGTCCTTGCGGAGGGGACCACCCAAAGTGGCTCCGTAGACGTGGCGTCGAAGCACGGGCCGACCTACGCCAGCCTGTTTTAAGTTCGCATCATTAGCATTGAGCGCGTCGTTGCGGAAGTAGCCGTACACGCTGCCGTGCACCTGATTCGTCCCGCTCTTTGTGATTACCTGGATGTTGGCGCCGCCAGCACTCTTGAAGGACGCGTCGTACATCGAAGTTTGCACCACCACCTCTTGAATGCTCTCCGGCGCCGGGATCGCGACCGCCGCGAAGTCATGCCCATAAATGTCATTGGCATTGACGCCGTTGATCTGGAGGTTGTTTTGCTCGGTGCGCGCGCCGTTCACGAAAAAATTAGGCGAGTTGCGGCCAATGGCACTGTTATTCGTCAGGTCCACCGATATTCCCGGAGCAAGCGTGACCAATTGCAGGAAGTTTCCCGTAGGCAGCGGCAGGTTGGATACGGTCTTCGCCTCCAGTTCCGTCGCGAGTTGGGGGCCATCGGATTGCACTAGCGGGGGAGTATCGCTGGCCGTCACCTCAAATGAAGTGCTCGCGACCGAGAGCACAACGTTGACAGTGGTGCTTTGGCTGGTGCCGACTCGCAGGCTATTGAAACGCCCGGTCGCGAACCCTAGGGAGGAGACGTTTAATTCGTAAACGCCGGGGGGAAGAAAAGCCAGGGCGTAATTGCCGGAGCTGTCGGACGCGGTAGTGCGCCGTTCGCCGGTAGCGGTGTTCTCCAATTGGATCGCGGCGTCAACGATGACCGCGCCCTGGTCATCCCGAATGGTGCCCGCAATTTTTCCCAAGGTCTGAGTTTGCCCAGCGGCAAAAATCGGGAGCAGCGCACATAGCAAGGCTGCGAGGCGGAGGACGAATCTGGTGGCAGTATTCATGCGGACTAAGGCGGCAACCCCACCCGGCGAATCAATTCTTTGAATCTTGGATCTGAGCGGATCGGGGCCCAAATCGTGTCGTCCTTGAGATGAATCATGATGCCATCGTGCTCTTTGTACGCCTGTTCGAGCAAAGCAAGAGCTTCCTCCTTGTCGCCCAGGTTGCCATAAAGCCAGGCCGCGAAATACTTGGGCATGTGATGGCTCTTCGAGGTCGCAACGTACACTTTTAACCAAGCGCGAATCGCGCCCTTGTAGTCGCCTCTCGCATAGCCGTCTTGCAGAATTCTTGCCTGATCGTCGTAGCCAAGGAGTTTGAGGGTCTTCATGTACTGTTCGACCGCCTCTTTGTATCTGTCCGCCTCTTGAAAGGCCCTGCCTAATGCGGCGCGAAGAAACCAGCTATTGGGTTCTCTTTCATCGACATACTGCTGTCGCTGGTCGATGCTCCAGCCCGCCGGGAAAGATTCGCCGATGCGATCGTTCACCGGGTCAAGCCGCTGCGCGAGTTCGAGTTCTTCTTGCCCCGCAGGGGTGTGCTCGCCCGCCATCAGATCTAAGTAGTTTGCATACTCCACATGGGCATCGGCGGAGTTCGGGTTTAGCTCTATGGCGCGCTTGTATTCTTTCTCGGCTGCCAGCCACTTCCAGTCGAATAACAGCAGGCGCGCATTGTCCAGGTGAGCTTCGGCGACTGAGTCATCTAATTCCATTGCTCTTGCTACTGCCGCCCTGCCTTTGGAATCCAGCTCCGGAGTCACATCCATCAGATTCTGCATCTCAAAGATTGCCAGGTATGCAGGAATGTAGTGTGGGTCCTCTCGAATCGCCAGTTCGAAATCCGCAATCGCCTTCCGCACTTCGTCTGCGAACTGTTGTTCGAACCCTTTTCGAAGCTGCAGATCGCTTGCCTTACCAAGGTGAAAGCGGCCTTCCAGATAGGAATCGAGAGCTTTGCGATTCACCGGACGGAGACTCTTCAGTTGCTGGTGCTCCTGAGGTGTCATCTTTGCCTGAATTTCCTCGGCGATGGCACTCGCCACCGAACTCTGAAGGGTGAGAATATCGCTCAAATCGCGATCATAGGTCTGAGCCCACAGGTTCGAATCTCGCGGCGCATAGATCAACTGGGCCGTAACGCGCACCCGGTCACCGGAACGGAGCACAGATCCTTCGACAATCCCGTCCACACCTAGCTCCCGCGCAATTTCCGGCAAGCGCTTATCCGTCTTCTTGTAACGCATGACGGAAGTCCGGGAGATGACCTTTAGCGCGCTCAGACGAGAAAGCTCCGTGATCAGTTCCTCGGTCATGGCGTCGGCGAAGTATTCCTGCGTTTGATCGCCCGAGAGGTTCTGCAATGGCAGCACGGCGATGGAGCGAATCTGTGGAATCCCGCCCTTGCCAGCGAGCTTTCGCCACACGTCCGTAGGCATCAGGGCGAGTATCGCAAGCAGCGCAATCGTGGCTGTAATCCCGATCACTACCCCAATCCGCAAACTACGTCTCGCGAAGACCGATTGCTTCACCTGTTCGGCTGTCTTCGAGACCTCGGTCGCAGGCCCCGTATTCCCGTTCAAAAGCACAACCGGCGCCACCAGGCGGTAGCCCCGCTTGGGAATAGTCTGGATGAACTTCGATTCCCGCGGGTCGTCTTCGAAAGCGCGCCGTATCTCAGAAACAGACCGCACCAGAACGTCATCCGTGACAAACGTATCCGGCCAGATCGTCTTGAGCAGTTGTTCCTTGGGCAGGGTTTCACCGGGGTGATGGGCCAGGCACACTAATACCTCCATCACCTTCGGCTCTAGCTGTCGGGCTGTCCCGTTCTGGGAGATGGTGTTCAGGCCGGGCTGGACCAACCATGACCCAACACGTAAGTCGCTGTTCACCTGCACACCCCTATACGAATACAAACTGCTATTCACTGAACCGGCAGCCCCACCCGCCGGAGTAGATCCGCGAATCTCGGGTCATTGCGCAGCGGGTCCCACTTCGGTTCCCTCAAACCATCTACTCCGTCTCGGGCGTCATAGGCTTTCTCTAACCATATGAATGCCTTGTCCTTCTCCCCCGCATATCCATAAATTGAGGCAATGAACCACGGGGGAATGAAAGAGGTTCGGGATGAAACCTCCAGTTCATGGGCAAAAACTCGGAGCGCCTCCGTATACCCACGCTTCGTATATGCGCGCCCGATAGCTTCAGACATTTCCCTGTAGTCCACGGCAGCTGTCGCCTTCTGCCATTCGGAAATCGCGTTTTCGGGCCTGTTCGTCAATGCATAGAGATCTGCGAGCCATAAATGTACAGTGAAGTCGCCGGGCCTGGTCTGGGCTTGACTTTGGCAGAGCTCGATGGCGCGATCAAATTGCCTCGTCACATAGAATGCATCCGCCATGTGATCATTCTTGGGATCGAGACTCTGTGCCAGTTCGTATTCTTTTGTCGCGTCCTGCACCCGGCCCTCAACCAAGCCCAGGAAGTCCGCGTAGTCCGCATGCGCCTCCGCATCACTGGGCGCAAGTTCCAACGCGCGCTGGTACTCTCTCTTGGCCCCCGCCCAGTCCCAGTCGTAAAAGCGTAGAACAAAAGCCATATCCCGATGTGCTTCTGCCAGGGAGTTGTCGAGCTGCAATGCTTTGAGTAGCAGCGGCTTTGATCGCTGTGCCCAATTCCGATCCGGTAAAGGACTGGATAGCATGGCATCCCAAATGCCAAGATACGACGGTGCATAACTGGGGTCTTTCTGGATCGCCTCCCGAAAGTACTGCTCGGCTTTTTCAGCTTCGGCGGCAGCCAGTTTTACTCCGTCTTTCCGGAAGACCGCATCCTGTTCCAGTTGTAAGTGATACCGCCCCCGCAGGTAAGCTTCGTGGGCTTCCAGGTCTACCGGGCGCCACGAATGAAGTTGCGTCTGTTCGCCCGCGCTCATGGTTACTCGAATCTCATCAGCAATCGCGCTTGCCACTGTGCTTTGCAGACCGAGTACATCCTGCAGATTGCGGTCGTAGCTTTCGGCCCAGATATTCGTATCTGTGAGCGCGTAAATCAACTGCGCGGTGATTCGGACCTGGCCTCCCGAAAGAACAACCGAACCTTCCACAATCCCGTCCACTCCCAACTCCCTCGCGATCTCCGGTAGGCGCTTGTCCGATTTCTTGTAACGCATGACTGAAGTGCGAGAGATTACCTTCAACGCCCGGATGCGTGACAATTCCGTGATCAACTCCTCTGTCATGGCATCGGCGAAGTAGTCCTGCGCCGGATCGCCGGAGAGATTCTGCAGAGGCAACACGGCGAGAGAGCGAATCTGAGGAACGTAACCCTTTCCGACAAGCTTTCGCCACGTGTTGGCTGGGGCCAATGCGAGCAGAATCAGGAGCGCTACCGTGGCCGAGGTCCCAATCGCAATGCCAAGGCGCAAACCACTTCTTGTGAAGATTGGTTCCTTGGACGCAGGCGGCTTCGAGACGGACGCGAGGCCCAGATGCCCATTTACCGGTTCGACTGGCGCCACCAGCCGGTAACCCCGCTTGGGAATGGTC
This sequence comes from Terriglobia bacterium, assembly GCA_020073565.1. Taxonomy (GTDB): domain Bacteria; phylum Acidobacteriota; class Terriglobia; order Terriglobales; family Acidobacteriaceae; genus Acidiflorens. Next base: position 8,188 of record JAIQEY010000087.1, read on the forward strand.
TGGATGAACTTCGATTCCCGGGCATCGTCCTCGAAAGCACGCCGTATCTCCGAAATCGACCGCACCAGGACGTCGTCGGAAACAAAAGTATCTGGCCAGACTGTCTTTAAGAGTTGTTCTTTAGGCAGGGTTTCACCGGGGTGATGGGCCAGGCACACCAGTACCTCCATCACTTTCGGCTCTAGCTGTCGGTTTGTCCCGTTCTGGGAGATGGTGTTCAGGCCGGGCTGCACTAACCACGTCCCAACGCGCAAGTCGCCATTCATGGCGACCCCCCAAATGTGGGAAGCATTATAACCCAGTTCTGCAAGTCGTTGAATCGTTTATACCTCGGCAAAACCTCGCCCAGAACTCGGCCTTCCCTCAGGACATTCGAGCCAGGCTTGCGCGATAAACATGGCGTCGGGCGGACCGCTCAGGGCGAACTTTTCGCTCGCTGCGAGCCGCCTCTATTCCAAACGAAAACCGGAGGATGGTTATGAATCGCACCACGCGAATACTGCTTATGAGCTTTTTCATCGCGACGCTCGCAGCAAGCCTTGTCCCAGAGGTTCAGGCACGTACCTGCTCAAACGCGACCGGAGCAGGAAAATGGGCGTTCACGGTGACAGGGACGATCGTTCTGCCAAGCGGAGCTGCGGTTCCGGTGGCCCAGGTGGGCAGCTACACGCAGGACAGGGCGGGAAACATCGTCGGTACTCAAACTCGGAGCTTGGGTGGCAGCGTCGGGGACGAAACATTTACATCAACCGTCTCGACCAATCCGGACTGCACCGCCAAAGCCACGCTTTACGCCTACGACAAGTTGTCGGGGGCCTTGGTTCGTACCTCAACCCTGGACGTCGTCTTTGTTGACGATGGCAGAGAAGCGCGGTCCATCGTCACATCGATCGTTTTGCCCAATGGCGCGAACCTCGGGCCGGTATTAATTGTCGAGCACAAGCGAGTGTTTCCCAACTCTTTGCGGTAACGGGTGGGTGTGTGGGTTGACTCTGACTTGCGCAGACCATGTGTTAGGGGTACTACATCGGTTTGAAAGACATGAGGTGTGTTATGAGGAAGCTTGCGTCGGTCTTACTCCTTGCTTGCGGTCTGTGGTACCTCGATGCGTGCGGTGGTGGCGATAGCAGCGCCCCGCCAACGGTGTCCATTTCGGCGTCATCCAGCATGGTCACATTGGGGCAATCGGTGACGCTCTCCTGGTCGAGTAGGAATGTGACGTCCTGTACGGCTTCGGCAAACCCGAGCGAGACCGACTGGTCCGGTCCCATGCCGCCCGGCGGATCCCACTCTGTTACTCCGGTTTCGGCCGAAACAACCACCTACACATTGCAGTGCAGCGGCGCAGGCAGTGCCGCTTCCCATGTCGCGGTCGGAGTGTCACACGGCTTTACGGCGACGGGCAACATGGGAACCGGGCGAATCTGGCACGCGGCAACCCTGCTGAGCGACGGAAGAGTGCTAATTGCTGGTGGTGAAGACCCGCTGACCCCAAGCGCAGAATTATTCGATCCGGCAAACGGAACCTTCACTTCCGCGGGCAACATGGGCTTTGCAACCCGAGTGGAGCACAGGGCAACTTTGCTAAATGATGGAAGAGTGCTGGTAACGGGAGGACACACCGACCGTTTCACGTGCGACCTCAGCGCAGAGCTATTCGATCCGGCTAGCGCAACCTTTTCGGCAACCGGGAACATGACCGAGTTCCGCTGTGGCCACACGGCGACTCTGCTACACGATGGCAAAGTGCTGGTAACGGGAGGAAGGGAGCCTCACAACGTTTTTTTCTCAAGCGCAGAGCTGTACGATCCTACGAACGGGACCTTCGCTTCAGCCGGCAGCATGGGATTCAAGCGGTCCGGGCACACGGCCACCCTGCTGAATGATGGCAGAGTGCTATTGCTAGGCGGACTCAATGGGGGAGCCGAGCTGGCAACCGCCGAGCTGTTTGATCCCGCCAGTGGAACCTTCACGCCAACCGGCAGCATGGGAGTCCCACGACCCGGCCACACTGCGACGCTACTCAATGACGGACGAGTGCTGGTAACCGGAGGGGGAATCCCTCCTGATACTACCTTGGCCAGCGCCGAACTTTTCGATCCCGCCAGTGGAACCTTCACGCCAACCGGCAGCATGGGAGTCGACCGGACCGGACACACAGCCACGTTGCTGAACGACGGCAGAGTACTCGTGGCTGGGGGAACGAGTGACCCCGACGTTTCCGAGTCAAGCGCAGAAGTCTTCGATCCGGCAAGCGGAACGTTCGCTCCAACCGGAAGCATGGGAGCCGCCCGAACGGAACACACAGCAACGCGGCTCAACGATGGGAAAATACTTGTTACCGGCGGAGGCAACAACGAGAACCGTGTGCTGTCCGCGGCGGAGTTGTACCAGTGATCGCATCGCCTCAAAGGAAGCTGGTCCCGTCCAATGGTGCAGGCCTGCCGAGGGTGATCACCCCGATGCCAGGAGGTTGCTTCCGAAAGAGCAAGACTAGGGCTGGCGGAGAAATCCATTTCCGCGCAATGGAGAGTGCGGTCCATGGGAGAACACATATGCTGAACAACAAAAGTTTCGCAGTTCTGGGTCTGATCAGTAGCCTGCTGGTTTTTTCGGCGAACGTGCAGGCTAAGACAGTGAGTGTTCAATGTCGAGCAACCAGGACCTACCCCAACACAATTTCCGCCGCTCTGAAGCTGCTGGATCCGAATGGACCCAACACGTTGAATATTTTCGGCGTCTGCAACGAGAACGTCGTAATCAACGGCTTCAACCGTCTGACGTTGGCTGGCAAGCACGGAGCGTCTGTCACCGACGCTTCGGGTGGAGCTGCGCAAACCATTCAGGTGATCGATTCAACCGATGTCGTATTCCGGCAACTCACGATCGATGGCGGTCTGATAGGGGTGCAATGTGATGACTTCAGTGTCTGCCGCTTCGACGGAGACCAACTGATTAATGGTAGGGATGGAGGAATCCAAATCACTCAGTCCCGTGCCGAAATTTCTGGCACCACGATCCGGAACACCGGCAACGGCGTGACTTCGCTGGGAGCGAGTAGCATCCGCATCGTAGGCGGCGTCACTCTGGAAAATAATGGCAGCGGCATTGTCGTAGATGGCGGCTCGTCGATCGAGGTGATTGGAGCGGCGATCCTCAACAGCCAATTTGCCGGTATTGAGGTAGCCGAGCACGCCTACCTTTCTCTTTCCGCAACCACCATCAGTGGAAACCAGAATGGCATTGAGCTGGTCCGCCATTCCAGTGTGCACCTGGGTCCCGGCAACGCGATCACGGCAAACCGGGACTACGGAATTTTCCTGTTCGATCTAAGCTTTGCAAATGTTGATCCTGGCAACAACGTCACGGGAAACGACCGGAACGGCAGTGGCGCGCTTGATGTAGCGTGCTTCGCGCAGTACACGGCCACGCGCGGCGTTTTCATTAACACCGGCGGTGCAACCACCAATTGCGCAGAGAACTGAACGCGCCCGAGGCTACTATGCGAAATCCATGTCTAATGACAGCCGTTGCCGTGTTCCTGAGCGTGACAACATCCGCCCAGACGAGCCGCACGCCGGGTCCGCCAAGGCCGAGGTCCTTCCCGCGCTATCTGCACAAGTCGCCAACTCGGCCTTCCCTTCCGTCCGCTGAGCAGAAAGCGCTCCGGCGGGCCACGGCTTCATCCGACATCAACTGGGTGGAGTGTCCGCCCGAAGCGCAGGATCTCGGAGGCTTGTGCGGAACATTGCCGGTGCTGCTTGATCGGCGGCATCCGGAGGGGAAAAAGATCGATATTTACTTTGAACTCTATTTGCACACAGATCCCGGCGCGGCGGAAAGCGCACTGCTCGGTAACGCTGGTGGGCCCGGCATAGGCACAACGGGATTGAGGGTGATTGCCATCATCCTGTTTGCACAAAACCTCGATGTGCATGACATTCTGCTAATTGATGACCGCGGTCGTGGACTCTCGGCCACCATTGATTGTGAGGAATTGCAGCACGCCACCGCACGTTTCGATCGCTCAGAAGCCGACTGCGCGGCTCAGTTGAGGGCCGCCGACAGCTGGTACGGGACCGGTGATGTGGCAATGGATACGGACGCGGTGCGTGCCGCCCTCGGCTACGACAAGGTGGATTACTTGGGTTCGTCGTACGGAGGCGTAGACGTAACCGCTTACGCGACGCGCTTTGGACAGCACCTGCGCTCGATCGTACTCGACGCGCCCGTGGGAACGCCCGGACTGCCAGCCTTCGCTCGCGACCGCGACTCCGCCCGGTCTACTCGACGCGAGGTACGACTTGATTGCCTGCGTTCGCCCACCTGCGCCGCGGACCATCCCAATCCTGCCGCCGAATTCGACCAACTGATTCAAACCATACGCAACAAGCCCGTGCAGGGCCACGCCTACGACGCCAATGGCAATTTCATTAACGTGCGTCTGGACGAGGGTTCGCTGCTCTATCTTGCCATCAACCCAACCGGAAATTTCGTCAGTATCGGGGAATTGCTCGCCGCCGGAGATGCGTTGTGGCATGGTGATGCTGCCCCGTTGCTCCGCCTGGGTGCCGAGGTCATCCCCCTCGTGTCCGACAATGGCGACCCGACGGGTTTTTCGCAAGGCGCCCACTACGCCACCCAGTGCGTGGATGGCTACCAGCCCTGGGATTGGTCTGCCCCTGTGCTTGAGCGGAAGAAGCAGTTCGTCGATGCGCTATCAGACCTTCCCTCCGATACCTTCGTACCCTTTTCCAAAGCGGCCGTTGACAACTTAGGCGTGAGCCAGGAGAAACAGTGCCTCTGGTGGGAAAAGCCCAGGGCGTCCTCACCCGTAACGCCGCCACATCCTACTTACCCAAATGTCCCCACGCTGGTGCTGGTAGGTGACCTCGATACGGTTGTACCCATTGAAGAGGTGCGCAAGGTGGTGGCCCTGTTTCCCGGGAGCACGTTCGTTCCAGTTGCAGAAGTTGGCCATACGACTCTCGGATCGGGCCAGTGTGCCGCAGGCCTTGCGTCCGAGTTTTTCGAAACTCTGCATGTTGGAGACACTACCTGCGCAAAGACCCCGGAAACCGTGTGGCCTTCACTTGGGCGTTTCCCGCTGCAGGCTGCGGATGCCCGCCCCGCAGAAATCGACCCCGAGGGGCACAATGAAATCGGGGAACACGAGCGAAAAGTCGTGACCGTCGCCGTCGAGACTGCGGTTGACGCCCTCAAGCGCAGCAGCATCGGAGATGGCACGGGAGTGGGTTTGAGAACGGGGACATTCGAGAGCAGCTTCGATGCCGACGGAAACCAGATAACCAGGCTCGTCAACTGTGCCTTTGGGAAAGATGTAACAGTGAATGGCACGGTGGTGTGGGGGAGTGACTTGTCTTTGGTTGCCGACCTGACGGTGAGTGGCGCGGGCACGGCAGGCGGAAACATTCATCTTGACGGCACGTGGCAAGCGCCAGGACCGGTCGGCAATTTCAAGATTTCGGGCAAACTTGGCGGACGTCAGGTAGCAGTGCTAGTACCAGAAGCCTGAAGCACGCATTACTCCCTGGCGAAACGGCCTGTGCTGAAGTCGGAACGCAGCCGCATACGTACTTCAAGGACAAATGCTATGACTCCCACTCTTGTTCCTGACACTTTATGGGAAATTATTGAGCCTCTCTTGCCGTTGCCGAAACCAAAGCCGCAAGGCGGACGTCCCCGTATACCCGATCGAGTGTGCCTGAAAGGCATTGTCTTTGTCCTTCGCAGCGGCATTCCGTGGGAAATGTTGCCCAAAGAAGCGGGTTGTTCGGGAATGACCTGCTGGAGACGCCTGCGCGATTGGCAAGAGGCTGGCATTTGTGACCTGATACACTTTGCGCTATTGGACTGGCTCTCCCGTTGCTCCAAAATCGATTGGTCCACAGCAGTCGTGGACAGCTGTTCAATCAGAGCCGTTTTTGGGGGCGGCAGACAGGACCGAATCCAACTGACCGAGCAAAACTGGGCAGCAAGCGTCATCTGATTTGCGATGGACGCGGAGTTCCTCTCGCGATCCTCCTCACCGGTGCCAACCAAAACGACTCGCAGCAAACACTCGCGCTTGTTGATGCTCTGCCGGTCCTTCAGGGAAAGTGTGGGCGTCCGCGTCACCGCCCTGATTGCTTAGTTGGGGACCGTGGTTATGACGCTGAGGCTATCAGGAGAAATCTTCGAGCCCGCCACATAGTACCGTTGCTGGCGAAACGAAATACTGAACATGGCAGCGGTCTGGGCAAACATCGGTGGGTGGTCGAACGAACTTTCGCCTGGCTTAACCAGTTTCGTCGACTCCGTGTTCGCTATGAAAAGCGCGCCGACATCCACGGAGCGTTCCTGTCGCTCGCTTGCGCTCTGATCTGCTGGAGATTCCTCCGCACTTGTTAGGCCAAGAGTCAGCCGTCTA
>JAIQEY010000029.1 GCA_020073565.1 Terriglobia bacterium
AGCAACTGCCAGATCAGACGCGCGCTATGATCCTCGTCGATCAACTGTTCGACGTCGATGCTGCGCAGCACAACTTGTTGTCGATTGATGGAGGCAAGTCGCGGTTCAGCCGGCACGCCGTGGTCGCTCACATCCGCAGTCTACCCACGCTGGCTAATTTCGCAATGACATTGTTGGATCGAGCGACAATTTCTTCACAGCTTCCTGTCGCCAACTTCCTCGTTTCTTAGTGATTGCGGCGGAAGTCAAAATCCCAACAGGGCAGAGTCGCGGAATCCCACTCATCGCAAAGTGCGCGATGAGTGGGGCACCCGGCGGATGGCCTATTCTCAGTAGCCCCAGTTCTCAGTTCCCGGTTCTCAGTTTTCAGAAGGACAACGGGTCCCGATCCTTGCGCGTTGGTTGCGCAAGGGTGGGATTCCACGACCGTGTCCTGCTAGAGGATTTTCCTGCCCGTAACTAAAGGTACATTAACCAGTTAGTGCGGTGGGTACCCCCATCCCCCCGGTCTATTGGAATCATGGAGTTAGGCTGGCAAATATGCTAGACGCATGTTGCGGTTTCTTCTAGCATGTAGTCAGCTATGTGGCCCCACTTCGTCAATCTGCTGTCTCAATCATGGGATTCATTCCTACGCGCGATGGGAACAACCGGGTTGGGTTTCTTTACCCCTGTCGTTGTATTTGCAGCAACAATCATCTTTACTCTTGCAATCATCGCTTTCCGTCAAGGGAAGGCAGCGATGAGGGCTCACTGGAAGGAAAATGCAGCCCTGACAACAGTTGTTACCTTAGCTGTGATGATAGTGTTCTACGGTCCGATTTTTGGGTGGAATGTTATTAAGACCGTGTATAACGACCACCAAGATTTGGTAACCGCAAATCGTAGCATGGTTGATCCGAAGAGCAGAGATGAAGAAATAGTAGCACTGAGGAAGCAGGTGGAAGAGTTAAGAACCAGCCGGGGGAGGATGCAAACAGCTAAGATGCAAGACAATCAGTCGCGTGCCACACCACCTCTGCCACCACCTATTCAGGATATGCGGATTGTTTCCCAAGAGTGGGTACCATCGACTAATCCAAAGTTTACGTACCAGCTAAAGGTGGTTGTGCAGACTAATGTAAGAATCCAGCCTGTCTCCATTGTCTTTATATGTAACAATGAGATAGCAGATGGTGGGGTGTGGTTTGCAGGTGACCAAGGTGTGATGTTTACCATGGTACGGAATGGCGTTTTGATTGCCAATCGTAAGGCTTACCTAGCCTCTTTCGATCAGCCAGCTTTCACCCCGGAAAAGAATATGATTGTTACATTGTTTTCAAACGAGCCCATAAAAGTGCAATCATTCCAACAAGTGCCATTTAGGTCATTTTAATGAAACAGAGAGAGTACATAGAAGGACCGAAAGCCGGGTGCCCCACACATTCGCGTTCTGTGCGAATGTGTGGGCGCTGCGGTCGGATGGTACTCTCGCGGATCATGACAACAGTTCGATGATAACTCGTTACGTACCGACCGACGTGCTGTGAGCATGAACTCGCGACCCGGTGGTGCCGACACCCACTCATTCGCAAAGAACGCGAATGAGTGGGGCACCCTGCTCCGCTCAAGATGACAAGGTGGGGGATACGGACAAGAAGCGCGAGACAGGAAGTCCGCGCTATTGCGCGGCCAGTTCGTCCAAGCGGGCCAGCGTGTCCGGGTACTTGCGGACGAGAAGTACGAGAGCGGCTGCCTGAGGATTCGGTTTCGCGCGGCCCTGTTCCCATTTTTCCAGCGTTCGTTCGTTGATCCGCAGTTTGCGGGCGAACACCGCTCGGGAGCAGCGCAGCTGCTTGCGAGTGTCCCGCAGGAACTTTGAATCCACCTTGGGGAGTGGCGACACCTCGACCTTGCAGGTGCGCAAGGTTAGCTTGCCTGCGCGGTGGGTCTTCATCGGGGCGACACCTTCCATCAGTTCACCAAAAATGTTGCGCTTCGCCTTCATCGTGTCCTCCGTCGGCTGGGCCCTCAGGGCTAAAGCCCCGCATTTTGGCGAGGGCGGGCGGCACGGCTGAAAGCCGTGCCCTTCCACAAAACCCAATTCTTCCCAAAACCCGATTCTTCCACAAAACCTGATCCGAATGAGTGTTTTTCCGCAACCTCTGAAGCCGTGCCTTTCCACAAATCGAGCCACGACTCTTGTCCTGCCGGTGCACGGATGATCCCATCACCCACCCTTGCGCAACGAACGCGCAAGGATGGGCCACCCTCGGGCTTGTTGAGTGGTTTAGGCCAGCAGTCTTGCGGCTTCTTTGGCGTAGTAGGTCAGGATCATGCTGGCGCCGGCTCTCCGGATACATACGAGCGATTCCATCATGACCCGCTCCCGATCGATCCACTGATTGCGGGCGGCGGCTTCGATCATGGCGTACTCTCCGGAGACCTGGTAGGCGGCCAGCGGCAGGTCGAAGCGCTCGCGGGCGGCGGCGATGACATCCAGGTAGGGCATGGCGGGCTTGACCATGATCATGTCCGCTCCCTCTTCTACGTCGAGTTCGATCTCCCGCATCGCTTCGCGAAAGTTGGCCGGATCCATCTGGTAGGAACGGCGGTCGCCAAATTGGGGCGCGGAATCGGCCGCTTCGCGGAACGGTCCATAGAAACCGGACGCGAACTTGGCAGCGTAGGCAAGAATCGGTGTGTTCGGATAGCCGGCGTGGTCGAGCGCTTTGCGAATTGCTCCTACGCGTCCGTCCATCATGTCGGAGGGCGCGATGATGTCCACACCGGCGCGGGTCTGCGAAACCGCGGTCCGGGACAACAATTCCAGGCTCGCATCATTGACGATTTCGTACTCGGCGGTCGCCGGTGGCGCGGCTGCTGCTGCTCCCAGTGATTGCGGACTGCTCTTCACGATCCCGCAGTGTCCGTGCGACATGTACTCGCACAGGCAAACGTCGCCCATGATGAGCAGGTCGCGCACCTCGCTCTTGATGGCGCGCGCGGCTCTTTGAACGATGCCATCATCCGCCCACGCTCCGGTCGCGGCCTCGTCTTTATGTTCCGGCAGGCCGAACAGAATGATCGACGGCACCCCGAGGGCGTGCACTTCGCGCGCTTCCTTCACGGCCTCATCCACCGATAAGTTGAAGACCCCGGGCATGGACCGCACTTCCTTGCGGATTCCCGAACCGGGACAGACGAACAGGGGATAGACAAAAGACTCGGGCGTCAGCCGGGTCTCGCGGACCATCGAGCGCAGGGTTTCCGTGCGCCGGAGGCGCCGGAGACGGTTAGCAGGGAATGCCATGAGCAAATTCTAGCAGGCTCCGCAGCAACGGCAAGTTCATGTCCCGAGGCCACTTCCCTCCGGGACGGGCTTTGGCGCACGTGGGGTGAGTAACCTGATTACTGGTTACCACAGTAACCTTACCCAGCCTGCTTCGAATCCGTCCAAGGCACAAAAACCTCATAATGTACGTAGTGGCGACGCGGCGTAAAATCTCGTTTCTTCTTGGCGGATTGGGCCTCCTGCTAGGCTTTGCCATTACTCCCCACATCTTCCCAAGTCCCTATCTCCGCGTGGCGATGGGCGATGTGGTCCCGCTTCTCCTGACTGCTGCCACCACTGTCCTCACCCTCAGAAATGCCGCCGACAGCCGTGGGCACGCACGCCTGTTTTGGAGCCTGATGACCGTCGGAATGGCGATGTGGGCGTTTAACCAGGCGGGATGGGTCTGGTATGAGGTCATTGCCCGGAAGCCGTTGCCGGACCCGTTTATCGGAGATGTTGTCTTATTTCTGCACGTCGTGCCGATCATGGCCGCCGTTGCCCTTCGCCCTCACCAGGTCGACGACCGCGACGGCGTGCTCCCCAGCACTTTGAATGTTTTGATTCTCCTGGTGTGGTGGGTCATCGTCTATGCCTTCGTCGTTTTCCCTGACGAGTACATTCTCACCAATGTCTCCGTCTACACCCCGCGCTGGGATCTCTTGTATCTGATCGAAGGGCTGATGCTGATCGGCGTGTCGGGTTGGTCGTTCTTCACGAGTTCGGGTGCCTGGCGAAAACTATATGGCAACATCTTCATCGCCAGCATTGTTTACACATTCTGCTCGGAAGCCATGAACGCTGCCATTGCACGCGGCGTCTACGCATCGGGTGGACTCTACGACCTTCCTTTTCTCGTAGCCCTGCTGTTCTTCTTCTGGGTCGCTTTGGTCGGACGGCGCTGTCTTGGTGAAACGCAAGCGCTTCCCTCGGTCGCGCCCACCCGTCGCGCCTTGGCCCCTGCGATGGCGAAGCTGGCGTTGCTCTCGCTCCCCGTGATGGGTTATTGGGCGCTGTTCATGAGTGATGCGCCCCCCTACTTGCGGCAGGTTCGCTTTGCCGTGGCCATGGGCGGAATCGCCGCCTTTGCCTTCGTGGTTTTCCTCCGGCAGTACCTGCTCGACCGCAGGCTGGTGCAGTTGCTGAAGCAGTCGCGCGACGGCTACGACAATCTGCAACGCCTCCAGCGAAGAGTTGTCCTGCAAGCCAAGCTGGCATCTCTGGGGGAACTCATCGCCCTGGCCGCTGGGGAACTGGAGCAGCCGCTTTCGGACATCCTCCTGGGCTCGGAGCAAATGGCGACCAGCAACCTCACCCAGGATCAGCTCTCGACCGCGCGAAAGATTGGCCAGCAGGCGCGCCGTACCCGTGAATTGGTTTCCGATCTGCTTAGCTTCTCCCAGCAAACCCCGGGAGAGAAATCACCTCTCGAACTGAAACCTCTGCTGCAGCGTGCGGTCCAGATGGAAGGATTCAAGTTGGAGAACCGCAACATCAGCCTGGTCGTGCGGGGCGACGATCCGCTGCCACGAGTCCTGGGCAACTCCAATCAGCTTTTGCAGGCCTTTGTGCAGATCATCGGGAATGCGGTGGACGCCTTGCAGGAAAGCGGCGGTGGACGCCTGATGGTCTCGTTGTGGCGCGAGGCGGGGGAATTCGTCGTCGAGTTCGCCGATAATGGCCCGGGCCTACGCGACCCCGAACGCGTATTCGACCCGTTCTACACAACCAAGCCAGTCGGCAAAGGCGCGGGTCTCGGGCTCAGCGCGGCCTATGGCGTCATTCAGGATCACAAAGGACAGATCACCTGCTACAACCGTCCCGAAGGCGGCGCCACATTCGAAATCCGTTTGCCTGTCTTCAAGGCGGGCGCAGCACTCACCGAAGCCGCCCGCGTCTGAACCCCAATTGCAGAGGGCAGAGGTCAGATTGCAGGAGGTTGAAGCCCTGCTGTGTTTTACTTCTGCAATCTGACCTCTGCCCTCTGACTTCTCCTACCCTCCGCTGGCCACGATCGCATCCGCGACCCGCGCCGCCTCCGCCGCCACTCGCACGTCGTGCGTGCGCAGGATGTGGGCCCCTTTCAGGATGAGCGCTGCCTCGGCTGCCAGCGTGCCATAGAGCCGCTCAGCCACCGGAGCGTCTTTGTGATCCCGCGCCAGCGTTCGTCCAATGAAGGATTTGCGCGAAACTCCCGCCAGAAGCGGGAATCCTGTTTGCTGCAGCTCTCCGAAACGTGCCAGCAACGGGTAGTTCTCCTCGAAGTTTTTCCCGAACCCAAACCCCGGATCGAGCACCAGGTGATCGTGCTTGACCCCGGCCAGGGTCGCCACCTCCGCCCACTGCCGCAGCTCCCGCTTCACCAGCAGCACGGGATCTCCGATCGGCGGCAGCGACCGCCATTCTTCCGGCCGCCCGCGCGTGTGCATCAGCACCGCACCGACCTTAAGCTCGGCCAGCGTCTTGGCCATTTTCGGATCCCAGCGGAAACCGCTGATGTCGTTCACGACTTCCGCTCCCGCCTCGACCGCCGCACGGGCCACGTTTGCCTTGTAGGTGTCAACGCTCACCACCGTTTCCGGCCTGCGCCGTTTCAACTCCCGGATCACCGGCAAGACGCGCTTGCGTTCTTCTTCTTCCGATACCGGCGTTCGCACCCGCGCCGCCTCACTCCCGGAGGCCATCACGCTCACCCCTGGGCGCGTCGACTCCCCGCCGACGTCAATAATGCTGGCGCCGTCCGAGATCAAGTACTCGGCATGCGCAACCGCCTGCTCCGGAGCAACATAGAGTCCGCCATCGGAAAAGGAATCGGGCGTCACATTTACGATCCCCATGATCAAAGTGCGCCGCCCGAGTTCCAGAACCCGAGAGCCGATGTTCCACTGGAAAATAGCTCGCATCTTCCCGCTATTCTAGAACGGCCCGATTTCCGTGGGTGCTACAATTTAGGCAATGGTCATGCGGCGTTCATTTTCCTTGCTGATTGTCTTGCTGGTTGCCGTGCCGCTGCTGGCCGCGCCCCGCAAACCCCTGCAGGAACGCATCGCCAGTGTGCTCAGCGCGCCCGATCTCGCGCGCGGGTTCTGGGGCATCGAAGTCGTGTCGGTCTCCACCGGCGAGACTCTGTATTCGCAGAACGCCGACAAGCTCTTTACTCCCGCCTCCAACACCAAGCTTTTCACCACTGCCGCGGCGCTCGCCCTGATCGGCCCGGACTATAAATTCCGCACCACCGTCGAAACCACCGGCACGCTCGACCGCTACGGTCGCCTCAACGGTGACCTGGTACTGGTCGGCCACGGCGATCCTAATCTCTCCGGACGAGAGCTTCCCTACGATCTGCGGACGCAGCGTAACGACGATCCCATTCAGGCTCTCGAAACGCTCGCCGACGCGCTGGTGCAAAAAGGCGTGAAGTACGTCGATGGCGACATCGTCGCCGATGACTCCTACTTCGCCTTCGAGCGCTATGGAGAAGGCTGGAGCCAGGATGATCTGGTGTGGGCTGACGGCGCGCCCGTCTCAGCGCTGACGATCAATGACAACGTCGTCTTCGTGAACATCCTGCCCGCCGACCGGCCCGGCGAGAAAGCTTTCGTCAGCATCAAGCCCTTTGCCGATTATTACCGCATCGACAATCGTGTTATCACCACTCCGGCCGGCACGGGACGCAAGTTCTTCGTCAACCGCGAGCCCGGCTCAACCGTGATCACGCTCTGGGGTAACATGCCGCTCGATGACCAAGGCGCCAACGAAGCGCTCGCCATCGAAGATCCTGCCGAGTTCGCGGCGGTGCTCTTCCGCCAGTTGCTCGAAAAACGCGGCATCGCTGTCTACGGACATCAACGTACGCGCCACACCGAACTGGCTACCCTTTCCACGTTTACTGCGACCGCCATCGCTCCCTCGCACGGCGGGAGTGACGGCCTTTCGCGTCCATTCAAGAGCGACCAGCCCCTCACGCTTGCCAGCTACGAGTCGAAACCTCTGCTTGAGGACCTCCGCGTCATCAACAAGGTCAGCCAGAACCTGCATGCCGAGATTCTGCTCCGCCTGCTCGGACGCGAGCGCGGCAACGCCGGTACCATCGAAGGCGGGTTGGAAGTTCTGCGTGAATTCTTGACCCAGGCGGGTATCTCCAGCGACCAGTACGTTTTCTATGATGGCTCGGGCCTGTCGCGACAGAACCTGGTTACACCGCACGCGATCGTGCAGATGCTACGCTACGCGTCGGCTAAACCATGGGCCGCAGCCTACCGATCCACATTTCCGGTCTCCGGTGTCGACGGTTCGCTCTCCGACCGTCTCAACGCTCCCCGCCTGCAAAGCCGCATCCTGGGAAAGACGGGCTCACTCGGCGGCGTGAAAACCCTCTCCGGCTACGCCACCACCGACGCCGGACAGACCGTGGCCTTCTCGATCCTCTCCAACAATTTCAATCTTCCCGCGAAGCGTGTGACCGACGCGATTGACCAGGTTGTGCAGGCGATTGTGGAAGACACGGCGGGACGGTAGCACCCGGCGCGTGGCGTGGACGGAGAACGACCGCGTCTTTTCGTTATGGAAGGGACAAAGGCCGGAGAAGTTCTGCGCCCCAGCCTTCTTCAGCTTGACGTAGTCGCCCACCATGCGGACGATGTCGGCCTGCTGCTTCAGGGCTTCTTTGAAGTTGTCGGACGAGGTCATGGGCGGCGCACACTGCTCAACATGCATTGTGAGGCTTGGGAACGGTGAGGGGAATATAGCAGGGAAGCGATTGCTGTGGGAAAGGTGTGGAATTGCTTCAGCTCTCGGTTGGCCCAAGAGGAAAACCCGCTCTACCTGTCCTCTCTTGCGGTTTCACTGACGGTCAATCCAGTTGCCCTCGGAGTCAAAGTTCCTCGACGAAGGAAACCCACAGGCATTCCAAACGAGGTCGAATAGAGGCTTCAGGATTTTGCCAATCGGCGTTAACAAATCTTCCACCAGTGTTTCCGGGAGAATGATGGTGTCCGAATTGATAGGATAGCCCCGTTCAATGTCGAAATCATCAACGGCCATTTCGAGGCCCCGCGTTTTTATCAGAGACAGCGCAACCGCTACAGGAGCTGTGCAACCTAATTCCCGTAGATATTGAAAACAGCGGGGCAAGTATTTGAAAACATTTTGTTCGTACGCAATGCTGTGAATCACTACCCGGCCCCGATGTTTCATCGCCAAGGCATATGCATTAACGACCTCGATAACACCTGTTCGGTAGAGTTGGGTGTAGGTATGGGCGGGCTGGTGCCTTCCGAAAGCAAGTACGCCTTCAAGATTTAGCCGCAGATCCCAACTAGTGGTTCCCATGGGCTGTAGCCGCATTGGACCTTCGTAAAAAGGGAGGATGTCGTACTGGGTCTGGCTCGCAAACGAATCTACGGGAATGCAGTGCAGCACAATCTTGGGGTCCTCTACAAACGGGATCGGCGTTTCGTTGTTGGCCAATGCGATTATTCTGTCGGTGCGGAATGCTCGGATTCGTTCGATCGCTGTCCCGGAGAGCGTGAAAGCAGTCCTAAGTTCGTTCACGTCCAGCGGGTATTTTCCAGCAGAGTTCCGACCATAGAACTTGTCGTGCCCTTGGAAAATAACTCGATGCGGGCCAGTCCAGCCGCGTTCGACGCGCATCACCAGGACCTGGCCATTCGCGACTGAGACGACTTTAATTGCATATCGAATTCTTGGACTGAGCCCGGCGGCCAAGATGCTCTCGAGGCGACGTATTTCAAGATCAAGATCGGCAGTCTGAATTCCTGTCACTTGGGTCGGAAGGCCTTGATCCTCATCCATTCCGAAAACCAAATCTCCCGTTGCTGTATTTGCAAACGACGATGCATCCGCCAAGAACTCCTTTTTGTCAGCATCAGTACTGCCGGGTAGTCCGCGCTTATAGTCGATAGTGCGCCCCTCTCTCACCCCGTTACTGATGAGGGCGGCGAGAACTTGCTCGGTGATGTCATCCAAACGCTTCTGGATCATGACTCAGTCTGCTCGATTGAAGCTTCAGTGACTGTCAGGGGGGCGGCGTTATTCCTCGGGCGCGTCCACATCGGGCTTGGGAGTCTTCCACAAACCTTGCTCCAACTCCTGCTCCTCCCGCAACTCTTCCTCAGAGAGGTTCTCGAAGTACGCAGCCGTGTCGCGTTCCAGCTTTGATTGTTCGCTCTGTCTTCTCTACTCTACGGTAGTCTAATCGGCTCGGCCGCCGCTTTCGTGAGCATACCGATTTGGGCTTGATAAATTTTGCTAGGTCATTTGGTTTCAAAGATTAAAACAAAACAGGGGGAGGGGAAGCCCACACCAGTTAGTAAACACCCAAGGAAGCACTCGCTACACCCTTAACTCCACCACCGTGGCTCCGCCTCCGCCTTCGTTTTGGGGGGCTTCGCTGACCGACTCCACGTGCGGGTGCTTTTGCAGGTACTGGCGGAGGGCTTTGCGGAGGATGCCCATGCCGCTGCCATGAACGATGCGGACTTTGGGCATGCCGGCCAAGAAAGCGCGGTCGACAAACTTCTCTACTTCGCTGGTGGCCTCGTCGACAGTGCGGCCGATGACGTTGATCTCGGTGGGCATGGTTAGATCGCTGTCGTCGCTCTGCAACTGAACGCTGATGCCGCGGGCGCGGGCGGCTTTAACCGGGGAGTCGGCAGCGCGCGCGATGACCTCGGCGACGTCTTCGCGGGCGATGCGCATTTTCATCGAGCCGATTTCGACTTCGAAGTGCTGGTCGTCGATCTTTTTCTTGACGACGGCGGCGCGGCCCATGGACTTGAGCTTTACTGTGTCGCCTTCGGCAACGTGTTTCACGAGCGCGGGCTGGGCGTGCGGGTCGTCGCGATCGGCGCCGGTGGCATGCGCGACCACCGTCGAATCGAATTGCTCGCGGAATTCGCGGCGCAGTTTGGCGATGCGGCGCTCGGCATCTTTCGAGAGTTTTTGTGCGGCGGCTCGGTCCTGCACGGCGTTGACGGCTTCGCGCGCGTGATATTCGAAATCGCGGAAGAGCGTTTCGAGCTTCTTTTCCATCTCGCGAACTTTGTTCTGTTGCTCTTTGCGGCCCTCGGTGGCTAGCTGCGATTTCTCGCGCTCCAGTTCCTGTTCGCGGGCTTGCATGCGGGCGCGCTCTTTTTCCACGTCGCGGAGATCGGCGTGGAGGCGGTCGAGGAAGCGGGCTACGTCTTGCGTCTGCGATCCCAGGCGGGAGCGAGCGGAGGTGATGATCGCAGAATTCAGGCCGAGGCGCTGCGCGATGTTAATTCCGGCGGAGGCTCCGGGGACGCCGATCTTCAGCTCATACGTCGGCTGCAGGGTGGCTTCGTCGAACCCTACGGCGGCGTTGATTACTCCGGTCGTGTTCGCTCCGTAAACTTTGAGCGACGTGTGATGGGTGGAGATCACACTCCTACACCCGAGTTTGCGGAAATGCTCGGCGATGGCTACGGCCAGGGCGGCGCCTTCTTCGGGATCGGTGGCGGAGCCTAGTTCATCGAGCAGCACAAGCGAATTCGCGGTCGCGGTGCGGGAGATGAAGTCGATGTTGGTGACGTGGGCGGAGAAGGTGGACAGATTTTGCTCGATGGATTGATAGTCGCCGATGTCGGCGAGAATGGCGTCGAAGACCGGCAGGTCGGCGCGGTCGGCCGGCACGGGGATTCCAGATTGCGCCATCAGGGCCAGCAGGCCAAGAGTTTTCAGCGTGACCGTTTTTCCGCCGGTGTTGGGGCCGGTGATGACGAGTTGGCGGCGGACGTCTTCCAGTTCGATGGTGACCGGGACAATTTGCGCGTTTTTCAGTTTCAGGTTGCGTTCGAGAAGTGGGTGGCGGGCTCGATGGAGGATGAGGCTCGCGACCTCGGGGTCTAAAGCCCCATCTTTTTGCCCCTGCTGAATTGCAGGGCTGAAGCCCTGCTCCACCCGAGAGCCTTGCTCGGGTTGGGGACGGCGGGGCGCCGTCCCGACTGCCGGCGAGGGCGCCGGCGCTACGGCAACACAGTTATAGTCCTCTGCGAATCTCGCCTTCGCGAATTGAAGTTCGAGTTCGGCGAGGATGTCGGCCGCGGCCAGGATGGCCTCGGCTTTCTCTCCGATGGTGCGGGTCATTTCGAGCAGGATGCGGTGGATCTCGGCTTGTTCCTCGTCAAGCAGGCGGACGAGTTCGTTGTTTTGCTCGATCGTTTCGAGCGGCTCCACGAAAACGGTCTGCCCGCTGGAGCTTGCGCCGTGGACTACTCCTTGCACGCGGCGCTTCTGCTCGACTTTGACTGGGATGACGAAGCGCTCGCCGCGGATGGTGATCAACTCATCTTGCACGGTGCCGCCTTCAGCGAGACGGCGCAGATAACCGCGCAGCGATTCCTGGATCTGGCGCCTTTGTTTTTCGATCTCGCGGCGGATGCGGCTCAGTTCGGGCGAGGCACGGTCGTCGAGCGTGCCGTCGGGCAGGATCTTGTTACGAAACGTTCGCAGGAATGCGGTGAAGTCCTGAATACCGGCGGAGAGTTCGTTAACGGCTGTCCACTGGCTGCGCATCGCAGCGGGAGGCTGGCGGACGATTTCGCGCCATTCGGCGGCGCGGTCGGCGATGAGGACAACGTCGCGGATCTCATTGGTTTCGAGAGCGGCTCCGGTAATGCGGGATTTCTCGATCAGTTTGCCAACTTCAGGCAATCCCGCAAATTCGAAACGGCCGCCGACTCGGCGATACTCGCGGATTTCCGTAGTGAGCTGTTGTTGTGTTTCAATCCAGCTGCGATCGAGCGAAGGTGTGAGGTCCGCGATGCGATGCTGGCCGAGAGGCGAAGACGCGTAGCCCTGCAACAATTCGCGCAGCGACTCGAACTCGAGCAGTCGCGAACTGGTGTGCTTCACCGGGTTGGGCACGAACAACATGCGCATTGATGGTACAACGGAAAGAGGGCTGAGTTTCGAGATGGGAGTAGGAGTGCTTCGACTCCGCCGATTGCATCGCTTCGCGAAGCATTCTGCTCCGCTCAGCATGACAATGGTAGAAGGCTCGCAGTGGGACTACGGATTCAGCCGCCATGGATCATCCCGGGCACCTACACTCTAGTTACTTGCCAGTGGTCCTGTTTTCGCGGTGCAATTACACCTGCGGAGCGAACTATGGGACGTGCTTTTGGCTTTATCGGGACGATCGTCACGCTGGCGATCGGGATGTACATCTATTCTGTGCAGATTAAAACGCTGTCGCCATCGACCGGAGGCGGCAATTCGGAAGACGTTGCCACCATCGCGGGCGTGAAGAATGATCTGATCGGGATCGCGAATGCCGAACGCGGCTATCTTGCGTCACAAGGAAAGTATGCTTCCCTCGATGAGCTGATTGCGGGCAACTACATCACCATTAAGGGTGAGCGTCCGCCTTACGTTTACGATGTTCAGACCACTGACAGCAGCTTTCGTGCGACCGCCACGCGCACCACGAAAGGCGCGCCCGCACAAATCTGGATTACTGAAAGCATGCAGGTCCAAGGTTCCGATTGAACTTGCTCCCGGCTGTCTGAGCAGGATCAAGACGGCGATCAACTGAATTCAATCCCGACTCGGCGTCTTCGATACATTTGGAGACGCCGTGGTTTTTTCTGTACCTTTGAGACATGCCGCGCATCCTGAGGACGGTCATTCCCCGGATCAAAAAGTCGATTCAGGAGCAGGGCCTTCTGCTTAGTCTCTATCGAAGCGTGCGTTTGCCGGTCCATCTCTTACGTGAGTACCGGGAATCTCTCGAGGCGACCCCTTCTCGGGAACCAAGCCGTTTTGACAAAGACTACGGCGTCGACACCGACGGCGATCGTGATGGCTGGACTTATCTGAGCGACCTGAGCATCCCCAGTTCTAACTGGATTCATGGAAACAACTATGCCGCGATCGAACCGGAACGCTTTCGCGCAATTCTATCGAGCCTGGCGCTCCGGTTTGAGGACTTAGTGTTCGTCGATTTCGGGTCGGGGAAAGGGCGGGCGTTGCTGATGGCCTCAGAGTTTCCCTTCAAGAAGATTGTAGGCATTGAATTTGCGCCGGAGTTGCACAGCGCGGCACAACGGAATATCGCGAAGTTCTACCCTTCCGAGCGCCGGTGTGGGGTTATCGAGTCGGCGTGCATGGACTTTCTTGAGTTTCCGCTGCCGCCTGAACCCTCGGTGCTTTTTCTTTTTGATCCTTGCGACGAAACCGTGCTGGCCAAGTTGATGGCGAACCTTTCGCAATCCCTGCGCGCCCATCCGAGAGAACTGTACCTGGTTTACGTCGCTCCCACTCCAACCAAGGAGCGGATACTCGCTTCTACGGGCTGCTTGACTCAGGTCAGGCGGGATGTCGAGCAGAATTTCTGTGTCTATAAGGCCAATTAATGCGACTGTTCTGCGCATCCCGCGTTTTCAAAACGTTTTTGCCGAGTCGAGCAGGATGGTGACTGGACCTTCGTTCACCAGTTCCACTTGCATCATCTCCTGGAAGCGTCCGGTTTCGCAGCGCAGGCCAGCGGCTCGGATCCTCTCCACAAAATAGTCGTAGAGTTCGCGCGCCTGCTGGGGCGGAGCGGCGGCGTCGAAGGATGGACGCTTGCCGCGTCGGACGTCGCCGTAGAGAGTGAATTGTGAGACGGCGAGCACCGCGCCCCCGATATCCACGACAGACAAGTTCATTTTCCCGCCGGTATCCTCGAAAATCCGCAGGCCGATGATTTTGTCGGCAAGGTACTCGATGTCGGAGCGAGTGTCGCCGATTCCGACTCCGAGCAACACGAGCAGGCCGCGGCCGATTTCGCCGGTGATCTCACCGTTGACCGTGACTTTGGCTCGGCTGACGCGTTGCACCACGGCACGCATCAGCGACTGACCTCGCCCAGCAGCGTTTCGTGGCCGGCGAGGGCCTGCCAGCGTCCATCGCGGTAGGTGAAGATGTCGGTGAAGCGGACCCGGGCCACGATCTTGCCGGAAGGATCGAGCACTTCGTTCAGACCGCGCACGAATCCGAAGTTGCCTTCAACGTGCGCGCGCATTTCTGTGAGGTGATTCGAGCCCGGCTTGCGCTGCGGGATGTGCTCGAGCATCTGGCTGCGCGTATGGAGGGAGCCGTCGACGTCGGCATCTTCGAATTCGTCGGCCACCATGCAGGCGACGGCGTCGGCGTCGTGTCGGCCGAGCGCCTGGGCCCAGTTTTGTTCGAGTTCCAGAAGAGCCGCTTCGGTTTTGGGTTGGTTCTTGGGGCAATCGGCCGCTTGAGCAGCCAGCGTGAGCAGGAGTACGACTGGCACGATCAGAATTTTCACCTCCAAATGGTCACATGACCCGCGCGCGTGGGCAAGTTGCTGAGAGCGCTGTGACGATGCTCGGGCCGAAGTCTAAAACCCTTACCACAGAGACACAGAGGAACACAGAGGAAATCCGGAGTTCTCGCGATTGACCACGATCGGCCGGGGCTCTACAATCCACAGTCTCCACTGGGAATTCTCTTCTGAGGCTCATTGCATGCGATCAATCAGAAAGTATGCGCTCAACTTTGTCTGGGCCGCGGTGACGCTTGCCTCGTCACTGGCCTCCTCGCAATCGACGAGTGCCGCGCATCACGACCTGCTCATCAAGAACGCCACGGTGATGACCGTGACGCACGGCAACATCAAGAATGGATCGATCTACATCAAGGATGGCAAGATCGCGGCGGTCGGTGAGAACGTCAATGCACCTGCCGATGTGGCCGTGATCGACGCGGGCGGCAAATACCTTACGCCGGGGATTGTCGATTCGCACTCGCACATCGCGCTGGACGACGATGTCAACGAAGCCACCAGCCCCGTGACTCCACACATGATGATGAAAGACGCCTTCGACTATCAGGACAAGGCGATCTATCGCGCTCTGGCCGGGGGCGTGACCACGTCGCTATTGCTGCACGGGTCAGCGAACATGATTGGCGGCCAAGCGATCGTCATCAAGCACAAGTACGGCGCAGGGCGCGACCAGATGCTGTTTCCCAATGCCCCAGGGTCGATCAAGTTTGCCAGTGGCGAGAACCCGAAGCGAGTTTACGGCGGCCGCGAACAACTGCCTTCTACGCGCATGGGCAATTTTGAAGTGCAGCGCGAAGCGCTGGTCCAGGCGCAGGACTACATGCGCGAGTGGGACCTCTACAACGAAAAGGTGAAGCGCGGCGACAACGACGCGAGCGCGCCCAAGCACGATCTGAAATTGGAGGCGCTGTCCGATGTTTTGCGCGGCAAGCTGATGGTGCAGATTCATTGCTACCGATCGGACGAAATTCTGACGGAAATCGCCATGGCCAAGGAATTTGGCTACAAGATTCGCGGCTTCCATCACGCGCTCGAAGCCTACAAGGTGGCCGACCAGATTGCCGCAGCGAATATCGGGATCGCCACTTTCGCGGACTGGTGGGGATACAAGCAGGAGGCCTGGGACGCAATTCCGTGGAATGCCGTGATCTCCATGCGCAAGGGGGTCCGGGTGGCGATCAAGAGCGATTCGGAGGACTATACGCGACGTTTGAGTCAGGAAGCGGCGAAGATGATGCGCTATGGCGGCGCTACGGAAGAAGAAGCTTTGAAGATGATTACGCTGAATGCCGCATGGATCGTGGGTGTGGACGACCGCGTCGGCTCGATCGACGTGGGGAAAGACGCGGATCTAGTGATCTGGGACGGATACCCGCTGTCGAGCTACGGCGTGCCGGAGAAGGTGCTGATTGACGGCGACGTGTACTTCGACCGGTCGCAAGCGGGACTGGGAACGACGCACTACAAGGAGGGAGAATGAAAAACCAGTTCTCAGTTCTCGGTTCTCAGTTCTCAGCGAGATGCAGATTCCTCGCTTCGCTCGCCATGACAATTCTGATTGGGACACTGACCATCGCCGC
Source organism: Terriglobia bacterium (assembly GCA_020073565.1). GTDB lineage: Bacteria > Acidobacteriota > Terriglobia > Terriglobales > Acidobacteriaceae > Acidiflorens. Next base: position 16,229 of record JAIQEY010000029.1, read on the forward strand.
CCAGGACCAGCCGGTTGTGCTCAAGGGTGGGAAACTGCTGACCATTACCCACGGCGTGATCGAAAACGGTGTGCTGGTCATGCAGGGTGGGAAGATCGCTGCGGTGGGCTCAGCGAGTTCGGCACCTATTCCGAGCGGCGCGCTGGTCATCGATGCTACCGGCATGACGATTTATCCGGGACTGATCGATTCGGAAACCCAGCTTGGGCTGACGGAGATTTCAGCCGAGGCCATGACCAACGATCTGGTCGAGATGAGCGATGAGATCATGCCGCACATGCACACGGCCGAGGCCTTTCACGCCGAGTCGGCGCTGATCCCGGTGGCGCGCATGAACGGGATCACCAATGCCGTGGTTGCCCCGGAGAGCAGCGACACGCTGCCGGGCCAGGATTCGTTCATTCAGCTTGCCGGGGCTTCGGCCACGGAAATGCTGCTGATTCGCGACAACGCCATGCCGCTGAACTTCACCGGCGACGAACGCCGGAACAAAGGCGGTTTTGAAAAGCGCAAGTTTCCCTCAACGCGCATGGGTCTGGCCGCACAACTGCGCCAGACATTTCTGGATGCGCAGGACTACCAATCGAAATGGGCGGAGTACGAACGCAAAAAGGCCGATGCTGTCCGCGGCAAGAAATCGGAGCCGGCGTCCCCGAAGCACGATCTGAAGCTGGAAGCGCTGCTGCCGTATCTCGAAGGCAAGAAAACGATCGTGCTCGCGGCCGAAGGTCCCAGCGACCTGGAGACCGTGGTCAGCCTGGCTAACGAATTCAAGTTGAAGTATGTGCTGAATCACATCAGCCACTCGCAGGCCGTGCTTGATTACGTGGCTTCGTTGAAAGCGCCGGTGATTGTCGGGCCAATTTATGAGGCTCCGAAAGAGGACGAGCGTTACGACACTGTTTTCAAGTTGCCGGCCGAACTCTACAAACGCGGCGTGAAGATTGCGTTTGCATCGTACTCGGCTCACAACGTGCGCAACTTGCCCGACCAGGCAGGATACGCGACCGCATTCGGGCTCCCTTACGACGAGGCGCTCAAGGCGATTACCATCAATCCGGCGGAAATCTGGGGCGTGGCCGACAAACTTGGTTCGCTCGAAGTCGGGAAAACTGCCAACGTCGTCGTCGCCCAGGGCGATCCGCTCGATGTGAAGACGGACGTGAAGCGCGTGTTCATCGAAGGCCGCGACGTGCCCATGACCGACCGGCAGACCCGGTTGAGGGACGAGTACTCGAAATGAGTTCGCAGTTCTCAGTTCTCGGTTCTCAGTAGAATTGGTTTCATAAATGACTCTGGAGGCCGAGAACTGGACCCTCAGGGGCTAAAGCCCGCATTCTTGGCGGACGCTTGCGGCACGGCTGAAGCCGTGCCCTCCCAAAACCATTTGTGAAAACAGAAACAGGTTCTGGTTATCCCAGACTGAGAACTGAGAACCGGGAACTGCCTTTGCATACTTTCCCGTTCCCTTTTAGACTACTGATTCCGATTTCATTCGAAAGAAGAAGCCGTGGGCAGCAGTAATTTTCAGTAAACGCCGGTCTCGGAAGTCGGGCCGCGATTCTCAGAGCTTAGAAACGAGGAGAAACATGGCAGCCGTTGATGAAAAAGTAAAACAGATTATTGTTGAGCAGTTGGGTGTGGACGAGGGTGAAGTCACCCCGAGCGCTTCCTTTGTGGACGATTTGGGGGCGGACTCCCTGGATACCGTCGAGCTGGTCATGGCTTTTGAAGAAGCCTTTGACATCGAAATTCCGGACGAGGACGCGGAGAAGATCCGCACGGTGCAGGACGCCGTGGACTACATCGGCAAGCACGCGAAAGCAGGCAAGTAGCTTTGGCGCGACGGGTGGTCATTACCGGGCTCGGCCTGATCTGCGCGGTCGGGAACACCACCGCCAGCGTTTGGCAAGCGTTGTTGGCGGGCAAAAGCGGGGTGGACCGCATCAGCGGTTTCGACGCTTCCGCGTTTGCCTGCCAGATTGCCGCCGAGGTCAAGAATTTCGATCCCCTCCGGTTCATCGAAAAAAAAGAAGTCAAGAAGATGGGGCGCTTCATCCACTTCGCGATGGCGGCGGCGGAAGAAGCGTTGAAGACGTCGGGGCTCCAGATCACGCCGGAGAACGCCGAGCAGGTGGGAGTGCATATCGGCTCGGGCATCGGCGGATTCGACATCATCGAGCGTGAACATTCGGCGCTGATCGAGGGTGGTCCACGCAAGATTTCCCCGTTCTTCATTCCCGCCGCCATCATCAACCTGGCCGCCGGGCAGGTTTCCATGAAGTATGGCGCGAAAGGCCCGAATGAAGCGACCGCCACGGCCTGCACCACGAGCGCACACTCGGTCGGAGATTCGTTTCGCATTATTCAACACTGCGACGCCGACGTGATGATCGCGGGCGGCGCGGAGGCCGCCATCACTCCGATGGGCGTGGGCGGGTTTGCAGCCATGCGCGCCCTTTCGACGCGCAACGACGAACCGGCGCGGGCGAGCCGCCCGTGGGACAAGGATCGCGACGGCTTCGTCATCGGCGAAGGCGCAGGCATTTTGATCCTTGAAGAACTCGAACACGCGCGGCGGCGGGGCGCGCCGATTCTGGCAGAGATCGTGGGCTACGGCATGAGTTCGGACGCCTATCACATGACGCAACCCGCCCCCGAGCACGAAGGCGGATTCCGCGTCATGCGCAACGCGCTCCGTGATGCGAGCCTTGATGCGAGCGCGGTTGGCTACGTGAACGCCCACGGAACATCGACGCCCATCGGCGACACGCTGGAAGCCCACGCCATCCGCAATCTGTTCGGCAAAAGGATTCCAGTCAGTTCAACCAAGTCGATGACCGGACATCTGCTGGGTGGGGCAGGCGGGCTGGAGGCCGGGGTTACGGTGCTGGCGCTGCGCGATCAGATCCTGCCGCCGACGATCAACCTCGAGAACCAGGATCCGGATACCGATGGCATGGACTTCGTCCCCAATCAAGCGCGCAAGGCGCAGTTCGAGTACGCGATGTCGAATTCATTCGGCTTCGGCGGAACGAATGGGGCGCTGCTGTTCCGGCGGTGGAGCGAGTGAGAGAAAGTCAAAAGTAAGAAGTCAGAATGCAGAAGTAAAGGGCGTGTCAGGATAACTGGTCAAAGTTAGAGTGCGAACTCTCCGCACGCACGCCAGTCGAGCCGTGCTGCGGAAGAAACCGACTCCGCGGCCTCAGCGGCCAAGAGCCGCCCATAGTAACAGGGGCCTTATCGCAGCGTTAAGAACGCTGCGCCACCCAAACCCAAACTCTTCGCTGCCCGCTAGAACACTCCGCTCATAACCGGGTCGTCGCCCAGGGCATTGGTGTTGGCTCCAAATGTGGTGTGCGTTCCTTCCCGGCCGCCCCATGCGTAGTAGAGCTTAATCACCGGCAAGTTTCCCGCGCGGATCGTCATGCCAATGCCAAAGCTGTGGCGCATGTGGCTGATGTCGAGATCGGAGCGCTGGAGAGCGACTCTGCCGACATCGTAAAAGAACAGTGCCCCCAGGGGATCTTTGATGACACGTTCGTAGTCGGCCTGGAAGGAGAGAGCATTCGGAGCGCGGAAGCGATAGTCTCGGTAGCTGCGGAGATCGCTTACGCTGTCGATGTCGGATCCGCCGAGAGTCGGCTGCAGGTAGAACGGGACGGCGTTGCCCGCGGGGCCAAAGGATTCAACCAGGCGACTGGTAAGAGAGAATGATCCGAAGTCGAATCTCGTATCTGGGGTGTAATGCTGTTCCCAGGCTGCATTGAGGCGGCGGAACGAGAAGGGCGCACCGGTCGTTTCGTGAAACATCCGAAAGGAGCCACCTACGTTTGTGCGATAGCCGTACATTTTCTCTGCTGAGGGATACTTCCATGCCAACCCCGCGCCATATACGAAGTATGTTGTGGAGACATCTAAGGCCGGAGTGTCGGCGGGAGTAAAATTCTGCTCGATCGAAGGCAGCTTGGAATCGTGATTACCCTCTGGATTTGCCCATAGACCTTCGGAAGCGGCGGAAAAGGTGAACGAGTATGGGAGGGGAATCGCGATCTCAGCGCGCACGTTCGTTTTCTCTATCCCGTAGACAGACTCGTTGGAGAGCAGGCTCGAATTGTCTAATCCGAAATAGGTGAGTTTGGGCAGGCTGTGGTGTTTGACGGAGAAGGTCGCGTGAATGTGCTCGTCGTTATCGCTCGCCCCAGCCCCCAGCAGATTCAATTGCCCGCCCGCGACCCAGAAACCGTTCATTGAGCCTCGGGCCTCGACGTTGCCGCTGTAACGAATAGGAGGCGAGTTGGTAGCACGGGCAAGGTTTAATGCCAATCCGCCGGCCATACCGCTGCCCGGGACAATGCTGCCCAGCGAAGGGTGAATGCCCTCTCCGGTGAACACCATTCTGCCAAAGTCCTCCACCTGGTGTACGCGTTCATAACCCGGCGTTACCCAGATGTGGCACCAGGTTTGTTTTGTTTCTACCTGCTGGTTGTGGAGCTTGCTGCTCAGCCAAACGTGTTTACCAGCCTTCCCCCAGCGATCTTTTTCCTGGCTGGCGCGCCGATCGCAGTCTTCCGCCGTTGATGCGGCGCCTGTGGTCTGCGCACACGTCAGGGGAACTGAACCTATCCAAGTGGCGCACAAGAATGCGGCAATGCGGAACACGGTCTTCACGATTAGGAGTCCTTTCTGCGGAAATCGCCCTCCAGCGTCAGGCATTCGGATGAATCGCAGCCATGGCCTTGTTTAGAAACTGGGTGGCCTGCTGTTCGGTTTTCACCTTCGTCGGATCCAGCTTCCTGGCAAGATCGGGGTGATTTCGTACCAAAACCTGGTGCACCTCATTGACAAGATTCTGGTGAAGTTGGGAAAGGCGAGGAGGCGGCATGGCGGTGGCCGCAGTTCGTGCCGCTGCCGCGGAGATTGCCGGTATTTTTGCCGGAGCTGGCGCCGGGAAATCAACTGGTTCCATGCGCGGCTGATCGAGCGTCAACAGGTGCAGAAAGGTGTTGGCAAATTGCTCGCGGGCGTAGGGTGCGTTGCTGTGGGGATCGCCGATCAGCCACTCGGTGGCCGCGGCCGGAATGGATGCGTGCTCGTAAACCGTGTGGTCGACGATGCCAGGGGCGGTGTAAGGGGAAATCACGATGGCGGGCACGCGCACTCCCAGGCGATCGAAGTTGAAGCCCGGCGCTACGAAGCCATCCGGATGGCCCACCATGGGCGGGATCTCGTGGTCATAGATACCGCCGTGTTCGTCATACACGACCAGAAGCAGGGTTGATTTCCAGGTGTCATTGTTGGAGCGAATGGCCTGGTAGACCTGGCGAATGAAGGTTTCGCCGGCTTGGATGCTATGGTCGGGATGCTGGTCGGACGCCAGGATGCCGCCTCTGTCGGAGTAGGCGGGTTCCACGAAGGAGTAATCCGGCAGCCGATTCTTCTTGCAGTCGTCCTGGAAGTCGCCCCACAGCCGGAAGAATTGGCGCTGATCGGAGAGAAGAAATGTCAGGCCCTGGGTGCCGCTCCAACCGGCGTAGTAATAGATGATTGCCCTTTTGCCGGCCTTCGCCAGTCGCTGATAGATGCTTGGCTTGGCGCGGAAGTAATCGGGAGACATGTCGAGGCGTCCGAACGAGGTGCCAAAGTGAGCAAAGGCGCGGTTGGGAAGAGTCGGCCCCGGCACTGAGGAGAACCACTGATCGCAGACGGCATACTGCCGCGCCAGAGTACAGAGAACGGGAACCTGCTCGGGCCGGAAACAACGCATGATGTCGGCAGCGTTTCCGCCTACCTGTTCGTAGCTCTTGGCAAACCCGGACATATTCACGGGACTGGGGTGGCTGCCGAAGGGCACTCCGTACATCTGCATATAAACATCCGTGAAGTCGTGGCCGGGATCGATCACCAGTTGGCCCTGGTCTTTGGCCCCGTCGGTTACGGGCACATCCGGTCCGGCATTACTCGGATTGGTGTAGTCATTGCCGAGCACCCCGCGGATGTCTGGGTTCTCATTCTTCAGGAACCCGATCATGTGATCGAAAGAACGGTTTTCCATCATGAGAACTACGATGTGCTTGATCTGGTCCAACGCTGACATGAGCCCTCCAAGGCATGGGGAGATGAGGTGTTTTTTGCGACAGGCCGGGGCGAATCGAAATCCGAGTAGCAACAAGCGACGGTTTCGGGGCACCTCCCGGGACTCTGACTCCGTTTCTGTGGGAAGGTCCCGCAATCTCAGTGGGGCAACGCGGGAGATTCGAGGAACATACTCCAGATGTGAGCGAGAGTCAACCGCGGGTGGGTTTGAGGGTTGGGAAACGCGGGCAAGAATCCCTTCGACTGCGCTCAGGGCAGGTCCGCGCCACACTACTCCCGCTTTATGCTCTCGATCAGCGCATAGAGCTGGGTACGATCGACGACCTCCACAAACGGTTTCCCCGCACGCTTGTTGCTGACCACGAAGATCGTGGGCGTGTGCTGGAGGTTGATGCTCTTGCCCAGGTCCCGGTCGGCAATCACCAACGCGGCCAGCCTGCCGGCTGGGTCCACCACGAATGGCAAGTCAACCTTGTGCTCGGAGGCGAACTTCTCGGCAAAGCCGTGCAGGTTGTCGGGTGTGATTTCCAGCTGATGTTCGAAGACAGAATCCCGGAAGGCGTTCCCCAGGATTTTTGAATGCGTGTCGAAGTAGCGCGCCAGAATCGCGGCCTCGAAGGACCAGTTGTGCATGGGCAGCGGGAAGTCGTGGCGGACAACAGGAATCTTGTAGGTCTGGCCGGCCTGGGCCACCAGCGGCGCGGCCCGGCGGCAATCGGGGCATTGCAGGTCTTCAAACACCACCAGAGCGACTTGAGCGCCTTTGGGCGGACGCAGGACCTCCGGCACGTCCTCGGCGAAGGCGGTTAGGCTGACGAGAAGCAGAAGGGGCAAGAGTTGGCGAATCTTCATATTCTGGTTTGATGCAAATTACGATCTTTCCTCTTATGGTAGCGAATGGGAGCCATTCGCGCACCGGGCCGGCTACTTCATCCCGACCGCAGTTTACTTCATGTCAGTAACTTCCAGGTTGTAGAAGTAGTAAAACCGCAGGCCGAGATACTGGCCCGGAAATTCTTTGGGCAGGGGTGGGAACGGAGTCGAGGCGGTGATGCTCGCCCAGGCCGCCCGATCGAGCGCCACATCCCCCGACGGCAGGTGAACCTGCATGCCGCTGACCTTCCCGTCTTTCAGGATGAAGAACTCAATCGACACCTTGCCCTGCTTCAGAATCGGCGGATACACCGACGGCGGCATCAGGTTATACCAGTTATTGCGGACGATCGCCGTGATGCGCGCCATGTACGGGCCGAAGTCGACCCCCATCGTGTCGGTAAGAATTTCCGCCTGATCCAGAGTCTTCGCGCCATTGCGGCCCTGGCTCAATCCATAGTCCCCGCCTTCGCCCCCGCCGTAGCGGCCGCGATTGGCAGCCGCCGCCCGGGCGGCTTGCTCGATGGCCGAGCCGGCCGTCATCGGCGTTTTAAAACTCGGCGTCGGGCGGCCTCCCTGCGGAGGCACCTGCAGCTGCGCGATTTGAGGATTCTGCGCGGGCGCCACAAGACCCGAATTATTGTTCTGTTGCGGATTTTCCTGCGCCGCGGGCGGCGGTTGCTGCGCCATCTGCGCCGGCGGCTGCATGGGCTGCTGCTGGGCCGATTCGCCGGGGCGTCCGGGACGCGCACTCTGCAGAATCTTCCTCAGTTCATCGCGGTCGATCTGCGGCGCCTTACTGGTGGCGATGCGGTCCTTATCCGAAATGACCTTTGCGTCCGGGCGGCGCGTCAGTTTCTGCTCATCCGGCGGAAGTTCGAGGAAGGTTGCGTCTTTGTCGCGGACCACATTCGCCGGGATGGCCAAAGCCACTGGCCGATGCGGCAACAGCCCCATCAGTTTTTCGCCGTTCCATAGCAGGATAACGACGAACAGGTGCAGAATGACGGAAAGCCAGACCGCCTCTCGCTTGCGCGCGCGCGAGAGATCGTCCTGTAACTGGATCAGAAGATGCGGAACCGCGTCGGGATTGAAGCTGCGGTAGGCAGTCTCCCAGTGTTGCGCCTCAAACAGGTCGCGCTGTTCGGCTGGGTGCGCAACCGGCGTGATCGGATCGCGGGGCGGAATTTGGGTCACTGCCATCTGCTGCGACTATAAACCGTTAGAGACACGGCCAAGTCCCTGAGTTGCGTAAAGTTACGTAAAAACGCGGGAAGTGCGGCCGTTATTCTCTAATTGTCGCATTTTTTCGAGCGTTGGGGTGAGTACTGGAGTAATCTACCGCGCCGCGCCCGCCTCAGCGCTCCATGACCAGGGTCGCGCCTAGGCAACGCCAATGCGCCCTGCGTGGCTCTTGATTTCGGAGACGATGGCGAGGCCCAGTTCCAGGGCCCGACGACCATCTTCCAGAGAAACCACCGGGCGCGACCGATCGCGCACGGCTTGCAGAAACGCCTTGATCTCGGCCAGCAGTGGCTCCTCGGCGGTGATGGGCGGTTTCGACATCTGGATCTGCGGATTGACGCTGGGCCTGGCATCCGCCCCGGCCGCGCCATCCACCGAAAACACCAGCACATCCTGCCGCCCGTAGTCGATCGAAATGTACTGGCGCGGCTGGAAGAAACGCAGCTTGCGCACGCGCTCGGTCGAGACCCGGCTGGCCGTAAAATTCGCCACGCAGCCGGATTCGAACTCCAACCGCACGTTGGCAATGTCCACCTTGCCGGACAGAATCGGGAGGCCGACGGCGCGAATCTCCCGCACTCGCGAATTGACGAACGTCAGCACGATGTCCAGATCATGAATCATCAGGTCGAGCACGACGTCCACATCGAGCGAGCGCGGCGTGAATTCGCTCAACCGGTGCACCTCAAAAAACATGGGCTTGGTGATCAGCGGGAGCGTCGCGCGCACCGCCGGATTGAAACGTTCCAAGTGCCCCACCTGCACCACGCGGTTGTGTTTGTCCTTGAGACTCCCAATCTCGCCCGCCTCGGCAATGGTCGACACGAGTGGCTTTTCGATCAGTACATCGACCCCAGCTTCCATCAGGGTGCGCGCCACCGCGAGATGTTTCACGGTCGGCACGGCGACGGATGCGGCCTGCACTTCGCTATGGGTCGTCAGCATCTGCTGGATCGAGCCGAACGCTTTGCAGCCAAACTCACGAGCCACCGCATCGGCACGGGCCGTATCCGGATCCACCACGCCCACCAGTCGCACGCTGCCCGCTTGCTGCAATTGCTGGTAGACGCGAGTGTGGTTACGCCCGAAGGCGCCCGCCCCCACTACCGCGACATTGAGAGGAAGTTGCGAACCCACAGTGTGCCCCGCTCGGCTCAGGACGAACGCGCTATTCTGTCAGTTCCGTCCCCGATTGGCAACGGCAACCAGCGCTTGCGGTCCAAGCGCGCCGATCGTCGCGGATTTCAGTCCTCATTTTTTCTTTAAGAGCGCAATCTGTCCGGCGTGATACAGCTCGTGCTGCAAAACGCCGTGGAGCATGTAGTAGTAGTTGTAGTGCGCTCCCTGCTTTCCGGGGACCTGTTCGCTGAGGCGAGCATCGGGAAACTCGGATACCGCCTGGACTAGTTCGTCGTGCACGCGCCGCACATGTTCCATGGTCTTGCGCCAGGCGGATTCGCTGGTATCCCGCGCCGGTGGAAAGTTCTGGTCATCGCTGAGAGTTACGGCCTCGCCGCCCAAGCGCCGGCGCACGGCACCATCCCACGCCGCAATGTGGAGCACGAGTTCCCAGATGGTATGGGCATGCGGAATGGGGCGTGCGGCCGCTTGTGCCGCGGCGACGCCATCAAGGATTTCAAGCAGCGAGTCGCCGTGCCAGGCATCTCCACTGAAGGCACGGCGAAGTTGGTCGGCGATGCGGGCGGTTTCGGTCATGGGAGCCTCCTCAGAGCTTCTGCTACAAACGTGAATTCCGCTTAATCTCGCTTATCCCGATTGGATCGAGATTTGCGCCTGATTTGCGGCTTCTATGATCGCCTCTCCATCCAGCAGCAGGCATCGCCCGGCATCGATCGCTAGACAACTGGCGCCCGCCCGCTGCATGGTCTCGATGGTCTTTACGCCGATCACCGGCACATCAAAGCGCATGTCCTGATTGGGCTTGGCAATCTTCACGACGGTGAGCGCGCGGCTCAAAGTCGAGGCCTCGCCTTCGAGCGAACGCATCAGTTCCCCGGCGCGTTCGATGGTCGCGTCCGTACCCTCCATGGCCTCAACCGCCACGCAAGCCGACTCGGCGATCACGACCGTCTGACCGATGTCATACTGTGCGAGGTGTCGCGCCACCGCGCGCCCGTACTCGATGTTCTTGCGCTCTGGTTCACTGGGCGCGCGCTGGGTCAGCACGCCCGTCCTGGCCAGCAGCGGATCAAGCAGCGCCGTCGAGTTTTCCAGCAGAATGCCTTCATCGGCGAGAACCTTGGCGACGGCGCCGAGTAGCGAGTCCGTATTGCGCGTGCCCAGCGCAAGCAGCACCTTGGCGAGCCGCCAGTCGGGCTTGATGCTGGAAAAAATCTGCTTGTGCTTGACTTGACCCGCCATGACGGCACGCGTGACGCCCTCAGCCTTGAACGTGTCGATGAGCTTGGACAGTTCGCCGAGCGAAAACCAGTGAACGGACACGGCGCCTTTCGACTCGATCTCAGGGAAGGCCTCTTCCCTGATGGCAGCAACAACGACGTCGTACCCTTGCGCACAAGCAGCGTCGAGCACGAGGAAGGGAAACCTGCCGTTGCCGGCGATGAGACCAAGTTTCATAGTTGTCAGTTGTCAGTTGTCAGTGGTCAGTGGTCAACGGCACGACGAAGCTGGCTTGTCATCCCGTAGAGTTCCGCCTTCGGAAATCCATTCGTAGCTTGGTAGACCGCTGCCGCCAAGTCCATCGCCCTTTGCCAGGCTATTAGTTGTCGGTAGCACTGTACAGGCATGAGTCATCCGTAGGGTGGATTTTAACTGGCCACCGACCACCGGCCACTGACCACTACTTAATCACGCCGCGTTCCGACTCCTCGATGAACCGGATCAGCATGTCGACATCTTCTCCGCGATCCGCTTCTGCCTTTAACTTCTCTAGCGCTTGCGACGTATTCAGCTTGGATGCGAGCAGGACGCGATACGCATGATGCAGCTTCTTGATCCGTTCTTTCGAGAATCCCCGCCGCTCCAGACCCACCGCATTCAACCCGTATGCATTCGTACCACGTTCGGCGGAAGTTTTCGAAAACGGCAGCACATCGCGCGTGATCGTGCTGCCCCCGCCAATAATGGAGTGCGCGCCAATCCGCACATAATGATGCACCGGGCAAAGCGCGCCGACGTTTGCCCAGTCACCCACCGTCACGTGCCCGCCGAGCGTGGCGGCGTTGGCCATGATGATGTGGTTGCCGATCTGGCAGTCGTGCGCGATGTGGGTGTAAGCCATGATCAGGTTGTAGTCCCCAATCTTGGTCAGCCCGCCGCCTTTGACAGTGCCCCGATTGATGGTGGCAAACTCGCGGATTTCATTGTGGTCGCCGATTTCAAGTCGCGTAGGCTCGCCAGCGTAACTGAGGTCCTGCGGCGCCATCCCGATCGACGTGAACGGAAAGAACCCGTTATCGACTCCAATCTTCGTGGGCCCCTCGATCGTGACGTGCGAGACGAGGTGGCAGTCTTCACCCAGTTCGACGTCCGCCCCAATCACGCAATACGGTCCCAATTTGCAGGACGGGTGAACCTTGGCTTTCGGATCAACAATCGCGGTGGGATGAATGGACATGCTTTAGCTGGAGTGGCCAGTGGGCAGTGGCCAGTGGCCAGTAAAAACACAATTGGCGTTGTTCGGTTGCTCGCTGACCACCGACCACTGACCACTGACCACTACTCGGCCTCCGAGCTTCCGGGGCCCATAGCCCGCGGCACCAGGCGGCAGGTCACGGTTGCTTCGGCAGCAACCTTCCCGTCCACATATGCTTTACCCTCGAGCCGTGCTGCCGTGATGCGCCAAGCCCGCACCTCGACCTCGATGCGTAATTGATCTCCGGGCACCACGGGGCGGCGGAAACGTGCTTTCTCGATCCCGGTAAACACCATCAGCATCTCGTCGCGGTTCGGAACCTCGGTCAGCAGCAAGAGCCCGCCCGCCTGCGCGATCGCTTCCACGATCAGCACTCCCGGCATGATCGGCTTACCGGGAAAGTGTCCCTGGAAAAAGGGCTCGGTGATGGTCACATTCTTCAGGGCGACAATGCGCTTCATGCGCACCAGTTCAAGGACGCGGTCGATCAGCAGAAAAGGGTAGCGATGCGGCAGGATGTTGAAGATGTCGCCGATCTCCATCGCGGGTTTCGCCGGTGCTGAGGCGTCAGGCGTGGGTTGGGCTGTATCAGTCATGCCGTTTCTCAAGAGGCGAAGATTATACTGTAGCGCACGTCGCAGGATCGAGAATGGCGCGTTCCACAAAAATACTCCTCCCGTCCACCTTCGAAGCCGGGCGTCGCCTCGCGTATTTCGCCGAGCGGCGCGACCAGATCCTTGCCACCCTTCGCAAACTAGTCGAACTCGAATCCCCAAGTGACAACAAGGCCGCTGTAGACCATCTGAGCGACGTGGTCGCCGCGAAATTTGTCGCCCTCGGCGGGGCCCTGACCATCCATCGGGCTGATGATTTTGGCAATCACCTCCAAGTCGACTTCGCAGGCAAATCGGGCGCCCAGCCGGTACTGCTGCTGGGCCACTACGACACGGTCTATCCCCTCGGCACGTTGGCTACGATGCCCTGTCGGCTTGCGAACGACAAGCTGACCGGTCCCGGCGTACTCGACATGAAGTCCGGCATTGCCCTGATGCTTCACTCGATCGCGGCGCTGAAAGACTGGCATGGCGAACTCCCGCGCCCGGTCACCGTACTGCTCGTTTCGGACGAAGAAGTGGGCAGTGACTCGTCCCGCGTCATCACCGAAGCGCTTGCGAAAAAGGCAGCCGCGGTGCTGGTACTCGAGCCTTCCTACGGATTTGAGGGCGCAGTGAAAACCGCCCGTAAGGGGGTGGGAGAGTATCAGATCAAGGTCACCGGCAAGGCGTCGCATGCAGGACTGGATTTCCAGAAGGGCGTGAACGCGATCGTCGAACTCGCCCGTCAGATCGAGAAAGTGACAGGCTTTACCGACCTGAAAAAGGGTCTGACGGTGAACGTCGGGATCATCAGCGGCGGCTCAAGAACGAACGTTGTTCCCGCCGAAGCCACAGCCCAGGTCGATGTCCGCATCGCGCGCCTGAAAGACGCCGCGGGCATCGACCGAAAGATGCGTGCCCTCCGCTCCTTCAACCGCAAATGCAAGCTGGAGATCACAGGCGGAATCAACCGTCCGCCGATGGAGCGGACGGCGGGCGTCGCCGCGCTGTACGCAAAGGCAGTGGCCATCGCCCGCGATCTGGGATGGAAACTTGGCGAAGCAGCGGTCGGCGGCGGCTCCGACGGAAACTTCACCGCCGGCCTCGGGATTCCAACCCTGGATGGCCTCGGCGGGGTAGGGGACGGAGCCCATGCTACCCACGAGCACATCCTGATCTCCGAATTGCCAAGGCGGGCCGCGCTGATCGCAGGCCTGATCGAGAGTGTTTAATGATGATCGCCGTGGCTCGGCGGGCGAGGGCGCCCGCCGGACAGCCGGCAAGGTGCCGACGCTACTTCGGCGCTACTCGTGACCCGGGTTAACCCTGCCGGTGAGAAGAAATCCGGGCTGCCTTTTGACGGGCGAGGCGCGGTACCCTAGAATCTAGGTGGGGTCCTAGAGCGATGGTATGCCCGCCTGGGCGATGGACAACCCTTGGAGGTAGGTATGTTTGGTGGAAAAATTGGCCCGATGGAGTTGCTCGTCATTCTTGCGATCGCTCTCCTCATCTTTGGCCCCAGCAAGTTGGCCGATTTAGGCAAGGGCCTGGGCGAAGGCATCAAGAATTTCAAGAATTCGATGAAAGACGGCGAGCAGAGCAGCGAAGAGAAGAAATCGTAACTGTGTGGCGCGGACACTCTTGTCCGCGCAGGCCTGCGCCGCACGATAGTCGGGTTCTTATCTCACCTGGCAGCGAGTTCCAGATCTCGCAGCATCTGACACACCAAGGCAACCGGCAATCCCACTACATTGCTGTAGTCTCCTTCAATGCGCGGAATCCAGCGCGAAGCGATGCCTTGGATCGCGTAGGCTCCAGCTTTGTCCATCGGCTCGCCGGTGGCGACGTAGCTGGCGATTTCCGTGTCGGTGATGGCGGACATGGTCACTGCGGTGATTTCACTGGCCACCGACCACTGGCCACTGGTCACTAAACAGACGCCCGTAATCACCTGATGCTCCCGTCCCGAGAGCACCCGCAGCATGCGGGCGGCGTCGGCCGCGTCGGTCGGCTTGCCGAGGATCTGGCCGTCGATCACGACCACCGTGTCTGCTCCCAGCACGACGTCGGCAGGGCGCTTCTCCGAGATTGCCAATGCCTTCTCGCGCGCCAACCGCTCGGCACACCCTCTTGCGCCTTCCCCTGGCAGCGGGTCCTCAGGAATGTGCGCGGGTTGCACCTCGAATGGGATGCCGGCGTTGCGCAGCAATTCCTGGCGTCGCGGAGAGGCAGAGGCGAGCACGAGCATGGGAACATTGTAAGGGTCTGTGTCGGGCGGCTGGTCGGTCAGTGAGTGTAATCGGGATGTTTCGCTAGTTGACGAAATCATTGAGCTTTGAAAGCGCGACTCGGTGGTGGTGGCGGTGGCGGCGGCGACCGCCAGCTGCTTAAGGCTTCGGGCGGAATTTCGTAGACTTGCGCGTGTATCCACACAAGGAGCGCAATCACAATCAGCAGAACGGTGACAGCGGAGCGAACGATTAGCCTGAGCGAGGGTTGCTGGGCCGGAGGTGAAGTTTCTCTGACGAAAAAGAATGATTTTATCGGCAACAGCAGCGCCATCACCATGAGTACGAATATCACAACCAGCTCAGCGGCGGATCGAGGAGATCCCGGCTCGTAGATCGCATTGTAGATCCACTCGGGAAGCGTAAAGACTCTCGGTCCCTTAAGTTGCGGCCAAGCGAAAAGCGGGAATGCCCAAGCCCACGCGATGACGAACAATACCGGCCATGCGGAGCGAACTCGTTTAACGTAGCCTGTCCATGTCACCATCAGTCCGATGAGAATGATTGCCAGACAAGCAACGCCGAGATAGTGCGCCATCATGGCAGCTTGTTGAAAGCCTATATCAAGCTTCGCCAGCGCCACTTTGTCACTTTGACTGAAGTAAAGCCACAAGGCGGGTCGAATGAGGCCAAGCAGCGCGAACGTAAACAATGCGCTTGATATTAAGGCTGCATTAGCACGGATTTTCATGGCGCTCCTCCCACAGAAGACGCCGATCAAGTTCTATTGTCGCGCTGAAGGCAAGGACTCGCCACTGGGCCTAGGCCGACATGAGGGTAACTGTTGAAATCAGCGTTTACACTCCGTCGAAAATCCCACGTAAGACTTAGGTAGCATTTGGGGCAGCAACTTGGTTTATGGCGGTGAGAACGACCTCGTAACCGAGCTTGCGAAGTGCTCGCGCCAACATCTGGGCGCGCTTCTTTTTGGCTTGAGGGTCAGGTTCGCGGCCTTGCTCGATAAATCGGACTCCTTCATGCAAGATCTTCCAAACCACACGGCAGAGGCGATGGGCCACGGCCCAGATGGCGGATTGGTAGCCGAGACGGGGTAACAGACGCCGGAAGACGACCTGGAAATGACTGCCCTTCTTCGCGACGGCTGCGTGCGCCGCCTGATTTAGCACCCGCCGCAGATATTTATTGCCTTTCGCAGACCGACTGCTGTGGTTCTGTTCGGCACTTTCCTGCTTGCCGGGACAGGTTCCCACCCAAGAGGACAACTCCACCGCCGACGGGAACGTACTGGCCTGGACGCCCACTTCCGCGATGATCTGCTGCGCCGAATCCACTCCCAGTCCGGGAACTTCCGCCAGTCGCATCACCGCCTCTTGATGCGGCTTCATGGCCTGCGCGATCAGGCCGTTGAGTTGGGCAATTTGTTGATCGATCAACTGCAGCCGCTGGAGCTGTAAGGCCAGCATTGCCCGGTGCATGGGTTGCACTTTCCCCGTCAGAGCATCCACCAGTTGCTCCTCGGTGCATTGCAACCGCTCATCGCCCAGCTGCGCCAACATCTTGGGGTCAGTCTCGCCGCTTGCCAAAGCCTGCAGAATGCGCAACCCGCGGCACCCAGTAGATTGCTGACCACAATCGACAGCTTGATCCGCATCTCTTCCAGCAGACACTCCATCTGGCTCTGCAGTCGCACTCGGTCGCGTGTGAGCTGCACCTTCATGCGTGTCATACTGCGCCAGATACGCTGTTCTCCGTTGGGCACAAAACTCAAAATCAACTCGTCGGCAATCAGTCGGCGCACCAACCGCTCGGCATCCTTGAAATCATGCTTACGCCCCCGTGGAGCACGGTTGGAGAACGCCTGCGCCAAGTGCAAACGCATATGGGGCTCCAGTTCCAGCCACACCGACCGCCAGTACTGAGCGGTCGACTCCATCACCGCCTCTTCCACTTCCTGTTCCTGTAACCAGATCAAAAGTCGGTGTAATTCGCTCGGCATGGTGGTAAATCGCCGCCGCCATGGTTTCTCTTCCGGCATACTCGCATCGATGACAACCACCATCAGTACTTTCTTGTGTACGTCAATCCCCGCGATCTTCATCGCTTCCTCCTTCGCGTGGAAGCGGCAGAACGCACGCGAGAAAGGTTACACACCGTCACGTGCTACCACCCTCCTACTCCGAGGAGTGGCGCGACATAGATTGGTTCAAAACGCGCGTTCCTAATCAAACTCACAAACGGCCTCACTTTATCCAGAGTGTAAACAGACCTTCGCCGTCCACGCTCCATGAGCGTACACCTACAGACTCGACCAGATTTTCATGTCAATGGGTGGGCCAAAGGCCCATGGAAACTCACAACCCGGTAAATAGCTTATATGTGTTCTTCTTCGGCGTGCGTGGGGTGAACGTCCTCAAACCGTCGCGGCTTTTGGGAAGAAAGCAATTGTTCTTTAAAGGAGAAAACGATATAAAACAGGTCCCGAAAGAAAGACGTATATCATCCGCTTCACGGGCAGCTATTGAACTGCTGCTTCCAGAATCGTGCCCTTGTCGCCAACGACCCACAGCCGCTTGCCGTCGCTGGTTCCGAAGATCGAATAAAGATTGTTCGGAGTGCCGCTGGTGCGCGCATTCCAGTGTTCGCCGCCGTCGTCGGACTCTAGAATCGTGCCCCTCGTGCCGACGGCCCATAGCCGCTTGCGGTCACTGGCCCCGAAGATCGAATAAAGATTGTTCGGAGTGCCGCTGTCGCGCGCATCCCAGTGTTCGCCGCCGTCGTCGGACTCCCGAATCGTGCCACTTTGGCTCGCGGCCCACAGTCGCTTGCCGTCGCTGGTTCCGAAGATCGAATGAAGCTCGTCTCGAGTCCCGCTGTTGCGCGCATCCCAGTGTTCACCATCGTCCGACTCCAGAATCGCGCCACCCGAGCCGACGGCCCATAACCGCTTACCGTCGCTGGTTCCGAAGATCGAATGAAGACCTTCAAAAATTCCGCTGGTGCGGGCTTTCCAGTGTTCGCCGTCGTCCGACTCCAGAATCGTGCCCTTGTCGCCAACGACCCACAGCCGCTTGCCGTCACTGGTCCCGAAGATCGAACAAAGCTCCTCTCGAGTGCCGCTGTCGCGCGCATTCCAGTGTTCGCCGCCGTCCGACTCCAGAATCGTGCCACCCCAGCCGACGGCCCATAGCCGCTTGCCGTCGCTGGTTCCGAAGATCGAAAAAAGAATGTACGGAGTGCCGCTGGTGCGCGCATTAAAGTGTTCGGGACTTCGCGGCGCGGGAAAACCAAAGTGATATACCAGCCAGGAACCGATAGCGATGACCAAGATCATCGCCCCTGCGCGGATCAGAGCTTGTGCTTTCGTCTTTGTGTGTTGCACCACCGCGCGATTATATTCCTCTGGAAGTTCCGATTGAGTGTTCGGAAAATCGCGCTTTCACTCATTGACCCGTCGTGAGTGTAAAGGCGATTTTGCAACAACAACACAACAACGGCGGTCTTTGCACCGTAACCGATGGCCGCACATCAAGAAGTGACATTTCTCACTGACAACTAGGGCTTATTTGTGTTGGCATGAATACGTCCCGCCTCTCTTCGAAGCGCACTTCCCACCAGTTGAGACGCGCACTCCCCCTGAGGCGAGAGCTTTGAACGTCGGCCCCGTTAGCAATTGGTTGTCGGTGACCATTCGTATTTTTGGCCTGGCAGTTCGAGATCAGGCCGCGCGTCACTGAATGATCGACCTCGACCGCCGCCCCTAGTTCCGTGAAGGAGGTCTTCTATGACTCACAGGCGGAGTCGCAATTATTCTCTCAGCGTTGTTGTTGCTTTCTTCGCAATTCTGATCGTGTCCGTCGCCTTCGTTGCCCAGGCGCAAATGACAGCTTCAGGTCAGCAATCTGTTCAGCAAGCCGTTCTATCCGCGCGGCAGGATAGCGCACGCTCGCATGCCCTGCATCACCCGGCGCTACCCGGAGCCAACAACGCCGAACCCACTCCTGCGATCCGCAGGCAGAGCGACAGACTCGCCGCCGGCCCGATGGCTTCGGACACGCCGATACTCATTTTAGCGGCGACCTACAGCTCAGGAGGAGAGGGTGCCCTCTCGGTAGCCGTGGCGGATGTGAACAACGATGGCAAGCCCGACCTAATCGTGGCGAACTGCGGCAAGACCCTTGACACTTGCTTGAGCGGCGTAGTTGGAGTGCTGCTGGGGAACGGCGACGGGACTTTTAAGCCTCCCGTGACCTACGGCTCGGGCGGGGCAATAGCGCAGTCCGTTGCCGTGGGGGATGTGAACAATGACGGCAAGCCCGACCTGGTCGTCGCGAATGGCTGCGACAGCCAAGGCTGCGCCCACGCTGTAATTGGTGTGCTCCTGGGCAACGGCGACGGAAGCTTTCAGCCTGCGCTGACCTACAGCTCAGGCGGGTATTATTCCGACTCGGTGGCCGTGGCAGATGTGAACAACGACAGCAAACCCGACCTGCTTGTGTCGAACTTTTGCTCGGATTCCAGTTGTGCAAATGGCACGGTGGCTGTGCTGCTCGGCAATGGCGATGGAAGTTTCGGGACGGCTCTCACTTACAACTCTGGTGGGATTCAGACCACCTCGATCGCTGTGCGTGATGTGAACAACGACGGCAAGCCCGACCTGTTGATCACGAACGAATGCGTTAGCAAAAGTAGCTGTGACGGCTCAGTCGGGGTGTTGCTGGGCAACGGCGACGGAACTTTCCAGCCGGCCACTACCCGCGGCTCGGGCGGGTCGGCGGCAGAATCCATCGCGGTGGCAGATGTGAACAACGACGGCAAGCCCGACCTACTCGTGGCCAACCAACAGGGCAGCAGCCCCAATTACAGTCAGGTATTGGCTGTGCTGCTGGGCAACGGCGACGGAACCTTCCAGCCTACAGTGAGCTACAGCTTCGGCGGCTCTGGAGCGCAATCTGGAGCCGTGGGGGATGTGAACGGGGATGGCAAGCCCGATCTAGTATTAGCGGGCGGTTCAGCGGTGGGTGTGCTGCTGGGCAACGGCGACGGAACCTTCCAGCCTGCGGAGACCTATAGCTCGGGCGGGTATCCGGCCTACTCGGTAGCCGTTGCGGATATCAACGGGGATGGCAGGCCCGACGTGCTGGTGACGAACTATTGTACGAGCATCGACCCGTGTGGCGGCGGCTTGGTGGGCGTGCTACTAAACAACACAGGACCCCACATTTCTACGACGACGGCTCTGGTGTCGAGTGCCAACCCGTCGGACATCCGCCAAATTGTGACCTACACTGCGGTTGTCACCAGCCAGTCCGGCGAACCGGTGACGGGAACCGTGGCATTCCAAGACGGGGGCTCGGCGGTCGCAACGTTCACCGTAGCGGGCAATCAGGCTGCCTACAGCACACAGTACAAAACAGTAGGCGTTCACGCGATCACAGCCGCATACTCCGGTGATCTTCACAACTCTAACAGCATTTCCGCGACGCTGACGGAATACATTCGCGGTGCTTCGCACACGGTTGTGATCACGTCAGGTACGCCCTCGTTCGTGGGTCAGCCAGTGACCTTCACGTCGACAGTGACATCGGCATATGGCGCGATTCCGAACGGCGAGCTGATGACATTCTACGACGGCACCACTGCGATCGGCACGGGCACCACGGCTGGTGGTGTGGCGACCTTCACAACCTCCTCGCTGACTGTCAAGACGCACAGCATAAAGGCGACCTACGCCGGGGACACGACATTCAAGCCGAGTAGTGGGATGGTTACGCAGGTGGTGGTCAAGGACCAGACGAACACGACCCTGAGCTCGAGTCTCAATCCCTCAATCTATGGACAACCTGTGACCTTGACGGCGACCGTTACACCGACCGGGCCTTACCCGCTGACAGGTGCCGTGACGTTTCGGGACGGAACGCTCGCGATTGGAACGGCGACGCCGCGCGGAGGCGTAGCGACTGTTACCAAGCCCAGACTCGCCGTGGGCACACACTCGATTACAGCGGCCTACGGCGGGGATGCGTCTAACGGCAAAAGTGGGTCGTCAGCGATCAAGCAGACCGTGAGTCAGGCTTCAATCAGTATGGTGCTGACCTCAACTCCAAATCCGTCGGCTTTCGGCGCATCAGTCAAGTTCACGGCCAGGTTGACCAGCAATGGCGGCCTGCCGTCGGGGCAGCCCGTCACTTTCAGCTACAACGGCGGGACCCAGGGGACTGCGAACGTCAGCAGTACGGGCGTGGCAACGTTCTCGACCATAACGCTGCCGCGCGGATCGGACGTGGTCACAGCTGCGTATGCGGGCAGCGCGGGCTACAGTTCGGCTTCGGCGACCGTGACCCAGGTGGTGCACTGAAAAGGACCGGGCCGAGGAGGCTTACCGATTTGTCCGACCCAAGATCGCAGATGAGCCGCCCGATGTTTGGGCGGCCTTTCTTTTGCATCCCGCCGACAGTGGTTGCGCGGTGAGCGTTGTAAGCAGTATGTGTTGTAACCAAAAACTGTCAACTGACGCTAACAGGCAATTTCACTCAGAACCCCGCGGCGTCAGGTCGCAAATTGGGCGTGGTCGCGGATGATACGGAGCTTGTCTTCGCCCAGGCCATGCAACTCATCCGGGTTGATACGCCCTTCCCGCACGAGGTCAGCCAAGACGAGGAGGAGCATGGAGTATTTGAATTCGTACTTCGCGTCGATCTCTTTCCGACGCTGCGTCAAATGGCGTTCAAGTTCCCACAGCTCGTCTGGCTCCTTGATCCGCGCTGCGATCTGCTTCGCTTCTTGGATGGTTGCTTCCAACTCCCGATGCAGGGCGCGGTCGAAGGCTCGACGGGCAATCGTCTTCTCCTTCGGTGACCAACGCAGGTCGCGCATCTTCGAATAGATGTTTTGAGTCGGCAGGGTGGCCATGATCGCAATCTCCTCGCCGAATTGTATCTCCAGCCCCTGTTGCTTGCATGCTTTTCGGCTGGTTCTGTTCGGCACTAGCTTTGGCCACAATTCCAAGGTTGAAGCGGTCGTTCACCGGATGCCCAAGGTTCTGCTTGCAGCCCAGGTATCGTTCGGTCGTCTGCACAGAGGCGTGCCCGAGCAGAAATTGAATCTGTTCGATCTCGCCGCCACTCGAATGGCACAACTTCGCGCACGTTCGCCGCAGATCGTGCGGCGCGATGCGCTCCAGCCCCGCTTTTTCGCAGCACCCCTTTACCACGTACCAGACCACGTTCTGGGAGATCGCTTTGCCCCAAACCTTTCCGGTCCGGCTCACTCGCCGAAAAATCTTTCCGTCCCTGATCCCGGCAGCCTCCGCCCACTCGTCGAGCGCCCCCTTCGCCCATCCCGGAATCGGAACCGTGCGAATGTGCCCACCCTTGCCGATCAAATCCACGATGGCCCAGTGCTCCTGCCGTTGTTGCACATCGCTCATCTCCAACCCGACCAGCTCGGATCGGCGGAGTCCACAACCAAAAAGCAACGCGAGCATGGCATAGTCGCGTTTCTCACGCATGCGGTCGCCTCGGGCGCGGCTTAGCACCTGTGAGCTTTGCTCCAGGCTCAGCCAGTTGCCCGAGCGGAGCCCGAGCTGCTTCACGCCTTTGACTCGGCTGATCCCGGCTGCCAGGTCGGGACTGAGCAGCCCGGCGTCTGCGGCCTCGTGCGCCAGCCGCCGCACGGCGGCCAGTTGCTGATTGATGGTGTTGGCCGCGAGCCTTCGGGATTCCAGGTACATGCGGTAGCGCACCACGACGATGCGATTGAACGCCAAGCGGGGTTCGGAGCAGTACCAGGTGATGAACTGATTGATCGCAAACTGATAGACCGGCGCGAGCCCGGCGAAGTGAGGCTGTTGAGCACGGCCATTTTGGAATGGTCGAGGTCGGGGAGTCGGAGTACGATCCGACGATAGTTCAGTTTGGCTTTTCGCTTTCGCATGCTGGCGGCCCTCCACTCCGCAGCATGGGATTAAGGCACAGGCCTAGTCTTGGCGAAAAGCTGATATGCAAGTCGTTCTGAGTTTGCCATGGGCCTGCGGCCCACCCATAGGGATGAAAGCGCGTAGCTAAGGTTCATTGATTCCAAATGGGTTACTTGCGACTTTCGACGGAGTGTAATCGCCTGATAACAGAAGTTACCGCGCAACCACTTCCGCGTGACGCAAAAGAAACGTCGCCCCGACATCAGGCGGCAGATCGTTCCTTCCTTCAACACCCACGACGATTTAATCTACGGCGAAGCTGGAAATGGTAAACCAGTCGTAGGGGTCAGTCGGCAAAGTTGTGATGCTTGCGATTTCTGTGCCGAAAATGCCGATTGGATCACTCAAATTGTCGGTCCTGTGCACTAGCTCGCCGTTATCGCTGTTCCACAGCAGAAGAGCGCGGGACGTCAGTACGACGAAAATATTGCTTGTGGCCACAGCGGCCGTGACTCGCACCTTTTCCCTTGAAAGCTTTAGCTGCGATTTCACCTTGTTGATGCGTGTATCGAACCACGTCAATTCATCATCCTGGCCGTCGACCTTGGAATGGGCAGCGATGAACCGGACGCCGGGCGCTGGGGAAAGTACCGCGCAGTGACAGACTCTGACTCTGTCCAGCACGACACCGTCGGCGGTGCGGATCACGGTCACGTCGTTGGTGACGCTGTTGAGCGCATAGACCAGGCTGCCGTCGGCCGTGGGAACGAGTTGCGCATGCCGTTGCGGCTCACCACCGCCGCCGAGCGGTTCATTCATCCCAACCGCCAGAAGCCCGCCCGCCAGAGCGAGCAGGGAGTTCGCTATTGTGTTGCCGACGCTGTTCTTCCCGGTAGTGATGACTCGCTCCACACGCTGCTGGCGGAAGTCGATCAGGGCCACCTTGCCCTGCGCGTTGCCCTCTCTGTCGGTGATTAGCATCACTCCCTTACTTTGTCGGGGAAGGTAGATCATTGGGCCGGGGCTTCCGCCGATGCCGATTTCTTTTTCCGATGAGCCAAGCAGCGTGATGCGCGTGCTCGTCCCGTCACCTCCGGCGGGAAGGTACCGCATCTGATCCATGTTGGTGATCCAAATCCCTTGCTGGTCGCCGACCCGGTACCAACGCTGCGGACGTGGCCCCGTTTCGATGGTAAGCGGGGCGGAAGCCCCATTGAATTCCATGAAACGTCCGCCGGTGTAGTCTCCTCCTCCAATGTACAAGGCACGCCCGGTCGCGGGATTGATCCCCAAGTGGTGCGTAAGAACGGACCCTAGATTACCGACAGGGAATTCAGCTGCGACGGTTAGCTCTTTGGGATCGACGACCAACACGCGAGCACCATCCTCGTGCTTGGTTTTGTCCGAATCGGCGCCGAGGGCCAATACATACAGCCACGACCCCTCAGGCGAGAGCACCATGTCCCATAAACCGCGCACCTGCGAGCTTTTTGCAAGTTCGTAGCGGCTCGCGCCGGATTCGGTCCGCCGCTCAAATGAATGCACGACCCACTGGTCCTGGGCCCGCTGAGCCCCTTGCCGTAAGAACACGCGGCTGGCATCGGCATTGCTCGCTGCCAAATGCGCGCGGTAATCGAGCTTAATTGCCGCCGACTCGAAGTTCTTCTCCGTATCGATGACCGTGACCTGGGTCCGATCTGGGCTCGCGTGGTAGCACACGCACAACAGGCGGCCCCTGTTCGCCGTCGGAGAACAATCGACGGACGTTCCACTGCCCAGGGGTATGTTCTGCCTGATCTGTCGCGCAACCGCATCGATGACGATTAAGCGAAAGTGGTTCGTGTTGCTGGTCGGTTGCCCGTCACGCCCGGCCGGAATCGCGGGCAGTTCTTCGGCAACGATATAGAGGGTGGCGGAGCGCGCATCGAATTGCGCCACCCGTGGTCGTGATTCTAGCGGAATGGTCGCGGTCTGATTCCATTTCGTAGTGTCGAAGACCGCTACCGCCGGTGGGTTTCGCAGGACGATGTACGCTTCGTGCCGGTTCTGCGCGAATATGAAAGAACTCAGCAAAGACGCTGCGGCAAAGCCGCAGAAGGATGAGGTGAGAAGGTACCGCATCACACACCTCCTTCTTGTCCCCGGCGAAGGTCGTCTCATTCACCGGGCAAGATGGGCCCGCGCATTCTCGGAAGCAAGAGAATTCCAACTCTTTGTGTAGGAGCCACTCTTCGAGAGAGACAGATCAATCCAATACGGCGGAGCACATTACGTCAGTGATGCCGGTCACGTCCTGGGGCGGAGGGGTGGATTCGGGCCGCCCCCCCCATCTGCGTTGGGTATAGGCGTTGCTGTCGATAAATGTCGTTTAGACTCTTTGACCTTGGTTCCCGGCGAACAAATGGCGCAAGCTGGTGAGAACGCCTGATTGCGACACCTCGCCTGGGTCTCAACAATGGGGGCCACCTTCGGCAGAGCAAGCGACGGCGAATGCTATGCCGATAAGGGCACCCACAACGACTAGGCTGACAATCAGAATCTTCGCACCCTTCGACAATCCTTTTTGATGTACTTCCCGAACATCTTCGTATGTCAACTTGTGAATTCTTCCGGTTTTCTGGTCGGTAACGACGAAGGCTGTATCCGAGATATCGCTCACCTTGCCACTGAATTTCTTCTGATTGTCGATCTTCTTTCTTACGGTGATCTTGACAGCCTTGTCCTTCCCCTGGGCTTGGTGGAGGATTTGTTGCATCTCGGCCGGGGTTTGCACTGGAGACTGCGGCTGGGTTTGTGCAATCAGACTCCCGTGCAGAAGGACAGCGACAAGCACTACCGCGATCATTTTGTACAGCATTTCGCACCTCCTGTGGGGTGCTGGCTCTATCGAGCCGCGCTACGGAATTTGTTATTACTTCCGGGAGCCCTTCTCCCCCAAGCGGAACGTGATGCCGCAGGAGAAACGGTAATTGTCCTGCCACCCGCTCAGCGTCGGCAGACCTTGGACAGGCGAGAAGTCTGCGTTATCACGACTGAGGTTTGTCCGAATCCAGTCAAACTGCACCAGTCGTAGCGAAACCTGCGGGTGAACGTGCCAGTCCATTCCCCCGCCCACTCCGGTAGCGAATCCGGCCTCCTTCGCGATGTCGAAGTGATCCTGGTAGCAGGTAAAGTCGATACAGATCCAGTTGCCATTAGGTACGGCATAGTGCCGGAACGCCACGCCCACCAGCCCGTGCACAAACGGCGTCACCTTCGGACTGGTACGAATCGTCAATTCCGGTCCGAACAGGAGCTGGTAGTCGTCGGCACTCGCTCTTTTGCCGTTGGTCCAGACAATGTTCGTGTCGTGTATTTCCGCACCGAAGTCTGCCAACAGGCGCAGATTGCGCGCTGCGTTGTAGCCGAAGCTGAAGTGCACACCCGGCGAGTTGTGCCGGTCTGTCCCGTATTCATTGTTCAGCATGGTGAAACCGATATAGCCCTCGGCCGCAGGATAGACTTGGGCTTGTGCGAGCGGCACGCACAAAGATCCCGCGAGGACCATCACACCGAGAACAAGGGTCCACATGGCCTGATAACGTGAGAGGCGGAAGCAGAGAGACGGTGCGCTGAGTTTAAGTGTACGTTTCACGATGTCCTCCTCTTTGTTCCTCTTTCCCACACAGCATGCTCAGGCCCAGAGGCGGAAAGTCGTCGGTCTGTCCGAAGGTGATGGGCCTAGAGGTTCTGTCGAAATCGCCTCAGGGGGTGCTGCGTCTCAACTGGCGGGAACTGCTCTTCGGGGAGGCGAGACACTTACCAGTCTAGTTCCGTTTGATCGGTGGCGGCTCAAGAAAAACCGTTAACCCGAGCGATTCCCAAAATGGGACGTTGCGGCAAGAAGCCCCCGTGAGTGTTGAAAAAGGGCTGTGCGGAATCGGAAGTTGGTGGATATGAATACCGCAGCACTGAGGAGTTTCTTGCGAGGATGAAACTAAGTTGTTGCCGGGAGCAGTGATCTTGGTCCTTGGCTGAGGAAGCGGACCAATCTCTTGATGTTCTGCGCGGCCGCAGCCAGGAAGAACTGCTCGCGAACAATAACTTAAGGCGTACAGGTCGAAATTTAGGACTGGGTTCTTATTTGTCCCGCTATTAGTTATCATACACCAGCATGTGTACTAGCTTATACCGGTTAACTTTTCGGTAGTGTCCTAATGCTGCGCACCTTTAGGACACTACCAACGTTTCCGCGTTCTTTAGTACATAAATTGACAAAACTAGAGGTTTTGCAGATCTTCGCGCACGTTAACGGGTTCCTTAAACCGGACTACGTGCGTACTCGGCTTCGCCCCGCCCCTGACCGGCGTTCCCTCTACAGCTATCTCGGACGCCTCAGGCGTCAGGGATTGCTCGACCGACATCCGAATTCCAGGCGCGGCCATTTGACCTACCGCCTTACGGACCGAGGGCGTGCCAGGCTGGAATACCTGCGTCGAGGGTCCTGAGGCCGTCCTAACGTTACGTACGTATGTAACGGGTGGCTCCGAGGGGCGAACCCTTCACATCGAAATTAGGGGTTTTCTTTAGAAATCAAGTCCCACGACAACTCCCAGGTACCACAGTCTCGGCACGCTCCGTCCAGTGCTGGCCCTGTATAGCCGCACGAGCACTCAATGTAGTATTCCCGCCGAACAATCACGTGCCGTACCTTGTTCCTTCCTTCCGCACAAATTTCCCGAGATCGGCGTGGTGTCACGAACCCCTGCCCGCCCAGCGAATCCGCCAAGAAATGAATTTGAGATGCGGGCCGAACCGTGGGAAATTTCGCATCCCGCACAATGTCGAGGATGAGCTGCGAATACGGGGCCAAGCTGGCGCTAACGCCCGGCGCAAGCTCACGGAGCGCCGTCCTCACTTCTCCTGAAGACTTTGCCGCCAAGAGTCGCGGACCTAACTTCGGCCACAACTGCGGCAACCATCGGCGATAGGTATCGGCGGCTCCGACCACGGTCGAAGGATCGATCTTTGGTGGCCTGCCTCTTCCCTGCTTTTTCGACGGTCCAGGCGAAATAGTTGTTTGAACGGAGGGAGTCTTCGCTACCGAGGGCGTTTTTCGGGAAATTCTTTTTGACACGGCACGATTATACGGATATTCCACTCTTCAGGAAAGCATTACTTGGGAGAAAGACCCTCCGCTACTGCGTAAAGTACGCATTAACAATGGATATCATGTGATTTTTCAATTGCGCACCAGCAAAACCTGTAGTAACACTTTATAAGGAGACTACAGATGATTAATGCGGATACGAAGTGGTTCCCTTGCCCTCTTTGCCTGAGGCCCCTCGACGTACGGATGACCAAGCGGAAGAAGCCTTATGTCATCTGCTCGCTATGCGGAGTCCAGATGTTCGTTCGTGAAAGGGCGGGAATCGAGACCCTTTCCAAGCTCGTAGAGCAAGGGATCAAAGCAGACGTGTTGACCCGCATCGGTCAACTCGAACAACGCTATCGCCTAACGTGTCCCGATTGCACCAAGCCCTTTTGGGTGAATCCAGAATTGACGGGAACGAATTGGTTGAACGGAAAAGTATCCGGCTATCGCTGCCCGGAAAAGAATTGCTCAGGTGTCGTTCCCACAGGACAGCACTCATAAGCCTCTCCGGGCTGCGAAACAAACTGGCCGGAACTGACTCTCGCACCTTCGCATGAAACGCACTAGCCAAATTTCGATACCGAAGCCGCAAGCGACACAGTGTATGCTTCCGGCTGAGGCAACAACCCGAGCAAGCCATGGAGAAGCCATGGCGCGACGGAGGTTTCAAAGTCCGAAACCATTTAAGGAGGGTCAATACTGGTGGTTGCGCGTTTGGGATACCAACCTGACAGGCAACCGAAAACGTCAACGCTTGAAACTAGCACCGGCAGACATGCCACTGCGAGAAGTGCAAAAGATCGCCGAACAGAAACTGCACCCCGTCAATCAAGGTTTGGTTCTGACCGGCTCGGCAATGAACTTCGGTGACTTTGTGACCGAAAAGTACATCAAAACGTACCTGCCACTGCTTTCGAGCAGCACGCAAGATTCCTACTACCGCGTGATCTCGAAGTACCTCAAGCCAGAATTTTCGCGGCTGTCTCTCTGCGAACTGACACGGCTCAAGGTGCAAGAGTATTTTTCGAGCATGGCAGTACCTTATCCCACAATCTCGAAAATCAGGGACACCATGTCTTCCATCCTCCGCTCTGCGGTCGATGCGGACTGCCTGCTCAAAAATCCGTTAGACGGATTGCGCTTGCCCTTGGACAAGCGCCCCCGTCAGCCGAAATCGACCATCACGCCTGAGCAGTTCCACGCGCTGCTCACCCTCGTGCCCGAGCCTTACGCTTCGATGCTGTTTGTCAGTGTGTGGACTGGGTTGCGCGTCTCCGAGTTAATCGGGCTGAAGTGGCGTTGCATCCATTCCGACAGCATCACGGTCGAGGAACGATTCTGCCGTGGTGATTGGTCAACTCCAAAAACCAGTGCCTCAGCAGCAACGATTGGCGTTGCTCCGCAGGTAATCGCCCGCATCAACCGCTTGAAATCTCTCACGGTGGAAGTTCGTGCGGGACGTGCGGTGCGAAAAACATAAACTCGTCAAAGCATCGGGACCGGATGATCTGGTTTTTCAGAGCGTTCAGAAAGGCAAGCCGATGAATGACCAAAACGTTTTGCGAAGGCACATCAAACCAGCAGCCACAGCGTTGGGGCTGCATGTTAATTGGCGATGCCTCCGCACTTCACACGCGACATGGTTGGTTCAGGCGGGAGCCGATCCCAAATCGGTGCAAGGTCAGCGCCACTCGCGCATTTCGACCACGATGGAGATTTACGCTCAAATCGTGCCGCTGGCGCAACGCCGAGCACTAGAACAGCTCTCGGAGTTTGCTAAAGCGAGCGCAACAGACGCACGGTCCGATTCACGGTCCATTACGGTCCAATAAGAGCAGGCTGCAATTATCGCCAACCCATTGAGAAGATTGGTGGAGCTAGTCGGGCTCGAACCGACGACCTCATCGTTGCGAACGATGCGCTCTCCCAGCTGAGCTATAGCCCCACAGAAGGGCGGGTGATGCAACTTTCGATTCTACCAGCCATGCGCGGAGTTTTCGACTGTCAGCGTTCGAAATCCCAGAACCTGTGGCAGCGGCGAGCGGCAAACGATCCAGGATTCTGCGCACCGTGATCTGGATCACAGTCTCATGTTTGGCACTTCCGGTACATTGTTGTCACGCATGGGCGGATTCTCCATTCTCACCAACCGCAAGCGTGCCATCGTCGCCTTGGCACATTCTATCGGGTTCCTCCTGCTGGCAGTGAGGCAGATGATTGTGGCCAATCCCGCCGCCGGCATCTGGACACCCTCCACAGTATCCCGTGGCACGTGGATTCTCTGCGGGATCTTTGCGATCGTGTCCGCGATTCTGCTGTGGCTCTTCATTATTTCCCGCGGATGGATGGAAAAACTCTACTTCGCACTTTGCACCATCAGCGCAACGTCGGGCCTGCTGCGCACCGTCGCTGGAGACCAGGCGTTTCACACCGGCCTCTTCATTCGCATCGTCATGCTGGCGAGCGCGGTACTGGTTGGTCTGCTAATCGTTCGCGTGCACTCGGAGTACGCCGAAAGTGGTTCCTAACCCGCTCTTCCAATTTCTGGCCCCTGCTTTTCGCAACAGCCAATTTGCGGATGCGAGGTCCGGTGTGCGCTGTTTTGCGAACGTCTGAAGTACGTCTCAAACTCCCGATTTACCCCTTGTCGGACGCGCGCAATGTTCGCCTACTGGGGTTGCAGTAACCGGGTCAAGGTGTACTTCAACTCTTCCGGTTTGAACCCGAAGGGGCCCGGCCTACTCTTGTACGCCACACGCCCGTTCGCATCGATCAAGTAGATGCGATCTGGCCAGGCTGTGTATGCCTGCTCGGTTGAGTTGCCAAACACATCCAACACCGCTGGAATTTCAATTCCCAGCTTTCGCACACATGCGCCGGCAACGAGGGCACGTTCCTCTTCGCTCTTGGGGCTGGAGAAAATAACTTTGTCTTTAATGTTGCTCTGCATCTGCCAGACGTCACTGGGATGCGCTTCGGTGATGTAGACAACCAGGAACGCGACCTGGCTTTTGTACTGCTCGTACAGCTTGTTGAGGGCAGGAACCTCCCGCCGGAACGGAGGTCAGGTGTAGCTTCCAAATACCAGCACCACCGGTTGCCGGTGTGCCGTAAGCGCCGACAACTGTATCTGCGCGCTCTTGTCCAGTTTGGTCAGCGCGAAGTCGGGCGCCGGACTGCCCACCTGCAGCGAACCGGCACGGGCGCGCGTCCACAACGTTTCAAACGGAAAGACAAGAAATGCGACCGGCCCCGGTATCCTCGCCATGACTCGAGCAAATTCTTCTGGCGGCTGCCGCATAACGGCGTAGATCGACATGCAGCCGATCACCCACAGCAGGGCAATCACTCCCAACCCGCGAACCAACGCTCTTCTTACGGCCTTGCGTTTCGTGTTCGAAACATCGTTTTGCATAAGCTTCCTCCGAAACCGCAGCCCTAAAACAAAAATTTCAACGCGAACTGGATCAGCCGTGGGTTTTGGGCCGAAAGAATTTGATTGAAGGTTGGCGAACCTTTGTCGCTGTCGGGCAGACGGAAATTAGTATGGTTGAGGATATTGAAGAACTCAGCCCGGAACTGAAACTCTCTGGACTCCGTGATGCGAATGTTCTTGAACGCAGAAAAGTCCCAATTTGCGTATCCCGGTCCTTCTGCGATGTTGCGGCCTGCGGTGCCAAACTGCTGCACCGGGGAGTTGGGATCCTGCGTGATTCGTTGAAACGCATCTCCGTTGAGCCATGCACTCGGGCTGTGGGGTCCTGCGTTGGGATTCTGTCCGGGAACCAGATTCGGCCGGTTGGAGAAAAATCCGCTGATTTCCGGCGCCGAGCCCTGCACGGAAAAGTCAGTCGAATCGAAGACGGTGAACGGAGTACCCGTCATCAGGGTCGCAATTCCGTTGAGTTGCCAGTGGCCGAGGGCCTGCTGATACCAGTTGCGCGGGTGATTCCAGAAGGGAAGACTCCACTGGTAGCTCAGCACAAACCGCTGACGGGCATCGAACAAGGAGCGGCCCCGTTCCGCAGCGACGTCGAAAGGATTCTGTGCCAGATCATTCTCGCCGGCCACAGGTTTGGCCGCTGAGCCGGTCATGTTGAATGAAGAAGCGTCATCAATCGACTTGGAGTAGGTGTAGGAGGCAAGAAACGAAATGCCGTGGCTCAACCGCTTCTTAAGGCTGGCCTCCAGCGCGTTGTAGGAGGAATTGGCAATGCCCGCGATCAGACCAGTTGAAGAGTAAACGCAAGGAGGAGAGCTAGCATCCAATGTGCATCCCGAATGTAGCCGCCGCTGGTCCGCGTTGCTCGAGGTGGAGATCGGATGACCGCTGCTGTCAACACCCGGAATGTACACAGCCGGGTTGCCTTCGATGAAGCGCGGCAGCTTGGTTCCTTTTGTTCCCACGTAGCCGATTTCGAATAGTAGATCGGAGCCAAAGGACCTTTGAACGTTCAGGTCCCAGTCCTGCGAGTAGGGCAGCGGCAGGTTGGGAGCAAGCGTCAGGTTGGTCAGCGGCTTCGCAAACGTCCCGTCGGGAGGTGGGTTTCCATTGTAGGGATCGGAAAAATTGAGACCCGTTGGACCAAGACTGATCTGCTGGGTCTGCAGATAGGGCGGAGCGCTGATGGGCGACTGGAGCGGCCCGCCCTGCCCCGTGTAGTACGGCTCGAAAAAGATTCCATACGCAGAAGTCACCAGCCACTTCGTACTTCCAGTCGGATCCCATGCCACGCCCACGCGCGGAGCAAAACCTTTCTTGAAGGTTGGGATCAAGCCCGCGGGCACGCCCGGATCACCGGGGTAAAGCAGTCCGTTGGGTGCATCGGGCATGACTGTGGACTGGCGGCCCGGAATCCACAACGTTTGCCGATTCTTGATTTCCGTATAAGGGAAGGGAAGTTCATAACGCAGACCGGCGTTCAGAGTCAGGCGCCGCGTGACTTTGTATGTGTCCTGAGCGTAACCATTCAGGGAGTTCCCTCGTATACCGCGAGAGAAGTCGCCGCGGCCCTGGAGAAAGAAGACCGGCTGGCCAAACAGGAAGCTTGCGAACGCATCGCCTACGACCGGGAAGCCCGCGAACACAAAAAAGCCGTTAGTAGCGATGCCCTGCAATACATTGAACTGCAGGTGCTGGTACCCGCCTCCGAATCTAAGGTCGTGCTGCCCGTGCACCCAACTCAAAGAGCCGGAATAGTCAAAAGAGTTTTCATAAGTGTTGCGCGGTCCGGTAATCGGATCCCCAATGGTTGTGTACCCGTTCACCTGGATAAAGGGAGGACCGGTGGCCACGTCCAAGCTTGGCTGGTAGTCAAAGCCGAGGCTGGCGGGCGTGGTGTGGTTAGTACGTTCACCGTACAGAAATTTATTCCGCAGGTATGAGAAACGGAGGACACCAATCACGGCGGGAGAAAAGCTGTGGGTCTCCTGCGCGACGAAATTCTGCGCCCGTTGTTCCTGCCCCACCGGAAAGCCCGGCACGCTGGCACCGGATGTGGGGATGGGGTTGAATTGTGTGCCGTCGCTGAATGAGTAGCGAAAGTTAAAAGTGTCGGAGACTGAAAGATAGTGGTCCAGCCGCAAGCCGAACTGATTCGAGTCCTGGCGCACGACTTGAGTCGAGGTAAAGACGTTCGTTCCGCCCTTGGGTTCCGGAAACGAGTCCAGAAGGCCCAGAGAAAGTGAACTTGCGTCAGTGGCGATTGGGAACTGGTTGTAGAGGTATGGATGGTTAAGGAAGACATTGAAAAGCTGATGAACGGGCTGTCCCGTGACTGGATCCCGATCCTTGCAGATGCCGGTGGTCGGACCACTGGTGTCAAAACCGCCCAGGCATATTTCTGAAAAATCGCCATTTCGCTCATTCAGCGAAGGCACGGTTGAAGAGCGCGTTTCTCCCTGACGGTTGCGGAAGCCTTCGTAATATCCGAAGAAGAAGGTCTTGTTTCTGCGGATGGGCCCACCCAAACTCGCGCCGAACTGGTTCTGTTTCAGCGGTTCGACGGTTTGCGCCAAGTAGCCTTTGGAGTCAAGAGCGTCATTGCGCAGGAATTCCCAGAGCGCGCCATGAATTGCGTTGGAGCCAGAGCGCGTGATGATGTTGGTGGTCGAGCCCAGGCTGTTTCCGAATTCCGCATTGGAGTTGTGCGTAAGAATTCTGAACTCGGTGATGGCGTCCACGGGCGGCTTGAGAACGAAGCCGCCGTCCACGCCATTAAAGTTGTTGGCTCCGTCGATTAGGAAGTTATTAGACTCGGGCCGCTGGCCGTTCACTGCGTACGCTTGTCCTTCGCGCAATGACCCCCCCGCTTCCAGCAGGCCGGGAGTCACCGGCACCACTCCCGGTTGCAGCCATCCAAGCTGAGTGAAGTTACGGCCATCCAGGGGCAGGTCGAGCAGTTCGCGCTCCTCGACCGTCTTCCCGAGGCTGGTCACCGTCCCCTGAATCAGTTGTGCGTCGGCCTGCACCTGGATCTGTTGCGTCTCTACTCCCACCACCAGATGGATCGGCACCGATGCCGTCTCATTCACATCCAACGAGATCCCTTCTTGCACATACTTCTGGAAATTCTTGGCGGCAACTTCCAGCCGGTAGTGCCCGACAGGTAGCTCGAGCAACAGGTAGTTTCCACTGCGATCGGTAGTCGTTGTACGTGTCAGCCCAGTCTCAATCTGCTTGGCGCTAACCGTGGCAGACTGCACCAGTGCACCCGTGGGGTCCGAAACGATCCCACGGATATTGCCCGTGATTTGCTGCGCAAAGAGGTTCAATCCTGCAAAGATCGTTACTAAGACACAGGCCAGCTTTCCAAAACTAGTCATATCTCCCCCACACGCTCTCGCGAGTCGCTCCTGGACGCGGGACGCAAAAACACACCTCGCGGGAAAGGAGTCATCTCTGTCTGCAGCAATTGAACCCCAACCGAAGTGCGGCGATTATAGGGAGGCTGGAAGGAAGATCAATAATCTGAAAGTAGTATCTGTTCTCACCATGGGCGAGATTCACCGCTCTGTGGCAAATAACGTAGTGTCTTTGCACTATTGCGCGGCTACGTCCACCCGATTAGATTTTCGCAACTTCAATCGCTCTCATTGGTCTGATTTCGAGTTGAGGATACCGACAATGAATCTCCGAAAAGTAGCACACATTCTGCTCCCCAGCGCATTGGTCATCGCTGCTCTGGCAGCGGGCGCAGACGCCGGCAAGCCCGTCACCGTGAAGGGCTACGTTCTGGACTCAGCCTGCGCATTCACGAAAAGTCTCAAGAAGCCCATCAGCACGCAGTGTGCGGTGGCTTGCGCGAAAGCGGGGTCGCCGCTGGTGATCCTGACCGACAGCGGCACAGTCTATTGGCCGATTGCTGACACCACGCCGTCTTCTGGACAGAACGAAAAACTGCTACCCTTTGCAGGGCAGAAGGTCACAGCCAGCGGGAAGGTTTTTCAGCGGGGCGGTTCGAGCGCATTGGTGATCGAGAAGATCGAAGCGCTATCCGATCAAAAGTAGATCTCTTCGCGGGTGCGTGGTTCTCGGTTTCACGCACTAGACAGACGGACACGTCCGAGAGACGTGCCGGAGTGTCTGCCCCTCCAGTTGTTCCGTGGCGATGAAGGCGCGCCCATCGCCCTCATCGATGCCGCAGATCGCGCAGATATTCGTGTGGTTCAGCGCGGAGGCAGCACGCGCCTTGCGGCGAAGGTTACCACGCGAATGTTATGGCATGTCCCACCAAGCGCCCTGTCGTTCCGCGAACCGCGCTATGCGTTCTCGGATGAAGCCAATCGTCTGTCTGTCGGCAACGTCGGTCCGTTGTGATTCGCGCGCCACACCCAGGGACCGCATAACGACGAGCAATTCGCGATGCGTCAATGGCATTGCGACAACTTCCTTTTCAAGCGGCTCGTTCCGGTAATCTTGTTTGTTGGTCAACCAATCCTTCAGCCTCATTCAAACCCCCAACACCCGAGAGCATTTAGAGCAAACGGTTCCCGACGTCAAATCACAGGCTCGGCAGTGGCCTGCGTTGGTGGAACCGAGAATCAGCAATGCAAAATGGTTTCGGTTAAGAGCCATCCCCACAGATGGCCGGAGGAGAGATCGAGGCATCGCCCCTGATGAGAATGGAAAGCGGGCCAAGCACAGCTAACGCGAATCGTGTCTCCCTCCCCCAAAGCAAGACACATTCGGAGGCTCAGCCCAGCCTCACTTTTGCGGGTTATCATGCTTCGGGTTATTCACCTCAGTCAAGGCAAATCTGAGTCTCGCGTCAAAAATTTATGACGGTTGTTAAGTTTTTAAACACATTGCATCAACGAAAACAGGTAGCCAGGATTTCGACCGATCGCCGGCGATTTCCATCGAAACTATCGCCAACTGACATCGTGAAACGACTGGACGATGCTGGTGAAAATGTTCGCTGACATCTCGTCAGCCTCTTGGCCAATGCCGCATTGCTGGCAGCTCCAGTCGCGGCAGAATCCACCCGAGTAGGTCACCCCGCGATCGGCAGGCAAGTGAGCACGGCTCTTCCCACTTTGGCTCCGGTCAACAACCCGTGCCGAAACGGAACAGAGACTTTGCAGTAACGAACAAAAAGCCGCAAACCACTCGCTCAGTGGATCTATGCTCGATATGGAGCTAGGACTTTATGACGAAAAAAATACTTACTGAATCATCTAGATCAGGAACTCGTTGCGCCCTGCGAGCGTTTGCGGTTGTCCTCTTTCTGACCGCGGCGCTGGTTGCTGTTCCACTAACGGCCTACGCCCAGAATCCTCCGCCGATCAGTTTCATCAGTGGGCAGCCTTTCAGCGGAGTCGGTCATGGCGACCGGATTCCGGGAGCGGCCAACGTCTATACGCTGGCGGTAGGCGATTTCAATAACGATGGCAAGCTCGACTTCATCACCACCAACAACTCCAACGTGTGGGGTCTCGGTTTGGTTCTCGGCAACGGCGATGGTACTTTCCAGCCACCCATCAAAGTCACCGGTTACGAAACCGGCGGGGCGTTCGGTGGGATCGTGGCGGGCGACTTTAACAAAGATGGCAACCTCGATTTTGCCGTGCTGTGGGTCAGCGGCGGCCCCGTCTATGTTGGCGTTTACCTGAACGATGGACATGGCAACTTCACGCTCAATAGCTACTACTCAATCGGAACGGCCGGATACAATGTGCCTCGTTCGCTGACGACCGCTGATGTGAACGGCGACGGCAACCTGGACCTGATCGCCCCCGACCGGTCGAACTGGGCGGTCGCAGTGTTCTACGGCAAGGGAGACGGCACGTTCCCAACCTCCGCCGAGTTCCTCGCCTCG
The DNA here is from genome assembly GCA_020073565.1 of Terriglobia bacterium. Lineage (GTDB taxonomy): Bacteria > Acidobacteriota > Terriglobia > Terriglobales > Acidobacteriaceae > Acidiflorens. The sequence continues at coordinate 53,273 of JAIQEY010000029.1, forward strand.
GTTCCTAACCAGAACGCCCCGACTGGGGTAGCGGTAGGCGATCTCAATAAGGACGGCAAGCCGGACATCGTCGTTGCTTCCGCCACCGGATGTTGCCCGTGGGGCGGCGGCATCACGGTGCTGCTGAACAACGGGAATGGCACGTTTGCGTCACCTGCGCTGTATACCGAGCCGATGGGCGTGGACAACGGATTGGTGGCGATCGCGGATCTGAACACCGATGGCAAACTCGATGTGGTCGAGTCCTCGGAGGGCGGATTCAACGTCGCGGTCTTTCTGGGTAACGGCAACGGCACGTTCCAGACCGCCAAAACCTACGTGGTGCCGCACGCGTCCGCGGTTGCGGTCGGCGAACTCACCGGAGACAAGAAACCAGAGATCGTCGTCAGTTCCTACTACGACGGAACTGTGTGGGTGCTGCTCAACAAAGGAAGCGGAAACTTCCAACTGTCGGGTGTTTACTCCGCGGACTCGAGCACCATGTACGTCGGAACCGGTATGTCGATTGCGCTCGCCGACTTTAACGGCGACAAGAAACTCGACTTCGTGGCCGGCAATCCCGCCGGACAGTTCGTCATCATCGGTCTCGGCAATGGCGACGGCACCTTCCAAGACAGCGCTCATTACAACGAAAGCGTCTCGATGTGGACCTACGGCATTGCGGTGGCGGATTTTAATCTCGACGGCAGTCCCGACATCGTCCAGGCGGGTGGCGGCACCGGCGTTGGCCTCAACGTCATGCTGGGGAACTCACACGGCGTGCTGGGAGCGCCGACGGCGATCAACTTAGGCGCGTCGCAATGGGGCCCGATCACCTTCGTGCGCGCCGCTGACCTCGATGGCGACGGCAAGCCCGACATCGTCAGCAGCACGCCCTACACCGCAGGGACTCCCGGCGTGGAAGTGCTGCTGGGCCTCGGTACCGGCAAGTTCAAGACGCCGGTGATCTACCCCGTCAGCACGAACTCTTCCTATGCTGCAGTCGGGGTGCCCGCGGACATGAACGGCGACGGTAAGCTCGACATTGTGACTTCCAACTACGATGGCAGCGTGAGCGTCCTGGTCAATAAAGGCAGCGGAAAATATGGTGCGCCCCTTGTGGCTTCCGGGGTGACTACCGACCCGTCGTGGGTTGCGGTTGGTGACTTCAACAAAGACGGCAAGCTGGATCTGGTCCTGACCGACTATGCAGCGATGAAGACCGTACTGCTGCTCGGGAACGGCAATGGAACCTTCCAGCCACCGACGACCATCTTTACCGCGCTGCGGCCCACCGCTCCGGCGGTGGTCGGCGACTTTAACAAGGACAGCAAACTCGATTTGGCGATCCTCAGCGCCGACGGCATCTGCCTCTATTGCGGCGGCAGCATGGCGGTTCTGCTCGGGAACGGCAATGGAACCTTCAACCAAACTCCCATCTACTACTTTTATCCCCAGAACGAAAACTACATCGGTGGATTCGTTCCAGGCTCGGGAGTTGCGGTTGATCTCAACGCAGACGGCAATCTCGACATCGCCATCGCGCCCGGCTATCAGAGCTACCAGGTCTGCGGCGCCTACCGCTGTGCCGAGCAGTATATGGGCGCGCTGGTGTACCTGGGCAAGGGTGACGGCAGCTTCGTTGAGCAATTCGGTTGGCCGGCTGGTGTGTCGCCGGGCTATATCGCGGCCGCCGACTTCAACAGCGACGGCATGCCGGATCTGGCTTACGTGAGCAATAACGTCAACTACGCTCTAACCTCGGTCTCCATGCTACACAACGCCACCCAGCCCGTGAGCATCTCGCCCCTGAGTGTTACGTTTGCGGGAATTCGAAACGTGGGCACCAGCATTTCGCAAACGGTCATTTTCACCAACAATCAATCTACCAAGCTGAACATCACCAGCATCGGGCTGACGGGCGACTTAACAGACTACAGCGCCAAATCGAATTGCGGCGCGTCGCTGGGCGCGGGGCTGCATTGCACGATCACCGTGACGTTCAAGCCATTGGCTCCCCTTACCCACACGGCGTCGCTGGTCATCACCGATGGCCTGGGCCTGGGAACCCAGACTGTGCCCGTGACCGGCGTTGCCACCGAAGTGAAACTCAGCAATACTTCGCGCGCTTTCGGCAGCGTTACGGTCGGGCAGACGAAGGCGATGGCCGTGACGCTGACCAACATCGGAACGTCGGCGATGTCGATCATCAGTCCCGGAATCGTCATCACGGGCGCAGCGGCGTCGGACTACTCGCAGACCAACACCTGCGGAACCAGCGTCGGTGCCGGACAGAGTTGCACCATCACCGTGACCTTCCAGCCCACAAAGAAAGGAGCTCGAAGCGCGGTGCTCAACATCTACGATGACGGAGGTCCAAGCCCGCAGAAAGTCACGCTCAGCGGGACGGGCATCTGACAGACGGGGTTCATCCTATACAGTGGCCAACTCGCAAGGGTTGGCCACTTTCCATATCGTTGTGCACAATTGCGTGATTCGGGACACCGAATGACGGCGGAATCTTACGAGGAGGCTGTCGTTCCTCTCCCGTTCTCGAACTTATATCCAAGCCCGGGAACGGTGATGATGAACTCGGGCCGCTTGGGATCCGCCTCTAACTTTTGCCGCAAGCTGGCCACGTGCACGTCCACCGTGCGCGTGAAGGTGCTGGCGTCATACCCCCATACTTCTCTCAGGATCTCGTCACGCGAGAGGGTCGCGCCGACATGCTCGGCGAAATAGCGCAGAAGTTGAAACTCGCGGGCAGAAAGATAAACCGCAACCCCGTCGCGCGTGACCTTCGTACCGCGAACGTCAATGCGGATTGGCCCGAACTGATAGATGTTCTGTCCGGAAAGAGCTGAGACTCGACGTAACAAGGCTTCGATCCGGGCCATCAGTTCCAGCGTATCGAAGGGCTTGGTGACGTAGTCATCGGCGCCCAGTTTCAAGCCGAGAACCTTCTCCGCAGTCTGGTCGCGCGCCGTCAGCAGGAGAATCGGTGTTGCCAGGCCTTCGCGGCGGATGTCGCGGCACACATCGAAGCCGTTGCCAACCGGCAGCATGACGTCCAGGATGATCAGGTCGAAAGGCAAGCGCGTAGCTTTGTCCAGACCCTCCCGGCCATCGACCGCGAAGTCAACCACGTAGCCCTCGCTGCGCAAACGGTCGCCGAGGGTCATCCGTAGTGCTTCTTCGTCTTCAACTATCAGAATATTCTCATTCATTTTTGTGCTACCGCATCTCGGCCCTTAACTCCGGTCGCGGCCAGAGGTTGTTTTTGTTTTGCGACCGGCAAATGCAAAGTGAAAGTACTTCCACTGCCCAGTTTACTCTCGACCGTAAGCTTGCCGTTCATCGCTTCGGCGATGTTCTTGGCGAGAGGAAGTCCCAGGCCAGTGCCATGAATCTGAGCGGCGCTGACCGCCGGACTGCGGTAAAAGGGCTCGAAGATGTGCGGGAGTTCCGACTTATCGATCCCGATACCGCGGTCCTGAACAGAAATCTGGATTTCCCGGCTGCCGTGGGGGATTTTGGTTTCGTCGATGCAGGCACGGACGCAGATCCAGCGTGTTTGACCACTATACTTGATGGCATTCCCGATCAGGTTCTGCACACACTGCGACAGAGCCGACAAATCGCCGATGATACTAGGCAGACCCGGTTCGACCCTTCTCTCTACCACGAAGCCCGCTTCCCGCACCAGTTCGGCCGTATTCTCCATTGCCAAATCGATGATTTCTGAAGCCTGCAGCGGACGCAGGGTATAGCGGTTCTTCTTGTTTCGGGTGGAGGCAAACAGCAGGATCTCATTGACCAGGTCGGTAATCTGGCGACTCTGGTTTCTGATCACCGATCCGTATCTTGCCAGTTGTTCTTTGCCTCCCACCACGCCGTCGGCAATGTTCTCGGCCGCCGAGCGAATTACCGCCAGCGGAGTTCGCAACTCGTGCGAGATGGAAGTCACAAATTCCATCTGCAACTTGGCAAGTTGTACCGCGCCCAGCATTCTGCTCCTCTGGATGGCCCAGACGGAGAAAGTAGCGAAGATCAGCGTGAAGCACACGACGCCCACGAGCCGGACGATGGAGCGGCGCGACGAGGCTCCGACTCGCGCCAGCTGATCGGAGGCTTGCTGGTCGTACAGCCGCTTGATCTCCTCCAGGTCCTGGCGGACGCGCTCGAACGAAGGAACGCCCCCGTTCAGGTCCATGTCCACGGCTTCTTTGATGCTTCCCTCCAGAATGGACGCCAACACTTCATCGCGAACCTTGAGATATGCCGACCAATCGCGTTGCAGGCCTCGTCCGACCTCGATCTCATTGGGCATCTGCGCCTGCTTGAGGTACTCCGCAATTCCTTCGGTCACTCGGCGGTCGGCCTCGCGCGACTGGTCGGCGTATTCCACTTGCAGATTGCTGTCATTGGTGGTCAGCGCATAGAGGGTACTTCGGCGAGTCTCTTGCGCCTGATATTGCAGCTCTCCAATCTGGCGAAGGCCGAGCACCGAGCGAGCGTACATTTGCTGGGCTTCCACGCTCGCGGTCCGCACGTCGCGGATAACGAACATGCCCACGCCGACCTCCACGGAGAACACAACCAGCAGCAGGAGTGCTGAGGGATAACGCGAGAACACCCGGAGAACCTGGTCTCTGGGCTGTACCGGCGCCGGCGCCGCCGCATTGTTGTCTGGCTCGCTCATTGACTTTGGGCTGGGGCAGGCGGAATGCGCAGGCCGTACTCCTTGTCGTCGGGAAGACGTCCGTCCACTCGTAGGACTTTGACCGTGGAGTCGACGTCCGTCGCTCGCACATAGCCGATTGCGCCCGGCACGTTGAACACAAACTTGCGAACGCCCACCGGTGAGGCCAGAGTCTTCGGTGAAACAAACACTTCGCCGGTAAACACGCCATGTAGGAAGTGCTGGCTGAAGTCGCTTTCATTCATCTGGCACACTTCCCGGATCAGCGTTTTGCGCTCCGGCTGGCCCGGTTCCATCATCACCAGGGTGATACGACGGCCGTTCGGCCAATGTCTGCGCTCTCCCAGGAAGACCTTACGCAGTTCTGACACTGAAAGGTTGTCGACGGGATTCGACGTATTGACCACGATGGCCAGGTTATCTTCGGACGGCTTCACCTCGTTGAGAGCATTTGATCCCGCGCGGGCTCGCCCGTTCGACACTCCGAACAGGCAACTTGCGACGACTCCGATGATCAACCATCGTCCGATTGGACGCTGCATGTTAAGTCTCTCTAGAATGTGAAACCCACCTGCATCGCGAGCGAGTTGATGGCCTGCTGATTGCGAATCGTGGTGTAGTCATATTGCAGCTTGAGCGCAACCGACTCGCTGGCATCGAATCGTATACCCGCGGATGGACCCTGACGACGTCCGACATCGGGGAAAATGGGTTCATTAACGGCGCTGTTCACGTATTGATATCGGAAGTACGGTCGGTAGGCGCCGAAACGTTTTGAAACCTGCGTGTAGAAGCCCGGCGTCTGGAAGATGTGCGACTGTCCTATCGGAGCGTGCCGCACCACCATCGCTTCGTTGAGCCATTCGAAATTGGGACGGATGTAGACTGCGTGTGCTGCAATAATCGTTTCTCCGATTCGAGGCGACTCGAGGGGCGCCAGTACATCTCGATAGACGGAGACGCCCGCCTGCAAGCCGCGAATGGCCTCCGGCCGTGCAAACAGAGCCAGGTTGAAGGCTTTGTGGTTCTGATCGTCAATCACGTTCTGAACCGGCTCCTCGACGAACGGATTCCGGGAGGCACGACCGTTTCCCACTTCCGCCACGTAGTGCAAGCCCAGTCCGCCCGAGGGAATCATTCCGGACGCCGATGCGCCCACGGTGTGCACGGGCAGAATTCCTCCGCGATCTTCGAACTGGAACAGGAAAGGCCGTCCGGTGGTCGTCTGGAACCACGTGCTGTGATGGTAGGCGGTGTTGTAGTAACCAATCGCCGTGTGGTAGCGCCCGACCGACAGATTGATATAGTCATTGTAGGAATATTGCAGGACCATGCGTTCCACATCGACGCCGAACGCGTTGTTCTCTCCCCGGGTCACGCCGTAAATGTTGTCGGGACCTCCCTCGAAAACGATTTCTCCCAGGAACTTGAATTTCTCCGAAATGTCAGAAGTCACGAACAGGTTGAGTTGGCCGAGTGTGAAAGACGTCGTGTCGCCCTTTTGGTTGTCGCCGTGGAGGTTAATATCGCCGAAGCCGCGAATCCGCAACAGGGTCTTGCTGACATCCATTCTCTCCGGTTCAAGACCGCTTCCTGGTTGCATCTCACTTTCCGTCTCCTGCTGAGCGTCGGCCACATCGCACGAAGCAGGCTTCGTTGTCGAACTGCCCGCTACAGGTGGCAGAGTGGCAGTTGCGGGAGCAGCCGTGGAAGCGGCCGCCGGGCCGGGCGGTTGCGCAGCTTCCAGCCGCGCTACTCGCGCCTCGAGTTGATCGATCCGCTGGAGGAGCTTCTGGATCGTCTGGGAGTCAGCGCTGTCCACAGATTGCGCGAACAGTATGGCGCTGTTGCCCAGGAGCGTCGGCAGCACGAGAAGCATTCGTATTCCCGATAGCCAGCGCGCCCTTCTCGGCCCCGTTGACTGGCGCGGGAATGTGGGAGTGTTCATAAGGACCTCCTTGACAACGTAACAATTAGGTGTCTTTCATTGGCCATTACGGTCAGTACGCAGAGCAAAACCGGGCTCCCGGAAAAACCTGGAGGTAGCTAGTTGGCCACATCCGTGCTTCGCAGGCTACCGTTTCGCCAGAGCGGCCGCTCGTTTCCTGAACGGGTTTCGACCCATAACCGCAGGCCCGGGGGGATCAGAATGCATGTTAAAGTACAGCAACTCGTAGGCACGTTCAATGTAAAATCGGGTCCACGACGGTACCATTGGTTGACTGTTACCGGCCCCTGGCCGCATCGGAAACGACCCGGTGACTTTGCTCTTGCGCAAATACCCGTATCTTTGTTCCGCTATTATATGAGGTAAGTGCGGCTTGCAATCGAATTCCCCCCGGTCGGAGCCGTTGGAAAGTTGAACCGCTTTCTCAATCGCCACGAGGTGCAGCCGTGTACCTCATACCGCCGGCCGGTGGCACCGGATGGGGTCCGAATCGATGGGGATGTTCTATCATGACCTTCGGGAAGCCATGAAAAACCAGGCGCAGGGCGCTTCGCCATTACCACGTATCCGGTGGACGGCCCTCGTGTGCGGGCTGGCAGTTACTATGGTCACTGCCGTCGCCTCCGCCCAGAAGGCTCCCGCGGCGCCCCCTCGGAGCCCAAAGAAAACACACCGTGCTACCAAACCCATGCCGGCTGTGCCTGAATCTATCCCGGAAGTGACCATGCCGGCGCCGCCTCCTCCCGAGCGTCGTACGCCGGAGCAGATGCCGCCCGGCATCCCGCAGGTTTCGTGGGACGGCAGCGAGCTTACGATCAACGCAGACAACTCGACGCTGGCTGACATTCTGGTGGCGATCCGCACCCGCATGGGCGCGGAGATCGACGTGCCCCCCAATGCCTCGCGCGAGCGCATCGCCGCCCGGCTGGGCCCGGGACCCGCCCGCGACGTGATTGCAACGCTGCTGAGCTGGACCGATTACGATTACATCGTCCAGGCGTCCGATACCGATCCGCTGGGCGTCCAAAGTGTGCTGCTTACCCCGCGTAGCAAGTCTGATACCGCCGTGGCCAGCGCTGGTATGGGTGGTTACGGGGGTACGCCGCGGCGAGGGAGGTTCGGCCAAGGCAACTCCAGCCCTGCGGAAACTTCCCGTGAGACTCCCAGTACTCCTGAACCGGAGACTCCAACGGAGACACCAGTCGCAGCCACGCAGCCTACGCCAGCCGAATCGCAACCTGTCGCAGCGGTCGCGTCGCCGGCGTCAGATGCGCCGTCCGTGCAAGCGGAAGCGCAATCGGTGGCGGTCGACATCCCGCCCACGCAAGCCAACCTGAATGCTGTCGCCGCCTCATCGGGATCCGACTCGAGCCCGTCCCCGAGCAGTTTTGCCGAACGGGTCCAGAATTTACAGAATCTGTACCAGCAGCGGAAGCAGATGACTCAGGACGCCCGCAAGAACCCCGCAAACTAAAGGCACGTCCATCAGTTGCGGATCGCCAGATCTACTTGCGGCATTGCCTAACCAATTCGACATAACAACGCCGAAGAGACTCGCCTTGCTGTGGAGGGGGAACTCTGGCTCCTGACGGAGCCGGGTTTCGCACCAGCACCGACGAAAACCAGGTACGCGCAAGAGCAGAATCGGGCTCAGTTGGTGATGGTCAATCTCGGGCTAACGGATCTGGGAGTCGGTAGGGGAATCGGAGCCGGTATCGCCAGCGGCCACGAGCAATTGCAGAACGTGCTTTCGTCGATGGATCGGCGGCAGAGCTTCCGGCTAGCATTCGGTTACGCAGACCTGCATGAAGCGAGTTTCCAAAGTCTGGAATGATTTGGCGGCCATCGTTTGGGGCCGTTGGCCCCGACCCCAAGCCTTAGTCGCCCTGCGACAGGTCCATCAACGCCTGAACATTTCTGACCAGTACCATCTCTCGTCGGGCGCTTACGATTCCCTGCACTTCCCACTGGGAGAGCAACCGGCTGACGGTAAACAGAGTGGTACCGGTGAGTTGCGCTAACTCTTCTCGGGAAAGGCCGATCTCGACCTCGTCATTCACGCGTTTCCCAACCTGGGTCAGCAAGCGGAGGAGTTGACTGCTCAGCCGCGGAGAGACCTTCTCGGTGGAGATCTCTCGAAAGCGTTCTTCGAGTTCGTGCAAGCGCTGCTCGAGAACGCGCGCGGTATTGCGACGGAGAAGGGGAAAGCGTTCTGAGACCGCTTCGAAGTGGGCTGCATCCCATACCAACGCGGTGGCCATCTGCACCGTCCGTGCGGTCGACGAGTGGTTGCCCTTGGCGTGCAAGCCAAGCATCCCGACCATTTCTCCGGGCCCGTTGAGGCGCAAGATCACTTCCTGACCGTTGGGACTGAATTGTGTGACCTTCACACAACCTGAGAGCAGCAACGCGATGTGGCGGATCGGATCGCCTTCGAAGAAAATTGTCTGTCGGCGCGAGAAATGCTTCTCCTGCGCGCTAGAGATGATCTTGATGCAGTCCGCCAGCGGGATGCCGGTGAAGAGAGCAAACCGCTGAACCGACGCTGCCCTTTGGCTCATTAGACCGGCGATATCTAAGACTTGTCCTCTAACGGCCATGGGTTGTATCTTCGTTGCAAAGCCCGGTTGCATGAATTTCCGCCTCGATCCTTCCAAGGTCTACATCACCTTGACGCTCGTCTCCTAACGCCAGGCCCTGAACTCTCAAGGCCATGACCTTACGGAGTGTTTTTTGTATGGGAGTAACCTCGATTGCCCCCGAAGACCGTGAGAAAGCGCGAGCCTGGTTAACCTCGTCAAATGTTGCCAGGGAGAAGAGAACACGACGACCCTTGGCGAGAACCATCATCTCCTCGAACCCAGCTGATTCGGGGTTGTTTCGAAGATGTGCTGGTCGAGCGAAGATAGCATCGCTCTGGCCGGGGTCGGGGGATCCTAGCCTGCCAAAATCAAGAGTCTTCACTTTCCCCCCCACGAGTAACAGTGGCGCATTCAGTTACTAAGGCAAGCAGGTTGCGTTTGATTGCCGGGCGAAGGACGGACAGTTACAAGCACAGGTAGGTCCCCGCAACTTGCTTACCGCCAGTTCTCAGTTCGCCTGCAGCAACCCGACTTGCCAGCTGCATCGAGCCCTAGGAAACAAGCGCAGAGGGGAGGAACCCGCGCTGAAACCTGGATTGCTAACACCAATGCAAGAGTCTCTTACAGTCAGATACTCCGCTTCGTATAAACTCTCAGACGCACGTTTGATTCCAGTGCTGGTTTAAGGTTGCAACATATTAAAGCTAATGGTCGAAGTGTTCAAAGAACCTTACTCCAAACACAGGAACTTGTACACAACTTTCACACAATCGGCAGCCGGTTTCTTCAGCGCATCTTAATCGAACGCACAGTTGACGATACCGTCCTTCCGGTCCACCAGGTGTTGCCCATACGGGCAGGGATCAGCCGATGCCGCGGCCCGCGCCGCCGCGTTCGTCGGCTTGGGTCGGTTCCCCGACCGAGAAGGTCCTGCCACAAGGGGCGGTACCTCGTTCTTTGCGTGCGGCGAATCAGCGGACTGATCCGCACCGCTCGGCGGTGGGAGTTGTGCTGTATTCGCCATCGGTGCGGGGGTGCCGTTCGCGGAATCTTGGGACTGCACCGGTCGGTTCGGGGGAGCAATCGCCGCGGTCGGAGTAGGGGCGTCCACCTTGGCAGCAGCAGGATCCTTCGACTGCACCGGTCCCCTCGGTAGTGCCGGGGTCGAGGTCGGGACCGCTGTGCCCGCCTTAGTGTTCTTCTGATCCTTAAGCGGTGTCGCACCACCCTGGGGTACGCGATTCGCGGACGGAGACGCGTTGCTTGCCTCTACGCCAGGTTCCTTCTGTCTTACGCCCACCGAATTCCCCGTGCCCACATCCACCAGACGCAGATTCTGATCCGTGACGTCTAGTGCTCGGATAATGTGAGGCGTGATCGCAAACACGATCTCATTTTCACGCACATCTTTTTCTTCCTGCCCAAACAGATACTTGAGGACGGGAAGCTTGGATATCCACGGGTAGCCGGACAGCGACTGGCTCTCCGTCTCCTCCAGGATCCCGCCGATCAGATTCACTTCTCCATCCAGCAAGCGTGTTTCGTGCTCGATCCGCCGCTGCCCAATGATGGGCTGACTGACGCCGCCGAGGTTCTGGTTGCCAGTCACCGAGGAGATCTCCAGCGTCATTTTCAGTGTTACCTCGTTCTCGGAATGCACGTGCGGCGTAATATCGATGTTTACGCCGACATCCAGATATTGAAACTGTGTGTTAACCAGGGGGCTGACACCTCCCTGCACCCCCGCGAAGGAGCCGGTAGCGATGGGAACGCGGTCGCCGATTTTCAGCGTGGCCTTCTGGTTGTCCAAAGCGCGGATTTCCGGATTCTGAATGAGCTTGGTGTTGCTGTCGCTCATCAGGAACGAGAACGTGGCGCCGGGAATGCCGACCGCGAAATTGTTGGCGGTCAAGTCGCGGAGGGAGTTGATGGTGAACCCACCGCCACCGCTCGATCCACCACTCGATCCCCCGGGTACCAGCGAGACGCTTGCCGAAGTGGGTGGGTTCGTGCCCAGCGTGCGCAGGCGACTGCGATTGACTTGCATCACCGCGATGTCAATGACGACTTCCGGCTTCGCCTTGTCGATATCCGTGAAGAGTTTCTCCGCCAGCACCATTTGGGCGGTGGTTCCGCGCAAGATCACCGCGCTCTGGTTGGGGATGAGTTGCATGCGGGTGATGTCGAGGATGCCTTTAACCGTGTTCGCCGCCTCCTGCAATTCCGCCGCCGACGAGACATTCTTCAGGTAGAAGGTCTTCATCACATTGCCCTGAAGTTCTTTGCGCTTGTTGTCGGCTGCCACGAAGATGGTGTTCGCAGATACTGGCTGCCAGAACGTCTTTGCTTGCAGCGAGAGCATGTCCAGCGCCTCACGCGGCGTAACATCGTTCAACTCGATATTGATTTTCGGCGCTCTGTAGTCCGAGTCGAACAGTACATTGATCCCTGCCAACTTACCGAGCACCTTGTATACTTTGTCGGCGGTCTCCGACATCCGCAGATTGATTGGAGTCGTTGAGATGGTTTTCAGTTCGACGGGGCCTTCCGCTTCTTCGGCCAGCTTCGTCAGGGGAGATTGCGCTTTCGCAGCAACCGGTTCGGCGCGCTGCGTCTGCTTGCGAAGCATGTCCGTGGTCCGCCGAACTTCCTGGAGTGCAATAAAACTGGCGTGATCGATCTCGGCGGCCCGTTGGAACTCTACCAGCGCTTCCGCATACTTGGCCGCGTCCCGCAGCAACTGCCCCGCTTGCACGTGCTGTTGGGCAGCATAAAATCGGATTCGGGTGTACGCCGCTTGATACTTCGGGTCCTTACCCTTGAGTTGGTACGCCTGTTTGTAGGCTTCGTACGCGGCGTCGTAGTTGTTCTGCGCCTCAGCCTTTACCCCGCGCTTGAACGCGGCGCTCGCACTGTCGGCGTATCCCGGCACACATAGCGCTACCATCCCCACGCAGATTAAGAGCGTACACAGCTTCTTCATGATGTTTATCGACCCACCCACAATCACGTGCCGGGTCCCGGTTCAGGGGAGGAATCGTCGCGCCGTGCATGGGACCGGACTGCTGGCGGACGAGGTTTTATCTTAGCGAACGGGGGACCTTCGTATTTGCGCTAGCGCAAAGACGAACGTTCTTTCATACAGTAAGCACCCCCACCCAAGCCTATGTCCATGGCACTTAAGTGGGGGGCGTTGCCCGCGGGTTTGCTCCGAACTTGTTTTTTTTTTGGATTTCCTGACTTGTGTTTGCTGTTAGTCAAAGAACGGCCTATCGCACTGCGGGTAATGTGACCCCACGAGCCGGAGACGCGGTCTCCGCATGTGAAGCGAAAGCTCACAAGGCAAGCAGGGAAGGCCCAGCACCTTTGTAAGGGGCCGGGGAGCAAGAGTGGGCTGCACGGATTGCCCAACACTCCAGACCTTCTCTGACAGGCACGGGGTAGTACAGAAAACAATTTGAGCAGTACGCGTGAGGGTGTCTGGCCCTGTTGGCACACCAGAATATGGTGTGGATGGGTCAAACCGGGTTCCAAACGCTGCGCTAGGTTTCGCCAAGTCCTTCCCCCAGAGCTGGCGATGTTCGATGGTTGGCGCGTGTGCATGTGCATGTGCACGTGTCCAGCGGCGTTCGGAGTTTTGATGAAAACCGTCACTTACCATGCCGAGCGCGGATCGCGCCCGCAAGTTAGTAAGGAGGCTATACGGTCATGAGGAAGCTTTTCCCGTTCTGTGTATCACTACTGGTGGTCTTGATTGCGACCGGGCTCGCGAGCGCGCAGTCATTCCAGGTCCAGTGTCCAACCAGCACCATCACGCACCCGGTAGCGGCCAACAATAATTCGGAGCCGGCCTACCCCAGCCCGAACGGCGGTGTGAACGGCGCCATCAAATGCCAGCAGATCTCGGGTGGTGACGGTTTCGCGACGATGGCCGACGGCACCCAGACTTATCTGTTTGCCTTCGGCCCCTTATCCGGATTAGCGGATATGGCGAACGGCCTGCCCGGCACGCAATTCCCGAGCGTCTTCAATACGACGGCCCCGGACACGCTGATGCCTGGGGATCCTGCCACGACCGATAATGTCGTGGCCGACAGCTGGCCAGGGACGTTTCCTGCGTCCGCCCTTTCGACCTCGGCGTTTACCTACAACGGGGCCGTCGGACTGGCTCCGGATTTGGATGCCATCGCGGCCGGTAAGTGCACCGCTCCCTGCCTCGATGGGCACGTCGATACCCGCCCAATCATGGACGTTGGCGTCATGAATGGCAACATGCCGGCGCCTCTGATGGCGATTGATGAAGATGACGAGTTCTTCCTCACCCTGACCAACGTGGGCCAAGTGATGCGCCCCGACTTGTTCGAACAGCATACCGTTCACTTCCACGGTTATCCGAACGCTTCCGCTTTCTATGACGGTGTGCCGGATGCGTCGGTCGCAATTAACATCGGCGGCAGCTTCACCTATTACTATCTCGCGCCCGATGCCGGCACATACTTCTGGCATTGCCACATCACCCCTCCCGAACACTTGCAGATGGGCATGGTCGGACAGATCTATGTGCGGCCGCGGCAGAATCGAGTCACGAATGGCGCCAGCCTGTATACGGCGCGCGCGACACAGGACGCCGACCTGCGCACAGCATGTGTTTCGGCTAACGATATCCTGTGCAGTAATCCCCTGCCCGCCGTCAACACCGGCGTTAGTCAAAGCAACGACACGATTGGAACAGCCCAAACTAACCCGAACTACGGCCAGCCCTATAAGTATGCCTACAACGACGGCGATGGCACGACCCGATACGACGTTGAATATCCCCTGCAGATTCACGGCTTCGACCCCAACTTCCACTTTGTCGGCATGACCTTCAACCCGGAAGCCTTTACGGACATGAAGGACAAGTACTTCCTGCTGAACGGCCGCAGTTATCCCGACACTGTGACGCCCGGTCCGCTGGCGACGCAGACGACGGATGGCTCGATGCATTTCTCGCAGCCCCTGCCCTCGATCATCAACATTCCTGCGGGTGGACGGGCACTCCTGCGCATTGCGGACCTGGATGTGACGGAATATCAGACGCTCGCCTCTCTCGGCATTCCGATGCAGGTCATCGGGCTCAATGCCAAGTTGCTGCGCGACCAGGCGGGAAACAACCTCTACTACAAGACCAACTCGATCACGCTGGCGGGCGGCGAATCGCTCGACGTGATTCTGGATGCCAGCGATACCACGAAATACCACCATGGGGACGTGTACTACCTCTACACCCCCAATCTTGACCACTTGTCGAACGATGCCGAGAACTTCGGTGGGCTGATGACCGAAGTCCGCATTAATTAGGAGCGCAGCAATGAGGGCGATGAACATGAAAAAAGCGATCTCGAATACACAACTGCTTCTCGCGACGGTGGTAACGGTGGCGCTGTTGTTGACGCCGGCCGCTTTCGCTGCGGCTCCTGGAATCACAGGTCCCACTTTCAATCTGACGGCGCAACAGGCTTTCATCAGCCAGCCCGACGGCAATTTCGTTTATTCGTGGGGCTACGGATGTGTCAGCGCAAGCGCTCCGAGTGGGTTTGCCCCCACCCTAACTGGTCAGAAGTGCCCGACTATGCAGGTGCCCGGCCCGACTCTGATCGTCACTCAGGGACAAACGGTCACGGTCAACCTGACGAACAACCTCCCTAATGCGGCCGGCAACACCTCAATTCTGTTCCCCGGCTTTAACGTGACGGCCACCGGTGGTATAGCCGGTCTGCTGACGAAAGAGGCTGGGCACGCGCTGGCCACTAGCACGGTGACCTACACGTTCGTTGCCTCGACCCCGGGGACGCGCGCTTACTACAGCGGCACGCAGGGCGACCTACAGGTTGAGATGGGGCTGTATGGCGCAATCATTGTCCTGCCCTCAGCCGTCCCAGCCAGCTGCAACGCGGGTGTGCACGCTTCGAACGTGACGGCACAAGGCTCAAGTTCTTTAGCCCACCCGGGCGTAACTGAACATGATTTCCGGCTAGCGCACGCAGCGTACAACCACCCGGGAGCCTGCTACGACCGGGAATACCTCTTCCAGTACTCCGAGATGGATCCCAGAATTCACCGCCAGGCAGAGGAGCAAGCCGGTAGGACATGCCCGGCTGGCGCTGCCAACACTGGCTGCATGGAAGTCGCGACCGAGCCCTACGTTCCCGCTTACTTCATGATCAACGGACGCTCGATGCCCGACCTGATGGACCCCAATTACGCCCCGGAATATCCGCACCAGCCTTACAACGGTAATCCCCACATGCATCCGGGTGAGTTAACCCTGCTGCGCATCATCGGCACGGGGCGCTGGCAACATCCCTTCCACGAGCACGGCAACCACGTGCGCATTCTGGCGCGCGATGGCAACTTGATTCAAAGCACCACCGATCCGGCTAACAATCTTGCCGGACCCTTGCTCTTCACCACGACCACTACCCCCGGCCTGGCGATGGATGGAATCTACTATTGGACGGGCAAGGGTCTGAACTGGGATGCGTATGGTCACAACCCCTCATCGAGTGACCCTAACGCGACGCTGTCGTGTACGCCGGATGCCAATGGCTACAACACGGGCGCGCCCACCGCGATCAATTACTTCGAGTGGTGCCAGGATCACAACAAGCCGCTGCAAGCTGCTCCGTTTGGCGACGTCGCCGGCGGCGGTCCGGCAACTCTGCCGGATCCCAACATCTTCGCGAACGGCCCCTGGTTCGGCGGCAGTCCCTATCTGGGGCCGAACGCGACCGTGCGCGCCGTGGGCTCCACCGGCACTACGCCGCCGTCGGGCACCGTTGCGAACTCGCCCACGGACGAAGCCGGCTTTGCCTTCATGTGGCACTCGCACAACGAACGCGAAATCACCACCAACAATATTTTCCCGGGCGGAATGCTGATGATGATGCTGGTCGATTCCCGGGAATTTGTCATTGACGAGTCGAAATAACTGAGGAGAGAGCGATGCGATTCAACCACCTGAAGTCCACCTTGAAGACGGCGGTATTAGTAACAACTGTCCTCCTCCTCGGAGCGGGTCTCACAGTCGCCCAGGTGACAGTCAACCTGACGGCGGGGCCGAGCAGTGCGACGCTACCCGACGGCTCCGTAGTGCCGATGTGGGGCTACAGCTGCGACGGCAGCGCGCCCGCGAACTGCCGCGCGTTGAATGGTTCGACGTCGGCCAGCGTCTGGTCGCCCGTGGTGATTACGGTTCCTACGGGACAGAATCTGACGATCAACCTGACGAACAACTTGACGTTTGCGACCTCGGGCGCGCCGACGAACATACCCACTTCGCTGACGATCGTGGGCCAGCTGGGCGGCGGTCTCGGATCAAGCAGAACGACCACTCCGGCCGTGGTTCACGAGAATATGGGAACCACGTGGCCGGTCCAAAACGGTGGGGCGGTGTTCGTACCTCCGCCGCAGGGAGCGCGTGTGCAATCGTTCGCGACGGAAGTGCTGCCGGGAGCTACCGCACCGACCGCTCTACCCTGGACCGCGCCCAACCCCGGTACGTATCTACTGGAGTCGGGTACGCACCCTTCGATTCAGGGGCCGATGGGCTTGTTTGGAATCGTGGTTGTGACGGCCGCCCCGTCAGGCACTACCACGGGTACCGCATACCCGGGAGTGGCCTACAACGCCGATATTCCGTTGCTCTTCAGTGAAATCGACCCCGTCCAAAACAAGGCGGTCGACGCTGCCGTCCGCACCGCTGGCTTCAGTGAGTCGGCGGTTCACGGCCCGTACTCAGCACAGCCGCTTGGTTCAATTAACCTGATCAACCCGGGCTCCGGCTATACCTCTGCCCCGACCGTTAGCTTCACCGGTGGCGGCCAAATTACCGCGGCCACTGCGACTGCAGTTATTGATACCGATTCCACCAGCCCAACCTTTGGGCAAATAACTGAAATCGACATCACGAATGGCGGAAGTTATACCTCCGCTCCTACCGTGACCATCGGCGGTGGCGGCGGCAAGGACGCGAAAGCCAATGCGGCGCTGACCCTGGCAAATAATACCCTTGCGGTCTGCAAAGATAACAGTGGACTCGTGGCGGCCTGCTATCCCCCGGCGGTGAACTACACGCCGCTGTATTACCTCATCAACGGAGTCGCGTTCGATAGGACCAACGGCTTGAAGTCGCTGTTCGCCGCAGCGCCCACTTCTGGCGTCACGGGAACAGTATTGTTGCGCATGGTGAATGCTGGCCTGCGCATGCACATCCCGTCGGTTGTTGGCGCGCAAACCGACACAGCTGCCCCTGGGTTCTCGCTGATAGCGGAAGATGGCAACGTCCTGCCGGGCGCTCGCCGCATCCAAAGTGAAGTCTTCATGGCCCCGGGTAAGACTTACGATGTGATGATTAATGTACCCGCTGCGGCCGCGACCGCCCTCCCCATCTTCGATCGTGAGGGGAGCCTGTCGGGCAACGCGACGAATCGCGACGCCGGGATGCTGGCTTACCTCAGCATCAATGGCGCGCTACTCCCAACCACTCCTGCATTCGCGCCTGCAGCAGCCTTCCCCGATACCTACAACTCTGTAGTTTCGGGCCAGACGCTTAGTGTGTTGGATCCAGCCAAAGGCGTGATCTCCAATGACGTCAACGTCTACGGCGTCAAGGTCTCCGGCGCGGCACCGGCCGGGCTTACCCTCAACCTGGACGGAACGTTTACTTACACGGGCGCTCCCACTAGCTTTACGTATTGCGGTAACGGGGCGACGTCAGGGCCGGCGTGCGCGTCGGTGACTCTGGGCGCGGCAACCCTGGAGAGCGCCTCGGGCATTACCTGCAGCGTCCCCACACCTACGTACACCTCGAAAGTGGCAACCACGCTGAGCATTAAGCCCCCGGGCGTCTTGGCATTCTGTAAAGACGCCCTAGGCTATCCGCTTAAGGTTGCCAGCGCGACGCCCAGTGGGTTTGCGCTTTCCATCCAACCGGACGGCGGTTTTACCGCGACGGCTACACCGGGCTCGTACACGTTTTCCTTCACCCCTCAGAACTCGCAGGGAGTCAATGGGAGCCCACATACAGCAACCTTGGTCTTTCCGGCGCCGAGCAATCTTCATGTGACTCTGGTCGACGGCATAAGCACGGCTGCCCTTGACCCTCAAGACTACCGCTGGATCATTGAGGAAGACCGCACCTTCTTTGTCGACAAAAATTGCCAAACCAACCCTCTGCCGTCGACCTGCCCGGTCGCTACTCCCCAAGGGACCCCCGCCATCTTTGGGACGAATTTCCACACCAGCTACATGCCAGTGGTGGCGCAGGGCTGCACGGGGACACTATCCTGCGAAAATGGCCAGTCCTTGCTCGGTGTACCGGCGGTCTGCGATATTGGCAACGGCGTTTGCCGGACCGGGGTGTCTACCAAGACGACACTCGATCCCAGCCAGGTCGTGCTGGATCCGACCAAGCATTACTACATCTCCGTCCTGCCGGGCGATGCGATGGATCCGGGACATGCCATGGGCGGAGCTCAGATTGCTCCCGCCTGCACCCCGGTGCCGCCATCAACAACGTGCACCGGCACGTTCGCGGACGTAACGGTTCTGGTCGAGCCTGAAAACCAGCCCCCGGCTAAAGTCTCGGTGTTCGTGTTCGAAGACGACCATCCACTCAACGGTGAGCATGATGCCGGCGGCGGAGTCGATGTTATATCGCCCAACGAGCCCGGCCTGGGAGGGTTCAACATCACCATCCTCGACCTGGTGGGCGGCTCGGGCGACGCTGCCGGACAGATGACTTACGACGAGTTCAACCAACCTCTGTCGAACGCGCTGGCGGGGACAATCGATCCGGTCACGAAGCAAGACGCGTGCCCGGTCACCGCAAATCCGTACCCAGGATTTGACGGCACCCCCAGCGACACGGGCCTCACAGGCGTGATTCCGGTCTGCCCGAACTACGAGGCGGACGGCGTAACTCTCTCCCCGCTGGGCGGCCAGGCGATCGTTGCCAACATGTCGCCTGGCAGGTATGGCATCGTAGCCACGCCCGCGGCTGACCGCATTGCGCGCGGTGAGGAGTGGCTGCAAACCAACACGCTCGACGGCGGCAAGGACCACGAAGCTTTCATCAAGGTGGGTGAGCCTGCGTACTTCCAGGAGTTCGGTCCGGGGTCATTCCACGTTTCCATCGGCTTTGCCAATCCGAAGTTCATCAATGACATCGGCAGCAACGTCTCCGGCTCAGGTCTGTGCGATCCAGCGCCGAACGGCGGTGGTCAGACTTGCAACGAAGTGGTCACGGGCCTAGTGACGGGCGCACGCATGAGCCGGCCGTCGGATGAGAGACTGTACGGCTCGGGTAACCGCGATGAGTTCGGCTACACCCAGTGCTACGCCAGCTTAGGTAGCCCGGATGGCGCTGACTTCAGCTTCGCGAAGTGCGATGCCGACGGGAACTTTACTCTGAGGGGAATTCCCGCTGGTGATTGGAGACTTACCATCTTCGACCAGTGGAATGATCAGATCGTAGACGGGATTTCGACCCCTGTCCGGGTGGGCGGCTCTACCAACGCCACCTTGTGCCATGGGTCGGGCTCCAATGGAACGACCTGTGACATGGGTGAAATCGGGGTTAACGGCTGGAAGAACAACCTCTATACGCGCACGTTCTTTGACACCAACGGCAACGGCGTTTCGGATGATGGTGAACAGGGCCTCTCGCTGGTACCGACCAACATTCGCTACCGCGACGGCTCCATCTCCAACCTCAACAGCACCGACCTGGATGGCTTCGCCGGCTTTAACGAGGTCTTCCCGATCTTCAACTGGTACGTGATGGAAACAGATTCCACCCGCTATAAGGGCACCGGGACCCACGTAATCAACGACGCGGGCGGTCCGGTCGACGCCTCCACCGGCCCCTACGGGTGCGGCCAAGGCGGCTACCCGGCGTGCGGTACCTCCGCTTCAATGGGGACCCTGGCCAGGACCGCCGAGGACTTCTCTGTGCCTCTAGCCTTGCGGGTTCCGGGCGCGGTCTATTGCAACAATGCGGACTGCACTGGTTACTCGATCACGAATCCCGCCGGTAGCAGCACCAACACGACCACCCTTTCCACCGGCCGGATCGATCCCCCCTCGGCTACCAGTTATGCCTGGCAGAGCTTTATGGGGCAGAACCAGCTGCTGGAATTCGGCAAGAAGCCTTACAACGCTGGCGAGAACGGCGGCATCCGCGGCCATGTCGTGTATGCCTCGACCCGTCCCTTTGATGACCCGGCACTGCTGCTCCAACTCACCTGGGAGCCCCAGGTTCCGCATGTCAAGATCAACCTGTACAAGGAGGGTTTTGCGGCGGACAACGTCACCCCAACTCTCACCCTGGTGGACACCACCGAAACTACCAGTTGGGACGATTTTGCCCAGGGCTTCCGGTCCAATGGCGTTCCCAACATGAGCTGCCCGGGCCAGAATCCAGCCGACCCGTTCTATTACACGATGCTTAACCAGCCCAACTACTTGGATTGGTACAACTCCCAGCACGGAGGGCCCGCCGTAACCCCGCTGCCGAACAACGCCCAGTACAAGTGTTATGACGGCATGCACAACTGGAACCAACTGCTGCCGGCTCCGTACGACGGCATGTACCAGTTCCCCAGCGTGACCGGTATCAATCCGACGACCGGCAAACCCCTCCAGGGAGCAGCCGGCACGAACTGCACCATTTGCACGGCGAACACCGCCGCAGACGCAACGGATTGGAATCGCGGCCTTCCCATGCTGCCCGCAGGCAAGTACGTAGTCGAAATGGTCGTTCCCCCGGGCTACGAACTGGTCAAAGAAGAAGACAAGAACATTTTGCTCGGCGACACGTATGAGGCCCCGGTAACTTCGCAGTTCGCCGGCTTCGGCAACATTTTCATTATGCCGGACCAGGCCTCCATCGCTGCCTACAACTCCAACAATCCTCTGATTCCGTCGTCGAACGAGGGTGCATCACCTCGCCACGAGGGTGACACTGGAAGCGTTGAGACCTTCTGGCCGTGCGTGGGTGCTAAACGTATCGTTCCCGACTACATGAGCCTCTTCCCGCTCTCGGGGCAGAACGCACCCTTTGCTGGAGCGAGCCGGAATCTTTGCGATCGCAAAGAAGTGACGCTCGAAGACCAGATGTCGGTGCTCGCGAAGTTCTATGTCTTCAGCTCGATCCACGTCGCTGCCCACTTCACGGGTATCATCTCGGACGATTTCACTTCGGAATTCGATCCGTTCGCGCCGGCCTTCGGCGAGAAGTTCTCGCCCCCGAACCTGCCGGTCGGGATCAAGGACTGGGCCGGAAACGAAATCGCCCGCGTCTATTCCGACCAGCATGGAATTTACAACGGTCTGAATTACTCCACCTTCGCCGTGAACCCGCCTGACCCGAGCGGATACATACCCAACATGATGGTCATGTGTATGAACGATCGTGGCAGCGACACGGCTCCGGATCCCTTCTACCAGTCGGCCTACAGCCAGTTCTGCTATGAATGGTCCTTCATGCCTGGCCAGACGGGGTATTTGGATACCCCGGTTATCCCGACGGCTGCCTTCGCGGCGGGATACAACCATCCTGACTGCGCCTACCCGGATGCCACTCCGGCGATCAGCGAGGTGGACGGTGACGGTGTTGGACCCTGGGTGGCCGCTCCCGGAACCACTCACCCCATCACGATCACTGCGTTGGGCAATCAGGTTGTGACCAACTACGCTTACTCCGGGCCCTCGGTCAATGTGTCGCCGTACAATCAAAAGACGGTGACCCGCAACTATGGCTTTGGCGCCACGCAGGGTACGGGAAGCGTCACCATCGGTGGGATAACCGCCAACGTCACAAGTTGGAGTGACAGCACGATCGTTGTCACCTTGCCCAACGATTCGGCTCATCTAGTGCCAACGTGTTCCATACAGCAACAGACGCAATATGGAGGCGTTGCCGGCGCACGCTGCGGAGAGCTGGTTATCACGGCGGGCAACGGCAAGAAATCGGTCGACACCGTGACCGTAACGGTCGGCGGCAAAGCTCCGACGCGGATGGCCGCTGGAACGAAGATTCAGGCGGCGATTGATGCCGCCAAGCCGGGCGACCTGATCATTGTGCCTCCCGGTAAATACCATGAGTTGGTGCAGATGTGGAAGCCGGTCCGGCTGCAAGGTGTCGGAGCTGCCTCCGTCGTCATCGACGCAAATATGCATCCTTCCGGCCCTCTGCTGAATGACTGGCGCCTACGGGCGGTTTGCCTGTTCGGACTGGCGCCCACGGGCGTGCCGGCAGGGTATGACCCGAGCTGCGGGGCTGGCTGGTTCGGCTTCAGGCCAACGACCTCCAATCCTCAGGTGGATCGCTTGCCCCTGGAGGCCACGGTCGGCTGGGACGCCACGCTGAGCGGCAACCTGGCCGAACAGCTACAGGAACCAACCCTCCTGGGAGCGTATGAAGGAGCGGGAATTACCGTGCTCGCGAAGGGCGTGCGTGTCCCCGAGGGATCGGATCCGTGGACCGACGGCACTGAGCCGGGCGGCTTCCCTCCCGGCACCACGCTTCTGCAAAACATTCCGGGTGCGAGCACCGGTGCCCATTGTGCGGACAACCCGAATCTGTTCCCGAGCAACTTCAGTTGCAACCCGTCGCGCATTGACGGTTTGTCCATCACCAACAGTTCCCAGGGCGGCGGCGGCATCTACGTGCACGGATGGGCCCACAACCTGGAAATCGCCAACAATCGCATCTACAACAACCAGGGAACACTGGCGGGCGGCATTTCGGTCGGCCAAGGGGAACATCCCCCCGCATACACCCAGGGAGGTATTAATCCAGATCCGGCTTCCTGCCAGACCAGCACCATCTTGAATACTCAGCTGCCGTACTGCTTTGACCGGTTTGTGAACATCCACCACAACGCGGTCACAGCGAACGCGGCCGAGGGTGATGAATTGTTCGCGGCCACTCCCTCCGGCGCAGGTGGAGTCGCCATCTGTTCGGGCTCTGACAACTACCAGTTCAACTTCAACTGGGTGTGCGGCAACTTGAGCACCGGTGACGGCGCTGGAGTTTCCCACCTTGGGTTCGTGTGGGACGCCCAAATCCAGCACAACACAATCCTGTTCAACCAGGCAACCAACCCAACCACGCCTAGCAACGGAGGCGGTCTGCTCATCATGAGCGCGCCGGATACCGATCCGACGTGTCCTGGAGAGCCGGACGCGGATTGCAGCCACGCCTTTGGCACGGTGGGAGACGGCATCGGCCGCAACCTGGTGGTCAATGCCAACCTCATCATGGGTAACGCGGCGGAAGCTGGTGCCGGCGGCGGTCTCCGCTTCCAAGGTGTCAATGGGATTGACGTGTCCACTTTCCCCAACAATCCGGAGCGCTGGTACTCGGTCAGCGTTACCAACAACATCATCGCCAACAACGTTGCCGGTTGGGACGGTGGCGGCGTGTCGTTGCAGGATTCCTTAGCGGTGAACCTGATCAACAACACGATCATCTCCAACGATTCCACCGCGTCGTCTGGGTCGCTCTTCGGCGCCTTCTTTGCTCCCGAAGCAAGCGCCCCCACGACCTGCCCACTCGACCCCCTGCCCCCCCACGCCCAAACCCGCTGCGTGCCGCTCTCGGATCCCCAGCCCGCTGGGCTCTCGAGCGCCGAGCACACTGTAGAGTTCAAGGCATCCCTGCCGACGAACATCCTCTGCCCGACCAACCATGGGGTTGGAGGAACTACCCCCGGTGGCCGCACCAATGGTGCTTGCAGGACCGTCTCGTTCCCGGAACTGTTCAACGATGTGTTCTGGCAGAACCGGGCCTTCAACATCGTGGTGACACAGCCGGCTGCAGGATCAGGATCGCAGCAGGCTACGGTCGCGCTGGTTCCCCCGCTGAATCAAGTCAACACGGGCGATTGCATCACTCCGCCCAGTGCTCTCAACTATTGGGATATCGGTCTGCGCGGCGACCATGGACCGTCTGGAACGGGTGCCCACGCTTCAGGGTTCACGTTCACGCCGCAGGCGTCAGTGCTGACCAGCATCACCGACTATCCGGGAGGAGGCACTGGCTTCCGGGCCAACTCGGCTAGCTTCAGCCCTGGCGTTGTCCACCAGTACTGCAACGGCTCGAAGATCCCGCCGGAGGCTGGTCTTGGGGCGTGGTACCAGGTGCCCCCAGGCACGAACGAATCGAATGTGCCGATACCCGTCTTCAACCTGACGGCGGGTGCGACGGTGGACGAAGGCAACAACTGGATCAATATCAGTTGGGGCCCGCTGGCACTGACCAGCCCGTCCAGCGGCGTCGTGCTCGGCGACTACTCGCTGGCAGCGGGATCGCCGGCCATCGGCTACATCACGCCAACTAACTCAGCCACGACCTACTCAGCGGCGCCGCCGGATGACTTCTTCGGCAACCTGCGGAAGTCGAACAACGCGGTTGACGCAGGTGCAGTCGAGTTCGGAGGCGCGACTGCCGCCGCGCCGACGCTGGCCTCGATTAATCCCACTTCGGCCAGACGGGGTCAGACTCTGACGGTGACCCTCAACGGCACGAACCTGACCGGGGCCACGGCGGTGATGGTGTCCGGCACCGGTGCAAACGCTATCTCCGCCACGATCGTTACGAATACCGACACTACGATCACGGCGACCTTCACCATCTTAGCGGGCGCTTCCATTACCGGACCGGCCGCTACTCATACCGTCCAAGTCTCGACGCCAGGCGGAACCAGCAATACCGTGAACTTCACGGTATTTGGTCCGACGGTGGCGTCGATCACTCCGACCAGCGGGCGGAGAAGCACAACTGTTCCGGTGACCATTACCGGCGTCGGCCTGAACGGCGCGACCTCGGTAACCGCTGCGCCGGGTGTCGGGGGCGGCCCCAACGGCCTGACCATAAGTGCTCCCGTGGTGAACTTAGCTGGGACTTCGCTGACCGTGAACATCACAATCTCGGGTACGGCTGGCCTCAGTACCAGGAACGTTCGGGTCGTCACCCCGGGCGGCACCACCCCCGTCAACACAGGTGTGACATTTACGGTCACACCCTAACTTGAGCAACCGCGCGGGCCGGACATCCGAACCTGGATGTCCGGCCCTTGCACATCTACGAAGAACTGAGGGACAGGGACTTCGCAACCGAGCCTCGTTACCCGCTGGCGAACGGTCAATTTCCGTGAAGAAAAAAAGCGTTGCCAAAGGAAGCTGCATAAGCTACCCTCAACCGAAATGGTAGAAGGAGTGGTAAAGTACCAAGGGTGATGTCCAGTAAGTTAGTAGTAAACACAAAGCTTCTGCTGACAGCCGTTCTCGCCAGCGTCATCTTGTTTCCCCCCGCTCAAGCGCAATCGGTTCCGGCCAACGAAAAGCCTGCGGCTCCGGCCGGGAAGTCCCCGGCGGCTGCGATTCCACGCCGCCGTCTGCAGAATCGGATGCCGCCGCCCAGCGCCCGTCAGTATTACGCCCTCATGTGGGGTGTGGACTCGCTCTCGGCAAAGTCAGTGGAGTCGGGAGAGATCATCCGGTTTACCTACCGCGTGCTTGATCCGGAGAAAGCCAAACCACTCAATGATAAGAAGAACGAGCCTTCCCTGATCGACCCGGGAGCCGGTGTCAAACTGGTTGTCCCGTCGCTGGAGAAGGTCGGTAAATTACGTCAAACCGCGAAGCCCGAGGCGGGCAAGGTGTATTGGATGGCCTTCTCGAACAAGGGTGGGTACGTGAAACCGGGGCACCGAGTCAGCGTCGAAATCGGACCGTTTCGGGCCGACGGCCTTATCGTCCAGTAGGATTCCCCAATCCCCTATAACTCACGCGCGACAATTAGGAGCGAATCATCAATGTCTCGAAAAACGGTGTTAGTCAGCGGCTTCCTGGCCTTGGCTGTTTCCCTCGCCCTGGGTGCGGATGAGTCGTCCTCAGCGGCCAAGCTGACGGCGGAGCAGGTCATAGAGAAGAACGTTGCGGCGCGGGGTGGGTTGCAGGCGTGGCGGGCGGTGCAGACTCTCTCCATGAGCGGCAAGATGGATGCCGGTGGGAACGAGAGCCC
>JAIQEY010000030.1 GCA_020073565.1 Terriglobia bacterium
AGAACAACACACGCTCTGTGGCATCACCCTTGCATTCATCCTCTGCATCCTTCTCCCCGACGTTTGAGAACGAGTTTGCCCTGGAGGCTTCATCGTGTCGCGTAACCGTCTTCTGCTTGCCCTGATCCTGGCTTTGTTTGTATCCAGCCTGGCTTTTGCCAATTCCACCACCGTCACTATGACCTTTCTCCATCCCGGAACGAACGTGTACGGCGGGTTCTATACCTATCCTTACTACTTCTCGGTCGACGGCGGTGCGCCCACGCCCATGATGTGCGACTCGTTTAATAACCGCATCTCGCAGGGTCAGAGTTGGACCGCCCACGTCTCCGGCCTGCTTCAGGGGAAAGGCATGTTCGGCAAGGATGTTCAGGACTACAAAGCGGCCGGCATCATCTTTCTGGGCGTTATGAATGGCACCATCGACGCCAAGCTTGGCAACTGGGCCGTCTGGAATCTGTTCACCAAAGGCATCACAAACAATGCCGCCGTTCTCTCCCTCGACCAATACGCGCTAGCCCTGGCGCTGCACGCTCCGACGAGCGCCTTCAAGGGACTCGTGCTGTACACGCCGGTCGGCTCATCTCCGGGTCACGGGCCGCAGGAATTCATCGGATACTGCCCACGAACGCTGGCCACTCCGGAACCGGGCAGTCTGCTATTGCTCTCGACTGGCCTGATAGGTATCGCAAGCTTGGTGCGTCGCAAGTTCCGCCACTCCTGATTGTCGCTTCTTGTCGTGTTGGGCTTCGAAGGCCGCCGTCAGCGGCCCGCTACGGCTTCAGCTCAGCCGGCGCTGCGTGTTCGTGCAGGCGGTGCTGTACCAGAAAAGCGTAGTGCACGGCCGAGAGGATGGTGAAAGTGAATGTAGCGCGCAAAAAGAATTTGAGCGCAATCGAGACCCACAGCACTGGATTCACCAGCAGCAACAGCGCGAAGAAGACCGCAGCTACCTGCGCGAAGGTATTGGCTTTGCCGAAAATGCTGGGGCGAAAGTCGCGCAGGCCCGCGATCATGAACAACACGCCACTGACCAGCAGGATCGAGATATCGCGGCTGAACACCAGCACCGTATATTTCCAGGGAACTACGTTTCTGTACTCAATCGAGAGCACGAGAAACATGGTGCTCATGAGCAGCTTGTCGGCGATCGGATCCAGGTATTGGCCGAGCAGCGTTTGCTGATGAAGTTTGCGGGCGAGGAGGCCGTCGAGGCCGTCGCTGAGTCCGGCGAGGACGAACAGCACGAGCGCCCACATAAAGTGATGATTGACCAGGTTGATGATGATAAACGGCAGGAAGATCATCCGCAGCAGCGTGAGCTGGTTGGGCGCGGTCAGGATCTGGCGGAGGTTCATCGCGCCGGGCTCCCGCCGGCGGCACCCAAAAATTCACTGACTAGAATGGGTGCGGGATCCAGCCCGGTCTTTTCCGCGAAGCGCTGGGCGAGCGAGAGGATGCTGCCTTCCGGCAAATCGAGTTCCATGCGCTCGACGCGATGCATCGGGAAGAAGACGACGCCCGACGTGAAGGGATCCCCGGCCTTGACCTGCGAAACCAGGTCTTCAAACGACGCCAGGTCGACGCCGCGCACGCTGAGCCCCTCTGGCGACAGATGCAGAATGGCTCCCCAGAATTTCTCGCGCGGATTGCTCAGGGTCACGATGACCAGCGCACCCGGATGAAAAGGGATGGTAGCGCGCCGGTCCTCATAAAAGCTTTCGCTGGTCACGATGCGATTGTCGTCTGCGCGGGGTAGAAATTGCAAACGGAAGCGCGGGCCTGGAACTGGATCCCTTTTACCGCTCGCCCCCGTTCCGAGTCGCCTTCAGATCAAGCCCCACCTGCTCGGCCTTCTTATAAAGATGCGATCGTTCCAGTCCCAGCGCCCTGGCCGTGTTTGAAATCTGGTGGTGGTTGCGTTTCAGTTCGGCCAGGATGGTCTGCTTCTCGAAGGCGCGCACTCGATCGGCCAGGGGGCCAACTGCGGCAACTCCTGATTCCCCGCTGGCTGCCGTCGCGGGTAGAGCGAGCGCCACGGTTTCGGCGGTGACTTCGTCTGAAGTTGCCAGCAGCATCAATCGCTCGACGGTGTTCCGGAGTTCTCGGATGTTGCCCGGCCACGCGTACCCCTGCAGTGCTGTGATCGCGTCCTCCGTGAAGCGCATGGGCTTCCATCCGTTGGCGCTGCTGACTTGCAGGGCAAAGTGCTCGACCAGAACTGGAATGTCTTCGCGCCGCTCACGCAGCGGAGGCAGACGCAAAGGAAAGACGTAAACGCGGTGAAACAAATCCTGCCGGAACTTCCCTTCGCGGACCTGAGCTTCCAGATCGCGGTGGGTGGCGACGATCACCCGCACGTCCACGGTGATGGGCCGGTCACCCCCGATTCGTTCGACTTCTCCTTCTTCGAGTACGCGCAACAGTTTCGCCTGCATGGTGAGCGGCATGTCTCCGATCTCGTCGAGAAAGATGGTGCCGCGCTGCGCCTGCTCGAACTTGCCCAGGTGTCGGCCGGCGGCGCCTGTGAACGATCCCTTTTCGTGACCGAACAATTCCGATTCGATCAGTTCGGCCGGTACGGCTGCACAGTTCAGGGTCACGAACGGACCGCCGGCGCGAGGGCTACGTTCGTGCAGCGTGCGCGCCACCAGTTCTTTGCCGGTGCCCGTTTCTCCGAGGATGCAGACGCGAGTCTCGCTGGCAGCGACGCGCTCCACCTGCGCCATGACTCGCCGCATCGTGTCGCCCTGCCATACGATTTCGTGTTTGCCCAGGCGACGTTCCAGGTCGCGATTTTCGCGTTCCAACCGTCCGAGCTTCAGCGCGTTCTCGACCGTAAGCAGAAGTTTCTCGGTTGAGATCGGCTTTTCAAGAAAGTCGAGTGCGCCCAGTCGAGTGGCGCGTACGGCCATTTCAATGTGCGCCTGGCCCGACATCATGACGACGGGAGTGGCAATGCCCTGCGCCTTCAGTTCCTCAAGAAGTGTCAGGCCGTCCTTACCGGGCATGACCACGTCCGACAGAATCAGGTCGAAGGATTGCGATTTCGCCAATTCCAGAGCCTTGTTTGCGTTATCGCAGATCGTGGCATCGTGTCCTTCAAGGCGAAACGCCCGCGAGAGCGAAGCCAGCGTGTTGCTTTCGTCGTCGACGATGAGTAAGTGCGCTTTTTGCGGCACGGCGTTCTCCTGTTCAACGCGAATCCCACTCATCGCAAAGAACGCGATGAGTGGGGCACCCTGCTACGACGGCTATGCGTCGCAAGGTAACTCGATCCGAAATGTGGTTCCTTTTTCCTTGGCGCTCTCCACGGAAATCTTGCCGCCGTGATCGCTTACTACCGACTGTACAATCGCCAGCCCCAGTCCGGTGCCGTGCTGTTTGGTCGTGTAGTAAGGAGTGAACAGGCGCTCGCATTCTTCCGGCGTGAGACCCGAGCCGGTATCGGACACGGAAATGTCGACGCGGCTGTTGATTGCCTTCGTGCTGATCGTAAGCGCTCCCCCTTGCGGCATCGCGTCGATAGCGTTCAGTACTAAATTCGAAAGCGCGCGATGCAGAAGGTCGGGATCACCGGAAATTTCCGGCAGGGTGTCCGCCAGTTCGGTATGAACCGCGATCTGGCTCTTCGCCTGCAATTGCGCCTGAAAGACGCGCAACACTGAATGTACAAGGTCATTTACCTGAGTCGGCCGGCGCTGCGGCTGCGGCATCTTGGAGAACTCGCTGAACCGCCCGATGATGGTCTTCAGGTTATTGATTTCAGCGAGCAGTGTAGTCGTCCCTTCATCGAAAACCTCCTCGAACATTTCCGGAGCTTTCTGCTTCGCGCGCACGAGATTCTCGACCGTAACCTGCAAGGGAAAGAGCGGATTCTTGAGCTCGTGAGCCAGGCGTCGCGCAAGCTCGCGCCAAGCCGCGACCCGCTCAGCCTGCACCGCGCGATCTTTCTGCTGCGCGAGATCTGTAGTCATGCGATTGAACGAATCAGCAAGTTCGCCGAGTTCATCGCTCGATTCGACTTCGACCTTGGCCTCAAGATCGCCGGCCGCAACTCTCCGCGCCGCATCGGCCAGCGATACCACGGGACGGGTGACGCGCGCCCCAAACCACAAGCTGGTGATCACCGCGACCAGAATGCCCGCCCCGCCAACGAACATGGCGGTCGAGAGCACCTGCCTCTGCAACTCGATCAGCGGCCGCCGCGAACTTCCGACTAGGAGCACGCCCATGAGTTGCTGGTTCGGACCATTCAGCGGGATGGCGTGAAAAACTTCAGCGTCGGCGGAATCGGCTGACCAGTGAATTACGCCTTGGCTCTCTTGTCCGGTGCTACGCACTTGTTCGATCAGAGGAGCAATGCGCTCCGCGCCCGAGGCGGGCCCATTCAGATCGAGCAGCGACTTCGGATTCCAACGCGTGTCGAGATTCTGATACAGGAGCACACGCGTGCCCGCGGGAATATCGAGAGTCGAGAGGAACCCTTGGTCCAGCCTCTCACCACCGATCACATAGAGCGGCTGTTCGCCAACATGCGTGGCTCGGACAGCGAACAACCCGAGGCTCGAGCCATCGGGCAGTTCTTCGCGCTTCAGGAATGCGCCTGCCGAACCCACTGCCGAGGGGATCGCCGCCTCGGGATATCCAAACTTCGCCTGCCACTGCGCGGACGACAAGATCGTTCCCTGGTGGTCGACGAGTTCGAGAAAGTCGAGCTGCTGTTGGCTGGCCAGCGCCTTCGCTTCCGTCAGATACCCGCCGCTGTCGGATGCGCCGCGGTTCACTTCCAGCGCCATGCGTTGCATCGTTTCGCTCGCCGCAATCGCCTCAACTTTGCGCACAACGTCCTGACCACGGCGTTGGAACTCCGACCGAAACTGCGCCGCCACGGCCTGGGCGCGCTCCTGGTTCGCCTGCTCGAACGACTGTCGCATGGTGCTGTACACGGACACGGAGATCACGGCGACGCACAGAAACACGGTCGCGCCAAACAGCAGCAGCAGTTTCTGCCGGAATCTCATCGCGAGTCCTCCAGCCAGAGATCGGGCAGGTTCCAACCGCCTAGACGATCGGGAGCCCAATCGTGTACGCGCGCGCTCGCCGCGCTGGCCACGGGCAAATGGAACAGCGGAATCACTGTATGACCATCCAGCAACGTGTGCTCAGCCTGATAAAGATCTTCGACCGCGTTGCCATGGAGGACCGGCTGCGGCAATCCGAGCTGGCGGGCAGCCTCGCGAAGAGCTGTGGCCGGATCGGCACTCGGGAGCACCACGCGCACCAGGCGCAGATCGTCCGCTCCTGATAACGAAACCTGCACGGTGATTCCAGCCTCGCGTGCGTTGAGCGCAATGCGCTCGGCAATAAGTTGAGCCTGGGGGTCGCGGGGATCATAACTCAGCGTGAGCGCCGGCTGGCGCGATTCCGCGAGCACCGCTTTCGCGCGCTGCACATTGGCTTGCGTTGAGAAAATGGAGCTGTACCCCGTCATCCAGTTTGGAAGCATGCTGGCGGAAGGCTCTCCAGCACCCTTGAGGAGCACCGACTGAATGGGCTTGCGATCGATCGAAAGCGCCAAGGCGTCCCGCAGGCGGACGTCCTGAGCTTTCGAGTTGGCAGAGAAAGCCAGCGCCACCAATTCGACGGGCAACGATGTGTGAATGCGCGGCGATAGATTCGATGCGCTTGCCTGTGGTGCGGCCTCGACCACGTCCGTCTTTCCGAGTTCGAGAGCGATCGCCTGGTCGCGCAGCGATCTGCCGAATTCAATTTCGACGGTGTCGAGGAACGGACGTCCCGACCAATTGTCTTCGTTCGCAGCCAGCTTGAGAAATTTTCCAGGCTGCCATTCCTCCACACGGAAGGCTCCGGTGCCGATCGGAAGACCGCTGCCATTGCGCTTGAGAATCAGATTACGCGGCAGGGCGAGTTCGGCGAGCAGTGAGGGCGCGGAAACTTCACTGTCGATCGTCAGCGAGTCTCCCGAGGAGTGAACATTCCAGTCCGAATGCAGCGCACCGAGAATCTGCGCAATCGCTCCAGCGGACGCGGAACTACCATCATGAAACTTCACTCCATGGAGCAGGGTGAACTGCCAGTGCCTGCCGGTGGCATCACTCTGCCAAGCGGTCGCGAGCGCCGGATCGGCGCGATTCTGTGCGTCAATCGTCACCAGGTTGTCAGCGACCAACGAGAGGACGCGCGCGGCGTCCCAGTAGTCGGCGGGCGCGGAGCTGGCGGACAGTGCAAGGGCGTTCGGCGCGGACTGTAGCGTTACGCGCAGAGTTCCGCCGTAGTACGGACGTGTAGCTGCCGTCGCCGTGCTCGCCAGGCTAATTGCCGCAAGAAATAGAAACGCGATTCGCCTCATACCAACCTGTATCCGCCCGTTGCACGATAACCATCGCATTGCTGCCGCTCGTCTCCGGCCACAAAGCAACGATCCGCCCGTCAAACTCGATCGCAGAACTCGTCACCACGGGGTCGCGATCCGGCACTTCGACCGCGCGCAAGGTGTCGCGCTCAGGGTCTCCGGCCTCAGAAACAAGCACCTGCGTGCCCGTGCCGCAACCGGAGTGGACCGCCACAAGATCGCTGCCCCATCGTAGCCCGCGGATTACCTGGTCAGTGAAGCCGTCAATCAGATGGACCGATCCATCAACAGCCGTGAGCAGCCAGAGCGTGTAGTTCGATCGCGGCAGCGCGGCCGCCGAATAGAACGACGGCACAACAGAAACCTTCCCGATCCCCGGAGAGAGAGCACCCGTAAAGAAGTTTCGAGCCGGCGCAAAAAACGCGCGCACGCCGTTGTCTTCGGCGGTCAGCGGCCAAGGGTCGTCGCTATCGTTGCAGGCGAGGGTCAGCGGTGCGGCAGCGCTCGATCGGCAGGAGGTTCCGGGCAGATACACATCGAACAAGTGATCCCGCCGCAGAAGCAGGCGGCCACGCGGATCGCGCGGTAGAGTCCGCGAGTGCACGATGGCGAGCGTCGCTTCCTGTTCCCAGTGGCCGGCTTGCTGGCGATAAACCGCGACCTTGCTGTCATCGAGCAGCAGCAGGCGCGAACCTCCGCTCATGTCGACGAGTGCTGCATCCAGAATCGGCTGCTCCTGTGCAAGGAGAAAGGTCTTTCTCAGAACGATGGGCATCGCCGAGGCAGACGTCGCGCCCGACTGTGGTCGCGCCAATGAGACGAGGGCGACTTTCTTTTCGTCGGAGCCGATCGCTATCTCCGCCGTCCAGACGTACTCGCGCACGCTCTCCGAAAGCGTCACCTGCACGGTCCCCATCGCGTCGTCTGCCTTGGCGGTGCGCACCCCTTCGATGCGCAACTGCGCTTCGAGCGCGATGCGAACCTCGCGGACGGATTTGTCGTCGAGCGACGAGCGGTTTGTGATGTCGAGTGCAAGTGCGCCCGGACCCGTCACAGAAGCGATCTTGTGCGCCAATTGTCGAGCGGCATCGCCCAAGTTTGATGCGAATAACGAAGAAGGGAGAAAAACAGTCGCAAGCAAGAACGAAGTCAGCCAACCCAGCCGCAGCCCACCTGACATGCACGCTTGCATCTGTCGGATGGGCTGATTATAGCGCGGGTTGTGGGAGGCGGTTTTCATACAAGTTATCGTTTTGTCATCCTGAGCGGAGCATGAATTTCGCGAAGCGAAATTCGTGCGGAGTCGAAGGACCTCTACTATCGCCAAATTTGTTGACGTCGTGCATGAAGCGTTCTCGATGCGGGTAGGGGTCCTTCGACTCCACAATTGCCTCGCTGCGCGAGGCAATTGCTCCGCTCAGGATGACAGTAAGACCCGACGCCCACCTAGAGCCCGGGTCCACTACTTGTCATTGTTCTCTGCCGGTTCGGCGGCATCTTCCGACTGGCTCACGTGATTGGCGCTGTTCATGCCGCGCAGCACGTCATTGGTAAAAAAGAATTTTCCGTCCGCCGGCACCATCATGATCTGCAATTTGTCGGACAGCCGCTCGGCTACGATTTTGTTAATCAGCAGCGGATTCTGTTTCAGGATTACGCTTTCGTTCCGCATGCGCTCGGCGTCGGCCACCGCGGTCACACGAATACGCTCGGCCTCGGCCCCAGCCAGAAGCTTGCGGCGTTCCATCTCGGCTTTGCTATCGATCAGCTTCGCTTCCCCGGCAGCCTCGGCATTCTTGACCGTCGCTTCCTTGCGGGCTTCGGCTTCCAGCTTCGATTGCTGAATCTGTTTCTCTTTCAGCGGCAGCAAGTACTGCATGGCGTCAGCCTCGCCTTTGGCCTGGAGCACTTTCACAGCGGCCTGTCCCTCGGCCTGCTTCACTTCCTGCACCTTGGTGGCTTCGGCGTCGGCCTCGGCAACCTTGACTTGCTTCTGGTGGATTTCAGTTTCAACTCCCATGCGGTCGTTCTCTTGTTCCTTCAGTAGCAGCGACTCGAGGCCCTTCGCGTATTCCTGCGGCAGTTCGATATCGCGCAGCATGACTTCTTTCACCACGACGCCATCAGCGGCTAGGCGTTTGCGGATCGCGTCGCTGGCGCGCTGGCGGACTTCCTCGCGCTTGGCAGAGAAAACTTCGCGCACGGTGTACGAGGGGACAAGTTCACGCCACGCGGTGGCGACCACGGGTGGCACGATCTCTTTCTCGAGCGGTTGGGGAAGATTAGCTTCAATGTAATCGAGGCGTTTGGGGTCAACCTGATAGCGCACGGTGATCGCGAGTCCGAGCGTCAGCCCTTCCTTCGCCTGCACGTGCAGCGCTTCGCCTTTCACCGCGCCCTTGGCGAGTCCATCTTCGGTGATGCCGGTAGTAAACAACTGATCGCGCGTGTTGAACATCTCGACGCGCTCCACCATGGGCGTGACGAAGTGCATGCCGGGGTATAGCGTTCCGGCGAGCGTGCCCTTGGTCTGGCTGACGCGGACGCCGGCCATTCCAGCGGGCACAATCACGATGCCGGCCGAGACGAGCAGCGGCGCCCAAGCGAGCATGACTAGCGCAACGCCGGTGCGCCAGCGGAAGGCGGGCGGTGGCGGCAGCGGCGTTGTCCCTTCGGGGTACATCCGTCCGCGCCGGTAATAGATCAGCAGGTACGCGTCGTAGGTGAGAATTCCAGCGGCGATCACGAACATCGCAATCCCCGCGCTCAGCAGCAGATACTTCACGAACAGCATGGTGGTGCTCCTTTCAGTGTTTGTGCCCAGGTTTAGGAATTTCCGCGCGGCGGGCAAAGGCCACGCGGACGATTCGTCCGAAGATGAGTTCTTCGATCAGAAGAGCGGCGGCGAGCGAAAAGGTCATCCCGCCGAGAACCACCAGAACTTGCAGCATCGTTTCCATGACCTGCCTCCCTAACTCTTGACTGCTCGGAGACGAGGCGGGCCTCGTCTCTACGAGAAATTCGGCGGCTACTGTCCGCCGCCAGCGCTCGATTCGGTCTCGACCTGCGCGATCGTCTCGCCCTCCGCGCTTCCTCCGAAGATCGCTGCGATTTGATCGTCACGTTCCGCGTGAATCTGGACTGTGTCGCCTACGTCGACCAGGGTGAACAGTTCTTCGAGGTCCTTCTCGCCGACGCGAATGCATCCCGTCGATGCCGCTTTGCCGATTGAGCTCGGCTGGTTGGTGCCGTGGATTCCATAGCCCTTTACGCTCATCGCGAGCCCACCGGGTTGTCCTTGCCGGCGGCAACGACTTGGCCCTTGTGGTAGTAGGTCGGGTTGGTGACGCGATTGACGATCTTGAATTCGCCCACTGGACTAGGAGTCGAAGTCTTGCCAACCGCGACGCGGTAGATTCGGACGATCTTTCCGTTTTCAAACAGCGCTAGCTTGCGGTCGGGGATGCTGACCAGGACCCAGCGGACGGTTGCCTTCGCGAACTCAGGAGCCTTGGGCCTGGGCGTGGTAGAGATCGACGACTGCAGGGCCGCGCTGATAGTCGTCATACTCAGCACTGCTCCCAGAACCAAGATCGCCTTTCTCTGCCGACTGGCTTTGCCGTTTCCCAGCTTCATCGCGCTGCTCCTGTTCGCTTCTGACTGCTCTCGCCCGGGAAAAATGCAGGTGCGCGACCACTCATAGGGTGCTGAAACTAAGACAGTTACAAGCGGACTTCGGCGTGAGTTTGTGTCACTGCAGGCGCGCGCGTGTCAGTCGTGACACAGCCGTAGCGGAGAGCCGGTCGCTGCGCCCGGCGGACGCTCGAGCGGGGTTTCCGTATCTCGCTTATCAATTGCTGGGGCGGGCGTCACCGAACGTGTTGCTTACGGTAAA
This sequence comes from Terriglobia bacterium, assembly GCA_020073565.1. Taxonomy (GTDB): domain Bacteria; phylum Acidobacteriota; class Terriglobia; order Terriglobales; family Acidobacteriaceae; genus Acidiflorens. The sequence continues at coordinate 10,272 of JAIQEY010000030.1, forward strand.
GGATCCTCCGGGGGCGTGGCCGAGAACGTGGCACTGGTTCCTGTTCGGTCCAACGGAGTACGACGTAGCCGAGTTGTTAACCACCAAGGACACTAAGGAGCACGAAGGAAACCTCTGGATTCTACCCCTCGTGTTACTTCGTGTCCTTTGTGGTTATGAATTCAGGGATGATCCTCGCGGCCGTGCTGATTGAAATTCTGTGCCGGCACATTAGAATGATGAGTTCGCATCACGCTGACGAATTCCTTCATGCCACTGCGCCTCTTTAACACTCTTTCCGGAAAAATCGAAGACTTTCACCCCATCGACGGCCCCCACGTTCGCATGTATGCCTGCGGGCCGACGGTTTACGACTACGGCCACATCGGAAACTACCGTACCTTCATCGCCGTTGACCTGCTCTACCGCTTCCTCCGCCAGAGCCGGTACGACGTGCGTTACGTGATGAACATTACCGACGTGGACGACAAGATCATCCGCAACTCCGCCCGCGATGGCGTTACCGTGCAGCAATACACCGCCAAGTTTCAAAAGACGTTTCTTGAGGATTCCGCTGCACTGAATATCCAGCCACCTGTTCTGGTGCGCGCCACCGAGCACATCCAGCAGATGGCCGATTTCATCGGCGAACTCGTGAAGAAAGGCTTTGCCTACCGCACCGACGATGGCTCGTACTACTTCCGGATCGCGAAATTCCCCGAATATGGCAAGCTATCGAAAAAAGATTTCGCGGGCATGACCGACGGGGCGCGCGTCGATGTCGACGAGTACGACAAGGACAATGCGCGGGACTTCGCCCTGTGGAAGGCGCCCAAGCCGGGCGAGGCCTCGTGGGATACGTCGATTGGGCCGGGCCGTCCGGGCTGGCACATCGAGTGCTCGGTCATGTCGATGGAGGAACTCGGGCCCAGCTTTGATTTGCACGCCGGCGGAGAAGACCTGATCTTCCCGCACCACGAAAACGAAATCGCGCAATCGGAGGCACTCACCGGAAAGCAGTTTGCGCGTTACTGGTTCCACGCGCGCTTCCTGCTGGTCGAAGGCCAGAAGATGTCGAAGAGCCTGGGCAACTTCTTCACGATCCGCGATCTGGTCCTCAAAGGCCACAAGCCGTCCTCGATCCGCTGGCTGCTGACGCAGGTGCCCTATCGCAACCAGCTGAATTTCACGTTCGACGGCCTGAAGTCGGCGGCCAGTTCGGTGGAGAAACTGCGCAACTTCAAATTCCGTCTGACCAGCACGCAGTTCCCAGCGGGCGCGAACCCGGCCATGGCACAACTGGCGAACGAAACCACCACGCGCATGACGAGTGCGCTCGACGACGACCTGAACACCGCCGAGGCGCAAGCCTCCGTGTTTGACATGGTGCGCAAGGCAAATGCCGCATTCGACGCCTCGGAGGTCCGAAAAGAAGATGTTCCCTGCCTGCTCTCGGCGCTCGACAAGTTCGACGAGGTCTTCGACGTGCTCAAAGACGACGATCAGCCCAAAATGAAAGCCGTACTCGACTGGGCGCGAGCCGAGGGTCGTGAGAAAGAGATCAGCCCCGAGTTGCAGGAAATGGCGGGTTCCGCGCAACTCACCGACGAACAGGTGAATCAAAAGATCGCAGAGATGCAAGCCGCGCGCAATGCACGCAAATTCAAAGAGTCGGATGCGCTGCGCGCGGAGTTAACCGCCGCCGGCATCATCGTGGAAAACACGAAAGACGGAGTACGCTGGAGAAGAAAGTAGCGCCGGCACCTTGCTGTCTGCCCCGAGGACAGCCGCCGGGACGGCGGCGCTACCAGACGCCTCATGACCCTCGACGATTATCTCCGCGAAGCCGAAGTCGCCCATGGCCATCTCTGTGCTGGGCAGGTGCTGGGCGTCCGCATGGCCATGCTGGGACTGCAGAAACTCGGCATCGAGGATCCGCGCGGCAAAGACCGCAAGCGCCTGGTCACCTTCGTCGAGATCGATCGCTGTGCTACGGACGCGATCGGCGTAGTCACGGGATGCCGCCTGGGTAAGCGCGCGCTGAAATTCCGCGACTGGGGTAAGATGGCCGCGACGTTCGTGGACGTGAGCACGGGCAAAGCCATCCGCATCGCCGCGAAAGAATCGTCCAAAAAGCTGGCCCGTGAAATGCACCCGGAACTCGAGAGCAAGAACCAGCAGCAGATGCTGGCCTATCGCGAGATGCCCGAGGATGACTTGTTTGCTTCGCAGTGGGTGAAAGTCGAACTTCCAGCGGAAGAATTCCCGGGATACAAGGGCGAGCGCATCGTCTGCGCAGAGTGCGGGGAAGGCATCAACTTCCGCCGCGAGGTTCAGCGCGACGGGCGGTTGGTGTGCAGGGCTTGCGCTGGCGAACGATACTACGAATCGCTCTAGCAACAAATTTTTCTCTGTGATCCTCTGTGTCCTCTGTGGTAGTCGCTTTCTGTTTGCGCAGCGTCAGTCTCTACTGTTCTCGTAGGTATGGGCGACCCGCAGCAGCGTCGCCTCATCGAAGTGCCGTCCAAACAACTGCAGCCCGATGGGCAGCTTCTCCTGATTCTCCCCGCAGGGCACTGAGATCCCCGGAATCCCCGCCAGGTTCGCCGTCACCGTGTAGATGTCGGCCAGATACATGGCCAGCGGATCATTCACCTTCTCGCCCAGCTTGAACGCCGGCGTGGGAGCGGTGGGCGCGGCGATGACATCGACCTTTTTGAAGGCCTCGTCGAAGTCACGCGTCAAGAGCGTCCGTACTTTCTGCGCTTTCAGATAGTACGCGTCGTAGTAGCCCGCGCTCAGCGCGTAGGTGCCGAGCATGATGCGGCGCTTCACTTCCATCCCGAAGCCGCCATCGCGGCTCAGCCGGTACATGTCGGAAAGCGTGCGAGCCTTGGGTGCGCGGAATCCGTAGCGCACGCCATCGAAGCGCGCCAGGTTCGACGACGCTTCCGCTGTAGCCACAATGTAGTAAGTCGGAATCGCGTACTCGGTGTGCGGCAAGGAAACGGGTACGACCTCGCAGCCCAGCTCTGCCAATTTTTGGATCGCGGCCTCGACCGCAGCGCGCACTTCAATATCGAGCCCCTCGCCGAAATACTCCTTCGCCACGCCAATCTTCAGGCCCTTGACCGGCTTCTCCAACTCGGCAACGTAATCGGGCACCGGCACTTCAGCGGAAGTTGAATCCATCGGGTCGCGCCCCGCTATTGTGCGCAATACCAACGCCACTTCCTTCACGGTCTTCGCAAACGGTCCGATGTGATCGAGGGACGAAGCAAACGCAATCAGCCCGTAGCGCGACACGCGGCCGTAAGTCGGCTTCAATCCCACCACGCCGCAGAACGATGCCGGCTGCCGGATCGATCCGCCTGTGTCGGACCCCAGGGTCGCGACCGCCATCTCCGCCGCAACGGCTGCAGCTGATCCACCGGAAGATCCGCCCGGTACGCGGCTTTTATCGCGCGGATTGTGCACCTCGTGATAAGCCGAGTTCTCATTCGACGATCCCATGGCGAACTCGTCGCAATTCAACTTCCCCAGCACCACCGCGCCCGCGGATTCCAGGCGAGCCACCGCGGTGCAGTCGTAAGGCGGAACAAAGTTCTCCAGGATCTTCGAACCTGCGGTGGTCCGGACATCGCGCGTGACCATCACGTCTTTAATGGCGACAGGGACCCCGGCGAGCGCCGGTAGAGGCTTGCCTTCGGCCGCCATCTTGTCGATGCGCTCGGCCTGCGCCTGCGCCCGATCTTCGGAAAGCGTCAGGAAAGCGCCAATCGACGGGTCTTCCTGCTTGATGCGGGCGTAGAACTCCGACGCAGTTGCGGCCGCCGTGGTCTTGCGGTCGGCGATCGCTGCGCGAATCCCGTCAATCGTGAGTCCTGTGGTCTCGCGGTCCGCGATCATCGCCCTATCTCTCAATCACCTTGGGAACCTCGAAGAACGTGCCGTCCGTATCCGGCGCATGCGTCACCGCCACTTCGTGCGGCAGCGATTCGCGCAGGCCATTGTGCACATCTTCACGGATCGCATAAGCAAAGCGCTCGCTGCCCTGGCGAGATTCGTCCACCCCATAGCGATCGGAAACCTGTGCCATGGGCTCGACCTTGTCGGTATTCAGTTCGCTGAGACGATCGACATATTCGAGAATCGAGTTCAGGTCGCGCAACATGCGGGCACGCTCATCGTCGGTCAACTCTAGGTTGGCGAGATCCGCCACGTAGGCAACGTCTTTTTCGGTAACTTTCATACAAAGAATGTCATTCTAGGCTGCCTGACCTGTGCACTCCCGTCAGCTTCATTTAGTCGTAAGATCCGGCAAGCCGCGTCTCTACGGCTTGAGCACGAATTCAATGCGTCTGACTGAAATGGCGGAATAGCGGTTGATGGTCGCCACATAGCGTGGAGCCAGCGCCGCCAACTCCCGCCGCCATCCTGCATTGGCGACTTCGACCCGCAGGACACCGTCCGCGAAGCTCACCGCCCGCGTCCGTTCCGCCACGGCACTGCCACAGGCTACCGGCCACGCCAGCAGCGGACTCTCCGCGGCCGGGGCGCGGTGCAGCGCCTTGGCAACGATATTTTCCAGGCCTTCGCCGGCACGGTCCAAAGAAATCACTCCAGAATCAGCAGAAGAATCGGAACAGCGATTGTAGCATCGGCGGCAGCACGCTTTAGGAGGCGACGGTCAGCAGCTTGGCGCGCTTCTTCGCGATCTTGCGCAGATGAGCCGCCGAATACAAACTGCCCCGGCAGCGCGCCATCCCGCACAAACAGGGCGCATCATCTTCGCCGTCGTAAAGGTTGTAGTCGTAGGTCAGTTCTTCCCCCGGTTCGATGTCGCGCAACGCGATGATCCACATCTTGCCGCGGATCTGATCGGTCTCGCAGTTGGGATCGCACGAATGATTCACGAACGCCGCCACTCCGTACCCGTCGATAATGCGCTTCCCGCCGTCCAGCCCAAATAGGTATGTGTTAGGAAAGTCGTCGTAGAGATCGTCCGCCTGCTCGTTGGTCAGGCGCTCGCCGACGTATTCCACAATGAGCGTTCCCTTCCGGATCGGCGCGTCGGTGTAGCAGCCATGTGAGTGGATGCGAGATTGCCGAAGGATTAGTGCCATAGAACGTGCTTACATCTTTAGCATAACCAGGCCGTGCTCGTGCAGCGGGCAGCAGTGATTAAGTCTTTACCACAGAGGGCACCCTTCGACTCCGCTCAGGGCAGGCTCCGGATGACAGAGGAACCCGGAGCCTGCAAACCCCGCCTGCCCCTGTTAAGATTCTCCGGGGAGGAACGACCTCATGGCTCATCAGCATCCGCCTCGTTTCCTCAAGCTGGTCGAAGACGCGAAACAGCGCATCCGTGAAACCAACGTCGACGACGTCAAGGCTCGCCTCGACCGTCGCGACAATTTCGTTCTCATCGATGTTCGCGAGGACAACGAATTCGACGCCGATCACCTCCCCGGCGCCGTCCATCTCGGCAAAGGCATCATTGAGCGCGACATCGAAGGCAAGTATCCCGACCTCCATACTCCGATGATTCTCTATTGCGGCGGCGGCTTCCGCTCCGCGCTGGCCGCTGACAATCTGCAGAAGATGGGATACACCGATGTCATCTCCATGGACGGCGGAATCCGCGAATGGCGAGAAAAAAAGTATCCCTTGGTAAGGACAAGGTAGGCCAGGCGTTGGAGCGACGGGCGTCCCGCTCGTCCTCTGTCCAGATTCCCGGACAGCAGGTACTTCCGGGCGTCCCCCACGTTGCACAACCCCCTATTTCTTTGAAAAAATAGCCGCTGGGGTTTCTCCATGTCTCTGATTGGAAGCTTTGCGCTGCTGTTAGCGCTGGCGCTGGCTGCGTATTCTTTCCTCGCAGGCCTGTTCGGTTTGTTCCAGCGCGACGCCATGGGCGCGCGCGTTGCCGAAACCGCCCGCCGCGCCGGCATCGCCTGCTTTGCAGCCGTGCTGCTCGCCGCCGTCGTGCTGGTCACGTCTGCCTTCCAGGACGACTTTTCGATTGAGTACATCCGGCAGCACAGCAACCGCGATCTCCCGGCGGCCTACAAGTTTGCCGTGCTCTGGTCCGGGCAGGAAGGCTCCCTGCTTTTCTGGTCGCTCCTGCTCGCGGGCTACGGATTCGTCCTCCGGTTGCGCTATAAGACGGACCAGCGCCTGTTCGCGCACGCTTCGGTCGTCATCGCCGCTGTCCAGGTATTTTTCCTGCTGCTCCTGAACGTGGCCGCGAAACCGTTCTCCATGGCCCAGGGCATGGTTCCCGACGGCAACGGACTGAACCCGCTCCTGCAGTATCCCGAGATGGTCATCCATCCCCCCATGCTCTATCTGGGATACGTGGGCTTCACCGTGCCCTTCGCCTTCGCCCTGGGCGCGCTGATCATGAAGTATCCGGGCGAAAAATGGATCAACATCACCCGCCGCTGGACCATGGTCACGTGGTGCTTCCTGACCATTGGAGTTTTCCTGGGCGCGCACTGGGCCTACGCGGTTCTAGGGTGGGGTGGCTACTGGGGATGGGACCCGGTGGAGAACGCTTCCCTGATGCCCTGGCTGACCGGAACCGCCTTCCTGCACTCCGTCATGATGCAGGAAAAACGCGGCATGCTGAAGGTCTGGAACGTGTGGCTCATCTTCTCCACCTTCCTGCTTTCTATGCTTGGCACTTTCCTCACGCGCTCGGGCGTAATCAGTTCGGTCCACGCGTTTGCGCAGTCCTCGATCGGCGACTGGTTCCTGACCTTCATGGCACTGACGCTCGGGACCTGCGTCTATTTCTTCGTGCAAAACAAGTCGCACCTGAAGAGCGAGCACAAACTGGAATCGCTGGTCTCTCGTGAATCCAGTTTCCTGTTCAACAATCTCCTCTTACTCGTCGTCTGCTTCACCATCCTGTGGGGCACGTTCTTCCCGATCCTTTCGGAATGGGTTCAGGGACACAAAGTCACCGTCGGCCCGCCCTTCTTCAATCGCGTCGCCGTGCCGGTGGCGCTACTGTTACTGCTCCTCACCGCCGTCGGCCCGCTGCTGGCTTGGCGTAAGACCTCGGTCGAAAGCCTGAAACGCAATTTCCTGTTCCCTCTGATTGGCTCGGTCGCCATCGGCTGCATGATGATTGTGTTCGGCGTTCGTCCCTGGCAGGATCCCTCGTATTTCTACGCCACCATGGCGGCGGTTCTCGCCTTTCTGGTGATCTTCACCGTCATCTCCGAATTCGTCCGCGGAGGCCGCGTCATTGCCGGCAAGAGCGGGCAGAACCTGCTCGCGGCCATGGTCCAGTTGTGGCACAGAAACACGCGCCGCTACGGTGGATACATCGTCCATTTCGGCGTGGCCCTGGTCGTCATCGGCATCCTGGGCACGCCCTTCAACAAAGAAGTAGAAAAAGAGATGGGTTACGGCGACAAGATCAACATTGGCCCCTACACACTTGTTTGCCAGTCCTACACCATGGAAGACAATCCGAACTACGGCAACGAGTGGGCCATCATTAACGTTTTTCGCGGTGGGAAACAGATTACGACCATGTATCCCGAGCGCCGTTTCTACAAAGCCAGCCAGCAACCGCAGACCATTCCCCGCATCTATCCCAGCTTCCGGGAAGACTTCCTGCTGGTGACCGATGTGTACCTAGTCTATGAAGGACGCAATGAAGACACCGGCCGCCCCATCATCAAGGCCCACCTGAATCCGATGGTGCCCTGGATCTGGACCGGCCTGATCATCATGGTCTTTGGAACCATCATTGCTCTGGTGCCGAACGCAGCGCCCGTCCGCGTGACTGTGCCCGCGCCCGTACAGGAACCCGCGCACGTGGGAGTAGGTGACTAATGAACCTCGCCATGCCAACGCTGCGCCGTTCGCTGCACGTGATGATTGTCTGTGCCGCCGTGTTCCTTTTTCTCGGAGCCGGGGATACTGACGCCCGCTTCCGGGACCTCGGTCACCGCATGATGTGCACCTGCGGCTGCGGACAGGTTTTGCTCGAATGCAATCATGTCGGCTGCACGACCTCGGACAAGATGCGCAACCAACTCCTGGCCGCCATCGCCAAAGGCGATAACGACGACCTCACCCTCCAGGGTTTTGTGCAGGATTACGGCCCGACCGTGATCGCCGCGCCGACCGCGACCGGCTTCAATCGCGTGGCCTGGATCATGCCCTTTGTCGCCCTGGCGCTGGGGATTGCCTTCGTCGTATTTGTCGTGCGCGCGTGGAAGAACAAACCCGCGCCCGCCCTCGCCGACGGCATCACCATTCCCAGGGGAGCGGAGATGGATGTGCTCCGCGAGCAAGCCCGCAAGGAGACTGACCAATGACGCTGTTCGTCTGTGCCGTGTTCACTCTCGCCGCGCTCTACTACGTTTTCCTCTTCCCGGGCGAGGTGTTTACGGGAGAGGAAAAGACGCGCCTCGGCTATCTCCGTGAGCGTAAAGACGCCGTGTATGACAATCTCCGCGACCTGAATTTTGAGTACAAGGCAGGCAAAGTACCGGATGCCGACTACCAATCCATGCGCGCATCCCTGGAAGAAGAAGCCGCCGCGGTGCTAGCCGAGATCGGTCGCCTGGAGCAGGCCGTAGTTTCGTAGCGCCGGCGTCCCGCCGGCAAACGAAGTTCATGATAGAGTCTCGCGTATATAAGGAGTGCGCTTGAAGAACTACGCAAAGTCCGTTGCAACGCCGGCATCCCGCCGCCCCCTCGCCGCTCTCGTCGGCCTACTGTTCCTGACCCTCGCCACCGTTGCTGGCGCGCAGACTCTGACCGGTACCGTGACCAATGGCACCACCAAGAAACCCGCCGCTGGCGATGAAATCATCCTGATCAATCTCTCGAACGGCATGGACGTGGCCGCCAACACCAAGGCTGACAGCGCCGGCAAATTCAGCTTCACGCTGAAAGATGGCCCCGGCCCGCACCTGATCCGCGCCGTCCACCAGGGCGTCACCTACCACCAGATGGCCCCTCCGGGAACGAATTCGGTCGAGGTCAACGTTTACGACGTCCTAAAGAAGGTCCCCGAGATCCAGGTGACCGCCGACGTCATGCGCTTCCAGGCCGACAGCGGCACACTGCAAGGCGTTCGCCTATTCGCCGTGAACAACGCGTCGACGCCGCCCAAGACGCAGATGAACGACCACAACTTCGAGTTCTACCTGCCCGAGGGCGCCAAGATTGATCAAGCGCAAGCAAAAGCTCCCAACGGCCAGCCCATTTCCGCCGAGACCGCCCCGCAGTCGGAGAAGAACCGCTACGCCGTGGTCTTCCCCTTGCGTCCCGGCGAAACGCAAATCCAGGTGCAGTTCACGATGCCCTATTCGGGATCGCTCAAGTTCGATCCTAAGCCACTCTATCCAGCCGAGCACGCGGTCGTAGTGATTCCCAAGACCATGCAATTCGAGGCTGCCAACGCCTCGCTGTTCCAGACGATGAATGACCCCAGCCAGGGTGACACGACCGTGGAGGTCGCGCAGCAGACCCAGCCCGGACAGTCGCTGGCCTACACGATCAAGGGCACGGGAACCATCAACGAATCGCCCCAGCAAACCGCGGCCGGTGCGGCGCAGGGCCAGGGACAAGGGATGAGCAATCGCCCCGGCGGGGGCCTCGGCACTCCCATCGACACGCCCGACCCGTTGCAGCAATATCGCTGGTGGATTCTCGGTGGATTCGCAATCGTGCTGGCCGCCGGCGGATGGTACGTCACCAAGCGCCAAACCTCTGCGGCAACGGCCTCCGCTTCTGCCACCGCACCCGCAATCCAATCCGCCTCTCAACCACGTGCAGCCCAGCGTGCAGCCGCTGCAGCCGCGCCCGCGTCGGCTGCGCCGCAGACCGCCAATGCTCCAGCCGGCAAGTCCTCGATGCTGCTGGAAGCGCTAAAAGAAGAGATGTTCCAGTTAGAACTCGAACGCCGCACGGGGAAGATCACGCCATCCGAATACGAAAAGACCAAGGCCGCCCTGGACCAAACGCTGGACCGAGCGCTAAAGCGCCAAGGATAGAGCGAGCAAAACCGTAGCGCCGGCGCCCTCGCCGGCTGTCCGGCGGGCGCCCATCATAAGCGCTAACTGAAGCGTGATCGACGGAACTGGCGTGCTTGACTCCCGGATATGCCCTCCCACGCAAACCGCTTGACAGCAGAGTGCCTGTGACATAACTTCACACGCAAACGCGCCTGGCGTCCATTTGGTTCCCACCGGATTCGGGGAGGATTACGCGATGCAGCATAATCGGCAACCTGGAACACGCGTATTGGCCGTGCTGGCTGTATTTATTCTGGCACTAGGTATGCTGTCCGAGACCGCCTTTGCAAACAAAGAGCCCAAGACCTACCCGGAAGAAGGCAAAATTGTGGCAACTGGCCTCAACGAATGGGTCGTAAACACCAAGCACCAATATGCCCACACCTACACAGTTGTGACAAACGCGAAATCCTACCTGTTGGAGTGCGGCCATAAGCCGTTGTTCGGTTCGATGGGCGAGGAATGCGGTGGGAGCAAGAAGCTGCAAATCGGAGATGTAATTCACTTCCGCATAGAGAAGAATCAGGCCTACATCCCAATAACCAAAATCGACAATTCTGTCGCGGAAGAAAAACTTCACATTCTGAGCACGGCACTGAAACCCGACGCCCCGACCGATAAACCCCAGGCCACGCCAGAGAAAACCGAAACCAAGCCACCGGAGTCAAACTAAGCGTGATCCGGCTCTGAAAGTTGACCACAAGCACCAATGCTGATTCCGAGCGGATGGCGGGCTAGGACTAAGCCGCTGGCGCGGCGGACGCTTCGCGTGTACAAGTCTCATACGCCGGTGGAGTCTTGAACGACTGACCGTGGCGCGTTACGATGATGTGAACATGAATAGCGACGTCAGCAATATATCGATGAGCATCAATAACAGCCTCTTCGCGCAACTCCTACCGATACAACGACTTCCAGCCCAAAGTCGATGCAAATCCCATAGCTCCACGCGTCCGCCGCAAACGCCAGCGGCTTCCTCCTAACCTCCTTATCGAAAACGCCTCGGATCGAGATTCACCTCCACGCAAAAGTCTGCCCCGAGGCGTTTCCGATCAAGGCTAGCGGCAAACCGGAAGAAACTCTGCTTAAGTTAGCGCTTTTGGGGGCGCCCCGCCCGCTGATTGGACCGCAGAGCCAAAAGCCCAGCCTTTAGCATCTAATTGCGAAGAGGCAGTATTAAATTATGAGTAACGTATTCAAGACCGCACTCCTGCTGACCGCGATGACCCTGCTTCTGATGCTAGCGGGCCAAGCGTTTGGCGGCCAGCGCGGCATGCTGATGGCGCTCATCTTCGCGGCCATCATGAATTTCGTATCGTATTTCTTCTCCGACAAAATTGCGCTCGCCATGTACCGCGCGCAGCCCATCACGCGAGAAGATCTGCCGCGCGTCTACAACATCGTCGAGCGCCTCGCGCAGAAGGTCGGCCTGCCGACGCCCAGGGTGTACCTGATTCCGACCGATTCGCCCAACGCCTTCGCCACCGGACGCAACCCGAACCACGCCTCCGTAGCCGTGACGCAAGGCATTCTCGGCCTGCTCACCGACGACGAACTCGAAGGCGTAATCGCCCACGAACTCGGCCACGTGCGCAACCGCGACATTCTGATCAGTTCGATTGCCGCGACTCTCGCCGGTGCCATCACCTACCTCGCCCACATCGCCCAATGGGGCATGATTTTCGGCGGCTACGGAGGCGACCGCGACAACCGCCGCGGTGGCGGGGCCATCGGCGCCATCCTCATGATCTTCCTGGCCCCGTTTGCGGCCATGCTCATTCAGTTGGCCGTCTCCCGTTCCCGCGAGTACGGAGCCGACGACACCGGAGCCCATTGGACCGGCAACCCTTACGCTCTGGCCAGCGCGCTCGCAAAGATCGAAAACTATTCGCGCCGCCTGCCGATGGTAGCCACTCCATCCACCGCGCATCTGTTCATCATTCAGCCGTTCCTAGGAGGCATGAGCTTCGGGAACTGGTTCTCGACCCATCCACCCACCGCCAAAAGAATCGAGCGCTTGACAGGGAGACCAGCGGATTTTCTGCAATAGGCTTTAGGCGCTACGCTCTCGGCTCTAGGTTTCACTCCAGCAGCCCCGGCTGGGGTGCCTAAAGCCCAGAGCCGAAAGCCTAGAGCCCACTTCGTGACCCCGGTAACCGCCGCCCCGAACACCCGCATAGTAAAATCGCGAGGAATGGCTCCCGAGACCCTGGTGGCAACCGCCCGCCGCGCCGCAGAACTTGAGAACAGTCTCCGCCGCGTGATCCGCGGCAAAGACGATGTCCTCCGCATGGCGCTAGTTTGCATCTTCGCCAAAGGCCACCTGCTGATTGAAGGCGTCCCCGGAGTAGGCAAGACCACGCTCGGCCAGGCGCTGGCCCGCGCCATCGACTGCAGCTTTCAGCGCGTCCAGTTCACCAGCGACATGCTACCGTCCGACGTCCTGGGCATCTCGATCTACTCCGCCATCGAGCAGAAATTCGAATTCAAGCGTGGCCCCGTCTTTGCCAACGTCCTGTTGGCCGACGAGATCAACCGCACCACGCCCAAAACGCAATCGGCCCTGCTCGAAGCCATGAACGAAACCCAGGTCACGGTCGATGCGCACTCCTATCCGCTGCCCCAGCCGTTCCTGGTCATCGCCACCCAGAATCCGATCGAGCATCACGGCACCTATCCGTTGCCGGAGTCGCAGCTCGACCGCTTCCTGATGCGCGTCCGCATGGGATATCCCGAAGGCAACGCCGAGCGCGAAATCCTGCGCGCCGAAGCCGGCACCGCGCAACTCGAACACCTGCGTCCCGTGCTCAGCGCCGCCGACGTAGTAGAAATCCAGAAGGCCGTAACGCAAGTTCACGTGGACGATTCGCTCATCACTTACGCGCTCAACATCGTCGGCAAAACCCGCGAGTCCGAAACCCTTTCTTTGGGCGTCTCCCCCCGAGGCTCGCAAATGTTCTACCGCGCCGCCCAGGCGATGGCCTTCCTCGAAGGCCGCGACTACTGCACCCCCGAAGATTTCAAGCCGCTCGCAGTACCGGTCTTTGCCCACCGAGTAGTGGTGAGTTCCATGTACGCTTCGACGCTGAAAAAGTCAGAGCAGTCCGACCAGGTATTGCGCGAGATCGTGGATAGCGTACCCGTGCCCGTGTAAAGACGGGGCCTGCCCCGTCTCCTGGCCAAGTTGGAAGCTTCCGGTCCCGTTTCTCCTGAGACCTGAGAACTAAGACCTGACACCTGATCTAGTCAGAACCTGCCCCCCTGCTCGTCGGAGCAAAATGCAAAGTCACGGTATATCCGGGAAGATGGACCGGCACGGTGTAATCGACGGCCAGATAGACGACGGAATCCGCACCCTCTCCGCTGCGCGTTACCATTACCTGTTTGGGTTCGAGCAGAATGTCGTACCCTTCCGCTTTGCGAAGGATGATGGTGCGCAGTTCTTCGTCACTTTTGGGTGAAGAGAGCCCGGTCCGCGAGCCGGCCTGCGTGGAAAGATCGTGCAGCTCGTCCTGGAACTCAACGTTGGCCAGTTCCGGAGCAGCGAACTGCCAGGCGACGTAAATCACCCCCACCACTACGACTATCCAGAACACATACTTCACCGGGATCTCCTGAGGAAGGGTCCCTGGAACGTGCCACTACTCCCCAGCGGCCACCGCCCGAGGCGGTGCGGGTTGCAGGCTCGACAGCCGCGACATGGTCGCCACCATCATGCCGGAGAGGAACTGCATGGTTGCCACATCGTTCTGATCAAACGCGTTCGGCCGCGATGAAAGCACTTCGAACACACCCAGCGTCCGCCGATAGTGCCGCAGCGGCGTGACCAGTATCGACCGCACCCCCAGACGACGGCAACTGAACCAGTCCACCCGAGGATTGCTGTCGGCATCATTGCACAGCAACACTTCGCCCGAGCGCACGCAATCGGCGGAAAGTCCCGTGTCGGTCTGCAAGCGTACTCCCAGGGCCGGAGCCGTCCGTCCCGTCCGCGCGCGGCAAACAATCTCGCTCCCTGCACGAAGCGCGATCGCCGCCCCGGTCGCTCCGGTCATGGTCTGCGCTTTTTCCGTGATGATGCTGATGCCCGGTTCCAAGTTCAGTTCTCCGGGATCAATTTCCTCGTGCTTCATAGATGCGGAGCGCATCCGCAGATGATGCCGGCTGGAAAAGAAATTTGTCAGCGGCATCTCGACGCTGTATTCGCTCTCGACCTCAGCCTGCGGCACGGAGTGCAGTAGAGAACGCACCATCCGGTCAAGCTCCTCATCTTCAATCAGATGCGCCGTCTGCTGCCCCCGCAGAGATCCTCCCAGCACCCGCGAAAGACTGAGCACCGCGATACTGCCGCACGCCAGACACCGCGGCGTGTTGTTCTCACTGATCATTTCGCACTGCGCGCAAAATACCGCCATCTGCAAGGGCAAAAAGTTCATCTCCGTAGCAGCAAGCGATCCGTACATTTTCAGCCTATATTTCCTTCCACAGAAGATTGCGGAAGCTTGAAATTAATTTCCCTTGCCCTTCCGAGTAAATGGCACTGTTGGTTCATTCTGTGGAAAAGGAGAACCAAGAACGTCAACCCGCGCAAGACCGATGGCGCGAAGCTCTATAATTCCCGGCATGGCATTTCTCCGTTTCCTCATGCTGCTCTCGTTAGTAGTCTGGCTCGGGGGCCTGATTTTTCTCGCGTTCGTCGAAGCGCCCACCGCGTTCGCCCCCGGCCTGCTCCCCACCCGCCACATGGCTGGCTCGATCGTCGGCCACTCGCTCGACGTTCTTCACTACATGGCCATCGTCTCAGGCATCGTCTTCCTCATCGTATCCATGACCTACAGCCGGATGACCGTCGGCACCGCCCGCCCCTTAGCCGGTCGCCACCTATTGATCGCGCTGATGCTCCTGCTCACCGTGATCTCGCAGTTCGCCATCTCGCCCAAGATGCACGCCATCCGAGCTGAAGCCGGAGTCATCGACAACCTCCCGCCCGACAGCCCGCTGCGCATGGAGTTCACCCGCCTGCACGTGTGGTCCGAAAAATTCGAGGAAGGGGTGCTGCTGCTCGGCCTGATAGCGCTGTACGCGACCGCCAGCGCTCTCAAGTGAAAACGACCCACCCGATTACTTCGCGGTCTTCCTTGGATTGCTCGCTGGCTTGCCCAGGACTTCATCCAGATACGCCAGATATTCCGCGATCAAGTGGTAGCTGTCGTAATAATCGTTCATCTTGACCGCAGCCAACTGGTCACGCGATGAATGCAGGATCGGCCAGGTTTCCTCGGTGATCGAATGCAGCGTGATGCGCGGAATCTGGTACCGCGCAAACGACTCCGAGTCGGCCGTGCCCACTCGGTCCACATTCACCGCCGCGATGGGCAGGCCGCTCGCCGAAGCAACCAATGCCAGAGCGTCCAGCAAGGCCTTGTCTGCGTGCGTGGCCCACACTTTGGTCGGACTAAGCCCCAACGAATCCATATTCACCATCGCCTCGATCTGTGTGCGCTGTTCCGGAGTGAGATGTTCCGCGTAATACCCCGACCCCACCAGGCCCTTTTCTTTCGCCGTGAATCCCACAAAAACAAAGGTATGGTGCCGCGACTGCCCACTCAGGCTGTACAACAAACTCGGCAGCAGCGAGGCTCCCGTCCAGTTGTCCACCACGCCATCGCGGAACGTGTCCACATGATCAGTGTGCGCGCCCACCACAATCACTTCCTGCGTCTCCCCCGGCAGCACGCAGATCACGTTCGGCGGCAGCTTGCGCTGCGGCGTCTCCTCGGAAAGGTTCGGATCTTTGCACCCAGACTCAACCAACCACTTCCGGATCAGCGCCTCCCGCTCACTGTTCTTGGTCGAAAATGATTTCAGATGCCCCTCAATCACCGAGGGCTCTGCCAGGCGAAAGCGAACCTGCTCGCTGAATGCGCCCACCGCACAGCCCACGATCATGATGCCTGCGCCCAGCCCTCGCAAGAATCGCCGCCCATCGCGGTTCACACAACCAGTCATAGTTCTGAGGCTAGCATGCCGAGTTCGGCAGCCGCACTCACCGTCCCAATGCGGTGCAATGATTTATTCTGGTACGTACCTGAGCGCTGACACCGAACACCTTGAGACCTGATCCATGAAAACCGGCATCATCGGCCTGCCCCAGGTAGGCAAATCTTCCCTGTTCCGCATCTTGACGAAGGCCAATCTCTCCGAGCACGCCTTCTCGAACCCGCGTGAAGCGCACGTCGGTGTAGCGAAAGTTCCTGATGAGCGCCTCGACAAACTCGCCGCACTCTACAAGCCCAAGAAGCTCACGCACGCGTCGGTCGAATACGTCGACGTGGGAGCAATCGGACAGGACGCCCTAAAAGAAACCGCCTACATCGGCCATCTCCGCCAGGTGGACGCGCTCATCCACGTCCTGCGGGCGTTTGAAAATGATGCGATTCCGCACGTCGGTCCCATCGACCCGCTGCGTGACATCAAGAACGTAGAGTTCGACCTGATGGTCAGCGACCTCGGCCAGATCGAAAAGCGCCTGGAACGCCTCGAAAAAGACTTGAAGAAGATGAAGACATCGGAACTGGAAAAAGAAAACGAACTGCTGATCAAAGCCAAAGCGCATCTGGAAACCGAAAAGCCGCTGCGCGAAATGGAAATGACTCCCGAAGACAAGAAGCGCATTCGCGGATTCATGTTCCTCAGCGAGAAGCCGATGCTCTACGTGCTCAACATCGGCGAAAGCACCGAACTTGGCAAAGACCTCGAAGCAGCGGCTGCGAAGTATAAGCTGACCGAAGTAGCCGCGCGTCCGAATGCCGGAGCCAGCGCCATCTGCGGGAAGGTGGAAGCGGAACTTGCAGAAATGAGCGACGAAGACGCGGCCGAATTCCTAAGCAGCTACGGACTGACGGAGAGCGGCCTCTCGCGCCTGATCCGCAAGAGTTACCACCTTCTCGGCCTGATCTCGTTTTTCACCGCCGGCGAAGACGAATGCCGCGCCTGGACGATTCCGCTGAACACGCGCGCGCAGAACGGTGCCGGCGCCATTCACTCCGACCTGGAAAAGCATTTCATCCGGGCCGAGACCATTCGCTGGGATCAGTTGTTAGAAGCGGGCTCGGAAGCCAACGCCCGAGCCAAAGGCACACTGCGACTCGAAGGCAAGGACTACATCGTGCAAGACGGCGATGTCATGCATATCCGGCACAGCGGATAGCGCGCAGTACCAGTACCCTTGAATCGGTACCGAGTAGTCCGACATCGGGGAAGGCTGTGCAGCTTGTGACGGAATCTACTGGGTACCGAACTTATATTGAGCCTCAGTACCGGCCCTGGTTGGTCCAAAGCCTCACCATTTCCTCGACGGAGAACGGTTCGTCCGGTGCCTGTGCGAATCTTGACTCAAGGCTGAATGCGTGCATTTCGAGGGGTACGCTGACGTGAGAGCCTACTCGCAAAAAGCCCCGCACGAAAAGCTCGGTGTAGCGTTCGAGCCCTAAAACCTTGAACTGCACCGCATGGACCAGCGCGTGAAACAAGCGCCGGTCCGTGATTCCACTGGAGAAGAGCACGACATCTTCAAAGGTCAATGAGGCCATGTGCCCGAGTTCGGGCAAGTTGGTGAGGCCCACAGCTTTCGCCTCCGCATAGAAGGGTGGCTCGGGAACACGCTGATTTCGCAGTTCGACAATCCGGATCCCTGCCAGCAGATCCGGGGGGAAGAAAAGCTTCATCCTGGTGCGCTGGTCCTCGCTGAGAAGCACCCCGTGAGGCCGGTACTCCATGCGCTGGTCGTGGAGGTAATGACGCACGTATTCGATCGCGGCAACCACTTTCTTTTCCTCCAATGCGGAGGCTCGCGGTGGGGCAATCGGATTCAGATCGGAGACTTGCCGGACAAGATAGCTGTAGTAATCGTGTAACGCCGTGGCCGACGCCACCGCCTTGCGCAATATGTCCCGCTCGCCATAGCGGGCAACATCGTCTGGCGAAAAACGCAGCCGCAGACGGTCGGTCGCGCACTGGGCACTCAGCATCTCCAGCTGGGCATGCCGCAATTCCGCGTTCATCTGCACAATGGCAGCGCGGTCCTCTCGATCACTCCATGTAAACATCTCGGGCACTCCTGAAAACTGAACTCCGCAGGGAGGGCGGGGCAGGGTCACTTCCAACTTTCGCCATACTTTAACATGGTTAGTTTTACATTGTCAATTTATTTTTGATCGACGCGAAATAAAAATTATCGTTTAAGATGAATACATACATTATATATGGAATATCTCCATACAAAACAACTCTAATTGTTTGCTTCGTGCATAGAATTATTACCCTTTTGATTTGGTGTTATACACTGTATAATCAACAATAACCAATGAGGTAGAACTAGATGCCACCTATTCCTGACAAGCAACTGGAGGAACGCATCGTGACGGCCGCTCGCCAGTTATGGCGGGAGCAGGGTGACAAGGGTCTTACGTTGCGCGCGGTGGCGCGCGCGGCCGGCACGACCACGCCTACGGTTTACAAACGATTTCGCAACAAACAGGCAATCCGGATGGCATTGGCGTTGCGCATTCGGGCGGAATTGAATGCCGAGTTGTTCGCGTCGTCAGGCCTGGAGGAAGTGTTCCGGCGATACTTGGCCTATGCGGAGGCAAATCCGCACGAGTACCAGTTGCTCCGTTTGGTCTGGGCACAGTTCTATACACCCGATCTTCCGCGCCCCGGTCGTGCTTGGGTATCGGCGCATATGGCCGCGCGTTTTGGTGGCCGGCCCGAAGATTATGGCCAGCTCGTGGACGCATTGTTTATGCTCTGCCACGGAACCTCCTCTCTGCTTATTGTGGGGGGAAACACGCCGGCCCACACAGCGATGCGCGAAGCCAGCCTCAAGTTCTGCGATCAAGTGATCGAGCACATTGAGGTCTTCCGGTCAGACGAGTAGCATTGGGAGCGGCAGGGCTGCTGGCGCTCACACCTAACGGACATGCAGGAACCGGTCCAGCACAAACATGCTGGCTGCGCCCACAAACACCAGCACGGCCATGCGCACACCCGTTTCTTTGTTGACCTCCGGAATCAGGTCCGACGCCGCCACATAAATCGTCACGCCCGCCGACAGCGGCAGCCCAAATCCCACCTGATGCCGGAACACAGCCATCGTCATCACCCCCGCCACCGTGGCCGCTCCCAGCAGCACCGACGCGCCCCACGCGAACCCACGGCTCCGGCCGCTCGCCAGCATTACGGACGCAATCGTGAAGCCCTCCGGAATCTTGTGCATGAACACTGCTAGAAAGATGATCCACCCCAGCCATTCCGACACAATGAACCCCGAAGCAATCGCGATCCCATCAAAGAACGTGTGAATCAACAATCCAATCAGCACCGAGAATCCCGTGTGCGTGTGGACGAACTCGTCGGCGTGCGTTTCTTCTCCAAAGTGAAAGTGCGGCGTGACGGTGTGCTCGAAGAAATGAATCAGCAGGTATCCGAGCAGGATGAGAAACCCGGCCCGGGGCCCGCGCAGCTCAATACTCGCCGGAACCATCTCCACCAGCGAAGTCGCCAGCATGAAGCCCGCGCCCAGCGCGACAAAGTAACGCAGGTACGATCGCTCCCAGTGCTTCTGCACAATGATCGCGCCGCCAAAAACGTTGGCGCCCGCCGCCGTCAGCCCCAGCAGCACACTGGTCAGAATGGGAGACATGAGGGAGAAGAATATCAGGAAATGCGCTGCGGGCCTCGGGCTGCGAGCTGCGAGCTAGCCCCGGAGGGGCGGCTGCCAATAGCCCGGCGCTTCAGCGCCGGGAGAGACAAGGGAGTCTGACGAAGTCCCGGAGGGACGACTGAACCTCTGCCTTTGCTCACCGCTGCTAAGATTCCACCATGCGGACGTGGCTGCAAACCATCGGCTGGCTGGCCTGCGTAGTCTATTCCACCGTACCCGCATTCTGGTTCATGATTCATCCCTTCGCCGAGCGGTGGCGAAGGCGGCGCCGATCGCCCTACCCCGTGCTCTTGCCGCTCTGGATCGCAATGTGGATCGCAACGACCCTGGTCACCCGTCCGTGGCACTACATTGTGCTCTACCAGACACCATGGTCGTGGACGCCCGCAATTCCATTGTTCGCGGCCGGCATGTTCTTGTATTCGAAGTCAGGCAAGAATTTCACCGCGAAGCAACTCGGAGGCCTGCCCGAAGTCCACGGCTCCAACCGCAACCAAAAGCTGATCACGGAAGGCATCCGATCCCGAGTCCGCCATCCTGTGTACCTGGCGCACCTCTGCGAAATGCTCGCCTGGAGCCTGGGCACGGGCCTCGCCGTGTGTTGGACCCTAACGGCGTTCGCAATCGCCACAGGAAGCGTGATGATCCAAATGGAAGACGTAGAACTGGAACAGCGCTTCGGCGATTCCTACCGCGCGTACCGCCGCACCGTGCCGGCCGTTCTGCCGCGAGTTTCCCAGACACGCCAGCTATAATCCGCTGTGGCTGAAAGCTAACGACTGAGGGCTGACAGCTGCCTCTCATGCGCTTCGAACTCTTCGTCGCAACCCGCTACCTGCGCGCGAAACGCCGCCAGGCGTTCATCGGCATCATTACAGCCATCTCTATCGCCGGAGTTGCCGCGGGCGTGGCCTCCCTCATCATTGCCCTCGCGATCAACAACGGATTCCGCCAGGACCTGCAGCAGCGCCTGCTCGGCTCGACTGCCCACGTAAGCCTGCTGCGGGTCGAAAGTGATGGCATTCGCGATTGGCGGCCGCTGCTCGAGAAGCTATCGACGCAGCCGCACGTCGTGGCCGCCGCCCCGGCGATCTATGAGCAGGTTCTGATCTCCCGTGGTCCGCGCGCCCGCGGTGCCGTGCTCAAAGGCATGCTCCCGCAGTACGAAAGAAAAGTCAGCGACCTGCTGAAAACCGTCAGTGTGGGCTCAGCCCAGGCCCTCGACGAGCCCTCCACTGTAGCGCCGGCGCCCCCGCCGGCTGTCCGTGCGGGCACCCCGCCCGCCGATGGGTCGGATGAAAGCATGGGTCCCACGCCGGCAACGTCAAATTCAAAGGCGGCGGACAAGCCTGCCCCGAGCGAAGCCGAAGGGAGTGTCCGCCCTACACCTGCAGAATCCCCCGATGACCTCGCATCCGTCCAGCAGCGCCAAGCCGCGATGCCGCCCATCATCCTCGGCAAGGACATGGCCGAACAAATCGGCGCTACGGTCGGATCGGTCGTCCTCGTCACCAGCCCGCAAGGCGAACTCACGCCCTTCGGCATGGTGCCAAAATACATTCGCTTCCGTGTCGCCGGCATCTTCAACTCCGGATTCTTCGACTACGACTCTTCCTGGGCCTTTACGCGACTCTCCGACGCACAGCAACTCTTCGGCCTCGGCGACCTGATCTCCGTCCTCGAATTCAAGCTCGACGACATCTACCAGGCCAACCCCGTCGCCCGCCAGCTCGAGCAGGCCGCCGATCTTATTTCAGGAAGACACGGCTTTATGGCCACCAGTTGGAGTGACCAGAATAAGGCTCTGTTCCGCGCTCTCCGCCTCGAACGCGTCGTTACCTTCATCACCATCGGCCTGATCGTCTTCGTGGCCGCGCTCAACATCCTGATCTCACTCATCATGATGGTGATGGAAAAAACCAAAGACATCGCCGTTCTCATGTCGCTCGGCACAAAGAAAGCGCAGATTCGCCGCATCTTCATCGCACAAGGCGTGCTGATCGGCGTGCTCGGCACCGCCATCGGCCTCGTCCTCGGCTACGCCCTATCCTGGGCCGGAGGCCACTACCACTTCATCTCCCTCTCGCCCGAGGTCTATTCGATTGACTACGTCCCCTTCGCGCCGCGCGCGACGGATGGCGTGATCGTGGCGCTAGTGTCGATCGGGATTTCCTTTGTGGCGACGATTTATCCGTCTTGGTCGGCGGCGCGGATACTGCCCGCTGAGGCTCTCAGGTACGAGTAAACGTGCTCTTTACTCCGGGTGTATTAACCAGTTAGTACGGTGGGTACCCCCCTCCCCCCGGTCTTTTGGAATCATAGAGTTAGGTGGTCAAAACACTCCAAAATCTAGATTCGCAAGGACTTATATGGAAAATGTTCCGGAATAAGGACTTACGGTTGTCAAAGAGCGCTGAAAATGGGTTTGGGGCAGCTTCGAGGTCCGTCTTGGGAGACGGGCACACCTCTTCACTGCCCCATTTCAGAGGAACATTGTCGCACCGGGCGGGGTTAGAAGTCTGTGACTTAGGACACGGATGGGAGTGATGGCAGAAGGCAGGAGTCCGCCCCAGCGAGGGGCCAAAGGGGTGAGTGGATAGCCGTGTTGACCGCTAAAGGAGCGACTGGAAGTGGTGCGCTGAATAGGACAAAGGCTCGGAGGAAAGGAGCCGATACGGTTATCTAATCAGCCTAGGTAGCTTGCCTTTCGAGATCCCGATTAAAGAACTCGCTCAGTGGTGCGGGCGAGAACAGGAGCCTGTCTAGCCAGGTCACAACGTTGTAGTAGTACTTCGCTTTGTGGTGTTGATCTTCGAGCATTTCTTCTAGGTCTTCTCGCTTTCGATGCCTAGCGAAGTAATAGACAGATCTCACCCGACTCATTTCGTTTTCGGAATCCAGTGAGGCCTCGAAGAATTTATCAACCTCGGGGGAACTCTGCTTGTACAACCACTCATAACCTGTCTGAACCAGCCTCGCGCTGTTACTCTTTGTCAGCTCAAGCGCAGCCTCAAGGGGAGTCGGTGACAAACGCAGTGCAGCGGCACCCGCCTCGTCTCGCGCTTCCCCCCAACCTTCTCTCGAAATCTGAAGCAACGCCGGAACGTCCTCTGCAGACCCAAACCTGCATACGATTCTCACAGCAGCTAACTTTGTGGCGATATCGTCACTCGCCAAATATTGCCTGCCAAAGCGGATGTCTGAGGGTTCGCCATTGGCAGCCAAGCCAACAAGCGCAGCCTCGACAAATTGTGAGCGGAGAAAATCCTCCAGATCCTTGAACCGTTCGGTAACACCCTGAGCAAATGTGCTCCCGAGCTGTGACTCGATTGCCCCAATTGACCGCTGCCGCACTCTTGCGAAGCCATTGTCAAGATCTGGTCGAAGGTCACTCCGAATAGCATCGTAGTGATCCGTGGCGAGGCTCTTGTATGCCAGCACGCCGTCCAGCCCAAACCAATCAACGGCTTCCAAAATTTTGTCCGCGCTTTGGCCTCGATAGAAAGTAAGGATCACTGCATCAGCATCCCCTTTGTCCTGTGTCGTGCCTCCTCCAAGGACCGCCAGGTACGATAACCGGCCGGCTTGCGAGTTTTTTTCACCAGACAACGATTCCCGGACCTTCTTAAACTCAAGTTTCTGTCCCTGCCTTGCCAACTCGGTGAACGCTAGTTCACGGATCGACGCGGACGGATCCTCGGTGAGTTTCTCAGCTAGATCCTTAGAGAAGCGTCCTCGTCTGCCAAGCTCTTCGACGGAGAGCCTGCGCAGTTGTTCCCATTGGTTCTCCGCGCCCTTCAGCAAGGCTTCGTCGTCGAACTCGGCGGCGAGATTTTTCAATTTTCCCATCGTTTCATCGGAAACGTATTGGCCGGTTTCGATCAATTCTCTAAATGCTTCCTTCGGTCTTAAACGCAGAAGAATTGACAGCCTCGTCTCGCGAACCTCAGAACCGACGTCCGCTCCTTCGGCAGCGATTTTGCCTTCTAAGAATGGCAGAATGCTCTCGTCCGCAATAGAAGCTAGATAGCCGTAGGCCTCCACTCGCACACCTATCGCATCGTCCGACAACGGCAATTCTGTCCAAAAGTTTTCTGGCAGATTGATTCTGGTGTCTCGTAAGAGTCTAAGCGCGCGTCTTCGGACATCATTGGACGAGTCGCGAGTTGAGAGTGTGAAAAGCTGGTCCCTAACAGTTTCCGAGGTCATCACACTGAACCAAAACCAACCCGGGATGACGTCGCCGGCATCAGCCAGAATCGAGCGGAGCATTTGGAAGTATTCCGTCACTGTAGGATCGAGCTGTTCGCGGTGCTTGTATAACAGGTTCATCTCATGCGTCCCGATGGTGTCATTTGTGTACCGTCGGGACATCCAGGTTGCCGAGAGAAGAAAGAGGCGGGCGACATCGAACTCCTGCAGGAGGTTGGTCTCTTGCCGCGTAAACTCAAGCTCCCCGCTCTTAATAACCCGCGTCAACGAGGCTGCGGTTTGCAGCAACTGCTGGGAGACCTCGATTCCCTCTGCCGACGAGTCCGCCGGTTGCAGTTCGGAGGCAGGGGCCGGCTGCTGCGGCTGGATAGTTTGGGCTGCAGCCTTGTCCCTTTTGACGACATTATCCCAAAGCCAGTCGTGGAGCCTCGTTTTCCAGTCGTCGCAGTCGACCACTTCCTTATACAGGACCTCCCGGGCAGCTCCTACCGCCTTGCGGAACTCCAAAACCTTGCTCAGTTCGGCCCCTGGATCTTTGACCTTCTCGGGATTCGGCGCCTTGAAGACCAGCCAAATCTCAGGCTCGTCAGCCTTCTTGCGTCGAGCGAGTGCGCGTTCGTATTCTTCTTCAAAACCTGAGGAGTACTTGCCGGTCGGTTGCCCCCAGCGTTCCCAAAGTAGGCCCACGAACAATGTGCAGTCATCAACGGCCTCATTGATCAGTTCTTGTGCTCTTCCATACGCCGGGACTGCGTCTTCCCATTTGTAGAGGTGGATGTGCCAGCCCAAGGTATTGTTGAGATGTTTGTTTATGCCGTTTACGAGCATCTCAGCGGCCGCCCGTTCTGACTTGAGGTCGTCTGGAGACGCGAGGAAAACCTTCAATACGCGAAGAGTGGTCTGCATTTTCGCGTCTCAATTATGGAACGCACTCAGTTCGAATGGCAAACGGATTGGGTGTCTTCCGGTTTTCGGACGTGGGAAGGCTGAAGCCCTGCCCTTCCCAAAACCGATTTTTCAAATTCGCGAACGAGCCTCCCGATCAATGGCTGCATGTAAAACTTTTCTATCATCTCTGAAAAACTGCAGATCCCTCCCCTTCGGCTTCGCTCAGGGTCGGGATGACAATCTAAAAGGGGGGACGGGCTCTTCATGCTGACGTTCTGTTCGCCAAAATCCTTCCAACTGGAGACACGGGGATAACTTAAGTTCTGTAAAACTTTTGTATTATGTGTCCCGCCTCACAGACCCCCGACGCCCCGACCGCTAGCCTTCTACCATGAGCAGTGTTTCTGAAATTCCAGCCCACCCCAAAGGCACGCGTGCACGCGTGTTGCTGACCTCGGTCTTCGGTCCCTACGCGCAGGACGATGAATTCGGCAGCCGCGCCATCAATCCCATGGAGCTTTACCACAACCAGGTCACCCGCGCGCAGGGCGGCTTCTCGCTGCGCATGTTTCACCGGTCGTGGGGGATCATGATGATCCAGCAGAATATTTCCGCGCCTTGCACGCTGCTCGATTTCCCTACGCGCGACGCCTTCGCCCGCGAACTCAAGGCGAACCACTATGACATCGTGGGCATCTCCTCGATCATCGTGAATTTCACCAAAGTGCGAGAGATGTGCCGGATGGTGCGTGAGCTCTCGCCCAACTCAGTCATCGTGATCGGCGGCCATGTTGCCGCCACTCCCGGCCTTGAGCACATGATCGACGCTGACCACATTGTCCGCGGCGAAGGCATCGCGTGGATGCGGCAATATCTGGGCGAGGATGTCAAGGCGCCAATCCGCCACCCGGAAATCGTCTCCGGCCTTAAGACTCGCATCATGGGCATCAATCTGCCAGAGAAGAAGGGCAGCACGGCCGCCACCATCATCCCCTCGGTCGGCTGTCCCATGGGCTGCAACTTCTGCACGACCTCGGCCTTCTTCGGTGGCAAAGGCAAGTTCATCAACTTCTATGAGACTGGGGACCAGCTCTACGACGTCATGTGCCATGCCGAGTCCTCGATGGGCGTGCAAACGTTCTTCGTCATGGACGAAAACTTCCTGCTCCATCGTGAGCGCGCCATGCAATTGCTCGCCCGCATGAAGGCCGACAAGAAGGCCTGGGGCATGGCCGTATTCGCCTCCGCCAATGCGATCCGGAAATATAAGGTGGAGGAACTGGTCGAACTCGGCGTGTCATGGATCTGGATGGGACTCGAATCTCCGCACTCGAACTACAGCAAGCTGCGCGGCACCGACTCCCGCGAACTCACGCGCACGCTCCGTGAGCACGGTATCCGCGTGCAAGGCTCGACCATCATCGGACTCGAACACCACACGCCCGACAACATCCGCGAAGAGATCGAGTACGCCGTCGACCACGGCACCGACTTCCACCAGTTCATGCTCTATACGCCGGTCCCTGGCACGCCGCTCTATAAAGAAATGTTCGAGCAGGGGCGCATGCTGGAAGGCATCGAGTACGCCGACATTCACGGCCAGGACAAATTCAACTTCCGCCACGCCGCCATCTCGCGCGACGATTCCAAGCGCTTCCTCGACTGGGCCTTCTGGCGCGATTTCGAGCGCAACGGCCCCAGCCTCTACCGCATGTGCCAAACCATGCTCCAGGGCTGGCAGCGCTACAAGAATTATCCCGACCTCCGCGTGCGCGAGCGTTTCCAGCGCGAGAACGTAAAACTGCGCACGGCCTATAGCGCCGCCCTGTGGGCCTCCGAGCACTACTTCCGCAAAGTCAACCGCGAAGTCAGCGCCCAGATCCACGAACTCCGCCACCAGATCGCCCGGGAGTTCGGAACCATATCGCGCCTTGCCGCCAACCTCGTTGGCCCCGTCCTGCTCTGGACTACGCGCCGCGAAGAGCGCCGCGTAGCCGCCGGGAAGACCTACGAACCCCCTACGTTCGTCGAGCGCCGCAACTGGGTGCTGCCGGCCCCCGAACATTCCTGAAGCGCCGGGAACGGGTGCCCGGCATTGGCGGTCTGTGCGATTCCAAAATGTGAATTTCTAAGCTCTTTCTCTGAGTACCCAGCTCTCTCTGCGGTCAAAAGTGCTCCTGCTTCCACTCCCCTGTGACTACGGTCACATTGCATTTGTTCCGGACGGGTATACAGTTTTTGGCATACCATGCTTCCACAGCAGAATCGCGGGAGCAGGTGCTCTCCTCGTGGTCTAATGGATCCGAGGCTCGGTGCAACGGCTGTGTCGTTCGCCGCACTATGTTGCGATGAGCGGACGAATGCAACCGGCCGCCGACAGCCCGCCCTTTGAGCCCGAGGAGGGGTGTTTTGCATCTAACACACCTAGATCCGCTGCTGCGGGTCGAAAGCTTGAAGAAAGTGTTTCGCTCAGGCGAAACCGACCTTCTGCTCTTTGAGAATCTGTCTTTCCGCGTGAATAAAGGGGAGATGCTCGCCATCGTGGGACAGTCAGGCTCGGGGAAGAGCACCTTGTTGCACATCCTCGGAGCTCTTGATCGGCCGTCGAGCGGTGCCGTATACTGCGCCAATTCCCAGGTACACGCCTTGTCTGAAGATGCCGCCGCCGAGTTCCGGAACCGCGAAGTCGGCTACGTCTGGCAGTTTCACTATCTGTTGCCGGAATTCACCGCGCTCGAAAACGTCGCTATGCCTCTCATGACTCGCGGCCAACCCCGCTCCGAGGCCGAACGCGAAGCTTCCGGCTGGTTGCAGCAGGTCGGACTGGAGCAGCGAGCCCATCACCGATCCGGCGAGCTTTCCGGCGGTGAGCAGCAGCGCCTGGCCTTGGCCCGCGCCCTGATCACCAAGCCGCAACTGCTTCTGGCCGATGAGCCTACGGGCGATCTGGATGGCGGCACCGCTGAGGTCGTCTTTGCTCTAGTTGCAAGACTGCATCGCGAACATCAGCTAACTTCCCTGATTGCCACGCACAATCTCGGATTTGCACGACGGTGCCATAGGGTTTTACGCTTGAATCGGGGCACAATAGAAGAGGTGGCGCCGGATTCGCTTCCGGCGTGAGGAGAGGCAGAAGTGGGGCCGCCGGCACGCGCTCGCGGACACTCAAAGTCGAAAGTACCCGTAGTCGCAACTCCGGGTTACTAAAATGCTGTAGTCGCTTGGGCGGTTGGGCGATATACGTGCATAATTAAGGGTCGGGTCTGGAGTTTGGCGGCAGTTGGGCCTAGTCTGTTGGGTTCTCTGCAAGGGCCAGGGGGAGTTGGATTATGTTCGAACGTTATACGGAGAAAGCCAGGCGCGTCATCTTCTTTGCGCGGTATGAGGCCAGCCAGTTCGGCTCTCC
Source organism: Terriglobia bacterium (assembly GCA_020073565.1). Lineage (GTDB taxonomy): Bacteria > Acidobacteriota > Terriglobia > Terriglobales > Acidobacteriaceae > Acidiflorens. The sequence goes on from JAIQEY010000030.1 coordinate 38,530, forward strand.
CTACATCGAGACCGAGCACTTGCTGCTCGGTTTGCTGCGCGAAGATAAGGCCCTGACCAACCGCTTCCTGCGCTCCCACGCGTCGGTGGAATCGATCCGTAAACAGATCGAAGGCCACACCACCATCCGCGAAAAAGTTTCCACGTCCGTGGATCTGCCCCTGAGCAACGAATGCAAGCGCGTGCTCGCCTACGCCGCCGAAGAGGCCGAACGCCTGTCGCACAAACACATTGGCACCGAACACTTGCTGCTCGGATTGCTGCGCGAAGAAAAATGCTTTGCCGCCGAAATCCTGCACGAGCGCGGACTGCGGCTTTCGACCATCCGCGAAGAACTGGCCCGCACCAGCCAGGAAAAAGCGCAACCGCAACGCGGACAGCGCGAATCCTCGCTGCTGGCGGAATTTTCCCGCGACCTGACTCAGGCCGCCATGGATAGCCAGCTCGATCCGCTCGTCGGCCGCGAAGGCGAAGTCGAGCGCGTCGTCCAGATTCTCTGCCGCCGCACGAAAAACAATCCTGTGCTCATCGGCGAGCCTGGCGTGGGCAAGACCGCCATCGTCGAGGGGCTCGCGCAGCGCATTGCCGACGGGGAAGTCCCGTCGTTCCTGGCCGACAAGCGCATCCTGGCGCTCGATCTGTCTTTGATTGTCGCCGGAACCAAATACCGCGGCCAGTTCGAAGAGCGCCTCAAGACCATCATGAAGGAACTGATGGAATCGCAGAACTCCATCATCTTCATTGACGAGCTCCACACGCTGGTCGGCGCCGGATCAGCCGAAGGCTCGCTCGATGCCGCCAACATCCTGAAGCCCGCCCTGTCGCGCGGCGAGATTCAGTGCATCGGCGCGACCACGCCCGGCGAATATCGCAAGTCGATCGAGAAAGACCGATCGCTAGAGCGCCGCTTCCAGGCCGTCAAAGTGCCGCCGCCGAACGAAGTCGACGCCATCAAGATTCTGTTTGGCATCAAAGAGCGCTACGAGAAGTTTCACGCCGTCACCTACACCGACGACGCCATCAACTTCTCCGTCTCGCATTCGAATCGCTACATCCCGGACCGTTTCCTTCCGGACAAGGCGATTGACCTGATCGACGAAGCCGGCGCGCGCGTCAAGCTGCGCCAGACTTCGCTGCCCGAAGAGTTGACCGAAGTCCAGAAGCGCATCAAGTTCATCGTCCACCGTATGGAGAACGCCATCGCGAACCATGAGTTCGAGAAGGCGCGCTTCTACTCGGACGAAGAACGCAAGGAGCGCGAGAACCTGCGCGCCCTTCGCGAAAAATACCACCTCGATGAATCCTCCACCGGCGTAGTCGGTCGGGAGGACATCGAGGACGTGGTATCGCGCTGGACCGGCGTGCCCATCACTTCAATTAAAGAAGAAGAAACGCAGAAGCTGTTGCGCATTGAAGAAGAACTGCACAAGCGCATCATTTCGCAGGACAAAGCCATCAGCGCTCTGGCTCGCGCTATCCGCCGCTCGCGCGCCGGACTGAAGAGCCCGAACCGCCCGATCGGCTCGTTCCTGTTCCTCGGTCCCACGGGCGTGGGCAAAACCGAAGTCGCCCGCACCCTGGCCCAGTTCATGTTCGGCAGCGACAAGGCTCTTGTCCGCTTCGACATGTCGGAATTCATGGAGAAGCACTCCGTCTCGAAACTCATCGGCTCGCCTCCCGGCTACGTGGGCTACGAAGAAGGCGGCCAGCTGACGGAACGCGTGAAGCGAGCGCCATATTCGGTCGTGCTGCTCGACGAAATCGAGAAGGCGCACCCGGATGTGTTCAACATCCTGTTGCAGGTGTTTGAAGACGGCCAGTTGACCGACGGCTTAGGCAACACAGTCGACTTCAAGAACACCATCCTGATCATGACGTCGAACATCGGCGCCCGTCACCTGATGAAGCGCGAAGGCCTCGGCTTCCAGTCCACCAAGGACGAGATGGTTTCCGAGAAGATCGAAGACCTGGTGAAGGGCGAAGTGAAGCGCACCTTCAATCCGGAATTCTTGAACCGCGTGGATGAAATCATCCTGTTCATGGCGCTCAGCGAGCAGGACCTGATCCAGATTCTCGAGCTCATGGTGAGCCAGCTGAATCAGAACCTGGCCCAGCGCTCGATCACCGTCACAGTGGCCGACGAAGCCAAGAAGTGGATCCTGAACCAGACCCTGACCGACCGCAGCTACGGAGCGCGTCCGTTGCGCCGAGCGCTGCAGAAGTACATCGAAGACCCGCTCTCGGAAGCGCTGATCCAGGGCACAATCACCACCCGCCCGGCGTTCATCGAGGTCTTCCTCGAAGACAACAAGTTGTACTACCGCCCGGTGGACGCGGAGAAAGCCGAAGGCGTTCTACTGTACGAAAGCTAGATCATGGAGGGACGGGCGCCTCGCCCGTCCGTGCACAGGCCTAAAAGGGAGACAGCCGTCAGCGAAAGCTGGCGGCTTTTGTTTTGCGTCATATTTCGGGCCGAGATGTCAGCCACCTGCCGTCGTTTGCGTTCGTCGTTATCGTTCAGGCATGATGTGCTCATGGAGACAACCAAAGTGTTTGGCAAAATAGTGAGCGAGACTGAAAACAAGGATTGGGACGTGAACGTGTATCTTCGTCTGGATGACGACGGGAAGATCGCGAATCACGAGCAGCTCGAATTCGGCGTTGCTCCACCACCGCCGAGCGGCGATTACTGGCTGGTCTATTCCTATCCGCGTGGCGAGCAACACCAGGTGCGCGGACACATCGAACGCCAGACTTGGCAGCAAGCGATTTTCAACGCGGTCTAGCTATGCAGTGGTTCCAATATCTGATCGCGCCGTTGATCGCAGGCACCGTCGCCGCGTTTGCGAGCACTTACCTGACAGCTCATTTTTCGTTCAATCGCTTCGTGCAAGAGCAATGGTGGCAGGCGCGTCGCGACGCCTACGAGTCGATCATTCGCGAGCTATCGGAGATCATGTTCGACAACCATAGCGAATTCCTCAGATGGAAAACGAACGGCGTAATCGTTCCGCCGAAGGCAGCTGATCGAGAGAAGCAACTAACATGGAACCTGCAAGAGATCGCTTCAGGCGGTGCGTACATCGTCTCAGACAAGACAGTTGCGACGATTGAATCCCTATTGAAGGTCCTAAGCGAGCCAAGCACTGGCGACGCTGACATGTTCAAGAGAGCTTCCGACGCCGCCAGGAATGCGCTGCAAGTAATCAAGGCTGAAGCGCACCACCACTTAGGAGTGAAATGAGAAAGCCGAGTTCCGCTCATCGGGCACTGTGCTCATCGACTCCCAACTCCCTAATCCCCCGCCGCAACTTCCTTCCGCCGCGGCCGCCCGCCCTTCAGCCCATTCGCCCGCGATGCCGCCTTCTTAGCTCGGCTTCTCGACTGCCCGCCAGCCTGCCCAAGACGTGCAGCCATCCATTTCTTCGATCCCATAAATCCTTCCAGCAGCCCCGGAATATACAGGTCGGCGTCAAGTTTCGGAAAGTGCACTCCGAAGCCTGACGGACTCAACTCAATTTCCTCAAGTTGCGCCGGCTTGGCATTTTCCAGGCCTTGCGCGTCTTGCGGCGAAAAACTCAGTGTCAGTTTCGAACTCAGCTCCACCACGACCTTCCCGCTGGCCCGGTCATACCGGGCGGAGACAGCATGAGGGAATTCTCTCTGCAACTGCTCTCCTTTTTTGTTTGCCAACTCGATGCTACCGCGCGATACCATGAATCTCCTCCCACGCTCGACAAAGCTCGTTTAGGTGCCCGTTGATCAAGCGTTCGACTGCCGCCAGCGCCCGCTGCTTGAATCCGTAGTTCTCCCGCAATTCACTCGGGCCCGCCGGACAGTTGAGATGGAAGACCGCCTCGCCGTCCGGTCCGATGGCATGGACGTGGGCGGGCCTGTGATCGGCTGGATAAATCACGATTCGTAGCGGCCCACGCCTGAGCACTGTCGGCATGGCACCATCCTAACAGAAACCTAATCGCTTAGGTTAATTTGCACGGGGGCGGTCACTGGCTCCAGTTCTCAACCTTTAATCCCTTCACCCGCCGGGACCCGGGTCGGTGTGGCACAATATTCCATCCCGATGCCTGATCCGCTTGCACCCTCGCGCACTTTGATCGATCTGAGCCACACCGTCGAGCACGGCATCGTGACCTACAAAGGGCTGCCCGCGCCGATCATCTGTGACTACCTGAGCCGGGAGGCATCGCGGAAGCACTACGCGCCGGGAACCGAATTTCAGATCGGCAAGATCGAGATGGTGGCGAATACCGGAACATATCTGGACTCTCCCTTCCACCGCTACGCGGATGGCAAGGATTTGTCGGAACTGGAACTCGAGAAACTGGCGAATCTTCCCGCAATCAAGGTACCGGCCCTACACCGACAGGCCGTCGATGTCTCATGCTTTTCGCGCGGAAGCGATCTGGCAGGCAAGGCCGTGCTGGTGGAGACCGGATGGTCCAGGAACTGGAACACGGCTCAGTATTTCGAGGGCCATCCATTCCTGACCGAGGATGCGGCACGGTTTCTGGCAGACTCTGGAGCCGCCCTGGTGGGCATCGATTCGCACAACATCGACGATGTCGAGGACCTGCGGCGGCCGGTTCACAGCATTCTTCTGGAACGGGAAATTCCGATTGTGGAGCACATGACAAATCTGGCAGCACTCCCGCGAATGGATTTCAGGTTTTTCGCCGTACCGGTGAAAGTGAAGGGGTTTGGGACGTTTCCGGTGCGGGCTTTTGCAAGTGTCTGATGGTGGCCCGTCTGCCTCTCTCGCGCCTCACAGGTCCGGTGGAATCGGGCCGATTCCCAAGGACGTTGACAGTCTCGATGGAGTACAATCCGCTCCCACTGTTGCAAAAAAGCCACACTTTCTCCGGAAAGTTCAATTGACCTCGGGACAGACCTGTGATTTACTCCCCTGAATCGGGGCTGGGCTCAACGCAGCAGCTTGGGAAAACGTACCAAAAATTCCAGGGAGTGAGGCCGAGGTGTGTCATGAAGTCCAGCTTGTATGCAGTGCTCGCGGTATCCCTTCTGACTTTGACCCTGAGTGCCAGTGCGCGGGAGATGGTCCTGCCCGCCGGTACCCTTCTGCAGTGCACCATGAATGAACCGAACTTTTCCTCTTCGACCGTCGCTCCCGGCGACCCGGTGCTGTGTCATCTGCACTCGGTAACGGAGTTCGGCCAGCAGGCGTTTCCGCGCGGCAGCTACCTGGTCGGGCATCTCGAGTCGTCCCAGGACCCAGGACATTTCTGGGGCAAGGGCAACATGAAGTTGCAGTTCGATCGCATCGGATTGCCGAACGGCGATCTGCCGTTGGACGCGAAGGTGATCGCGACGCGCGGCTACAAAGTTAATCGCGAAGGCGACATTCGGGGCAAAGGGCACGCCAAGCGCGACATCGTGGAATGGATGCTACCGCCCCTGTGGCCGTGGAAAGTGCTAATGCTGCCCGCACGCGGGCCGCGGCCTACGCTCAAGGGCGAGAGCCAACTCACGCTTCGCCTGATGGACGATGTGCAAATCCCGCAGGTCAACGCCACCAACGGCCCCGGCTGGCATTTCTTCGGAGCTCCGAAGCCGCAGAACGAGTCGTATTATCGCGGGTCCGGGGATAATAATGCCATGCCCCAGTTGGCGGTGCGCCAAGTAACACCCACAGCAAGCGAACAACCGATAGCTGAGGAAATTCCGCAGGTCACCTACGCCAGCTACATTGCCAAGGATCCACGCCTCTCCAGAACAACACCGGGAGTGCCGGTGTTTGTGCTGAAGACAGGCATGGTTCTGGAGGTGGGCAATTACACCTATCAAAACGGCCGCATCAACTACGAACTAGCCGGAGGTGGAAACGGCGTGATCAGCGCGGACGAAGTAGACTGGAGCACAACTACGCGCGTGAATGGCCAACGCGGTGTGCGGGTAACGCTGCGCAGCGGACACGCAAGCCCGGGCGTCACGGGATTCTAGGGAACCGTCAGCATCAGCATTCAGCCGTCAGCAAAAGCTGGCGGCTGTTTCTTGTTTGTGCCCATGTGGGGACGGGTGCCCTCGCCTTGTCCGAGTCCGTCCTTTAACCACGAAGGGCACGAAGGAAGCGTTGAATCTTTACCTTCGTGCACCTTTGTGTCTTTGGTGGTTATTGAATTTGAGACCCCAGGCGCCCCGATTCTCTGCGACCAACCGGGCCTACGATGAATCTGTTGGAGCAGCCCCGAAAAAAATCCAGGAGCGCTCATGTCCAAAGTCAACATCGCCGACAAATTTGCGAGGATCACCGAGTACTGGAAGCCATACATCGGAGCCGAACTCAACGGACAGTACGTGAAGTTCGACAAACTCAAGGGCGAGTTCGTCTTCCACCATCACGAGCACGAAGACGAGATGTTCCTGGTGGTCAAAGGCCGCTTCCGCATGGAGTTCCGCGACCGCCACGAGTGGATTGAAGAAGGCGAGTTTATCGTCGTACCGCGAGGCGTAGAGCACCGTCCCGTGGCTGAAGAAGAATGCTGGCTCCTCCTCTTCGAGCCAGCTACGACGCTAAATACCGGCAATCTCGAAAACGAGAGGACGGTACACGAAATGGAGCGAGTGTGAACTGGCTACTGGCTGCTGACTACTAGCTACTGCCCCCGCTCCTCCATCATCAATTTCCGCAACGCCCGATTGATCCGCGTCTGGTAACCGCGTCCCGCCCGCTGGAACCAAGCCAGCACATCGGCGTCCAGGCGCAGCGTGACCGGCTTCTTGATGGGCTTGTAGAGTCCCGCCAGATCCGAGGGCAGGAACCGCGCACGCTTCCCTTCCCCCGCCGAGGCCCGCAGGCCGGCAACCTTCTGTCGCTTCGTAACTCGTTTCCGCTGTTTCATTTAAACCTCTTTGTACATATATCATGATACGTATACTTTCGCTAGTACAATGTTCCACGTGGAACATAATGCGCAATCCTTCGCCGAGAGACCTCGGTTACCTTCGTTCGATGGCCATCTGTCTTCGGTACCCTACACGGAGGTGCCGGATTGCGTCAGGATAGTGGCTGCCCGCGGCCTCCCTCTCTTCGGGCCTGACGCCCCATGCTGGATTCTGAGAATAAGGACATCGTAGTGGTCGAGACCTGGCAGCGCTTTGCACAAGGGCTGCTGGGCGTGCTAGCCGTCGCGGGTGCACTCGTGATGGCGCACTACTATGCGCCCGCACAACCCGAGGATGCGGATCTCGCCCGGCAGGTGCACGAGTTGTCCCGGCAGGTTCAGGATTTGCAGAATCAGCAGTCGCTCTCCATGGCTGCGGTGGATGATGCGCGCCAATCTGTGGCCTATATCTACGGTGTCTATCACGTCTCGAGCAAGATCGGGAGCCAGAGTTTTCGGGCACGCGTGGGTGGGACAGGATTTGTCGTAGGCTCAGGATTGCTGGCCACGAATCGTCATGTGGCCGAGCCTTGGTATGGAGATCGGGACGCGGCGGTGGCTCTGCGGCAGGGCGCGTCGGCCAGCCTGGAAAAGCTGGTAGCTTATTTCCCCGGATCACCGCTGCCGGTGGAGTTGCATCCAGGCGTGCTGGCGAAGCATGGCGACCTGGCCGTGCTGAGAATTCAAGAAACCCCGTTCACGCAGAAGCTGCGTCCGCTGGCGCTGGCACAGGCGCAGCCGCAGGTGGGTGAAGCGGTGAGTGTGCTGGCGTATCCCATGGGCGTGACGGGGATGGTCGCAAAATCGCCAGCAGTGGTTTATGAGCGCCTTTCGTCGCACGAGGATGATGGCAACACGGCGGGCGAGTTGGCAGCGCTTTCGCTGATCCGGCCTTCGGCTACGTTTGGACATATCGGCGACGTGACGGGCGACAAGTTGATTTATGATGCGCCCACCGCGCGTGGCGGCAGCGGCGGCCCGGTACTCAACCGGCGCGGCCAAGTAGTTGGGATTAATTCTGCGTACATCGACGGCTTCTCGGGTGGCACGCTGGGAATCTCCGCGTCCGAGTTGGTTCCACTGGTGGAAGCCGCAAAACAAGCGACCGCGAGTCGTCAGTAACCACCGTGCCTTACTGGCAGGTGCAATTTGTGGCATGGAAAGTTATACTCGGCACTTGCCCCCCTGGATCGTTGTTCTCAATGCACGCCACTCGGTAAACTGGCGAAATCGATGACTGGCCAGCAGTGCATGCGACGTTCGCTCGCTAACCTGCCGCGGCTTCACAAACGGATTCATACGAGACTTCATCATGACTAAGTATTGTCTATTCGCAGTAGCTTTGGTGAGTGTTGCATTCTGGACGGGTTGTGCGAAGGGTCTGGGCAGCACGCCGTCGGTGACGGTGAGCACGAACCCTCCGAACCAATCTGTAGTCGGCGCAAATCAGACGCTGCAATTTGTCGCCACGGTGACGGGGACTAGCAACACGGCGGTCAACTGGAGTCTGGCCGGCACTGCGTGCACGGGGAGCGGGAATCCTTGCGGGACAATCCTTGCCAGTGGTCTATACACCGCGCCCGCGACGCTGACGGGCAGTAGTCTCAACGTGACGGTCAAAGCGACATCCCAGGCCGACAGCTCCGGTCAGGGACAGATGTCGATCAGGGTGCTGCCGATCAAAGTATTTGTCACGCCGGGACCAACAGTAAGTGTGGGGCAGGGGTTGACCCAGCAGTTTACCGCCGTGGCGACGCCAGACAACGTGGCGCAGACGTTTACTTGGACGTGTATGCAAGGGAGCGTTGCCTGCGCAAACTTTGTCCAGGATTCGACGACGTCCGGCCTGGCGGTTTACACCGCGGCGGAGAGTCCGTGCAGTGGTTGCATCACCGTGACAGCGACGTCGACCGTCAATCCAAGCTCACCCCCGGTCGACTCGGCTAAAGTCTCGGTCGTGAGTTCTCGGATTCCTGCGAGTACCTATGCGCTCCGGTTCTCGGGGTACGACAATGCAGGCCACCCGGTCGAGATCGCGGGCAGCGTGACGTTTAGGGCCGACGGTACGATCGCGTCCGGCGTGGAAGATGTGAAGATCAATGGCGTGTATCACCAATACACGACGGTGTCGGGCTTGTTCGCTCCGAGTACAGCAGGCGACAACAGTACCAATAACGCGGGCATTCTGACGTTGAGTGCCAGCGGCGCGCCCACCTACATCTACAGCGCAGTTCTCGACTCGGCGGGCAACCTGCGGATGATCGAGTCGGATGCGAACGGGACGGGATCGGGATCGATGGAGAAGTCGACGTCCGGGCAATTCAACACCGCCGCGCAAAGGTTCGTCTTTGGATTGACGGGCGTGGATTCAAGTGGCAATCGGGTTGGTTATGCCGGGGTACTGCCCCTGGACGGGAACGGGAACATCACGGGCGGATTGGGAGACGGCAACGACGGCGGAAGCAGCGTGTGTGCCGTGCCGCCCTGCAGTTTAACAGGCACCTACCAAATCGTCGGCGGGGTCTGGACGATGCAGCTCTTACTGGGGAGCCAGGCACTGAGTTTGGATTTCTTCGTCGGGTCCGGGCAGACGACCGCAAACACTAAGAACCCTTTAACGCTGCACGCGATTTCGAAAGGTGCGAATGATCTTGGCCTCTCTGGCCGGATGGTGTTTCAGGATCCGGCCATTACCTATGACCAGACGGCTTTGAATGCTGACTCGGTTTCCCATCTCACGGGGGTGAACAGCACGGGCACGGGCACGCTCGTTTCCCTGGTGGCCGCGACAGGACTCAGCAACGGAAGCATCAGCGAGACCTTTGACGCCAACAATGCGGGCACCATCGTGCCAGCGGCGACTACGTCTTCCACGTGCACGTATACGACTGATGCGAACAAGACGGGGCGGTACGTGGTGACCATGCTGGGCACGGGCAGCACCTGCACATCCGGCCTTCCGTTTGTGCTCTATGCCAGCGGAGCGAACCGAGGGTTTCTGCTGGATCAGTCGAGCACGGCGGTGATGACCGGGGCAATGGATCCGCAGACGGGCGTCGGCACGTTTGCGCCCTCCGAGTTGCCGGGCACGTATGCGGCGGGGACGGTGAGCAACGCGACCAGCGGGGTCATCCCGCTGGTAGCGAATTTACTGCTGACGTCTCCGGGCAACCAGAAGTACAACGTGCAGGGGACGCAGTATCCCGGGCCCGTGGCAGTGACTGGAACGTACACGTTGATGGTCACGGGCACGGGGACGATTGTGCTGACAGCGCCGGCGGCCAACTACGTCATCTATACGACTGATACATCGCATTTCGAGATGATCGACGTGGACACGTCGGTTACGAACGCCGCCGTGATCTTCGCGCAGCAGTGAGCTGGCTCCCGCACAGGGCACCCGGCTGTTTGCGACGGAACGCTCCCCGCATGGTGCAAAAGAAAGCCGCCCCGACATCGGGCGGCTCATCTTGTGATCTCGCGTTGACGAAGAATAGTGCGCTCGTCGGCAAAGCCTATTGCACCACCTGATTCACAACAGGGGATGTGCTTTTGTCGGAGGTAGCGTCCCCCAGGTACTGAGCCGTAATTGGGTGCGTACCCATGGCCAGCTTCGACTTGGTGAGCTGAGCTACGCCTCCGTTCAGCAATGCCGTTCCAAGCGAGGTTGTTCCGTCCCATAACTTCACTTTCCCGGTCGGCGGGTAGGGTCCCGATGGCGCAACCGTCGCCGTGAAGGTGACTGCCTGGCCATAGTGGGAGGGATTAAGGCTCGAGCTCAACGCCGTCGCGGTCGGGTATTTATCCACCACCTGCTTCAACGACCCAGTACTCGGCTTGAATATCGTGTCCCCGCCGTAGGTTACCTTGATGGTGTGGGTCTTCCCCAAGAGAAATGAAGTTGTGTAGGCCGCTTTTCCGGCCGCCAGCGCAACCGAGCCCAACGTAGTTGTGCCGTCATAGAAGGTCACCAGTTCGCCATCCGGAATCTTGCCATACAGCGACGTCACTGTCGCTGTGAAGGTCACGGACTGCCCGACAATTGTGGGGGAGCCCGACGTGGTCAACGTCGTTTTCGAGGGACCACGGACATATTCCGTCACAGGCGCGGACGTGCTGCCTATGTTATTCGCGTCAGGCTCGTACGTGGCCGTGATCGAGTGGACACCGTTCGATGTGTACTTTGTTACGTATCCCCCACCGCCGTGGTTGTTGGGCGTCAGGATCAAAAAATGGATCGTCGAGCCTCCGTCCTGAAACACCACGGCTCCGCTGACTGCTCCGCCATATTGGCTCGACACAGTTACATCGTACGTGACCCATTGACGGAGGGCAGCAGGGTTGGGGTCCGCTTTGAGAGCGGTTGTGGTCGTGGCCCTGCTTACGACCTGAGTGATCGGGGGCGAGGTGCTGGAGCTGAACTTCAGGGACCCTTCGTATTTGGCGGTGATCGAACGCGTACCCGCCGCCAGCGGCGGAACGGAGATCGAGGCTGTCCCGTTCACCAGCGTTGTGTGCCCGAACATTGTGGAGCCATCGAAGAGTGTGACGACCCCCGGCGGCGTGCCCTCGTCGGAAGTGACCTGAGCAGTAAACGTAACTGCTTGCCCGAACACCGATGGGTTGGGGGACGACGGGAGCAGTGTAGTCACCGTGGAAATGTGGAGTCCCGGACGGTTATTCAGCAGCACGCCCACCACTCCCTCTGGCATGGTGGAGTAGTCACAATATAGCGCGCTGCAGTTCGACACTAGCAGGTCGGGCTGAGCGTCCCCGTTCACATCCGCCATCGCGACCGAGAAGTCACCAAAGCCACCCGAGTCGAAGGTTACGGCGGGCTGGAAGGTTCCGTCGCCGTTGCCTAGCAACACGCCTATCGAATTGGAATCAGTGTTAGCCACGACCAGATCTAGATGGCCGTCGCCGTTCACGTCGCCGATGGCAACCGAAAATGCCTTAGCCCCACCGGAGCTGTAGCTGACAGGCGCTAGGAAAGTTCCATCGCCACTGCCCAGCAGCACGCCCACTGTACCGTTCTCGCACTTGTTGGAGCCGTTGCCGCAATTAGCCGTGACCAGATCCAAATGCCCGTCACCGTTCACGTCCCCGATCGCCACAGAGGCGGTGCCAATCCCGCCCGCGCTGTAGCTGACCGGCGCCTGGAACGTTCCGTCGCCATTGCCCAGCAACACGGTCACTGGGGTATAGCTGCAGTAGAAGGCATTGTTCTGGCACTGGTTGGCCGCGACCAGATCGGGCTTGCCGTCGCCATTCAGGTCACCGATCACGACAGAATAGGCCTGATATGCGCCGGAGCTGTAGCTGACGGGCGCCTGGAAGGTACCGTCGCCGTTGCCCAGCAACACTCGGATGACACCATTGTTGCAGCTGTTGGTGCTCTCGCACCAGTACGCCACGGCCAGGTCTGGCTTGCCATCACCGTTCAGATCGCTGCTCACGACGGAAAAGGCTTCAAACCCGCCGGAGTTGTAGACGACAGGCGTCCGGAACGTGCCATCGCCGTTGCCCAGCAGCACTCCCACCCCGTTGAAGAAGTTAGCCACCGCCAGATCCGGATGGCCGTCGCCGTTCAGGTCCCTGATCGCAACCGACCAGGGATGGTATCCGCCTGAGTTGTAACTGAGGGCCGATTGGAAGGTGCCGTCGCTATTGCCCAGCAGTACGCCAACCGTGCCATGGTTGCAGTCACTGGCGCTCGCACACTGGTTGGTCACGACCACATCCAGACGTCCATCGCCATTCACGTCCCCGACCGTCAACGAAGAGGCCCCTCCCCCGCCAGAGTCGTAGATCGCTGCCAGGACGAACAGCGGGGGGTTCTGGTCCATCGGGCCCGCACTATATTGTTTCGTCTGCGAGGTGCTCACAGGAACACGCTCAGCGTTACTGCCTCCCGACAGCATCCGACGCTCCAGCGCTTGCGAGGGGGCGCTGGCGCCCCGCGTTGCGGACACAGCGTACGGATTCCCAGACGTCCGACCTGAGCCCGTCTCTTGCGCCAGAACGGCGGCCGCGATCAAGAGAGTCAGAATTGCGATGAAAGCAGCAACAACACTGCGAGAATAATTGCGACGAAGTGTGCGCGTCATAAGAGACCTCCTTCACGAATGGAAATCGGGGCCCTGGTCGAGGGCGACCATTCCAGCTACGAGCGTGCTGATCTCGAACTGCCAGGCCCAAAATACGAATCGTGACCAAGCAGCCAATTGCTAAGGGGGCCGACGTTCAGAGTTCGCGTCTCAGGGGGTGTGCGTCTCAACGGGCGGGACTTGCTCTTCGGGGAGACGAGAGAGCTGCGTTCGTTTGCGCTGTCGATTCCATTCTCTCGCCGCTGGCAGCTGTCGTAACGGAAAAATCTGGAGAGGAGATCGATGCTGTTCCCGAAACGGAACGACCGGCGACTTATTGACGGTTGGGAAAGGGTGAGGCCGGCCGAAACGGCGAGCCGAGTTTTTGCCGACGCCGGGTCCCGTGGGGAGAACTCGGCGGACCATCAAAAGCCGCCCCGACATCGGGCGGCTCATCTGTGATCTGGGTTTGACAAAGAGTGGTGCGCCCCTGGCCAAGCCTATTGCACTACCTGATTCACTACAGGGGATGTGCTCTTGTCGTTGGCAGAATCCCCCAAGTACTGGGCCGTGATCGGATGCGTACCCACAGCGAGCTTTGACTTGGTAAGAGTGGCTACGCCTGCGCTCAACGTCGCTGTTCCAATCCCGGTTGTTCCGTCCCAAAACTTCACTTTGCCTGTCAGGGGGTAAGGCCCGGTCGGAGTAACAGTTGCCGTGAAGGTGATTGCCTGCCCATAGACGGAAGGATTGGGACTCGAGCTCAACGCCGTCGTTGTCATGTACTTGTTTACTACCTGCGTGACTGTGCCAGTACTCGACTTGAATATCGTATCCCCGGCGTAGGTTGCCTTGATGGTGTGTGTTTTTGCCGAGAGTGCTGAGGTCGTATACGCCGCCATTCCGCTCGCCAGCGCGACCGAGCCCAGCGTCGTTTTTCCGTCGTAAAACGTCACCAGTTCGCCATCCGGGATCCTCCCGTATATCAAGTTTCCCGGCGCTACGGTCGCCGTGAACATCACCGGCTGGCCAATAAAGGAAGGCGACCCCGACGTGGTCACCACTGTCTTCGATGCGACGGGAAAATATCCAATGTACTCCACTAGTGCGGCGGACGTGCTGCCAGTATTACTTACATCACCTGAGTAAGTGGCCCTGATCTCGTGAACGCCTGGCATTTTGTACTTCGTGCTGTACGCTGCTTGATTGTTGGCCAACGGAACGGTCGCAATGGTCGAGCCTCTATCCTGGAGCGTCGCCGTTCCCGATGCCGCTCCGGCGTACTGGCTCGTCACGGTGACAGTGTAGGTAACGATCTGGTTGGCGGGGATCGGGTTCACCGACGATGCCAGAGAGGTGGTGGTGGTGGCCGTGTTCACAACCTGATTCAGTGGCGCTGACGTGCTGGACCCGAAGGCACCGGAGCCCTGATATGCGACAGTGATCGAGTGCGCGCCTGCAGCCAGCAAGGAAACCGAAAACGATGCGCTACCGTTTGCCAGCGCCGCGCTACCGATCGCGGTTGAGCCGTCGTAGAAAGTGACGGTTCCGGTTGGCGTTCCCGATGCCGCGCTCACTGTAGCCGTGAACGTAACGGCCTGCCCGAAGACAGAGGGATTCAGCGTGGAGACCAGCGTGGTCGTTGTAGTAACGCCGTTCACCACCTGATTGAGCGGCGCTGACGTGCTGGACCCGAAGTCGGCGGAGCCCTGATATGCGGCAGTAATCGAGTGCGAGTCTGCCGACAGCGATGACGTGGAGATCGACGCGATTCCGCTTGCCAATGTCGCGCTACCGAGTTGAGTGGAGCCGTCGTAGAAGATGACGGTTCCGGTTGGCGTTCCCGAAGCCGCGGTCACGCTAGCCGTGAATGTAACCATTTGCCCGTAGTTGGCTGGGTTCAGCGAAGAGGTCAGGGTGGTGGTGGTTTCCTCCCCAAAGACAACCTTTGTCACAAAGCCCTCCGCTCCTCCCTTCAATGACTGCTGGAACGCGAGTGGAGTTATCGGGAAGTCCACCGACCATGTGAGCCCTGCCACATAAGCGTTGCCCGTCCAATCAACCGCGACATTCACGTCGCGCCAATAACCTTCATCTGCGCTCCCGCCCAGGTAGGTGGAGAAAAGGAGCATGGACCCGTCGGTAGCGATCTTAGTCAGGAATGCATCACGCCCGCCGTGATTCGCGGCCTGGATGGCATAGGCCATAGGAAAGTCGGTGGACCTTGTCATACCGCTGATGTAGGCATTGCCGGCCGAGTCCACTGCTACGCCCGTGGCCAAATCCTCGCCGCTCCCGCCCAGGTAGGTGGAATAGACCAGGGCGTTGCCAGCTGCGTTGATTTTGGCCACGAAGGAATCCGTGCCGCCATGATTCGTGGGCTGGATCGCATTGGCTAGGGGAAAATCGGTGGAAGTCGTATACCCGACCGTGTAGGCGTTACCAAAGGAGTCAACCGTGAAACCTTCACTCCGTTCGTCGCCAGTGCCGCCCAGATAGGTGGAATAGATGACTTGTTGACCGTCGGCGCTGAACTTGGTCAGAAACGTGTCCTGTTCCCCAGCAAGCGCGGCCTGGATAGGATTAACGGTCGGAAAGTCGGTTGAGATTGTATACCCACCCACGTATGTATTGCCCGCCGCGTCCACGCCGATGCCTACGCCACCTTCGCCCCCGTTGCCGCCCCAGTAGGTCGAGTAAAGCAGCGCGCTCCCGTCAGCATTTAACTCAGCCACAAAACAACTAAAGACGTAGCCGCGTAGATTCGGCTGAATGGCATTCACAACGGGAAAGTCAGTGGAAATTGTGTCTCCGCGCACGTGTGCATTGCCGAAGGAATCCACTGCGATGCCCCACCCGGTGTCCCAATTATTCCCACCCAGGTAGGTGGAGTAAACCAGCGCGTCGCCCTCCACATTGATCTTCGTCACAAATGCATCCCGCGACCAGTGGTGAGTGGGTTGAATTGGATTGCGAGTAGGAAAGTCCCCTGAGTCCGTGTCCCCCGTGACGTAAACACCAGTAGAGTCCACTGCGATGCTCGTGCCGGAGTCATCTCCGCCTCCACCCAGGTAAGTGGAGTAGATCAGCGCGGTGCCTTCCCGGTTGATCTTGGTGACAAACGCATCTAAACCGCCATGATTCGCTGGCTGGACGGGATTGGTCGCGGGAAAGTCGGGCGATGATGTGGTTCCGGTCACATAGGTATTGCCTGCCGCGTCAAATGTGATCGCGAAAGGCCGGTCATCGCCGCTCCCGCCGAGGTATGTGGAATAGGCGAGCGCCGGATCGATGACGAGTGCACGCTTTCGATCGTAGTCGGCGACGCGGAATCCTACTTCGTTCTTGCTCTTGATAACGTAGCGCCCGCAAACGTTGTGCCGGACTCCGTTCACCTCCTGAAAGATCTGCGGGGACCGCAGCCGGACGTCACCTCCCGCGCTCGTCAGCACTAGGTCGCCGCCTTGGAGCCGGACTTTGCTTGCGCCTCTAATCGCCAGCCGAATCTGCTCTGGGTTCGCACCGGGTTGTAACACGAAGTCGTACTCCAGTTCCTGCTGATTGCCGTAGTAAACCAGATCCACGCCGGGATAGACGTCTGCGTAACGCACTGTGGCATATTGCCGAACGTTGCTGTGCCACTTCTTCGGATCGTTGCCGATGAAGTAGTTGCTCTTGCCAGGTAATTCATTCTGCCCGGACACTTCCGTCTTGGCATTGGCGCCCACCAGCTTCATGCGCAGCACGGCGGATCGTTCTTCTTGTGGCGGCAGAGCTCTCGCGGTAGGCGAGTTCGGTTCTTGCCGGGAAGCTCTGTGCAGAGTCAGCACCGCCTCGGTATTGGTAAGAAACAGGTTGTATCCCGCGCCCCGCGAGACGAATTTGACCTGTGGGTCGGTCTGACCCTGGTTGGCTTCAAAGGCAAGCGGAAGCCTGCCATAGCCTTCCACGATGCGCGTTTGTTGAGCAGGCGTCCCTGGGTGAGTGGCCGGAGCGACGGTCTGTCCGCGTGCGTAGGTCAAAAGCAGCAGCAGACAGAAGAAGCAGAAAATCTTTGTCTTCATAGATTCCTCCTGGATTTTTCGACTTGGGTCCACGGGAGTCTGCCTCCATCCGGGTAGATTCGCAGTGGGTGCAGCTCTGTTGAGGAACGTGGCGCTGAGCCACAACGCTGAGGAGGAGAATCGCGAGTGAGCCTCATAAGGGGCCTCCTTCACGAATGGAAATAGGGGCCCTGGTCGAAGACGACCATTCCAGCTACGAGCGTGCTGATCTCGAACTGCCAGGCCCAAAAATACGAGTCTTGACCAAGAAGCTAATTGCTAAGGGGTCCGACGTTCAGAGTTCGCGTCTCAGGGGGTGTGCGTCTCAACGGGCGGGACTTGCTCTTCGGGGAGACGAGAGAGCTGCGTTCGTTTGCGCTGTCGATTCCATTCTCTCGCCGCTGGCAGCTGTCGTAACGGAAAAATCTGGAGAGGAGATCGATGCTGTTCCCGAAACGGAACGACTGCGGCTCACCGACGCAGGGCAAGTGAGGCCTGCCGATGTGATACACAGAGTTTATGCGGATGTCGGCTTCCGGATAGAAAATTCTCCTACGACCGTCAGATTGGACGCAGGGGTCCTTCGACTCCGTTGGCGTTCGCTTCGCGGACGCCAACTCCGCTCAGGATGACAAACTACGAAGGAGTTTTTGGAGTGGCGGCGAGCCAGCCCGGCTCGCGGATGTGTTCTTCTTCGAGGCGGCGCAGGCGTGCCGCCATGATGTTGGGGCGTCCTAGGTATCCAACGACTTGTTTTGGATTCCGTCGGTCGACTACCGGAAGACGTCCGATGTTGTGGCGGAGGATTTTGTGGACGGCTTCGGAAAGCAGTTCGTCGGGATAGGTGACCACGAGTTTGGAGGAACCGCATTCTTGAACGGTGGCCGCACCGCTGGGTTCGCGGTCGAGGGCGCGGAGGATGTCGCCGCGGGTGATGATCGATTCGAGGCTGCCGTTGCCATCGACCACGAGCAGTGCCTGGTGGCGGCTGACTTCGGGATCGCGGCGCGCGATGCGCTCGGCCAGTTCCCCGACCGTGGTGCTGGCGGGGATGGTGGGAGGCGTGCGATCCATCACTTCTTCTACTCGGACGTGGTGGAGGATATCGGTTTCGTAATCCTGATGGATTCGTAGGCCGCGGCGCGCGAGTTTTTCGGTCATGATGGAGGCGTGCGGCATCAGGAGCATGGCCAGGCCGTCGGCGAGGACGCTGACGAGCATGAGCGGGAGCACCGCGTTGTAGTCGCGGGTAATTTCGAAGGCGAAGATGATGAAGGTGAAGGTGGCGCGCGACGCAGCTCCGAACACGGCGCCCATGGCGACCAGCGCGAATGCTCCGGGAGAAAGATGGGCGCTGGGGAAGATGCGGTTCAGCACCATGGCGAATGCCCCGCCCAGAGCGGCGCTCGACATGAACATGGGGGCGAGCAGGCCGCCGGACGTTCCTGATCCAAGCGAGACGACCAGCGCCACAGCCTTCGCTACCATGACGACCAGCACCAGACCGAGGGCTAGGCGGGCATTCAAGATGTCGCTGATGGTGTCGTAGCCCACACCGAGGACGCGCGGGACGAAGTATCCGATAATGCCCAGGCCGAGAGCGCCGATGGCAGGCCACCAGAGCTCGTCGATGGGAAGTTTTTCGAATTGATCCTCGACCCAGTAGAGCGCCTTGGAGAAGGCGACGGCGGCGAGGCCGCAGACACCTCCTAACAACAGATAGAACGGGAGCGCGTGGGGGATGCCAAAATCCATGGCCGCGACTTCGAACATGGGGCCGCCGCCGAGCAACTGGAGATGCACGGCGGTGGCGAGGGTGCTGGCAATCACGAGCGGGATAAACGAGCGCGACTTGAATTCGAAGAGCAGGAGTTCGATGGCAAGGATGACTCCGGCAATGGGAGTGTTGAAGGTGGCGGACATTCCGGCAGCGGCGCCGCAGGCGAGCAGGACTTTGCGTTCGGCCGCGGTGGTGTGCACGATCTGACCGACGAGGGAGCCGAGCGCGCCTCCGGTTTGGATGATCGGGCCTTCGGCGCCGAAGGGGCCGCCCGTGCCGATAGCGATGGCGGCGGAAATCGGTTTCAAGATGGCAACGCGCGGCTGAATGCGGCTGCGGTTAGTCAACACAGCTTCCATGGCTTCGGGGATGCCGTGCCCTTTGATTTTCGAGCTGCCGTACTTGGCCATGAAGCCGATCACGATGCCGCCGATCACAGGAGTGACGATGACCCAGGGGCCAAGGTGATTCAGGCGCGCGCTGGTGAAATCAGCGGAGAGACGGTGAAAGAAAAATGCGTTGGTGAAGAGGCCAATGAGGCGGTAGAGGAGGTAGGCGACCAGGCCAGCGAGGAGTCCTACGCCGGCAGCGAGCGAGGAGATCAGGACCATGCGGAACTGGGCGGGCTCGTGGAGTGAGTTGGCGGGTGGCGCGGCGTCAGGAGACGGCATCCATTTCCTTTCTATCGGGGCCGGACGAGTTCGAGTAAAGCCCGTTTGCAGTCCCAGCCCCTAAAGGGGTCGTCGTAAGCGTGCAAGTAACGTCATCGCTCAAGCGATGACCTGATTCGAATCTCTTATTCCCCGCAGCCTAATTGAGGTGCCGGGTCAGGTCTTGCTTTGGCGTCGAGATTTGCGCGCTCCCAACACACGTTGCAGGGCAGTCATGAGTTCAGGGCCCGCCGTCCGCAATTCCTGCTGGTTGTAGAGGGAAATGTCGCGGAGGACCTTCTCCCCTTTGGCGGTGAGCTGCAGCAGAACTTCGCGGCGGTCTTCATGATCGCGCTGGCGGCGGACATAGCCGCCTTTGGACAGGCGATTGGCCAGCTCGACCGTGCTGTGATGCCGCAGCTGCAGCCGTTCCGCCAACACCCCGATGCGCGGGCTCAAATGCTGGGGAAGTCCCTTCATGGCCAGCAGAAGCTGATGCTGGCGTGGCTCCAGGTTTGCCTTGCGTGCCACCTGTTCACTGAAGTGCAGGAACTTGCGGATCTGGTAGCGAAACTCGGCTAGCGATTCGTAATCAGACCGGGTCAGGGTGTTCATCGGGTGGATTATATCGTTGTACGAGCTATATATATCGTATCACGATGTGTTGAACGAAGAGAACTTAAGATGCTTAGAATCCTAACCACAGAGGGGCACAGAGGTCACAGAGGAAGCAGTTTGGTGGAGTAGGGGTCCTTCGACTCCGCAGGGACTTCACTTCGTGAAGTCCCTTTTCCGCTCAGGATGACAAAGTCAGGAGGGCTACTTTCCCCGCAGTACGGTTTTGGCGTTGGCCTGGTTGTCGAAGCGGTCGTAGGCCCGGACTACCACGACGTGATCGTTGGCGGTTGCGGCAATGGGCGGGGGAGTCGCATCGGGTTGCGGGATCGGGATCCGGAAGTCGTAGTCTTCGGTTTTGGAGTCGGAGAGTTGGCCGGTGGGCTCGACGAATTGCCAGTCCCCACCGTCGAGGGAATACTCGGCACGCTTGATGGAGGAATAGGAATCGGCGGCCCGGAAACGGACGTGGATCAGTTTGGTCTCGGGTGCGGCGGTTAGTTTTTCGATGACGGGCGGGGCGGTGTCAACTTCGAAGCGGGCGCTTTCCCGCTCGGCGTAGAGGGCCTCGCCAGGGGAGTGCGAGGGCGCGTCGGTGGCCACGATCTTCACGGTGTAGCCGCCATCGGGCAGGAGACTGGCGTCGAAGGAGTAGTAGCGGTCGGAGAGATTGTCCTTGAGCAAGAGCCAGCGGGATTCTCCGTCGCCGCGGTAATACATGGAATAGACCAGTTGGTCGTCGTTGTCGTCGTGCGCGGACCAGCGAATGCCGATCTGGTCGCGGTCGCGCGTGCTGGGGGGCGGAGGATCGAAGTGGGGCTGTCCAGAAGCGGGCGGCTCGTTTCCGGCGACGTGCGGGATGGGCTGGTAACGGTAGCCGGGCTGTAATGTGATCTCGTCGATAGCGGGCGCGACGTTCTTGGGCAAGTAGTAGAGGAGAACGCTGTCGACGCGCGGGGCAGGATTTCCGGCGTGGAGAACGGACTTCCACTGCACGAAACGTGCAGGCGGAATCTTGAGTTCGGCGCCGGTGAGGTCGGCGCGGGTCCACGGACTCCAGTTACGGTCGGGATTGTCGACATTGCCGCTGCGGGTGAAAAGCTCCACGCTGCCGTTGGAGCGAACGGTCGAGCGTCCAAAACGTGAGAACACGTGCGCATCGAAGACGTCGCTCTCGTAAGTGCCTTCGGATTCGAGGCTGGGACCGAGCAGGAAGATTTTGCCGAGATTGCTGCTCGAGGCGTAGAGGCCACCTCCGGGGGCAGGGGCGAAGGCTGTGATCTGGCTGGCACTCCCTTTGAGCAGGTCGGCGAAGTCGTCGATGCCGTGGATGGCGAAGATGTGGCCGTGATTGCCGGAGCCGGCGAGCAGGCGGCCCTGCTGGTCGAAGCCGAGGGCGTAGACGAGATCTTCGCGCGAGCTCCAGAGACGCGCGGGAGCGCCGTCGGGATCGATGCGGTAGATTTCGGAGCCTCCGGTGGCGCCGAGACCGGGCGCGGGGAAGGGTGTGACGGCGCCCATCGGCTGGCTGGGATTCATGCCCATCATCGGGCCGGACATGCCGGGCTGGATCGCGCCGGGGGTTCCCATGGTGCCGGGAGCGGATGTGGGGCCGGGGAAGCCGGGGTGTTTTTCTCCGGCGGCGGAGGCGTAGATGTTGCCAGCGCTATCGATAGCGAGCGCGGTGATTTCTTTCTTGGGGGCGCTGTACAGGACGAAAGCTTCGCCGCTCGGGGAGATGCGGTAGATGAGTCCGCTGCCGTCGGACCCGGCGATGAGGTTGCCTTTGGGATCGACGGCGAGGACGCGGATGTGGACTTCGTCGCTCTTAAAGAAGACGGAGTGCTGTCCGCTGGCCGTGACTTTGTAAATTTCGCCGTGGTCGCCGGTGGCTACGTAGAGGTTGCCGGAACTGTCGAGGACGATGTCCCAGATGTACTTGGTGCCGGGCTCGAAGTAGGAATTGGCGGTGAACGTGGGTTTGGAGCCGGGCTTGGCGGAAGCGTCGGGAGTGATGCGGTAGACCTTGCCGTCGGGCGCGGTGGCGGCGTAGATGACGGTGTTGTTCTTGTCGACGACGAGCGATTGCACCTGGAGTTCCTGCGGCTCGAAGATGGCGGTGCTCTGGCCGTCGGGGGTGATGCGGTAGACGCGGGCGGGCGATCCGGCGGCGGCGTAGATGTTGCCGGCAGAATCGGAGGCGATCGACCAGATGTAGGTGGAGCCGGTGGTGGCGAGCGCCTTAAAGGCGGGAGCGAGTTCGAGACCGCCAGTACTGCGGAGGGCGACGCCCTTGGCAGTGCCTTTGTTGAGTTCTTCGAACTTGGATTGCTCCCAGGTGCGCGTGCCCTCGGCGAGGGCGAGCGTGGAGAGAACGAGCGTGCAGAGAAGGACTAGGGTCTTACGAGCCAAAGTTATCCTCGATTCGAACGAAGTGCGGAAGATGGTGGCGCGAATATCAATGTGCAGAGCGGAAGCCAATCGTGAAATGAACCGTACCTCTGGGGCTAAAGCCCCGAACCAAAAACCATATGTTGTGCAGCGCTGAACAGGCTGCGGAAAAACTCTTTCGCGACCGATATCTCTACCTCAGCGGCTAAAGCCGCCAACAATAACAAAGGCCTTATCGCAGCGCTGAAGCGCTGCGCCACCCAAAGTCAAGTGCAAATCGAATTTTTCCGCAGCCGGTGGCGGGCTGCGCCACCCAAAATCAGAGAAATCCTATTCACACCCTACGCGGGCAAGTTGCCCACGTGACAGCCGGCGAGTCGCCGGCGCTACTTGATGTTGATGAGCAGCACCTGGGCGCCGGAGACTACATAGTCCAGCGGTTCGGTGAATGCTTCATTTACTGACGACTCGCCGAGGACGACCATATCCTGCGTTCCGCGCATGTTGTCCATGACGTTGATGACGGACAAGGGCAGCGTGGGCATCACTTTGTCGGCCACCATGGCTTCGGGATCATTTTCAAACAGGGAGACATAGACGCGGTCGTTGGCCCGCTCCTTGTTCAACAGAGCGATGGTGGGAGCAAGGGCGAGTTTGCGGTTCAACATGGGCGAACCGCGGCGCATGCGATCGAGCGTGTCACCGTCGCTGACCAGGACGCGGAGAATTCCTTTGGACATCGAGGTCGGAATGCGGATGGGAATCTGGCGCACGAGGCGTTCGCCGCGATAGGGACGCAATTCTGCTTCGACCACAATCTGCTCGCCGGGACGCGCTTCGGTGACATCGGTGCGCGAAGATTCGAGGCGGGCGGTGCGGCGTTCACGAACGAGATCGAAATCGAGCCTAACGCCCTCGACGTCGGGTGCATCGAAGGGGTTGCCGTAGATGCGTCCGAAGCGGTCGCCGATGGTGGCGGCGGCGACGGCGGCGGCGGGCTGGCCGCTGTCCTGAGGAGCAAACAGGTTGCGCATGGCGACGTCGGGATATCCCTTGACGTTGAGCACGCCTCTCATGCGGTAGGTGATGTCCTCACCGTAGTCGTTGGTGCCATGCAGCGCGTTGAAGACGGTGGCCATCATGGCGAGCGGGCTGAGCCGGGCGTTGTTGAGAACCTGGTAGTGGAATTCCTTGGTCGCCGGTCCGCCGTGGACGGTGACCGTGACCGGGATCATCTTGGGTTCCTTGCCGAGGACGCCCAGGATGCCGTTGTGGCGATCCTGCACGAAGGAGCCGGCGGCTTCAGTGGTGTTGACGATCTTAAAGGCGTTGTAGGTGGAAGGCAGCGTGGCGAGCACGGTGGCCTTGGTCATGGGCAAGTCGACTTTGCCGAATTGAAGGAGCGGATGGCCGCAGGCGAGCAGGCGTTGGGGATCGATGTAGGTGACGGTGCAGGTGGCGGCAATGTCCATGTCACCACGCACCAGGACGGCACTGACGGCGGATCCGGCCTCGATGGGCTCGGGCTGCTTACGGTCGCTGGAGGAGCCGATGCCCATCACCGGGACGATGCCGGCGGAGGCGAATTGGGACGCGTAACGCTGCAGAGTCTCTTCGGAGAAGCCGTTGAAGGCGAGCGGAGTTTCAATCGGCTTGAGGTAGTTGCTGTAGCTTTGAAGGTCCGGGGTAGCGTCTTCCGCGGGGCTGGCGGTGCGCGAGTTCGTGTTGGGATTCGATGCGCTGGCGCGGGCAGGCTCGGGAGCGGGGCGCTGGTCGAGCGCATCGATTTCCAGCATCTCTTCGATGGGGGTGACGCCGGCGATTGGTTCTTTGGAAAATTCTCCGATGCGGAAAGCGAGGGCGCCTATAAGCTTGCCATCAATGTAAACGGGGCTTCCGCTCATGCCAGCGACGACGCCGGTGTATTCGGGCTTGGTGCCGTGCAAGCGGATGAGGATAATGTCACCCCTGGGGCCGTTCACGTTGTGCAGCACGCCCAGGACTTCCACGTCCATAGACTCGGGCTTCACGCCTTGAAAGACGGTGAGGGCAATGCCCTTCATGCCCTCGTGGACCTGATCGAGCGGCATGATTTGGGGCGGCTGGTTGTCGGCGGCTGTGACCCAACCGGAGGACGTGAGACAGAAGAGGGCGGTGAGCGAGAGAAGAGCTTTCCCCATGAGTAGCCCCGGAGGCCAAACTTAATGACCTAGAGATTTCTGCTCCGCGTCTGGTTGGTTTTGCCAGGAGAAGTGGCAATTTCGAGACCTGCAAAATATCCCAACCGCGGAGTTGTTGCATCTATACTAGCACAGGACTTTTTCGAGGAACCCCCATGTTTTCTAGCGTATTTTTCCGGCCAGACGGCGGGCTGGTAAGGCTTTCCAAGCGATCTAGCTTGTTGATTATGCTGGTGTATTTGGGGTGCTGGCTAACACAGTTGGGCATAGCTCAGGACACCTCGCAACAGCCGCCCCCAAATCCCAACAAACAGGAGGCTCCACCCGAAGCGGGAGGGCCACAAAACGATATTGGGCCGTATGTTGTGCCTAAGAAAAAGGAAGAACCGCCGCCTCCGGCCCCCGAAAAGCCGAAGAAAATCGAAGGAATGCCGGACTATTCGATCAAGGTGGACGTGCCGCTGGTCAACCTGGATGTGCTGGTGACGACCAAGGACGGGCAAGCGATTCCGGGATTGAAGAAAGAGAATTTCAAGATCCTGGAGGATGGGACAGAGCAGAAGATCGCGACTTTCAACCAGAGCGAAGCGCCGATCACGGCGGTGCTGCTGATCGAGTTTGCTTCCACGAATTACAACTACATGTACGACGCGCTCAATGCGTCGTATACGTTCGCGAGTGGGCTCAAGAAACAAGATTGGGTCGCGGTGGTTTCCTACGACATGAGATCCCAGATCCTGGTGGACTTTACCCAGGACAAGAGCGCCATTATGGGCGCCCTGAATACCCTGCGCATTCCCGGATTTTCCGAGCGTAACCTGTTCGACGCGATGTTCGATACGCTGGACCGCGTGGACCGGATCGAGGGTAAGAAATACATCATTCTGGTTTCTTCGGGACGCGACACGTTCAGCAGGGTCAATCTCGACCAGATTTTGAAAAAGGTGAAGTCCACCAAGGACACGACGATTTACGCGGTCAGCATCGGGCGAGCGCTGCGGGAATGGTTGGAGGCGCACGGCTACGCGGGAGGGCTCCAGACGACGGACTGGCTGCAGGCTGACAATCAGATGAATACCTTCGCTCGCTTGACGGGCGGGCGAGCTTACTTCCCGCGGTTTGAAGGGGAGTTGCCGGAGATTTTCCGCGACGTGGCGGCTGACATCCGGAACCAGTACACGATCACGTATCATCCGACGAATACGAAACTGGACGGGACGTACCGCAAGTTGAAAGTTGAATTGCAGGCGCCGGATGGGGGGCCGCTGAAGATCCGCGACCAGAAGGGTAAAGACGTGAAGGTCGTGATCTACGCGCGGGACGGGTACACGGCGAAGCACCAGGTGGAATAGACCCGGCTTTCGGCTCTAGGCTCTCGGCTTTCGTTTCATTGCTCTCGACTGGCTGTTCGCTGGGCGGCTTCCTGATTTAGAATCCTCTGTTTCCTTTTAGTTCTGCGCGGACAGGAGTGTCCGCGTCACACTTTCACGCGGGCGAGGGCGCCCGCGCCACATTTTTTGCGGAGAGCCCCGTGATTCCTCGTTATACGCGGCCGGAGATGGGCCGGATCTGGAGCGACGAAAACCGCTTTCGGACCTGGCTGGCGGTGGAAGTGGCTGCTACCGAGACGCTGGCGGCGGCCGGGATTGTGCCGAAAGACGCGGCCAAGGCAATCCGCGAGCGCGCCAGTTTCAACGTGGAGCGCATCTTCCAGATCGAAGCCGAGGTGAAGCACGACGTCATCGCCTTCACGACCGCGGTGGCTGAAATTGTTGGGCCGCATGCGCGCTGGTTCCACTACGGTCTGACTTCGAATGATGTGGTGGATACCGCGCAGGCGCTGCTCATTCAACAGGCCTCCTCGCTGATTGCGGGCGACCTGGAGCGGCTCGCCGATGTGCTCGAACGGCGGGCGTGGGAATTCAAGGACACGCCGATGATCGGGCGAACGCATGGCGTCCATGCCGAGCCGATCACCTTTGGGTTCAAGATTGCCAACTGGTATTCGGAGACCCAGCGCAACATTGCGCGTTTTAAAGTCGCTACGGAGGATTTGCGGGTTGGCAAGTTTTCCGGGGCGGTCGGGACGTTTGCTCACCTGACTCCGGAACTGGAAGAGAAGATGTGCGCACGCCTGGGGTTGAAGGCGGCGGCGGTTTCTTCGCAGGTGATCCAGCGCGACCGGCATGCGCATTACCTGGCGACGCTGGCGGTGATTGCTTCGACGCTCGACAAGATTGCAACCGAGATCCGGCACCTGCAGCGGACTGAGGTGCGGGAGGCGGAGGAATACTTCAGCGAGAAACAGAAGGGATCGTCTGCGATGCCGCACAAGCGGAATCCGGTGACCTGCGAGCAGATCAGCGGGCTGGCGCGCGTGGTGCGGGCGAATGCGCAGGCGGGATTTGAGAATGTTCCCCTATGGCATGAGCGTGACATTTCGCATTCATCGGTGGAGCGCATCATCATTCCCGATTCGACCACGCTGGCGGATTATCTGTTGAACAAGACGGCCAATCTGATCGAGACGATGTTCGTGTATCCCGAGCGCATGCTGGCGAACCTGCACAGCACGCGCGGGCTGGTTTTCAGCGGGCAGTTGCTGCTGGACCTGGTGGAAAGCGGTATTTCTCGCGAGGATGCGTACCGGCTGGTGCAGGGACACGCCATGCATGCCTGGAGAGAGGGGCTGGATTTTCACGAATTGGTGCTGGAAGATCCGGCGATTGCGGGGCGGGTGCCGCGGGCGAAGATCGAGCATGCGTTTGATTTGAAGCGGCAGTTGCGGAATATCGACAAGATTTTTGCGCGAGTGTTTCCGAAAAAAGGCGTCAAGAGGGCGACGGCAAGAAAGGCCGGCGTCGAGAAACGAGCTTAGCGATTCGGAGCGCCGGCAAGAATGTGGCTTCTTCGCGGTCACCCTGCGATGTGACTCGCGCACTTTCGATCGGAAACTCAACATGTCAAAGTGCTGGTCATTGGAGATAGCCAGCATGTTGATGAAAGCGATTGGAACGGGCGCGATCCTGCTCTTTGCGATTTGACTGATCGCAGTGCTCCAGGGCTGGAGTAAGAGCGATCTGTCGGGTCGCCTGATCGGGGTGGCCTTCATCGTGGGTCTCGGAGTTGCGGCGGTGTGGGGATTGCGGACGCTGCTGGGCGTGCATCACTAGGACCGGACTAAGAATTCATTCGCAACTGAGGCTGGCTACCTCAGCGGCTGAAGCCGACTTCCAACCCGAACGACTCATCGCAGCGCTAGAAGCGCTGCGCCACCCAAAATCAAGTGAAGAACCTCCCCACAGATCCCTGAAGTTGCGGACTGGCTGCCTCTGGATGCCTCTGCGCGGGTAAGAGTGCCCGCGCTACACTCTGCGGCTGCTGCGGACTAACTCCAGCAGGTCGATGAGCTTCTGCAGTTCTGGCTGGCGGACGTGACGGAGCATTTCTTGTCCGTGCCTCTCGATCGGTCGGTCCATTTCGCGCAGTAGCTTCTGGCCAGCGGCGGTGATTCTGCCGCAGATGACCCGACGGTCATGCTGGTCCCGCGTGCGTGCGACGAAGCCTCGCTTTTCAAGACGGTCGAGCAGACGGGTGATGTCAGGATCGTGGGTGATCATGCGCTCGCCGATTTCGCTGCAGGGCAAGCCATCCGGTCCAGCCCCGCGCAGGATACGCAGAGCGTTGTATTGCGTGCCGGTCAGGCCGAATTCTTTCAGTTTGGATTCCACCCGGGACTGTAGAACATCCGCGGTACGCAACAGGGCGAGGTAGGCTTCCTGCTCGCGACTGGTGAAGGGGACATTCTGCTTGAGTTCGGCCTGTAAACCACGGGGCATGGTTCGAGATTAGTTGTCATCACAACTAGTTGTCAAACCCGCTTGTAATTGTTTGTAAAAGCACTTGGCAGACGCATCCTCTCTCGCCCTCCGAGCATCTATTTAACTAACCGGTTAATAGGGTGTCGAAACCGGAAATCTTAGGAGGATGGCAACGATGAAACGGATGATGGCGGTGACAACGCTGGCGTTGCTCGTCCTGTTGAGCATGAGCGCGATGGCCACAACCGGCCGCTACGATCAGCAGATTCAGCAGGCGGTCAGCCAGAAAATTCATGGAGGGAAACAACTGCAGAGTGTGAGTGCCAGCGTCGAGGACGGTATTGTGACCCTGACGGGCACGGTCAACCTTTACCAGGACAAACTCGACGCCGCGAAGAAGGTTAAGAAACTGGCGAACGTCAATGGCGTGCGCAATGACATCGTGGTCGCGGGCGCAACCGTGCCCGATGACCAGCTTGAGCAGAAACTGGCGAACAAGCTGGCCTACGACCGCGTCGGGTACTTCGACAACGCGTTCAACTATATATCGGTCGCGGTGAAGAACGGGGTCGTAACCCTGAGTGGCGCCACCTACTGGGACGCGCCGCGCGATTCCGCGCTGGCGATCGCGGCGCACATGCAGGGAGTGAAGGACGTGGTGAACGAAGTGAAGGTGCTGCCAACTTCGACCTATGACGATTCACTGCGCGTTCGCGAGGCGCGCGTGATCTATCACGACTCAGTGCTGGGACGATACGCAATCGATCCCGCGCACCCGATTCGCATTGTGGTCGACAACGGACATGTGACGCTGTACGGCACGGTCGAGAGCACGATGGACAAGAACATCGCCGGAATTCGTGCGGGATCGGTGCCGGGCGTGTTCAGCGTTGAGAACAAGCTGGTGGTCGATTCCAGGTCCTAAGTCTTTCTCACTACGGCGCGGCGCGAGCCGCGCCTTTTTTTTGGTCCCTGGTCGTTCGTCACTCTTACTGCGGACTTAGCGCTGCCTTCAAGGGAAGACTTTGCGACGATCCTCCCACCAGGAAGGTATAGTCTCCGAGAAGCATCTGCCAGGAATTCTGGTCGGTGTTGAAGATCGACAGATAGAGCGGGTCGACCTCCACACTCACCTCTCTGCTTTCGCCGGCATTCAGCTTGACCTTGCTCCAGCCCACCAGGCGCTTCGGTGGCTCTCCCGCAGATGCGGGCAGAGATGCGTACACCTCGGCGACTTCAGCTCCGGCCCGCTTGCCGGTATTCTTCACGGTGAAACTCAGGTGAACCGATTTGCCGGGCGTTACTTTCAGGTTGGAATAACTGTAGGTTGTGTAGGAGAGGCCATAGCCGAAGGGGAACAGAACGGGTTTCTTTTCGGCGTCGTACCACTTGTACCCGACTTTCAGTTTTTCGTCGTAGGTGATCTGGAATGCAGGCAGGCCGGCGGCAATCCTTTTCCATTCATCCGGCTCGCCGGCAGTCGTGGATTCGCGGGGAGGTTTCACGATGGTGGGATGCGGCAGGTCCGCATCGCTCTTCGGAAACGTGATGGGCAACTTCCCGCTTGGATTCACGTCGCCGAAGATCACGTTGGCGAGCGCTTCTGCGCCCCGACTGCCCGCGTACCAGACTTCCACGACGCTATTGACCTGATTCAGCCATGGCATGGTGACCGGGCTGCCGGTCTCGAGCACCACGATGGTATGAGGATTTGCAGCCGCGACCTGTGCGATCAGGTCATCCTGACGCTCGGCAAGCGAAAGGCTGTCGAGGTCCATGCCTTCGCTCTCCCATTGGTAGGCAAACACAATGGCGACGTCCGCCGTTTTGGCGAGGGCGGCTGCGGCGGGGATATCGGCGCCGGCAGCGTATTGCACGGCGGCTCCCGGGACCTTGGTTCGTATCGCTTTGAGAGGCGACGTGGGAAACCATACGGGCTCTCCCCAGCGCGTTTGGCCCCTGCCGGGCGGCAGGATCGCGTTGCCTCCGGGGGGATCGACTTGCGCCGAACCGCCGCCCGAGATCATTCCGACGTCGGAATGGGCGCCGATGACCGCAAGACTGCGAACCCGGGAAGCATCGAGTGGGAGCTGTGATTTTTCATTCTTGAGGAGGACGATGCTCTGCTCGGCAATTTTTTGGGCAACCTCGAAACCTCCCACGACGTCTACCACACCCTTTTGCGGGGGATCGTCGACCACGCCACAGGCGAACATCGATCGCAGGATCCTGCGCACATGGTCGTCCACTTCAGCGATCGGCACCTGGCCGGACTGCACCGCACTTTTCATAACGTCGCCAAAGAAGATCTCACCGGGTTCTTCATGATCGAGACCAGCCGCGGACGCCTTCGCGGTGCTGTGCGTTGCCTGCCAATCCGACAGGACGAATCCTGGGAAGTTCCAGTCTTTCTTCAGGACGTCGGTCAGCAGGTACTTGTTCTCACATGCGAAGTCGCCGTTGACTCGGTTGTACGAACACATTACGGCAGCTGCGTTGGACTCGTGCAGGCCGATCTCGAATGCGAGCAGGTCACCCTCCCGCATCGACCGCTTGTCAATGTTGACATTGACGGCATTTCGGCCGCTCTCCTGGTCGTTGAGGGCATAGTGCTTGATGTCGCCGATGACGTGCTGAGCCTGAACGCCTTTGATCACGGCTCCTACCATCTTTCCGGCGAGGATGGGATCTTCGCCCATGTACTCGAAGGTCCGACCGTTGCGAGGCTCACGTGCGAGGTTGACACCTCCGCCCAGTGACATGTTGTAACCCTGTGCCCGGAGTTCGCGGCCGATCAGGGCTCCGTACTCGTAGGCGGCATCCAGATCCCAACTGGCGGCCCCGGCCAGATCATCGGGCAAAGCCGTCGAGTAGCGGCCATTCACTCCGCTCTGTCTGACCCCGTAGGCCGCGTCGGACATCTGAATCGGTGGGATGCCGAGACGGGGAATACCGACTACATAGCCGGCCCCGCCGTTCGATCCGGTAGCTAGCGGGCTGATCGGGCTCAGGCCCTCCATGCCGGTTCCATGCAGGAGTGAGATCTTCTCGTCGAGCGTCATTTCCTTGACCACCAGGGCGGCGCGCTCGTCTGGCGAAAGGGCGGCATTCATCCATGGCGCTTCAGATGACGCACCCGGTTGGGCCGAAACGGGTGTGGCAATGGTGAAGACCAGGAAACCGAGTGTCAGAACGGCTATGCAGTTGGGGTGGCGGGGGGAGTCCATACTGTTCCTTTCACAGTGGCATTCTCCGAGGGGCTCGAACCGGGGTCACTTGGTGGCGCCAACCGCTCGCTAGTTCAGCTTGCGCGAGTGCACGAGTTTCAGGCTATCGGCCTGCATGATGCGTTGGATCTGATGTTTGGCGTGGACGGCCCAGGGTCCGGCGGTATCGAGCTTGACGTAAGTGCGCCAATGCTGAAGAGCCTTGCGCGGCTCGCGGACTTTTTCGTAGGCGAGGGCGATGTTGTAGTGGGCGTCGGCATAGGTGGGCGCAAGCTGGATGGCGGTCTTGTAGGTGGCGATGGCTTCCTGCACGCGTCCGGTTTCGTCGAGCACGTTGCCCAGGTCGAAGTAGGCGAGGGCATAGCGGGGATCGATCTGAATGGCGGAGCGGTAGTGCTTCTCGGCGAGCACGTAGTCCTGCCGGTTGTAGTAGAGCGTGCCCAGGTTAATGTGTGCGGCGGCGTGATTGGGATCCATGTCCAGAACCTTCAAGTAGACGGCGATGGCTTCGCTCTGGGTCGAGGGGTTTTCTTCGAGCACGATGCCGCGGGCAAACAAGTCGGCGGCGTCGGTGATGACCAGTTCCGGTCCGGTGCGGGGCGGGCTGGCGACAACTTTTTGTTCAGCAGCGAAATCGAACATGAACTGTCCCGCGATCGGCTCGAGCAGGTGGCCGTCGTGGCGGAAGGCGATGCGGTGGCCACTCTGGTAGGCGCCGGCTTCGAGCAGCGGATTCTCCATGCCGGCGACGCGCTTCTGCATGGCCTCCAGGGACTGGCGGATGACAGCAGGACGCACGCGCTTGGCGCACAGGTCGCGGACTTTCTTGATCTGGAGAAGTTCGTAGAAGGAATAACTGTCCGCCGTCGGCACGAGTCCGGCTTTCTCCCAAGCCTGAAGCTGGCGGGGAGTGAGCCGAAAAATACGGAGCAAATCTGCCCGGCTATAGTTGTACACGGCGGTCGAGAACGTTCGCCTTATTATCCGGAACTCCATGCCGCAAACGCAAGTGGAACGCGGTGGAAGGCTGTGGAGAACTTGGTACCCATGGCACGAAAGTGGGGCATGGGACACCAGGATCAGCGCTCCTCAGATTCCACCTCACTTAAGGAAAGGGTTTCGCAGCCGCTGTTCCAGTTTTTGAAACAGTCCACGATTTTCTTGTGATACGGGCGAACGGAGTGGCTAAGTTCGCTCGCCGATCCTACCTTTCGCACGACGTATTTGTCTGGGACGACGGCCGCATTTTGTACTGCTGTGCTCATGCCTGACGGCTGCGATTCGCAAAGGTCCTGGACTTTCATGGACACCGCCTTCCCGGAATCTGAAGCGATTCCCTGGGGGACCGGGCCCGTTTCCGAAGCACCGCTCGGGTGCGTTTTTGGCCCAGGTTGTGCTGTTCTGTTTGGCGGGAGGTTCTGTGCCGGGGCCGGCTCGTAGATGCAACGGTCGACCGGTTGCGCCTCCGACATGAGTACGGGAACCACTTTCCTGTCGCCCATGAAGGGAATGCCGAAAGCCAGATCGGCAGCGGTCGGCACCACGATCGCGCTCGCGATTGCGAAGCTCCTGTGGAACGTGGGATCGGCCGGCAAAGTCAGGCGCACCAGAGACCCGAGGTAGGGCAACTCTACGAACGGTGGCAACAAGGGAAACGACCGGTTCTTGCGACGCAACGAGGCCGAGAACGAGGACAACTCGAAAAGCTTCATACTCTCCACCCGAACGTGGGTGGACACCTTGTGCTGCGCTACCCGGCTCGTATCATCCACCTGGGTAGTTTTATTTTGGTCTTTGAAAATGACTTGATCTTCTCCGTCTTCATTGGCGTCCAGCATCACTTCAAGTTCGGCGGCGGAAGCCGTGATCAGGCTCACGGGCGTCACCTTCAAGGTCAGACTGCGGCCAACCTTCGCCACCGCGGGTTTTTCGGCGGTCAGGCCAGCCATCAGGGCCGCGGCTGCGTTTGCCCCCAGGTTGGCTTTTACCGACGCGGGCATGCTCGATTCAACATCCTTCAGGCTCTTGGCGATGTCATTAATGGTGAGCGGCGGGGTGGCATCGAAGAAGTTTGCCGTGCGTGTATCCACTTCCGCGCTCAATCCACTGATCGCTCTCACCGAAACTACCCCGGTCGAGTAGAACTGGTCCTTCTTGTTGCCTTTGTTTTCGTTTAAGTCATGCTGAACCGAGTCCTGCACGTTCTGCAGGTACTCCGAGATGTCCCGGTTCAGGGCGGTCAAGAAAGGATCCAGCTGGCTGTCGAGGATGGAGGCGCTCAGTGACAGTTCGTAGGGCACAAAGTCATTCGGGTACGAGGTGGCCCACTTATAGTTAAACAGGAAATCCGCGTAGGCGGCGCGTAGTGCTCCGAGCCTGGGGCCCTCCAGCCGATTCAGTTCCGCTTGGAAATTACAGAACAAAAGAACCGGCTTGCCCTCCGTCTGCCGGCCGGGCGGACAGTTCCCTGGCGTGGTCCGCATTTTGCTCAAAGCTCGGGCACTCATTGTTTTCGGACTGTCGGCGGCGGCCAACAAAAGCAACATGCGCGTCAACGAGGGTGTGGTCAGATCAAATGCGTCAATGAACCCCAAACAGTAGTGACCGTTCGGGCAGATCTGGGCTTCATCCAAATGGATCTTGCTGTTTCTCTTGCAAGTTGGGATGTCCATCTCTCCGCAGCCGAGCGATATTCTGGCAACGTAGTCGCGAAAAGCCTGTCCGGATTTCTGCTCCGGGGTGGGTTGCGCTCCCGGCGCCAACTTCGCGCTACGCTCCTCAGCCCAGTCCTCTACCAGCCCCTTCCACCCACTGCGCAGGACCTCCCCGAGGTCAGTGTCGAAGTTTCTGACTTGTTCCTGTACCATCTTCGCGTCGTCATTCAGTTTCTTCGGGTCCTTCGAACTCATCTGCAGACTCCAGACATTCAAGGTCACCTGGGGGCGTGGTAGATCCATGCGCGCCACCATGCGATCGATGTTGGAGAAGGGACGTTTGGAAGGATCCCCCTTTCCGTTGAGAAAAATCACATCGTCTCCAACGGCGGTGGCATCCACGCCTTCAAACAGGCCCTTGATGGCCTCCGCTACCTTGGCAGCATTCCGGTTGTTATAGAGCCGTATGAGGCGGTTCTCGTCGGGGTCAGCGGTCGCGGCCCGCGTCGCCTGCTGCTGGATCAGGCGCTCCAGTTCATGCAACGCGTGCTCCGGCCGCTTGCCATTCCAGCTGATAAGCAGGCGCTGGTCGTCGATGGCGCGCACATGCAACCCGGCTATCACCTGATCGAGGTTGTGCGCGATTTCTTTTGCATTGTTGAAGGCCGCATAGCCAGGATCCGCGCATGTTCGTTGCCCGTCCTCCAATTTGTACTGCGCCGCGGGGCACGAAATGTCCAACTCCCGCACACCCATATTGGTGTCGTTGGGCGCGCCCGGAGAAGCATCCCCTGGATTGTCGGGTTCAGCCGGATCAGGCTTCGGTCCTTTTTTGGAATCGGTAATATTGGACTTCGGTCTCGGCTGCGCCTTGAGCTGTCCTACTGGAGTCTGTTTGTTCTCCTTCTTTTGCTTGGTCGCGTCCGAGTTCCCGGGCTTATGGGCTGCAGTTCCTGTTGTTTGTGCCCAGCACATCCAACCGCCAATTGATAGGACACACAGTAACGATGCGATCGGTCTATGAACCATTACGACTCGCCTCCGTTCGGCTTTCAGGCGGACCTTGGTTGCACCTGACGGCACGATAACACGATTCCTCTCGGGCGGGGTGAATTCCAGCGTTTGGGAATCACGGGACCCACCCAAGATTGCACAAACGCCATGCACAGGAGTGCGAACGGCGGGTGGGGTGTGCATCTAAGACTGCGTGAGACGCACGAGATCGTGCTCGCAGCGTATAAATGTTGGCGAGGAGACAGGAACAGATGCGAGTGCAACGACTGACGCGGGCGGTGATCGGATGCGTCGCGATCGTATTGGGCGCGGCGTACGCGCAGGAGAGTACGAAAGGAAAACCTTCCGCGAAAGTGATGGAGCTTGACAGCGCGGGCAGGCGGGAACTGACGCTGCTGAGCGGTCCTCCGGAGACGGTCACCATGCGGTCGGGGCTGGTGTCGCTGGAACCGAACCAGTCGGTGGGCAAGCACAGCACCAAAGGAAATGAAGAGATGCTGGTGGTGCTCGAGGGCAAGGGCAAAATGGTGTTCAACGACGGATCAGAGCTCGCGGTGGAAGCGAACCACGTTCTTTATTGTCCGCCACAGACGGAGCACAACGTGGTGAACACGGGGACGGGGACGCTGCGGTATGTGTATATCGTTGCGAAAGCAGAGTAAGGGTAGAATGTCTGCCGCCTTGGGATTTCTCGCGCAACGTCCCGACGCACAGCGCTTCCGTTCGTACGTTGTATTTTGCGGCCTTCCGGTGCGGTTGGAATCTGATGGGAGTTGGAAGTTGATTCGTTCATGCCTCCTCTGGCGAATGGAGATTCAGGGATGACAGGCAAAGTTGTGATGGTCACGGGCGCGAATGGCGGTTTGGGCACCTCAGTCACGCAGGCGCTGCTGGAGGCGGGAGCTACGGTGGTGGGCGTGTCCCGGCACATTCAGCAATCTGATTTCAAACAGGTTGGATTTACCGCGCTGGCGGCTGAGATTGCGACTGCGGAGGGCACGAAGAATACGGTCGAGACGATCGTGGCGCGCTTCGGCCAGCTCGATGTCGTGGTGCACACGGTGGGCGGATTTTCGGGTGGGCCGTCGATTGTGGAGACGGACGATGCGACGTTCCGGCACATGCTCGATATGAACTTAAACAGCACTTTCTATGTTCTGCGGGCGGCGATTCCGCAATTGCGGAAATCTGGCAGCGGACGGCTGATCGCCATCGGCAGCCGGGCGGCGCTGGAACCGGGCCCGGGTGTGGGCGCCTACAGCGCATCGAAGGCGGCGGTGGTTTCACTGATACGGACCGCCGCGCTGGAGAATAAAGATTCCGGGATGACTGCCAACACGATTCTGCCGGGAACGATCGATACTCCCGCGAATCGGAAAGCGATGCCGGGGGCGGATTTCTCGAAGTGGGTGCGTCCCGAGGCGATTGCCAGTTTGATCGTGTGGCTTTGCGGCGATCGCGGCCAAGAAATCAACGGGGCAGCCATTCCGGTGTATGGCAGTGAAGTTTGAGCGATTGGGACTCTTCAGAGAATGACGAGATCTGGAGCCGACGATCGGACTTGAACCGATGACCTGTCGATTACGAATCGACTGCTCTACCAACTGAGCTACGTCGGCTCTCAATCACTTACGGACAAAGGGTGTTTCGCACTGTTTCCCATACGCCGAAAATCATCGGCATATCAGATCAGTGTTTCCCAAACATTTTAACATTCCCGGCCTTGATGGAAACCGCACCCCTCACGAACCTGATCCAGACTGGCGATCACGAAAAGCCGGAGGTCGATTTATCCCAGCAAGTCTCTCGCAATGCTGAGCCATTCCGCATCCAGTAGTTCTTGGCAAACGGGCTTGCCTGCCCGACTATACCAGTAGGCTGCATTGCCCTGATCGCCTTCCTTGCGATGGAGGTAGGCGTGCACCCACGAACCCTCGATGCCTTCGTCTTGCTGAGCAGACTCGTGGGCTCGCGTCCAATCGCCTTTGGCATCCCACCAGAGGCCAACGAGGGCGGGCGTGAGTTCCGCCGGCGGGTTGGCTGCGGTGAGCGACTTGCGAAAATCGTCCACGGTCATGTTGGGCAACCCTCCCGTGCTGATCGATTTAGGGTGTGTGAGACTCTTCTTTCGCCGCTACGCGGCTGTGTCATTGTCCACTTTGCACCCCACGGCTGACGCCGTGGGCTGCATTCTTGCGCCGCTTCGCGGCTAAGAATCGGCTGTTCGGCTCCACCGCAATGGTCGAACATAAGTCGCCTGCTAGGCAGCCACAGAGAGAGTCTTGTACTCCTCGTCGGATTGAGTGGGCAGCAGAACCCAGAGCGTGTAGATACCGAGGGCGGTGCCGAGCGGCACGTTCAAGAGGGCCACGAAGCCGACAACCAAGGCCACTACCCGTGCCCAGGGTTCCCGCTGCAACAGCCCCCATCCGGCAATGAACCCCGCGGCGGCTTTGGCGAGGATCAGGTATCCGATGAAGGAGAGAAAGGGGCGCAACCATTCGGTGAATTCCGGCGGCGGGCCGTTGGGGATGTGGAACCCGCTCCCGAAGACTGTGTGGGCAACCACGATCATGACTCCGCCTCCGATCACGTGCAAGGCGGAGTATGCCATCCAGAGGATGCCGAGAAGACGAATGTGTTCCTGGACGCGACTGCGGCGATACTGGTTCAGACCGAGAATCGGTTTGCCACAGCGTGAACAGTTCGATTGTCCTGCCTGCAATTGCGCGCCACATTGATCGCAGAACATTTTTTGGCTCCTATTGATGAAGTACGAGCGACGGTGGATCTCAGTTCCGAGTTCTCGGTTCTCAGTTCTCAGTTGATTAGCGGATGAAGTCGGCTTTTCACTGAGAACTGGGAACTCCTCTAAAACGAAAAGGCCACCCGGCAACTTGGGCAGCCTTTTCTTCAAGGGAGAATAGTTCCAACGGAGCTTGTTGATCCATCAGAACTTTCTGCGGGAATCTTAAGAGCCTTAAAACCGAGGTGTCAAGGAAAATTTGCGACTTAAATACTCTTATTATCAATCACTTACAAAATATGTGCACAGGTCGGCAAACTGTACGGAATTGAGACGGAAATGGCTTCCGTGAAGCTAAGAACCTTCGATTGAGTGACTTACCGGCTCCCCGGGGCCCGTCCGCCTTTGGTCACCGAGGTGCAGCGAGATGAATTCCATGTCCTCGGGGCGGTCGAAGACACGGTTGGGAAAAAGGCGCTTCAGGAGGATGCGCAGGCCGCCGAACGCCAATCCTGCGACTAAGGACAGGCCGAGCACAATCCCGCAGAGGACGATCACGTTGAAGAGTAGATTCGCGAGATTGTTTTTCTTGTCGGCGAAAGTGTTTTCATTCCACGTGACATCGGCTTCGTAGTTGATGGAAGACAGAAGAGATTTCGCCTCGGCTTGCGAGAGGGGGCCGGCGGCAATCACGATGATCGGACCGGTTCGCTTGTCGAAGAAGGGGCCCACGTCGAGTATGGGGGCGGCACCGGACTGGGGCTGCGGATTCACCGGATGGGCGGCGTCAATCTGGCGTAATTTCTCGATCGCGATTTGCGGCGTGGGATAGGAAATCAGCATCAGGGTGGAATCGCCTGCGTTGACCGAATACTTTCCGAGGACGACCTCCGCGCCTGACTTGAAGTCGACCATCGCACTCGGGAGGGGCGAACCCACACGATCCAGCGTCACCGGACCCATGATGTACTTGGCCGTGTTCTTCTCGTATGACTCCTTCGGAAGATAGATAGGCAGCGGTGGGAGGTTCCGCGCGTTCGGTGGGGGCTGCGGCAGAACGCCCGCAAGTTCGCGCAATTCTGCTGCCGACATCACCGTGAGTTTGTCAAACACCGCATCCACCAGGATGTTGCCCTGATAAAACAGGACGCGGGTGTTCAGCGAAGATGCCTGGCCGCCGATCTTCTCGTTCAGCATGGCGGGAGATTTGTAGTAGGTAAAGGCTCCGTAGGCGCCGCTGGCATCGTCGAATGCGGCGGCCTTAATCTCCAGTTTGCGGCCGTCATCACGGGTGTAGGTGGCTTTTTCGAGGCGCTGGAAGCCGTATTCCTTGACGACCGGTGCGTTGGCCTCATCCGCCGCCACCGGATCGGC
Source organism: Terriglobia bacterium (assembly GCA_020073565.1). Taxonomy (GTDB): domain Bacteria; phylum Acidobacteriota; class Terriglobia; order Terriglobales; family Acidobacteriaceae; genus Acidiflorens. The sequence continues at coordinate 78,033 of JAIQEY010000030.1, forward strand.
GCTCTTGGTAACCTCGCCCTTAAGTTGCCAGCCCGCAAATTGCTGGGGCAGAAGGGGAGGCGGTGCGGCCGGCTGGCCGGTTGTCTGCGCGGTCACGGCAGCGGCAGAAATGAGGAGACAGAATACGAGGGCAGGCTTCATTGGATAAGAAAAGGCACACTCCCGCTATCTTGTTTAGACTACCGGGAGGCTGAGAAAGTTTCCAGCGAACGCCATTCGAGGCAGTTAAATTCCATCAGACCACCAAGGACACGAAGTCACACGAAGGATCCAAGTTCAAGCGTTCCCTTAGTGTACCTTCGTGTCCTTGGTGGCTAACCAAGCTTCCGATGGGGCGGACGCGTCCCGCGGCGAGACCCCGGTGTTATCCTAGGCAGGACTTTGTCACGATGAGGCTGTAGCTCTTCATGCCCGATCCCAGCACTCCAGAATCCCAGCCCGCCGACGAGTCCACCGAGTCCTTCGGCGAGGCTCTTTCGCAGTACGAACAAAGCCATTCGCACAAGCCTGCGGAAGCGGGTGTGCAAGGCCGCGAAGGGACCGTGATTGCCGTTTCCGCCGACTCGGTGTTCCTCGATATCGGATACAAGAGTGAGGGCATTCTGCCGCTCACGGCGTTTCAGAATGATCGGGAGCCACCTAAACCGGGCGACAAGTTTCGAGTCACGGTCAAAGGTCGGGATCCGGAGGGTTACTACGAACTCACGCGCGGAAAAGTGGAGCGGCCCACGGATTGGGCGTCCCTGGAGAAGGCCTTTGCGGAGAAGGCCACAATCGTGGGCACGGTCACCGGGGTGGTGAAAGGTGGGTTGAGTGTAGATATCGGCATCCGCGCATTCATGCCGGCCTCGCGCAGCGGCGCACGCGACGCGGCCGAAATGGAAAAACTGGTCGAGCAGGAGATTCGCTGCCGGATTACCAAACTCGACGCGGCCGAGGAAGACGTCGTAGTAGACCGGCGCGTGATTGCGGAGGACGAAGAGACCGCTGCGAAACAGCGCAGGTACTCCGAACTCAAGGAGGGCGATACGGTTCGCGGCACCGTCCGCAGCCTGACTGATTACGGCGCATTTGTTGATATCGGCGAGATCGACGG
>JAIQEY010000088.1 GCA_020073565.1 Terriglobia bacterium
ATCCAAGACTGGCGTATAACGCCAGGGCGTAAACAATCGCTTTGGCGAAGGTCTCAAGCATCTTTACCGTAGACCGGGATCACAGATCCGTTGACGTCCTTGCCAGCTTCGCCGGCGAGCCAGACCACCAACTCCGCAACCGAGTCCGGCTGCACCCACTTGCTGACATCCGCATTCGGAATCGCTTTGCGGTTAGCTGGAGTATCCATCGTACCGGGCAAGATCGCGTTCGCGGTCAATCCCGCGTCTTTGTTTTCGAGCGCCACAGTTCTGATCAGAGAGACCATAGCAGCCTTCGAAGCGCTGTACGCGCCCACGCCTGCGCCAGGTTCCAGCGCGGCCCGGCTTCCAATCGCGATGATGCGACCGGTGCCTGTCTTTCGCAGAGGCGGAACTGCCGCCCGGAGAATGTGAAATACGCAATTCAGATTGAGATCAAACATACGTTGGAAAGTTGCGTCGTCCGTATCCGCTACCGATTGGCCGCCGGCGAAACCACCGACTGTATGCGCCAAAACATCGATCTTTCCGAAACGCGCCACAACCTGATCTACGAGGATTTGGGCACCCTCACGAGTCGAAATCTCTGCTGGTAACGCGGTGAAGTTTGGGTTGTTGAAATCAGACTGCTGAATTTTCCGCGATGTGCCGACGACAGTTGCACCTGCGTCGAGAAACGCCTGCGTCACATAGGTCCCCAACCCACCGTTGGCCCCAGTTACGAGTACGACTTTGCCCTTCATCGAGTGCTCCGATCTCACTGGCCATCAGATTCCGACAGGTCTGAAAGGTTACGAACGCCGCTCGTAGGGGAAGTCGAAATGTCCGCATTAGTCTGGATTTTGAAAGAGACGCTGCTTCTCCCACACGAATAGTTTTTTCAGCAGGATTCGTAGGAAGAGTATGAGCGTGAACATCAGGATCTGGTGCCAAGTACGAAGGCCGATAGTGCGCAACAAAGTGGCTGCCGTCATGACGCCGAGACCGCCGATCACGCCTTCCGCCACGAGGAGTCTTGCTCGTATGACACCGTGGCCAAGGCTCAACGAAACCAACGCCACAGCCACGAAACCGGTAATGATGACGGCGCTCGCGAGCTGCAGCGCCAGCCCCCAGCAGGAGAAATCAAGCAGCGGATTCGAGGACATACTCTGCCTTCTTCTGCTCCTGTTCAATCTCCCGCTCAAGAAAATAGTTGAGAACGGTGCGGAGTACGACAATTGCTCCCAACTTGCCGATCTCGTCCCAGGTGGGGATCATCACCGTTCGCAGGATGTCGGCTGCCAGTGCCAGTTCCAAGGCCAGAGCCAGCCATCGGCCGAGCGTGATTCGAATCTCAGACATCGCGGAGTCGAGGCTAGTTCCGCGGCGAACGCCGAGTCTGGCCGTTCTTACCAACGCTGCTAGGACACCCACACCAATCGCGGCTCCTGTGCTGGCGTCCACTATCGTTGCCAGCAGACTAAGAACGCGACCGACGAAGAATTCCATATCAGCCGTGCGATGCCGGAACATGCAGAAGGTGACGGCCTTTGCCTTCCGCACGAGAGTCTGATCTGTCACGGCCTGTAACGAAACTATCTCTCGTCACCGGCATCTCATCGGGCGATGCGTTCGCAACATGAGTCAACGAGCACCCTCGGACTATGCTCCGTGTGTGGGAATCCCGTAAGCGAGGCCCTGCTGGCCGAAGCTAATTGGTATCCCTATTGGGATCGCAAGGACGGCGCATGTCCAGCTTGCGTTCAACAGAACCTCCTGCAAACTTTACTGGCCAAAGGCGACGCAGCGCTGCATGAGGCGATCCAGACGGCATGGCCACTGGATGCCGAGGCCGCCTTAGGAGTTCTGCCGACCCGCCTCCGCATGCACGCCGATCCCCGATTCTCCGGCAAGGGCATAACCATCGCTCTGGTGGACGCTGGCTTTTATCCGCATCCCGATCTGGTACAGCCGCGAAATCGCATTCGTGTTTGGGCTGACGCCACCCATGATCCTGTGTCTGTTTTCCACTTTGATCCGGAGGAAGCGCCGAACTGGCCCGATTGGGACGGTGCGCGCGATTGGCAGTGGCACGGCACGATGACAAGCACAGTGGCCGCCGGCAATGGCTTTCTGAGTCACGGCCTTTACTCTGGACTGGCCCATGCAGCCGAGCTGGTACTCATTCAGGTACGTGATTCCGTCGGACAAATCTCCAGCGCCAGCATTCACCGAGCGCTGACTTGGATTCTGAAGCACGGTTCCGAGGTCGGAGTCCAGATCGTCAGCCTCTCGGTGAGCGGAGACCCAGTTTCGCCATTGACCGGAAACGCCGTAGATGAAGCGGTGTCTGCATTGGTGGAGGCGGGCATCAGTGTGGTGGCTGCTGCGGGCAACGACGGACAACGGAGCCTGTTGCCGCCAGCGACCGCTCCTCTGGCTCTAACGGTCGGCGGAATTGACGACCAGAACACTTTCAGCCATGACGAAATTGCACTCTGGCATAGCAACTACGGTACCGCTAGCAATGATGTGCCTAAGCCCGACTTGGTAGCGCCAAGCATCTGGGTCGCCGCACCTCTGCTTCCCAATACCTCAGTCGCCAACGAAGCAAACGAACTGTTTGTCCGTCGCGAGCAGAACGATCCAAACGTGCACGGCCGCATCGCAGAATTGAAGCTGATCACTCCGCACTATCAGCACGTGGAAGGAACCAGTTTCGCGGCGCCGATTGTCGCCAGCGCAATTGCCTGCATGCTCGAAGCCAACCCCGCGCTTACACCGCTCCTGGTTCGGGATGTGTTGAAGGAAACTGCGCACCCCGTTCCCGGGGCAGATCGTGAACGTCAAGGCGCCGGAGCGCTGAGTCCTGGCCAGGCAGTGGCGCGCGCTTTGGCAGAGAGGCATAGCCGCTCGGCTAGACTGCAAGTCTCGCCATGTCTAGCGCCCGAGGGAATCACGTTTTCGCTACACGACCATGCCGCAACGAGCGTGCGAGTCCTCGGAAGCTGGGACGGTTGGCGTTCGCCAGGGATCGCAGCCAGGTCCATCGAGCGGGGATTCTGGCGAACAGTACCAATGCGCTTGTCTGCCGGGAGACACACTTACAAATTCCTGCTCGACGGTCAACGCTGGCTCGATGATCCGGGCAATCCATGCAAGACGCCTGACGGTCTGGGAAGTCTGAACAGTTTCGTGGTGGTTCCAGAGGAGATTCACCCAAAGAATTCTCAGGATGCCGGAGCTTCATCGATGATCGCGACCCAGATTGGCTAGAAACACAAAAGGCCGTCAGTACCACCCGCGATCTCTTTGCGTGGCCCACCCTGCGGGAAAGCCTTTCCCATAGAGCTTAGGGTGGAAGCCTACGAACATCCGCAGGCTAACGCTTCTGTTTCAGCGGAGTCTAAACTACCGCTCGAAAGTGAGACCAACTCCATCGCTGTGTTTGATGCTCCCTAGTATCGACAGGAGGCCACCGTGAAATCCGCACTCGCCGCAGTTATGTTTTTGATGTTTTCGATAACGGTTGCTGGCCAGGAAACGTCAGAGCTGTCCACGCCTCCCAACGGCGATAATGAACATTCAGAAATCTCGCAATGGATCGGGCCCGTCAAGATTTCCATCGACTACCACAGTCCCAAGGTTCACAACCCAGCCAACAACGATCGCACCGGACACATCTGGGGCGAGTTAGTTCACTACGGCTTCGTTGACGAGGGCTTCGGGCCAACGAAAGGCGCGCCATGGCGTGCCGGCGCCAACGAGAGCACCTCCATCACCTTCTCCAACGACGTGAAGGTCGAAGGCAAAGACCTGAAAGCCGGAACCTACGCACTCTTCCTCGACGTCGAAAAGAACGGGCCCTGGCAGTGGATTTTTTCCAATCACCTGGGCTGGGGAAGCTTTCAATACGACCCCCAGGACGAAACTCTGCGCGTACCGGTGACGCCGGAGGAAGCACCATTCACCGAATTCCTGACCTACGGGTTCGACGAGCGCCATCCGGATTCTGCAGTGGCTTACCTGCAGTGGGAAAAGAAACGTATACCGCTCAAGATTGCAGTCCCAAACGTAAATGGGCTCTATGTCGCGAAGATGCGCCAGGATCTCCAATCATGGTCGGGGTTCAACTACCAGGACTGGCAGAACGCCGCGCAATTCTGCGCTGATAACAAGATCAATCTGGAGGAAGCGCTAAACTGGGCCGACAAGGCGATCGACGGGCCGTTCCGTGGAGCCACAATCGGGCATGAAGATTTTTCCACGCTCTCCACCAAAGCCGCCGTGTTGGATGCCATGGGACGCGAATCTGAAGCAGATACCCTGATGCAGAAGGCGCTGCATTTGCCCGGAACCGACGCCTACTCGGTCTATGCTTTCGGCATGGGGCTGCTCCGCAAGGACAAGAAGAACAAAGCTATGACCGCGTTCATCTTCAACCAGCAACAGCATCCACAAGATAAATTCTGGACTTCGCTGGGACTGGCTCGCGGCTACACAGCGTTGGGTGAAAAGAAGAACGCAATCGCTAATTGGGAGATCGTCTTGCAGAACGTCCCCGCCAACCTGAGCAACAGGACTGTAACATACGAGGCCGCGCTGAAGAAGCTGAAAGAAGCCAGTTAAGCTGCGAGACCGAGTTGAGTAGAGTCGCACGCCGCAAAACTCAAATAGGCCAGGATGACCTGCTTAACCTAGACTGCCGTCGTCTTCCGGCGAATCCAATCGCTCCAAGGGAGTACGCCAAGATCGGGTCTCGGCGGATCCGGCAGCATCGTGATGAACTCCAGCAGGTTATTGTCCGGGTCACGGAAGTAGACCGCAGCCGCAGGCATCCAGGCCAGCACCACGGGCTCGTCAGTCGGGAGGCCGGCTAAGTCTCTTGGCTGAACGCCAGCCTTCTGCAATCGGGCCGGCGCTTCATGCAGATCAGAGAGTGCAACTTGGAAGGCCACATGAAGGCTCATACTCATCGGCATGGTTCCCGCCTCCCAAAGACCGAGCATCGCCTTCCCAGGAGCACCAATCCAAAAGAAGGCGACCTTGCGCTCGGGAAGAATGCGCGCCAAGGGCAAGGAGAGTTGGTCTCTATAGAAGGCAACCGCCCGATCAAGCTCGCTCACGGTGAGATGGGCCTCGAACAAGTCAGCGATAGGGATGAGATTTTCTGTAGCCATATTTTAAGGATAAGATGCCCCGGCAACCCTCTAGTGACACGCAAGGCAAAAGCATAAGGTTGCTCTTGGAGACTGGAACTTCGTCACTTCTCACCGCCATCCGAATCTCACTGGCAGGTAGCGAAGTTTGCGCTTGCATAGGGAGTCGGTCTATCCGATCGCTTAAAGGAGCCGGGTCATGGAAACGGGCCGTCCTCTATTCATTCCAGTGATCTTGGGTACAGCCAGAATGGGCCGCATGAGCCTGCACGCGGCTCGGCTTGTCACCGAGGAGCTGGGCAAGTGTGCGGGCGTTGAAACCGACCTCATCGATATCGCAAAGCTTCCCCTACCAACAAACGATGCGGGCGAGGCCATTAAGCAAGCCGACTTCTCCGCCAAGATGAGCAAGGCGGACGCCTTGGTGGTTGTGTCGCCGGAGTACAACCACGGATACTCCGGTCTTTTGAAGCATGTCCTGGACAGTTGCCTCAAAGAATACATTCATAAGGCGGTCGGGATAGTAGGCGTGTCGGCCGGACCGTTCGGCGGGACACGGGTAATTCAAAATCTGCTCCCTGTAATGCGTGAAATCGGGCTGGTTACGATCTTCTGGGATGTAAATTTCTCAAGCGTTCAGAAGGTGTTTAACGAGGACGGAAGCCTTCTCGATGAGTCCTACATTCGGCGTATCGATAAATTCTTGAAAGAACTGATCTGGATGGCAAAGACGCTGCGCCATGGACGTGAGCAAGTATCTCTGGGCTGATCCCCGGAGACAAGGATGGGGCTGTGGCCAACACCGACAAGATGATTTGCCCGAGCTGCCGAGTGGAGATGAACCACCACTGCGACAAGCTTGTGTACACCACCGACCCGCAAGATGCTGGGCAGGCCGATCCGAGCCTCGGCGGATTCATCGAGCAGTTTCACACCTGCCCCAAGTGCGGCGGTGGTGCTTCGCGCCACGCCTAACTGTGTCGCACTGCATCCCGGAAACCCCCAAGTGCCACCAACTCCTGCTGGAACATTTTGCTGCTCGTTGAATCTCACGAGCGAGGACTTTGTTTTGCTGGTGATCGGGCCAGTCTTTCGGTAACGACATGAAGAATCGCGCACACAACCCCGCATATGCCTTCGTTCTTTGCTATGCGGCAATGGTGTGCATCGCAATCGCGGTGAATCTTATGCCGATATTCTTGACTACTCTTCGGGCTGATCTCGGCGGAAGGGCCGGGCTCACTGGCGAGCAACTTGGTCGAATCAGCGCCCTGACCTTTGCCGGGCTCGTGGGGGGAATCCTCTTCACCGGCCCTTTGGCCGATCGATGGGGAGGCAAGCTGTTCAGTATCCTCGGAACTCTGCTGATCGGTGTTGGACTCGCGCTCCTGGGAATCGCGCCCGGTTATTCCATGGTCTTGGTTGCAGTCTTCGTAATGGGTCTCGGCGCGGGGATCCTGGACATGGTGCTCAGTCCCATCGTTGCCGCTCTCCAGCCGGACAGCCGCGCAACGGCCTTGAACTGGTTGCATTCTTTTTATGGCATCGGAACCGTGGTCACGGTCCTAGTGGGTACGTTCGCAGTTCAATTGGGCATCGGATGGCGCACCATTTCCCTGACGCTTATCACTGTTCCGCTGCTCGTGGCTCTCGGATTTATCAAGGTCGATCTGCCGCCACTAATCTCGGCCAAAGCAGGCGAACGTACAGCCCTGCGCGATCTCTGTCGTAACTCTTCTTTCGTGGCCGTCAATGCGGCGATCTTTCTTGGAGGAGCTCTGGAGTTGGGTCTGGCACAATGGCTGCCTGCCTATGCGGAGATGAGCCTTGGGTACTCAAAGTGGACTGGAAGTATCTCGCTGCTCGCTTTTTCAGCCGCTATGGCTCTAGGCCGTATCTTTGCCGGACTAGTCGGCCGCCGAGTTGACTCGATTAGGTTGATGTTGGGCTGCTGCTGGACTTCCGTGGTGCTTTTCCTGTTGGCCTGCTTCGCTCCCTGGGCCGCAGTTGCTCTTGCCTCCAGCGTTGCCGTGGGGTTGGCAGGTAGTTGCCTGTGGCCGACCACTCTTGGTGTCGCTGCAGATCGTTTTCCTCAAGGCGGCGCCACGATGTTTGGGTTGCTGGCCGCTTTTGGGAACCTGGGTGGAATTCTCATGCCGTGGCTCGTCGGCGTGACGTCGGACTGGTCCTCCTTGCGGCTGGGCTTGGCCACCTCTACGGCTTGCCCTCTCTTGATGGCCTTTGTGCTTTTGTGGATGCAGCGCCAGCCTGTTGTCGATCTCCGCGAAGGTAATCCAGTCGCGCAAGCCGCCTGAGGAGATTCGAAAACTTACCGTTGATCCGGCCAGGACGATCGTCGATGATTTCCCCTGTAACCTTTTGCTGACTCGCGAATCTCATCTGGTTCTCGTGTCACGCGCAAGGAATGCACTGATGAAGTCACGAACCGATAGCCGCAAGTTCAAGACCATGAGCCGGCGGGAGCTGTTGAAACTCACACCGGTAATCGCGCTGGGAGCTTTTGCCATCCCGCAGTTCCAGAAACCACTCCTCAAAGGCGGTCTCGCCTTTAGCGATTGGATATCGGCGAGGCTGTTCCGTTCCGGTCATTTGGCACCTACGTTTGCGGCCGCCGATCTGACCCCCTTTGAGAAGTTCCCCATTAACGATTGTGACGTCGACGACCCCGGCGTCGATTTCGACAAGTGGACCCTCACCGTGACGGGCTCGGTACAGAAGCCGGGAGACTACACGCTGGCTCAAATCGAGGCATTGCCGAAGGTGACGCAAAACACGCGACATGTGTGTGTGGAAGGGTGGGACGTGATTGGCAACTTCGGTGGCGTGCTGCTCTCCGACTTCCTCAAGATGATCGGAGCTGATCCAACCGCACACTTCGTGAGCGTCGAATGTGCGGACGACTATTACGAGTCGCTCGACATGGCTACCGCCATGCACCCGCAGTCTTTGCTTTGTTACGAAATGTACGGCCAGCCACTCACCCGCGAGCACGGCGCTCCGCTCCGTCTCAGTATTCCAACCAAGGTCGGCTACAAGCAGGCAAAGTACGTTACGGACCTCAAAGTGAGCCACGTACTCGAAAGGGTCGGCTATTGGGAAGATCAAGGGTACTCCGAATTCTATGGCCTGTAGTCCGAGGAGTTGACGATGGCAACCCGCGCGATGGCAATCGAAGATGTGAAGACAGGTGAAGTGACCAAGGCAGTGTACGAGCATCCTCTTGTGGTGCGTCTTTGCCATTGGGCGAACGCAGTCTCACTGTTCGTGATGGTTGGAAGCGGGCTCCAGATCTTTCGAGCCTTCCCGAGTTTTGGGGCAAAGATCCCGCAGAAAGATCTCCTCGACTGGCCCAAGTCTCTCGCGCTCGGCGGATGGCTGGGTGGCGCGCTGCAATGGCACCTTACCTTCATGTGGATCTACATCGCGACCGGCCTGGTGTACATCGGGTACCAGCTCTTCAGCGGAAACTACAAGCAGGTGCTCTTCGTGCGACGTGACATCCCTGGGGTATGGCCGATGGTGCGCCACTACTTTTTCTTCGGCCACAAACCCCAGACCAAGGAAGCCTACAACCCGCTGCAGAAGCATGCATACACCTCCGCGATTGGCCTGGGAGTGCTTTCGGTATTGACCGGAGTTGCCATCTGGAAGCCCGTGCAGTTTTCTGGGCTGGCGTGGTTGATGGGAGGCTTCCATCTGGCACGCTTGTGGCATTTCCTGATCATGTGGGCGATGCTGGCGTTCGTGTTTGGACATTTGGTGATGGTGGTGCTTCATGGCTGGAACAATTTCGTCTCCATGTTGACGGGATGGAAAAAGGACCCGGAATACGACTCTGAGTAGCGGTTGGTTGCGGTGGCTGGTAAATCCAGGTGCGGTGAGGAGTGATGCTGGAAGGGGTGACTTCGCTGAATAGTCCAGCCGAGCGATTCAACGAAGAGACGCTCATCCGGCGCGTTCGAGAGGGCGAGCATGAGCTCTTTTATGAGCTGATTCGACCCTACGAACGACGTGTGTATTCTGCGGCTTTGTCCATATTGCACAACGAGGCCGATGCCGAAGATGCCGCGCAGGAGGCGATGCTGAAGGCCTTCAAGCACATTGGGCAGTTCCGCGCGGAAGCACGGTTCAGCACCTGGCTGATTCAGATCACCGTCAATGAGGCGCGTATGTGGAGAAGGAAAGAACATGCCCACCTGATCGAGCCGATCGTTGACCTCGAAGACGCGGAGGGAAACTATACCCCCCGCGACTTCGCCGACTGGCGGGAGGTCCCATCCGAGACGCTGGAACGGAAAGAAGTCCGCGAGAAGCTGGTGGCGGCGCTGGAGTCCCTGGGACAAATCTACCGTGAGGTCTTCGTGCTGCGGGACATGCAGCACTTGAGCATCGACGAGACGGCGAAGACTCTGGGAATTTCAACTGCGTCGGTCAAGACACGCCTTCTGCGCGCCCGACTCATGCTCCGCGACCTATTGGCGCCAGGACTTGGCGGTTCCTGGAGCACAAGATTGCATTTTGCGAAGGGGACCAAGCCATGGTAGTCAATTGCGAGCAAGTCTGGCAGGAGATCTCCAACTACCTCGAAGACGACGTCGATCCGAACCTGCGTGCTGCCATGGAGGCGCACTTCAGCGAGTGTGACCGCTGCCGGTCCGTTCTCGAAGGCACGCGCAACGTGGTCCAGTTGTATGGCGACGAGCGCATGATCGATGTACCGTTGGGGTTCAGTTATCGTCTGCAGCGACGGCTGGAGGAAAGCATCCAGCCAACGCGGCGTCGGTTTCTGGGCTGGATGGTTGCGGCCGCAGCTGCCGTTGTGGTCGCAGGCGGTTTCGAACTCAGCAGGTCTTCCCTTTTCAGCCAACCGGAACTGCGTTCGGAACACGCCCAGCCTGGGAACGGCGTCCCGCCCGACATGATGGTCGTCGTGTCGAGCGACGGAAAGATATTTCACGCCTCCGGATGCCCGTTCATTCACGACAAGGCACATGTTCGAACCATCGTTGCCCGGGAGGCGCTGAAGGAGGGATACGTGCCGTGCGTACGCTGCATGAAAAAGTATCTGCGCGCCGACCTCAGTTCACCCCACTCCTTGCATGATCACCGAGCCTAGGCTAGCCATGTACGTCCACATCACGGACTAAGCAGACCGCCGGACAGCGAAGGGCTTGTCAATCCTCGCGAGTCAAGGTCACCAACTTTTTACCAATCATTCACAGGCGGGCTGTAACTTCCATCGCGGTGCCACATCTCTGGTCGGGCGGCTTCGTACCGCAAATCTGTCGAACGAGGAGATGTAAATGGTCAGTAGGATTCGCACGCTGTTAATTGTTATGTTGGCAATCGCACCAGGGTTGCCGGCACTGAGCAACGCTGGAACCCACGGAAGCACCGGGGCAGTGTTCGTCATGACGAATGCCGCGTCCGGCAACGAAATTATCGCCTACGGGCGAAATGCGGATGGCTCGTTACAGCAGGGACGCCGCTTCACAACGGGTGGACGAGGCAGCGGCGGCGTCACCGATCCTCTGGCATCTCAGGGATCGCTCACACTGACCGAAGACCGCTCGCTCCTGCTGGCGGTAAACGCCGGCAGTGGCAGCATTTCCGTATTCCGAGTGAATGGGGACAGGCTTTCGCTGGTGGACAGGGTTCCTTGCGGTGGCAGTGAACCAGTCGCCGTGGCCCAACACGGAAACCTCGTTTACCTGTTGAACGCTGGCGGGACCAGCAACGTCATAGGTTTCCGTTTGGAGCGAAGCGGCAGACTCAGGCCGATTGCACACTCTATCGCATTCCTCACCACTAGCAACTCCGGACCAGGTTCATTGTCGTTCAGTCCCGACGGTCAGTTTCTATTGGTGACGGAGAAGCTCAACAACCGAATCGACGCCTTCCATGTCCAACTGGACGGCACACTCGGCCCCATCGTTGTGACAGCTGCCGTGGGCCCCGGCACGTTCGCGGTTGCGTTCGCGCCGAACGGAGCGGCACTGGTATCGGAAACCGGGCCGGCCGGCGGGAACAATGCCTCAGCCATTTCATCGTATGCGGCACTTCCCAACGGGACACTCGCACCTATTAGCGCGAGCGTACCGACCGAAGGCGCGGCCACTTGCTGGCAGGCGATCACCCCTGACGGGCGTTTCGTGTACACCTCCAACTCCGCCACATCGACCATCTCTGGATTTGCGATCGGTACCGATGGAGCGTTAACCCCCTTGCCGGGGACGGTGGCGGCAACACTGCCAACCGGAAGCACAAACCTCGACACGGCGATCAGCTCCGATGGCAAATTCCTCTATACTCTGGACTCCGGGACTGGCTTGGTCAGCATTTTCGGTATCAACGGAGACGGATCGCTGACTAGCCTGGGAGATGCAGGCGGCCTCTCCGCCACCGCTGGGTTCAATGGCATAGCAGCAATCTAGTCGTGGGCGAGCTGCGTTAATCGCAGCTCGCTCGTCTTTCCCCATCGTCCAGTGGCCTCGTACGACGGTTGTACCGTTGACCATCGGCCGGGGCCGGGCGATGCCCTTCCAGCGCCGACCGCAGGCGGTTTCGACCTGAATCGGCTTCCCGTGACATATACGATATTCGGAGATGCCGAGCCAGCGTCAGAGTTTGACGCGACAAGAGACTCGCCTGGAATTTGGGGACCTTCTGAGAGGGAGCGAGCCTCCGGGTAGCCGGTGACACTGCCTGCACCGGCTAGCCCGAAGTGAGCTTGAGGAACGCCAGCGGGAACTAGTTCTGCTTCATGCCATCGTCGTGCTTCATGCTGTCGTCTTTCTTCATGTCGTCTTTCTTCATTTTGTCTTTCTTGGTTTTCTTGGACTTCTTGTCCTTCTTCATTTCGTCTTTCTTCATCTGGTCGTTGTTCATCTGGTCTTGTTTCATGTCGTCGTGCTTCATGCTGTCCTGCTTCATGTTGTCGCCGGACTGGGCAAACGCCGCTAGAGAAACTGCCACCAGACACATCGCCATCAACCTGCCGATCATCTTCTTCATGAAAATCCTCCGAGTCTTTCGCCGAATTTACGCCGACAGACTGCGGCGCACACATGGGATGCACTCGGCGGCGCGAAGTTACAGGATGGGCTGTGAGAATCTCTTGTGCATTGACCGCGACCACTATCGAGGAGCTACCATGGCGCATGCGTGTGTCCGCGGGGTGCGAAATCGATCGGATCGTGTTCGACAGCGGGTTGGTCCGGGTCGGTGCTTTCCGCTGCCATCCCGACGATCCGTCATTTCATGATTCTGGACCGGCAAGAAATTGCTGCTTTGTGTTTCCACGAACTGCGGTCGAGATTCAGCATGAACACGAGCCGGCCTTTGTCGCCAATCCAAATGTGGTGACCTTCTACAATCAGGGTCAGGCCTATCTGAGAAACGCGGTCAGCATCGAGGGAGACCGCTGCGACTGGTTCGGCGTGGCGATCGATGTCGTGCAGGATGTAGTGGGGGCCTTTGATTCAGGCCTTGATGCGAATCCGGACCGACCTTTCAACTTCACGCGCGGCTGGGCCGATGCTTCCACATACCTCGCCCAGCGAAGACTCTTCGAGCAGCTTGTGGCTGGGGCGGTCACCGAGCCACTGATGGTGGAAGAATCAATTGTGGACCTTCTGGAGCAGGTCGTGCGATCAGCCTACAAGACAGCAGAGATCGCGAGACCAAGCACTGTGGGCCGGAAGCAGCGCGATATTGTCCACCACATTGAATTCGTTCTCAGCCGGCAATGGGGGGAATGTCTGTCGCTGCGCGACCTCGCTGGCGAAGTCGGAATATCCGTATACCACCTATGCAGAATGTTTCGTCGCGCGACTGGATCGACCCTCCATCAATACCGTCAGAAGTTGCGCGTCCGCTGGTCTCTGGAGGGCGTGATCGAATCGAGCCGATCTCTTGTGGATATTGCCCTGGACGCGGGATTTTCCAGCCATAGTCACTACACCAGTTCCTTCCGCCGGGAGTTTGATCAAACCCCATCGAGCGTTCGAGCCAGCAGGGCGGCGGACCTGACACTTCGCCAGAGAGCAATATTCTGATAGCGAAGTCGCGCGTAATCGGCTAGTAAGTACGAACTATGCCGATGAAGGCCCCGCTCATCACAACGAAAGCATGTCTTGTTGCAATCCTGGTCGTTGGAGTCGGATGTTCCTCGCAGCCCAAGCCCGTTGCCACCGAACCGACACTTGCCGCGGGCGTTGCGCGCCTGCAGGCTAATGACAGTGAGGGCGCGGCGAAGATCCTGGAACAGGTAACTACACACGAGCCGAACAATGGACGCGCCTGGCGCAATCTCGCCCTTGCCTACCAGAACCTGAAAGATTGGGACCGAGCGATCTTGGCAGACCAACATGCGCTCGGCGTCGAGTCGTCGGTTCCGACTCCACTCTTCAACCTGGGTGTCCTATATGCCCAGAAGGGAGACCGGGACCAAGCCTTCGCCTGGCTCGCCAAAGCCAAAGCAACCCGCAGAATCGACATGACGCAGGTCGAGGTGACGCCAGAACTGACGGCGCTAAAAAGCGACTCGCGCTTTGCGAGCCTCTTGCCGTCGCGGGCGGACTTTGACGCTCCTTTTGTAGAACCAGTCAAGATCATCCGTGAATGGGATGGCGAGAAAGCGAATGATCAGTTTGGCTGGATTGCGCGAAACATCGGCGATGTGGACGGCGATAGAGTGCCGGATGTCGTCACCTCCGCCCCGACCAGCAGCAGAGCTGGCGATAAGGCAGGCCGCATTTACGTCTACTCGACGAAGTCTGGCAAGTTGCTTTGGACAGCCGATGGCCGAGCTGGCGACGAACTGGGCACCGGTGTCGAAGCAGCCGGCGACACAAACGGCGACGGCATCCCTGATGTGATCGCGAGCGCTCCCGGTGGCGGCTATGCCAAGGTCTACTCGGGCCGTGACGGCCGGGTGCTCTTGACGTTGCGAGCAGAGAGCACGGGCGACGAATTCGGACGACATGCCTCCGGCGTCGGCGACGTGAACCACGACGGATTTGCCGACGTGATCGTCGGAGCACCAAGCAACAATGCGGCAGGACAAAAAGCCGGACGCGCCTACGTCTATTCCGGAAAGGATGGACGACTGCTATTGACGCTCAGCGGTGAGCGGGCTGGCGATGCTTTTGGCAGTACAGTGGCAGGATTCTCCGACA
>JAIQEY010000089.1 GCA_020073565.1 Terriglobia bacterium
CGTGTCAATTTTGAGGTCATCGACCTAAAGCCCTTTCCTCATCTAGCTTTTCCGCACTTTCCTGGACTTGAAAGCATGCCCCCAAAGTCCATCCGAACGTCGCGCCGGGGAAGGTCTCTGCCACTCACCTTTACCTGCCGCTATCGAAATACGCTGGGGAGCCTGAGCCTAAATGCACGCCTTTAGCGCACTAGAGAGTAGAGGGGCTCTTTCGCTGCAAGGGTGAGTAGATGAGTTCGCCTAGAGAGATGCCCTCGCGACTCCGGGAAAACGCCGTCGATCTTTCGCCCGACAGCTAGCCCAGGGTAGGAACGGATTGCGCAAGGAGAAAAGGAGAATTCTCATGATGAGGCTCGTAAGACCTATGCTAGCGTTATTGGGCCTGGGATGTGCGGCAGCAGTCCTGGCGCACTTCACAGGTGCGCCCGCGTCTGCAGCTGCGCCCACGCCCGTGCAAGTCACCAACACTCCCCTGCCGGTCCAGGGTACGGTAAACGCAAGAGCAGTGATTCTCAACACCGTTCCGGTGACCGGCAGTGTAAGCCTCGCCGGGAACAGCAGCGCGACCCCGGCCTACGTTGACGTTGATCGCTCAGCGCGCAACGGGTTTGGAGCAACTTGCTATATACAGCAAGTTGATTCTACGACCGGTCAGGCAACATGCCCGTTACTGACTCTCTCGCCGGGCCAGGAGGTAGTCATTGAGACAGTAACCTGCTCGGCGCTTATTGCTACCGGCAACGTGCCCGACCTGGAACTGATAATGGACGCCCCAGCCTTAGGTGGCGGTGGAACGGTGAGCCTGGACCACTTTCTGCCTCTGGCACGAGCAGGAGGTGATTCCGTCATCGAATTTTGGCGGTTCGCGTCGCCGCTTCGCGTTTACGCGACGGCACCCGCGAGCGGCTCGGCTGACATCAGTGCTTTTCTGAGTGTCACTCCTTCGGGCTCCGTCCGTCAGAATGCCACCTGCTCAATCGCGGGCTACGTGGTGAACTAGCAGGAGTCGCTAAGCCAACGCCGACGCTGAGGAGAGGTGGGCTGGGTCTCCGGGGAAGAAGATAGCGCGGGGTTGTTTTGGTTGCACAACCAGAATGGGATTGCCCCATGTCTCGGTTCGAGATTGGGGGTGTAGACCACCCGCAGCGCAACCAATTGCCTCGAGACCCGCGCTCGAAGCTTCCTCTGCAGCACAGGTGCTGAGACTACGTTGAAACAGACGGGGTGGCGGGAAGAAGAAAGGCCCAATTCTCGGAAGCGCGAGAAGCAAGGCAGCCCGCCCCCGTTCCTGGGTACGCACGCTTTCCGGCACACCTACCGCTCATGGCTTGATGCTGTAGGCACTTCCGTGGCCGTGCAACAAAAACTGATGCGTCACGCCGACATCAGAACCACGTTCAACATTTACGGAGACGTTGTAACGGACGAGATGACTACCGCGAGTGGTAAGGTCGCTGAGCTTATTTCCCGTCAAACAGAGCGCAACGAAGGGTAAGCCATTGAAAGAATGGCTCCTCAGGTAGGACTCGAACCTACAACCCTCCGGTTAACAGCCGGATGCTCTGCCATTGAGCTACTGAGGAGTGGCACGGGCCAGCGTGCGATCGTCCACAAAAATCATATCAGACGCGACAGCGATTGGGAACACACACGCCTCGATGGAACGCCTTTTCCGTCTCCATCTTCTGCTAACCTAGGGCTCAGCTCCTCGTCCACAACAAGAGTGAGGTGTCTATGCTGGGAGGTTCGCGTTTGCTTCTCTTGTTCCTGTTTCTTCTGATTGGATCGGTCGCCCTGGTCTACGCCGCTGATGCTACTGTGCCCTCTGGGCCCCCCAAGGTGAAGGTTGCGCCCGTTGAAGACACCGTCCAGGGACACAAGATTGTCGATCCCTATCGCTACCTGGAAAATCCCAGCGATCCCGACACGCAGCACTACGTCGAGCAGGAGTTGGCGTACACTCGCAGTCTCCTTGACCCGCTTCCCGGACGCGACAAGATCAACGCGCGCCTTTCCCAACTGCTGCCCATTGGCACTGTCGGGGTTCCGCAGATGGGCGGCAAGTACTACTTTTATACTCGCCGCGAAGGAAACCAGAATCAGCCTGTCCTTTATGTGCGTGAGAGCCTGAGCGGAACCGACCGCGTCCTGGTCGACGCCAACAAGATGTCCTCGGACGGGACCGTCGCCCTCGATTGGTGGTTTTGCTCTGACGATGGCAAGTATGTTGCTTACGGCACGTCGGCCAGTGGCTCGGAGGAAAGCACGCTGCGTCTGGTCGAAAGCGCGACTGGAAACGTGTTGCCCGACACCATTGAGCGCACCCGCTTTGCCAGCGTCGCCTGGAAGAAGGACAGCTCCGGTTTCTACTACACGCGCCATCCGAAGAAAGGCGATGTTCCTGCCGGCGAGGAGGTCTACCACGTCAGGGTCTTCTACCACTTGATCGGGAGCGATCCAGCGAAGGATCCGCTCATCTTTGGCGAAGGCCGCAAGCCGCAGGACATTCCCACGGTTAGCCTATCCGAAGACGACCGCTGGCTTCTGATTACCGTTTTCGAGGGTTGGACGAAAGCTGAGATGTACCTGCAGGACCTCGCTTCGAACAATCCGCCGGTTGAAATCACCACCGGCAAGAACTTCCTCTACGGCGCTGACTTCTTCCAGGGCAAGCTCTATGTCACGACGAACGAAGACGCACCCCACTATCGCGTGTTTGTCGTTGAGGCCGCTAGTGCCAAACGCGAAAATTGGAAGGAACTGATCCCGCAAACCGATGCGGTGCTTCAGGGAGTAAGTGTCACTGGAGGCAAGCTCTTTGCACAGTACGAGCACAATGCCACTTCTGAGTTGAAACTCTTCGCGCTTGACGGCAAGAAACTCGACGACATCCAGATGCCCGCGATCGGCGATGTCCCCTCCATCGGCGGCCGCTGGGACCGTGACGAGGTGTTCTTCGGATTCCAGTCTTTCACCGTTCCACCTTCGGTCTATCGCTACGACTTGGGCAACCGCAAGACTGCGCTCTGGGCCAAGGTCGATGCGCCCTCCATCGATCCCTCAGCCTATGACGTCGAACAGGTTTGGTACCCGTCGAAAGACGGAACCAAGGTTCCGATGTTCATCGTCAGCAAGAAGGGGATCGAGAAAAACGGCAAGAACCCGACGCTGCTCACCGGTTACGGCGGTTTCAACGTCTCGCTGAAGCCGACCTTTAACCGCAGCATGTATCTCTGGATGGAGCACGGTGGCATCTACGCGGTTGCCAACCTGCGCGGTGGCGCCGAGTTTGGCGAAGATTGGCACCGTGCCGGCATGCTCGAGAACAAACAGAACGTCTTCGACGACTTCATTGCCGCCGGGGAATTTCTTATCGGGCAGAAATACACCGACCGCGATCATCTTGCCATCTCCGGGGGATCGAACGGCGGGCTGCTGATGGGTGCGATGATCACCCAGCGCCCCGACCTGTTCCGCGCTGTGATTTGCGCCGTGCCGCTGCTCGACATGTTGCGCTACCAGAATTTCCAGATTGCGAAACTCTGGATCCCGGAGTACGGATCGGCCGACGACCCCAAGCAATTCGAGTGGCTCTACGCTTATTCACCGTATCACCATGTGAAGCCGGGCGAAGTGTATCCCGCCGTCCTCTTTATGACGGGTGATACGGATACGCGCGTCGATCCCATGCACGCCAAGAAGATGGCGGCGCTCATGCAAGCTGAAGCCAAGAACGGCGCCAGCAAGGAAAGACCAATCCTGTTGCGTATTGAAACCAAGGCGGGGCACGGTCAGGGCAAGCCGGTCACCAAGCAGATCGAAGAGAGCACCGATATGTACTCGTTTCTGTTCTGGCAGTTGGGAATCAAACCGTAGAGCTTGCTGCTGTGAAGACGGGCGACCTCGCGGTTCCGGTTGCCACTGCGCTCTGTGTGCCGTCTGTGGTTAAATAATCTCGATGCCCACTGCACCGAAGATCCGCGTTCTAGTCGCCAAACCCGGCCTCGACGGCCACGATCGCGGCGCCAAGGTCATTGCCCGCGCTCTGCGCGACGCGGGGATGGAAGTCATTTACACGGGCCTCCGTCAAACGCCAGAAATGATCGTCAGCGCTTCGCTGCAGGAAGACGTGCAGGTCATCGGTTTGTCGATCCTGTCGGGCGCGCACAACGCGATCGTCCCACGCGTCATGGATCTGCTCAAGCAGAACAAGATGGACGATGTCCTGGTGCTGGTCGGCGGCATTATTCCCGATCAGGATGTCGAAGGCCTGAAGAAAGCTGGCGTAGCCGGCATCTTCCAGCCCGGCACCGCCATGGACGACATCGTCAAGTTCATTCGTGAACACGTGAAGCCGCACAGCGTGCCGGCCGCCAGATAATGTCCGAGCCCGACACCGCGCGTCTGCGCGAAGTCCTCAAACAAACTATCGGTCCCGCTCCCTGGTATTGGCAGACATTTCCCGCCATCCGCTCACTGGCTGGGCAGCGTTACGTCTGGACGCATCAAGGCGATCAGGGTTCGCTCGCCTATGTGGTCACTCTTGCTCCTGAGCACGAACCTGACAAGCCGCGCCTAGCGTTGAACACCTACTGCCGCCCGTTCCTGGTGCCGCCGCATAATCTCGGCATCTGGTGTCCCGAAGGCCGCAGCCTGCGCTTCACATGTTTCGACCCCGATCAACTCAAGGACTTCGACCTCTCCGAACTTGCCGGATGGTTCAAGCAATCGCACGAGCGTATCTACGCAGCCACCGAACCCATTGCGGAATTCGAAATCGCGGTTGCTCTCCCCGCAGGCACGCACAAGGTTGATGTTCCGGCGGAATTCGCGACCGTCGAAGAATTGATTGTTCCCACCAGCTACAAGGCTATGAGCAACGACGACCCGGCCTTCGCTCTGTTTGCCGTGTACCTGCATGCTGGCTTGCTGGAAGTGCTGCCGCAGAAATGGTTCACCGCTGCGCAGTACGATGTCGGCCGCCAGTGGATCCCGCGCGCTGTACGGGATCCTGAGTTCCACCGAATCGTGGGCGAGTGCTTCGGCGTTGGAACGTTTCTGCTCGAGGAAGACGGTTGTCGCCTGGAACAATGGATCGAAAAACGCAGCTGACATGGCTGGCCAATCGCAATCAATCGGCTTCACCTTGGGGCGCGATGGAGGCGTACTGCTCCTGACGCTCGTCTCCGAAGATGGTATGAACCGTCTCACGCGCCAAAGAGTTGTTGCCCTGGACGAAGAAATTCGTAACATGGCCTCCGGCGACGGCCCGGTTTTGCCGTTGATCATCTCCGGTAAGCGAAACTTCTCAGCGGGAGCGGATCTCAATGAGATTCGCGACTTGAGCGGACTCGCAGCACTGGATTTCGCGCGCCTCGGTCAATCTTTGATGCGCGCCATCGTGACCTACCCGGCGTCAGTGCTTGCCGCCATTGAAGGCCATTGCATGGGTGGGGGACTCGATCTTGCGCTCGCTTGTCATCGGCGGATCGCTTCCCCTCACGCCGTCTTTGGACATCGCGGCGCCGCGCTCGGCCTGATCACTGGTTGGGGTGGAACCCAACGCCTGCCGCGCCTGATCGGGAAGGGAAGAGCGCTGGAACTCTTCGTCGCTGCCGAAAAAGTGACCGCCGCGCGCGCCCTCCAGGTCGGACTCGTCGAAGCTATCGCCAACGATCCCGTGGCTGAGGCGCTGAAGATTGGCTCCCGTCCCTAACCGGTATATGATTCCGCCGATTATGGAAGCTCTCGATCCAGCCGCGGAATGGCTACGTCTCTCCGAGCGTTATCGCCAGATGAGTGACAACGAACTACTGGCCCTCGCGCGCCACAACTCCGAGTTAACGGACGTCGCCCAACAGACTCTGGCGAATGAAATCTCCCAACGCAGGTTGAGCCTGCAACCTGAAGAGCCGCCCCCTCCTCCGAACCCGGAGCCCCCGTCCGATTCCGACTTTGCCGGGGACCGAGCCTTAGTCGAGATCTGCACGGTGTGGAGCTTGTCGGATGCGCTTCAGGTGCAAACGCTGCTGGATCGGGCGGGAATTCCGTTCTTCATGGGGGCGGAGAAAGGTACGAGCGTTGACGCCGTGACCTCGAATTTCGTCAATGGCGTCAGCGTGAAGATTATGCAGATAGGGATACCCTGGGCACGCCAAGCGATGCAGAATTACACGCCAGCGAACGAGCCGCGGCCAAAACAGGAAGAAGAACTTAACGAACTTCCGGTCCGCTGCCCCAAATGTCATTCCACGGAAGTCCTCTTTGAGCGTCTGATCAATCAGTCGGTGGGCGCGACGGACAAAGCCTTGCCCAAATTCGAATGGACCTGCGATGCATGCGGTCACCAATGGGAAGATGATGGCATCATCGAGGAATAAACAACCTTAGCTCGGAATGTTAGGTTGCCACTGCGTTCATGGACCGGGCGACGGGGATCGGAGTGATCCGAATGAAAGTAGCAGATTTCCGCAGGATTGCTTTGAGTTTCGAAGGAGCAGAGGAGGGCTCACACATGGGCGCGCCCGACTTCCGTGTAGGAGGCAGGATCTTCGCCACGCTTGCCTCGCAGAAAGAGGGCTACGGCAACTTGATGCTCACGCCAGAGCAGCAGGCAGAATTTGTCCGGGAGTTGCCGGAAGTTTTCCTCTCCATTCATGGGGGATGGGGAAGGATGGGGATGACCCACATCCGCCTTGCGCAAGCGAGCGAAGACGTGTTGGTGGGCGCTCTGCGTACGGCATGGATGCTGAGGAGGGAAAAGAATGCCGGGACGAACAAGAAGCGTGCTCCGAAGGGCGGTAAGTTTAGCTAGGAGTCGAAGGCGAGCGGTAATTGTCGCGACATCGTCATTGCACGAGAAACAGCGGACGCACATTTGCAAGCAGAGTTCTAGAACACCAGCGACCAATTCAGAAACGCCCACATCCACATCAGATTCAGAAATCCAAACGCACAAAAATAGAAACTGAACTGCCGCCAATTCCACCGCCGCTCCGCATAGCTGCCGAGCATCACAAACGCCGGATACGCCGGCATCAGATATCGTGCGGCCCCCAGCAGTGGACGCCCCGTGTACATCAGCATCTGCGCAATCACCGCCAGGGCGAACAGCTTGTCCTCCAGACGCACTTCGCGTCGCAGGCTCAGCGCCGCCACCAGAATTACCAGCCCGAGTTTGATCGCGAGCAGCAGATCATTCTGCTTGGCAATCAAATGCAGCGCCTCCCACACGCTGGCCCACGGCGGCGCGAGCGTCGCGCCCTGATACACCCGATACGCCTCCACCACCGAAAGCCGTCCTGACCACCGCAGCCATCCCCAGTAACTCAGTAATCCCATGGGCGTCAGAATCACAACGAGCGATACCCAACGCCGGCTGCGCAGCGCCACCACCGCCAGGGGAATCGCCACCAGCACTCCCGAGGGCCGGCAGAGTCCAGCCAGAATTCCGCACGCCGCTGCCAGCCACCATCGTTGCTCGCGCCCGAACACGACTGCCCATACGATCAGTGCCAGGTTCAACGCTTCCGCGTATCCCGCGAATAGCACGAAGCTGGTGGGCCACACAGATACCAGCAGCGCCATGCGCAGCTTTCCCACCCCCGACAACTCACCCGCAAGCCGCAGCAGTCCCCAGAAAAAAAAGAATGCCGCCATCGTCGACACCACCAGCGCCGCTGCTGTCGCCGGCATAACCCAGCTGATCAGGCGAATCGCCGCCGGATAAAGAGGATAAAAAATCACGGCCCTCGGCAGATCATAGCCGCGCTCGGCAATCCGCAAATACCAGAGCGTGTCGAATCGTTCCCAGATGCCCAGCAACGCGTAATGCCAACCGCCCGGCGCTGGAAGATTTTCCGTGAGCGCATTGCTGCGAACCAAAGCTGCATCCGGATGCAGGAAAGGAGAGACCATTGCTGCTGCGACCGAATAAAACAAACGCAGCGACGCCGTGATCGCCAAAGCGATCTGCCAATCTGGTCGAGACTCCAGCCTGCGCAGCATTTTTCGCATCCGAGTCTAACAGTAGAGACGCAACTCGCCGCGTCTCCGATCGCAGCGCCGGCGTCTCGCCGGCTACCCCCGCTGGTATAGTAAGTAGTTTCCGAATTGATTCCTCATGGCCGACCGTACCGAATCCACCGCGATCGCGATCAACAACGTGATCGCCACCAAACTCGATCCCGCCTCGCTGCGGTATGAATCGAACATGCGGTACCTTGCCGACATGGTCGCCCAGGTTCGCAACGAAGAAGAAAAGATCCGCGAGGGCGGTGGCCCCAAGGCCATCGAGAGCCAGCACGCGAAGAACCGCCTCACTGCTCGCGAGCGCATCAACCTGCTCGCCGACCCCGGTTCCTTCTTCGAACTCGGCCTCTACGCCGCGCATGGCATGTACGAGGAATGGGGAGGCGCGCCTGCCGCGGGCGTCATCACCGGTCTGGCTCGCGTTCAGACCCGCATGGTCATGCTGATCGTGAACGACGCCACCGTTAAGGCCGGCGCCTTCTTCCCCATGACGGCGAAGAAAGTCATACGCGCGCAAAACGTCGCGATCGAGAATCGCATCCCCACGATCTACCTGGTTGACTCCGCCGGTGTCTTCCTGCCGCTGCAGGAAGACGTTTTCCCCGACACCGACGATTTCGGCCGCGTGTTCCGCAACAATGCTGTCATGTCGGCCATGGGTATTCCGCAGATTGCCGCCATCATGGGCATGTGCGTCGCGGGCGGCGGGTATCTGCCCGTCATGTGCGACCATGTCCTCATGACCGATGGCAGCGGGCTTTTTCTCGCCGGCCCCGCCCTCGTTCAGGCCGCCATCGGACAGAAAATTTCCGCTGAAGACTTGGGCGGAGCTGCCATGCATTCCGCCATCAGCGGCACGGTTGATTTCCGCGAACCCAACGACGAAGCCTGCATCGCCCGCATCCGTTCGTTGATCGAGAAATGGGGATACCGTCGCCAGTCGCTCTGGGACCGCAAGAAACCAGTTGATCCCGCGCTCGCCGCCGAAGAAATCTACGGAGCCTACGACGCTTCGCCCGCTCGCCCCTACGACATGAAAGAGATTCTCGCCCGTATCGTCGACGAGAGCCGCCTCGACGAGTACCGGCCCGAATACGGCAAGACGCTCCTCTGCGGATACGCGCGCATTGGAGGCTTCGCGGTCGGAATCGTCGCCAACCAGAAACTGCACGCGCAGCAGATCGACCACGAAGGCCACAAGCGAGTCGAATTCGGTGGCGTCATCTACACCGAGTCCGCCGAGAAGGCCGCCCGCTTCATCATGGATTGCAACCAGAACCTCGTCCCGCTGGTCTTCTTCCATGACGTCAACGGGTTCATGGTCGGTCGCGACGCCGAGTGGAGCGGCATCATCAAAGCCGGAGCAAAGATGGTGAACGCGGTGTCGAACTCGGTAGTGCCGAAGATCGCGGTGATCGTCGGCGGCTCCTTCGGTGCCGGGCACTACGCAATGTGCGGCAAAGCCTACGACCCGCGCTTCGTCTTTGCCTGGCCGACCGCGAAATACGCTGTCATGAGCGGAGATTCCGCCGCCGGCACGCTGGTAGAAATCAAAGTGAAGCAACTCGAGCGCAGCGGCAAGAAATTGAGTGAAGCAGAGAAGAAGGAATTGTTCGACTCCGTAAAGAAGACTTACGACGAACAAACCGACCCCCGCTACGGCGCGGCGCGATTGTGGATCGACAGAATTCTCGACCCAATGGAAACGCGCCAGGCAATCACGCAGGCGCTGGAAGCGGCGTCGCTGAACCCGGATGTGCCGGAGTTCAAGGTGGGAGTCTTACAAACATGATTCACCACGGAGACACGGAGACACGGAGCAAACTCCTTCACGAAGACCTCACTGAGAAGATCATTGGAGCCGCCATCGAAGTACATCGGACGCTTGGTCCGGGTCTGCTCGAATCTGCCTACGAAGAGTGCCTGTGTCGTGAGCTTGATCTACGCGGGCTTGCATTTCAACGCCAGGTGCCACTGCCTGTCGAATACAAGGGTGTCAAGCTCGACTGCGGATATCGCCTCGACTTGGTTATTCAAGAAGCGGTCATTTTAGAACTGAAGTGCGTAGACCACGTCCTTCCAGTCCACGAAGCCCAACTGCTCACCTATCTCAAGTTGACCGGCAAACACGTTGGCATGATCATAAACTTCAACGTCGCGATGCTGGTAAAAGGTGGGATAGTGAGAAAAGTCTTGTGACACCGTTTGCTTTTCTCCGTGCCTCCGTGTCTCCGTGGTGAACATGCCCGAATCGGTCAAACTTATCGAATGCCCTCGCGATGCCTGGCAAGGCCTCAAAGGCCAGATCCCTACCGATCTCAAGGTCAACTACCTGCAAGCCCTGATCAGCGCAGGTTTCAAGCACATCGACGCCGTTAGCTTTGTTTCGCCTAACGCTGTCCCGCAGATGGCCGACTCCGAAGACGTGCTCAAGGAACTCGATCCGCCCGATGACGTCGAAATCATCGGCATCGTCGTCAACGAAAAGGGCGCGCAGCGCGCCATCGACACCGAATCGGTGCATGCGCTTGGTTTTCCGTATTCGATCTCGCCGACCTTCCTGCGGAACAACCAGCGGCAAACTCTGGAAGACGCAATTGAGGAACTTGAGAAGATCGAGAAGAAAGGCGCTGAGGCCGGCCTCGATACCATCGTCTACATCTCGATGGCCTTCGGCAATCCCTACGGCGACCCCTGGACCGTGGACGAAGTGGTCGACGCGGTGGACCTGCTGGAGGTGCAGGACATCCATACGATCTCATTAGCTGACACCGTTGGTCTCGCGCCGCCGGAGAAGATTGAGGAAGTAGTCTCAGCCGTGATGGCGAAGTTCGATTACCTGGAGATCGGCGTCCACCTCCATAGCCGCCCCGACCATGCTGCTACGAAGATTCTCGCCGCTTATGATGCCGGCTGCCGCCGCTTTGACTCTGCTATCGGCGGCCTCGGTGGATGCCCCTTTGCGCAAGACGACCTGGTCGGGAACATTCCGACGGAAATCGTCATCGAGACCCTGAAAAACCACGGCGCGCAGTTGCCCGCGCTCAAATCGCTGGATGCCCTCGTGCGGGCGAGCTCAGAGATCGGAAGCCGGTACAAAACTTCATCATCCGCTGATTGATGCGGGATCGAGACTGTTAAACTCGACTAACAAACAAAGCCATGAGCCACTACGCGAACATCCAGCTCACCCTCGACTCCGGCATCGCCACCCTCGCCCTCAACCGTCCCGAGAAGCGCAACGCCATCAGCTACGAACTGATTGATGATCTGCTGCGCGCTCTTGAGGAAGTGAAAAACTCGCCCGGGCAGATCCTGATTCTCACCGGCGCGGGCAAGGCTTTTTCCTCCGGCCTGGACCTCGACAACCTCAAAGCGCTGATCGGCCGCACGCCTGAGCAGAATCTTCAGGACTCCCGCACCATGGTCAGCCTCTTCCGGACCCTGTACGAATTTCCCAAACCGACGATCGCAGCCGTCAACGGCGCTGCCATTGCCGGGGGCACCGGGCTTGCGCTGCTCTGCGATTTCACGCTGGCTGTTCCCGAGGCCAAGTTCGGATATACCGAGGTCCGCATCGGATTCGTGCCCGCCATCGTCGCGACCTTCCTGCTGCGCCAGGTGGGAGAAAAAATCGCCCGCGACCTGCTCCTCACGGGCCGGCTTTTCGACGCTGCAGAAGCCCTGCGCATCGGTCTGCTCAAGGAGATCGTTCCGCCGGAGAAACTGATGGAGCGCGCCCGCGAACTCGCCGCCCAATTGATGGAGAGCAGTCCATTGTCGCTCGCCTACACCAAGCGTCTGCTCACCGATCACGCGCGTGCGGAACTCGATGCGCAAATCGAAGCCGCTATCCGCGAGAACGCCAGCATCCGGGCCTCCGCCGACTTCCGCGAAGGCATCACTTCGTTCCTCGAAAAGCGCAAGCCGAAGTGGACTGGGCAATGAGCCGAAGCGCCACGACCTCGGGCAAGGCGGGCCCAACGGTGAACGAAACTCGCATCCGCGTCCGTTACGCCGAAACCGATCAGATGGGCGTGGTGTATCACTCGAATCACTTCATCTGGTTCGAAGTGGGACGCGTCGAACTGCTGCGCCAGCTCGGCTTCAGCTATAAAACCATGGAAACCGAGGACGACTGCTTCATCGCCGTTGTCGACGCCCGCTGCCGCTACCGGGCTCCCGTGCACTATGATGACGAGGTTGTCGTGCGTACGTACTTGAAACATGTGCGGGAGAAATTGATCCACTTCGGATACGAACTGGTTAGGACAGACGGGACTCAACTGCTCGCGGAAGGCGAGACCACACACATCGTCGCCGACGCGCAAATGAAACCGCGAGCGCTAAAGGAGAAATATCTGAGAGTTTTTCGCGCCGCCGTGGGCCGCCCCTGAAGGGGAACTCAGTAACCAATGAGCGTCGACTTTAACTGAGAACCGAGAACAGGGAACCGAGAACAGGGAACCGAGAACAGGGAACCGAGAACAGGGAACCGAGAACAGGGAACCGAGAACAGGGAACCGAGAACAGGGAACCGAGAACAGGGAACCGAGAACAGGGAACCGAGAACAGGGAACTGAGAACTGCTCTTGAAAGCACTTCACATTAACGGAAACGGTCTCACTCTCGAGGCGGTGGGCGAAGTCGCTGTTGCGCACCAACCCGTCCTCCTCGACCCCGATGCGCGTGAGGCCGTCAACCGGGCCCGGGCCGTGGTCGATGCCCTTGTTGCCCACGATAAGGTTTCTTATGCGATCACGACGGGTGTCGGCAAGCTGAGCGACGTGCGCATCGCCGGCGACCAGATCCGCGAACTGCAAGTCAACCTGGTCCGCTCGCATGCCGTCGGCGTGGGCGAACCGCTGGCGATTTCCGAGACGCGAGCCATGATGCTGCTGCGCGCCAACTCGCTCTCAAAAGGAAACTCCGGCGTGTCCGCCGCGACCATCGACACGATCTGCGAGATGCTCAACCGCGGCGTCACTCCGGTCGTTCCCTCGCAGGGTAGCGTCGGCGCGAGCGGCGACCTAGCACCGCTCGCGCACCTAGCCCTCGCCTTAATTGGTGAAGGCGAATGCTTTGACGAAAAGGGTGCCCGCATCGCGAGCGCCGAAGCCTTGAAGCGTGCGCAGATCAAGCCGCTTGTGCTCGAAGCCAAAGAGGCTGTGTCACTCATCAACGGCACGCAAGCCATGCTGGCCGTGGGCACACTGATGCTGCTTGCCGCCGAGACGCTCGTCGATTCTGCCGATGTCATCGGGGCTATGTCCTGCGACGCGCTGAAAGCGACCGACGTCGCTTTCGATGAGCGAATCCAGAAGGCGCGGCCGCATCCCGGCCAGATCAGGACGGCCGCGAACCTTCGCCGGTTGCTCGAACAAAGCGAGATTCGCATCTCGCATCGCGACTGCGGCCGCGTGCAGGACGCCTACTCGCTGCGCTGCATCCCGCAGGTGCATGGCGCGGTGCGCGACACGCTCGCCCACTGCCGGCGTGTCTTTGAAACCGAGACAAATTCAGCCGTCGATAATCCGCTCGTCTTCGTGAAGAATCCGAAGGTGACCGATGGCGAAGGCGATGTGCTTTCCGGCGGAAATTTTCACGGCGAGCCACTGGCCTTCGCGCTCGACTTTCTGGCCATCGCGTTGAGCGCTCTCGCGGGCATCAGCGAGCGGAGGCTCGAGCGTATGGTGAATCCCGCACTCAGCGAAGGGCTGCCGCCATTCCTCGCGCCCGCCGCTGGTTTGAACTCGGGCTTCATGATGCCGCAAGTCACCGCGGCCGCGCTGGTCAGTGAAAACAAAGTGCTGGCGCATCCCGCGTCGGTCGATTCGATCACCACCTCCGGCAATAAAGAAGACTACGTGTCGATGGGCATGACCGCGGCCAACAAGCTGAAGAGAGTGGTCGAGAACACGCGCAACACGCTGGCCATCGAAGCGATGGCGGCGGCACAGGCAATCGACTGCCTGGCGCCGCTGAAGACATCGAAACCGCTGCAGCAGGCTCACGCGAGCATCCGGGCGGTGTGTCCGACGATGGAGAAGGACCGCGTGATGTACCAGGATTTCGCCCGCCTCGCGGAGGTGATCGCGAGCGGGAAGGTGGCGGAAATAGTTCGTTGAGTTCTACCCGCCGGGATGGCCTTCCAGCCCAAGTTCCCTCGCAACCGTCTTCATCGCGTCGATGCAGAACGCG
>JAIQEY010000090.1 GCA_020073565.1 Terriglobia bacterium
CACCCGCTTTCTACGCTTTTACACAAGAACTCTTACGCCACCCCGGCCCAGCCCCGCAGAACTTGCCGCTTGACATTCCAGCCCCGTCCTGCCAGCATCCCGTTATGCCCGGTGAGACTCAAAGCCAATTCTCCCTCACCGGCGCAGCGCCTAGCACATGTCACCGCGAAAAGGCAATTTCTATCAGTTAGTATCAATTGAAATCAGCCCCGAACAATGAGAAAGGCGAATCATGACAAAACCAGCAAACCGGCTCCAGACCATCCCTCGGCTGCTCAGCGGAGCGGGGGGAATTATTGCCCATGCAGCGCTGCTCCTGCTCTGCTTTTGGGGGGAGACCGTGTTCGCAGCCCCCCCAGCGCCGGTAGTCACCATCCAGCGTGTGGGCAACAACGTGGTGCTGACGTGGCCCTCCGGCACGTTGCAGTGCTCGACCAACGTGCTCGGAGTTTACACCAATGTCATCGCAACTTCACCATATACGACCCGCGCGGTGGGGGCGCACCTGTTCTACCGTGTGAAAATTTAATGATTTGAGACAATTGAAACCCGTGCAGCGCTCAGTACAGGCGGGCGCAGGAAAAGCAATTCTCTATCACCTGAAGTGGGGGTCGAGATAGACCAGGTCAACCATCTCGTCCTTCAGCCAGCGCCGCAGAATGTCGAGGTTGTCGCCGCAATAGAGCGTGCCCATGCCCGCTATCAAAGCCAAGAGGGGCTGCGAAGCGGATACAAAAAGCCCAACTGCTCCGGGCTTGGCATATCGCCCCGGTCCTCCAGCGAGCAAGGCTCACCTCGCCCTTTCTCTTTCCCGAGGAGTTGCCCGAGCGCCCGGGAAGGAAGCCCTTGCCGGTGATTCCGCCCAGCCTCCGCGCTAAGCGTCCGTCTCATTGAAGTAACCGACTTGGGGAAATAGGGCAGCAGGGCGTCATCGCCTGTTCCGATTTCGGGCGTCTTGCCCGGTCCTGCTCACCGTTCCGGCGGCGGAACGCCGCCAGCGGGCCACGGAGCTTGCGCTACCCTTGCCTTTCAACCTGCCTGGGGCTGAGGGAATACTGGCGGCTTGCGCCCACGGCGAACGTCTGCGAAGCTGGGTTCCAGGGATTGGCGCGCGTGACGGGCTGAGTTACGCTCCGTCGAGCATTGCCAGTCACGGACGCGGCAGCGGCGAAAGACGCAGCCTCACCTGCGGATTGCAGGGACCGGCAGGTTCAAAAACCGCCCGCCCGACGAGGTTGCCGGTGTGGCGAAATGGCAGACGCACAGGACTTAAAATCCTGGGGCCGTAAAAAGCCGTGTGGGTTCGAGTCCCACCACCGGCACCAAGTCAATTCCGTGCCGTAAAATCAGGGCTTCTGTGAATGCCGGCCGTTTGGGAGAGTGCTTGGCATTCCGGCATCGCACATCTATTCGCCGCCCTTGATTTTCAGGTCCGAAACGGAGAGTCGGCCGTGCCGACACTGGCAGCCGCTCTCTTTCTGCGCCGATAGAGCGTCGCCGGGTCAATACCGAGCGTGCGGGCGGCTTCCTCCATGGTCGCCGACTGTGCCACCACGCGGGCGATATGTTCGTTGGTCAAATCCTCCAACGTGACCTTCGCCCCGACCTGGATGCCCGCCGGCGCCGGCGCCACGCTTTGGGAAAACTTCTCCGGCAAATCGGACAGCGCGATCGTACGAGCGCCGGCGAGGATAACCGCCCGCTCAATGACGTTGCGCAATTCGCGCAGGTTGCCCGGCCAGGCATAGCCTCGCAATGCGGCTTCGGCTTCCGGAGAGAATCCTTGAATGGGTTTGCCGCACTCCTGAACGAAGAAGCGCAGGTAACTCTCCGCGATGTGGCCCAGGTCAGCCAGGCGCTCCCGCAAGGGCGGCAGGGTGATGGAAATGACGTTGAGCCGGTAATAGAGATCCTCGCGGAACCGGCTGGCCTGGACGGCCTTTTCCAAGTCGCGGTTGGTGGCGGCGATGACCCGCACATTGGCCGCGTAGGTCTTGGCTTCCCCGACCCGTTCATATTCCTTTTCCTGCAGCAACCGCAGCAATTTGGGCTGGATTTCCAGGGGCAATTCACCGATTTCATCCAGGAACAGCGTGCCCCCGTCCGCCAGCGCCACTTTCCCGTGGGTGTCGCCCGAAGCGCCGGTAAAGGCCCCTTTGACGTGGCCAAAGAGTTCACTCTCGAGCAATTCACGCGACAGGCTCGGGCAGTTGACGGTGACGAAGGCATTCTCCTTTTGGAGGCTGTTGGCATGGATGCTTCGAGCCAGCACCGTCTTGCCGGTGCCGCTCTCGCCGAGCAGCAGGATGGTCGCCGGGGTTGCGGCCGCCTTGGCCGCTAATTCGAACGCCTTTTGCATCGCCGGCTCAGACGAGGTCAATTCCGTTGCCGGCCAATCGCCGGCCAGGCGCGACTCCAGTTCCTCGAGCCGGCGGCGCAGCTTGCGCGCTTCAAAGAATTTGCCCAGCACCCGCCTGAGCTGCTCGGGCGTGAAGGGCTTGGGAAGGTAATCCGCCGCGCCGCGCCGCATCGCCTCCACCGCCGTTTCAATCGACGCTTTCCCAGGGCAGCCCAAGGTGAAGCTGACGCGAGCGGGGGACGTGTACTACCTGAGCGAAGTCGCAACCGATCTCGGGGATTACACTTTTCCGGCGCCGCATGCGCTGACGCGCACGGCTCAAGTGAAAGACCAAGATGCGTCGGGAACCAATTGAGTTGACTCTGCAGCGGGTGACAGAGTAGCGGTGACGGCAAGAGCCAGGCGCGCCTGGCTCTTGTCATCTTCAAATGCAAAGCGCGTGATTTCGACAGTTACAACACTCGCACCTCCGCGTGATGCAAGAGAAAAGCCGCCCAGACCACCGGGAACCGGCTCTCTTAACATCAATCGCGAAGGGTGGAGCAACGCGGCTGAGGAGGGCCAGTCCCCGGCTCAGATTAAGACTCAGTTGCGTGTTTACCGCACTTCCAAGTCATTTCTTCTTAATCCCTGTGGCCGCGATTGACATCGTTACTGGGTTGCCTGATGCACTGGTCACGACGTTCAGGGTAGCCGTGTTAGTTCCTACCTCGGCGGGGCTGAAGAAAACCGCGATGGTGCAACTATAGCCGCTTCTTAATTGTTTTCCATACGGTTCGTTGCAATATTTGTGGAAGCTGAAATCAGCCGGATTCCCAGAAATGTTGGCGAACGAAACTGCGCCGATCGTCTCTTTCGTCGTGCAGTTGTTCGTCAGGGTCAAAACCTCCTTCTTCCTCCGGTTCAGGTAGACGTTCCCGAAATCCATGTGGGATCGGGAGGGAGTGATACAAGTCTCATTCACCGCGTTCAGCAATACGCCTACGCCGCCAATATGGTTCGCTACGACTGCGTCGAGCTTGCCGTCTCCATTCACATCAGCAAGCGCCATCGAGATTGCATTTCTGCCTCCCGATTTATACTGCTGAGCCGTCTGAAAGGTTCCGTCATCCTCCCCCAAAAGCACACCCACAATGCCGCTATCACATACGTCGTAGGACAGACATTCGTTGGTGACGAGCAGATCGATCTTGCCATCGCCGTTCACATCTCCCACGGTAATGGAAAAAGG
Source organism: Terriglobia bacterium (assembly GCA_020073565.1). Classification (GTDB taxonomy): domain Bacteria; phylum Acidobacteriota; class Terriglobia; order Terriglobales; family Acidobacteriaceae; genus Acidiflorens. The sequence goes on from JAIQEY010000090.1 coordinate 3,591, forward strand.
CCAGAGGCCGCTCGAATTGTAGGTCAGGGCTGTCTGAAACGTGCCGTCGCCGTTGCCCAGCAGCACTCCCACAATGCCGTGGTCACACAAGCCGCCGCCGTTGCACTCGTTGGCGACGAGTAGGTCGAGCCTGCCATCCCGGTTCACATCTCCAATCGCGACCGAGCGCGAAATAGAGCCGCCTGAACTGTACGTCCGCGCCGTCTGGAAAGTGCCGTCGCCATTACCTAACAACACTGCCACTCCCAGCAGCCCATCCGCCACGAGAAGGTCGGGCTTGGCATCCCCGTTCACATCTCCCAGTGTGAGGGACCATGCGCCCGAACCATAATTGTGCGCGGCCTGGAAAGTGCCGTCACCATTACCTAACAACACTGCCACTCCCTGCGCATTCGCCACGAGAAGGTCGGGCCTGCCGTCCCCATTCACGTCTCCCACGGCGATCGACGTTGCGTTCTGTCCTCCTGATTCGTAGCCCTGTGCAGTCTGGAAGGTGCCGCCGCCATTGCCCAGCAACACACTTGCGACCCCGATGTCGCAATGGTCCTCAGTTATACAACTGTTTGTCACGAGCAGGTCGGGATTGCCGTCCCCGTTCACATCTCCCACCGCAAGGGCCATTGGCGCGTGGCCACCCGACTCGTAACTGTGGGCCGCTTGGAAGGACCCGTCGCCGTTGCCCAGCAGGATGCCCACCGAGCCGATCCCCCCGCAATTCGGGTCATCGCCGCATTGGTTCGCCACCAGCAGGTCGGGCCTCCCGTCTCCGTTCACATCCGCCACCGCAACCCCCGTGGCCCAGATACCTCCCGACTCGTAGCTCTGGGCCGCCTTGAAGAGTTCGTCCGCAGCCCAACTCGCCGAGGAAAGCGAAAGTAGAATGGCCCAACAATAAAGACGTAGAACAACGCTTTTGCTAAACATGAATCCTCCTTCCGAAGCTCCCACGAACGATGGAGCGCTTGCGTTCTGATGCTTCGGAACTGACCCTTCAAGATCAGCGTTGATTGGAAGAAGGTCGCGGGGCTTTCTTCAGTTCGAGTCCTGCTACTGGTGGAAGATATACACCACGGTCTTCTTCGTGATTCCTATGGTCTGATTCGAGTGTGTTCTTCCAGCGAATCGTGCCGTTCGCCTCAAGAGTTGCCCTGGAAATGGGTCGATGTCAGTGAAGAGGATCACATCTTGATGTGCGGTTATCGCCAAGAGCACAGCGCAAAATCCAGCCAGACGTTAACTGTTGAACTGTTGCAACATCGCGATTTCACTCACCGATGGGATCGTGGTCGCCGGGATACAGCCGTTTTCTGGATCAGACGCCCCGTGTTCGTAGTCGGCCAGTAGAGGATCGCCAGTAGAAACGCGGCAGCGGTGATAGATGCCGATCCCGACACTCCTGTCCTGAAAGAAGCGAAAGCAGAGTACTCGAAGTTCTTAACTGGAACGCTTTAAAAACCTTAAGAACCAAAGATCGCTACGTCTCAACTCGACGGATTGGTCATACGACCGATGAACAAGATGCTGCCAAAGCGATTGTCGCGGATCAGAAACATGAACGGATGATCGGCGCGGAAGATGATTGGAGGTCTTAGAAGTGCCAAGCTTTTTGCTATTACTGCCGTTGCCGCCGCTGCTTCGGTTCCCTCTTCGTTGACATCGACATAGGCTTTGTGGATGACGGCGCTGACGTAGAGATTGCCGTCGCGCTGCATCGTTTCACGCGACGCCAGGCCACTGAAGTCGGCCTTTTCCCTGTCAAACGCCTCCTTCATTCCCATCGCTATCAACGTATCCCCAAGCCTGAATTGAGCTTCCATCTTGAATTTCGGCATGGTCACAATGACTGTCTGAGCAGGCCGCAGCTGACCCAGCCATTGCTGCAACTTGGCAGGAGTAAGCGATTGCTCGAACGCCGAAAGCCCCTCCATCGCTTTTGGCAACAAAACAATCATCGAGAGACTCTTCTGCTTGTAAGGAATCTCCAACACCTGGAACGAACCACCGTCGAAATAGTTAAAACCTTTCGTCATGTGCATCAGCGATGTTTTGATGGGTCGTGCGGCGGAGAGCCGAAAATCTTCGTTCTTCGTATCTTCATTCTTGAACTGCTCTTCCCAATTGCCTTTGAAGTAAATGGCGTTGGTCAACACCAGCCGCGTATGAGAATCAAGGCTTCCCGGCTGGAGTAATTCCCTGATCTTGTTCTCGGTCCGCTGCTCAACCCATAGGTTGATCGTCTGCCGCGATGCTTCGGTTGCACCCTTGAATTCCACCTGGTTCAGCCCGGCTAAGTAGTTGTCCTTATTCAGTGTGAGAAACTCCGACAGGAGCGAATAGCCTGTCTGTACCCACAGCGCGTCAGCTTCCTTCAATTGATAGCCGTCATGCGCCGCGTTGCGATCGCGCAGCAACGCGCCCATCGCCGAATGCAACTGCCCCGGCGGTAATGTGAAATGCAGTGTCTTTGCCATCTCAGCGGCGGTATCGGCCCGCGCCCCGGCATAGGTCATGGCCAGCGCAGTGGAAATGCTTTCGGGCGAGAAAAACAGATTGCCGCTTCGGTTCCGCAATTGGCCGTACAGTTCGATGGCAAACGCATTGTTGCCCCGTACGGCCTCGGCCAGATCGGACGCGGCGGGCGTCGGCAACTCCGCCGCCCATGCGGCCACCGGCAGGACCAGACGAATGATGAGTAACGATATCAGTGGTTTCATGCACATCTCCATTCCTGGCCGCACTTCCCACAAGGTTGCGAGGCCAGTCACCACTTCGGCGCGATACAGACTCCGAAGTAGATCGTCCATCATCCACTGCCGAGTGAGTATGCCACAAAAGGCCCAGCAACCTCAGTGGTTGAAATATCCCTGTTCTCAGCAATCATCGCGACGGCGCATAATTTTGCCGAGGATATCGCACGAGCCGGACTCGAAGAGGCTCAAAGTGGCGACGGACACGTGTGACCTCATCCTGAATCGCAAACTCGATCGCAACAACATCCCGGAAGTGTGGCTGCCGGACGAGCATTGTGCACACTTCGGAGTTTGTGGTGAGGAGTACGATTCGATTCTGCGCGAACTCAATCAAAACGGCAGGACAAGACGATAACGCAAAGGAGGCTTGATGGGAATCAAACTCTCTAACGAGGTCAAGCAATTGGTCGACCGCTCAAACTTCGCACACCTTGCGACCATCATGTCGGATGGTTCGCCGCACAGCGCGCCGGTTTGGATAGGCCGCGAAGGAGACCATCTCTTGGTCTGCACCGAGGCTGGTTCGTTGAAAGGCAAAAATACGCTGCGCGACCCGCGCGTTTCACTTTCCCTGGTGGATTTTGTCGATCCCTACTCGGGAGTTCAAATTCGCGGTCGCGTAATCGAGCGACGGCCTGACCCTGAGCTCAAGTACTACGATGCGTTCTCACTGAAATATGTCGGGAAACCCTGGCCCTACCGTAACGAGGAATCGCCCATCGTGCTGATCATCGAGGCTACCAGGGCGCTCTACTCGAAGCAGCCCTTCGAGCATGCGCCGGCGAAGACGGGTTAGATCCGCACAGAAAGCTCGGAGAGTTGTTCGCACTGCTGTTCGCCAGTACACTTGCTGGGCGCGAGGGCCATCTATGAGAAGGTCGGGTAGGCTTCTTAGTTTTAAGATGCACAGTTTGCGGGCCAGGATTTTGCTGCATGGGATGATCGTTGGGCTCTCCCTTGCGTTCGGCGGCCTCTTCGTCGAATCTTCCGCCGCCCAGACCGCCCCGCCGGCGGCCACGTATCCCGCCTTGCCGAGCGAAACGCCGGCCAGAATCGAGCCTGTCACTGACAGCTTTGATTACAGCAAGCGCGACGTCATGATCCCCATGCGCGACGGCGTCAAACTGCACACGGTCATCATCGTGCCCAGGGGAATAAAAGGTGCACCCATTCTATTAACGCGTACTCCGTACGATGCGAGCGGACTCACGAGCCACGCCCAAAGCTCGCATCTCGGTCCCATCCTGGAGGGGTATGACAACGCAACCGACGTGATCGTCGAAGGCGGTTACATCCGCGTGGTCCAGGACGTGCGCGGCAAGCATGGCTCCGAGGGCGACTACGTGATGAACCGGCCGCTGCACGGGCCGCAGAACCCGACCCCTGTCGATCACGCCACTGACACCTACGACACGATCGACTGGCTGGTGAAGAATGTTCCCGAAACGAATGGCAAAGTCGGCATCCTCGGCATTTCCTACGACGGCTTTCTGCCCCTGATGGCGCTCGTCAACCCGCACCCGGCGCTCAAAGTTGCGGTGCCGATGAATCCTATGGTCGACGGCTGGATGGGCGACGACTGGTTTCACAATGGCGCCTTTCGCGAACAGGGCATGCCCTATATCTACACGCAGGAGGCGACGCGCGGGTCCGACGCCAAGTGGTGGCAGAGCTACTTTGACGACTACGACATGTTCCTGCAGGCGGGATCGGCGGGCGAACTCGGACGTCGCCACGGCATGGAGCAGGTCGGCTTCTGGCGGAAGATTCTGGAGCACCCCAGCTACGATGCCTTCTGGCGCGACCAGGCGGTCGACCGCATTCTCGCGGCGCAGCCACTGAATGTACCAGTCATGCTGGTGCACAGCCTCTGGGACCAGGAAGATATCTACGGCGCAATCGCGGTTTACAAGGCGGTCAGGCCAAAGGACACAAAGAATGACAAGGTGTTCCTGGTGCTGGGCCCCTGGCATCACGGCCAGGAAATCCGCGACGGCAGCGCGCTCGGCCCCTTGAAATTCGGGAGCGATACCGCGCTCTACTTCCGCCGAGAAATTCTCCGGCCATTCTTGGATCAGTATCTGAAAGACGGTGCACCGAAAGCCGACGTCGCGCCCGTCTCTGCCTTCGAAACCGGCACCAATAAATGGCTGCGCCTGCCCGCGTGGCCGGCGGGATGCGCGACCGGTTGCGGCCTAAGGCCGACGCCTCTCTATCTGAATGCAGGTTTGAAGTTAAGCTTTGCAGCGCCCACTTCCGGCGACGCCGCATTGGACGAGTATGTTTCCGATCCGTCGAAGCCCGTGCCCTTTCGCGCCCGCCCGATTGATAACGAGTCTTGGTCGAGGTGGCTGGTCGATGACCAGCGCGAAGCGTCCGGCCGCACCGATGTTCTGGCGTTCGTATCCGACGTCTTGACCACGCCGCTGAAAATCAGTGGGCAACCTATCGCCAATCTGGTCGCGTCCACCAGCGGCACCGATTCTGACTGGGTCGTGAAGGTGATCGACCTCTATCCGGATGAGATGGCGAGCCAGCCGGGCCTCGGTGGCTATCAGCTGATGATCTCGGCCGACATTTTCCGGGGCCGCTATCGCGAGAGCTTGGAAACGGCAAAGCCGATCGCTGCCGACCAGCCGCTTCTGTACCGCTTCGCCCTGCCCACCGCGAATCACGTTTTCTTGCCGGGACACCGGATCATGGTCCAGGTCCAGTCGAGCTGGTTTCCGTTGTACGACCGCAATCCGCAGACATTCATACCCAACATTTTCTGGGCAAAGCCGGAGAATTACCGGAAAGCCGTGCAGCATGTCTACCACACGCCCGGCCAGGCAAGCTTTATCGAACTGCCTCTGGTCGCGACGCCTTAAGGCAAAGAGAAACCTGCGGCCGTCCCTACGAGCCGGAACTCCATTCCCATGCCTTCGGTAACCCGGACGTACACTCCCTTTCGGTAATCCTGGTAATCGTCGGTAATCATCGGGGGACCCGTAACCAGCCGTACAATGACCTTACTCCGTAGTCCCGTTCGCACGGGGGGCGGGGTTTTGTCCGGGAATCTTCCGGCGAAAGCAGGAACCCGTTGGGCAACGCTCCCGAGGAATCGTGGGCGTTCGGCGGGAATCAAGGCTGGAGTCCGCAATTTTATGGCGTTTGGTTTCGGCTTCAACAAACAGAAGGTTCTCAGCGCTGCGGAGAAGTTCGTCCAGCAGGGCAAGCTGCAGAACGCCATTGCCGAGTACGAGAAGATCCTCAAGCATGATGCCAAGGATCTTACGGTGACCAACACGGTGGGCGATCTTTATGCTCGCCTGGGTGATACGGGCAAGGCGGTCGACTGCTTCAAGAGGGTAGGGGACGCCTACGCGGCACAGGGTTTCACGGTCAAAGGCATTGCCATGTACAAGAAGATCACCAAGCTCGTGCCGAGCGTGGATGGATCTTTGAAGCTGGCGGAACTCTACACCCAGCAGGGCCTGTTTAACGACGCCCGCGCCCAGTACCTGCAAGTGGCCGAAGATTTCATGAAGGGCGGCGAATTCGATCAGGCCGTGCGGCTTTTCCAGAAGGTTCTGGAAATGGACCCGGAGAACGTTTCGATGCGGGTCAAGCTGGCAGAGGTTTATGTCCGTCTGGGCAAGAAGAAAGACGCGTGGGAGATCTTCAGCGCGGCTGCGGAATCGTTGCGCGCGAGAGGTTCGCTGGCCGCCGCCGAAGACATTCTGCAGCGTATGCTTACGCTCGATCCCGGCAACAGCTATGTGCTGCTGTTGCGGGGACGCGCGGCCCTGGAAAGCGGCGATGCCAAGAAAGCGATTCAGTTTCTGGAGAAGGCTTCCGACCTCGATTCTCATCCCGAGGGCTTGCGCGATCTGTTGAAGGCATACCTCGAAGTTGGCAACCTAAGCGACGCGACTCCCCTGGCTGAAAAACTCCTCTCCGTGCACAACGATCCGGAAGGTGTGTTCCTGCTGGCGGAAGGAGCGGATCGCCTCGGGCAGTATCACGAAGCCCTGGACGTTTACACGCGGCATGCGGATCGCCTGCTGTCCACGGATTCCACCAAGCTTCTGGCTAGCTTGCATGCGATGGTCAGCCACGTACGCGACGACGCTGACGCCCTCAACACTCTGCTGCAACTGCTGAATACGGCGGGCGAGAGCACTCATGTCGCCGAAGTCCTCGAATTGCTGGCCCATGCCTCGGTCAAGGATGGGAACTACACCCGCGCGCGCGACATATACGAAACGCTGGCTACAACCGAGCCCCAGAATCAGCTCCACATGCAGAATCACCAGCAGATGGTGGAGCGCCTGAGCGGGGCTCCGCCCATCAGCCACATCACCCCGGAAGAAGGGGCGGTGATTGTCGAGGAACTGGAAGCAACGGCGCCGGTGATCGACCAGTCGTATCCCGATCATGTGGCGATCGCGGTCCGCTCCGCCGTGACGGATGCGGACCTGTTCCTGTCCTACAATTTGCCGGAGAAGGCGATTGTGCCTCTGTTGAGTGTTCTGCCCCAGGCTCCAAGCGATGTGCGGCTGAATCAGCGCCTGGTTGGGCTGCATACTCGTGCGCGGCGCTTTGCTGAGGCGGCAGTTTCCTGCCGCGCCCTGGAAAGCGTGTACCACGAGGCGGGCTATCCAGACGAGGCAGTGCGCTACGGGGAACTGGCCACGCGCTACGAGCAGAGTGTCGAACCGAGAACAGCTGCGCTCGCGGCACCTGTGAAGAAGGCTACCGCGTCTTCGCAGGCCGCACCCTGGCCGATGGCCGCATCACCGGCACCGCAGCCCGATGTCGCCGCGCATGCTCAGGCCGCTCCGGCACAGCCGGAGTTCGAAGTGCAGGAGTCGCCCGTCGAGCTCGACCATAGTGCTCACGATGCTCACGATCTTTCCTCGGAGTGGGAGGATTCGCTCTCGATCGAGCAGGCAGCGCCGTCGCACGAGCAGCCAGCCATTGAGCCTGCTGCCGCGCAGTCAACCGATCTGGCCGCGGACAACCCCGAAATCACCGAAACGGTTGAAGAAGCGCGTTTCTATCTTGAGCACTTCATGACGGACCAAGCCCGGGCCGCATTGGAGAAGCTCGAATCACTCACCAGCGATGCCCGCATTCTGGATCCGCTGCGAGCTCAGATCGAGTCGGCCAGTAGTCAGTCGGATGCGGATGGGGAGCCCGAGATCACAGAGATCTCCGCGGACGACACATCTGAGGTTCCGGAGTTCGAACTCGCTGCCGAATCGGATGGGGAGCCGGAGATCGCGGCGTCTCCCGACCTGATGGCTGGGTACCATGATGCGGTTCGGCCCCCAGTCCCTGCGGAGCACGAGTCCGAAGCCATCGAAACAGTGCATGCGGAGACGGTTTACGACGAAGCGGAGAGCGCCGAGCCCGTTGACGCTGAGACCAGCGACTTGTCGGCGTTTGTGGCAGATCTGGAGTCTTCGTTGGGAAACTCGTTCCCGAAGGCCGAGCCTGCCGCCGCGGGACCTTTGCGGGTTTGGCCTGCGATGCCTTCACCAAAGGCGCCTGCGACACCCGATCGGGTTGCTGCCCAGCAGCCAGTGCCGGTTGAGCCTGCCCCGGAGCCCGAAGTGGCGCACTCGGACAGTTTTGCTTCTACCCCAATGGCCGCACCGGCCGTGGCTGGCTCGGTCGGAGGTGCGGGCACCGCAGCCGCTCCTGCCATGAGTTACACGCCTACACCTGTGCGTCCCCTGGGAGCGGGCGCGCAAGCCATGCATCCCTCGGACAGCGTCGATCTCTCAGAGATGTTCGGCGAACTCAAGCAGGAACTCGAAGAGGATGTTGCCTCCAGCGACGAGGATCCAGAGACCCACTACAACCTGGGCGTTGCATTTCGCGAAATGGGGCTGCTGGACGAAGCGATCGCGGAGTTGCAGAAGGTTTGCGCGGCGATCGACCACGGGCTTGCGTTTGGCCAAACGGTCCAGACCTACACGTGGCTGGCGCAATGCTTCCTCGATAAAGGCGTGCCCCAGGCTGCGATTCGCTGGTATGAGAAGGCGCTCGCCATCCCGGGTCTTGACCAGGAATCGCGCGTGGCCATCAACTATGAACTCGGTTCGGCCTGTGAAAGCGCCCAGGACCGGCCCGCGGCGCTGCGCTATTTCACTAACGTGTACGGCGCCAACATCGATTACCGCGATGTGGCCGAGCGAATTCAGGCCCTGAAGTCGTAGAATGCACGAGTGGGTTGCAAACCTGTGCAGGGGATGCCCTCGGGTCCCTTATCCACCTGACTACGACGCCAGCGATGATGTCCAATCCCAAATTACCCCTTGCCACCGAATCCACCGGCCTAGGAGAGATCAAGCCGGCTTCCGAAACTCCGGACCGCCCGTCTGCTCCGCCACCTGCATCGGGGGCGTCGGCTTCAACGGCACACTTGTGGCTCCGGCGTATTGGAGTCCTGCTGTTTGTGTTTCTGTGCGCGACCGTCGGAGTCATGCTGATCATGCTGCCGTGGCGTCCCGAATGGACCGACAACCACCTATTGCTTCCTTATCCCACGCTTCGTTCGATCATGAGCAGCGGGTTTGTGCGTGGCGTCTGCACGGGGCTCGGGGTGCTCAATGTCTGGGTTGGATTCCAGGAGGCAATTCAATATAGGGAAGACTAAGGAAGGTCGTTGTCGCCTGCCCCTCTGCTGGTGAGGAAACGACGAATGGCCAGCAACGACGAAGAACGCCTCTTATGGATATCAAAAAGCCTCAACCCGCGCCTCTCGCTTATAAGAACGAGCCGTTCCTTAACAGTCCCGATGGCCGCATTCTCCGACTGCTCTCGGAGTACATCGAGCCGCTTTCCCGTTTCCGGCGCGAGCAGATCCAGGACACGGTCGTATTCTTCGGGTCGGCCCGGCTGCCCAGTCGCGGCGCCGCCGAGGATCGTCTGGCCGATCTAAAGGGAAACGGGGTTCACGTCACGGCTGAGCAACAGGCTAGTGAGATGAAACGTGCGCAAGCCGCCGTGGACATGGCGCGCTATTACGAGGACGCTCGCCGCCTGGCCCACCTGCTGACCGAGTGGTCCATACAGATTCCGGCCAAGCGCCGCCGCTTCGTGGTCACGACCGGGGGTGGGCCCGGCATCATGGAAGCCGCCAACCTCGGCGCGCAGCAAGCCGGCGGCAAGACGATCGGCCTGAACATCAATCTACCGTTCGAACAATATCCGAACCCGTATATCACGCCTTCGCTCAACTTCGAATTCCATTATTTTTTTATGCGGAAGTTCTGGTTCGCGTATCTGGCCAAGGCGCTGGTGATCTTCCCCGGCGGCTTCGGCACTCTGGACGAACTCTTCGAGATCCTTACCCTTGCGCAGACGGAGAAGCTGGCCAAGAAGATCCTGGTCGTTATCTACGGCAGCGAGTACTGGAAGAAGATCATCAATTTCGATGCTATGGCGGACGCGGGCGTGATCTCGCCCGAAGACCTTGACCTGTTCAAGATTGCGGATTCACCGGAAGAGAGCTTCGAGTACCTGAAAGAGGGT